>FR886167.1:7090-12490 GCA_000436475.1 Eubacterium sp. CAG:248
AGCGTCTTATGATAGCTGAGGATTCACCTATAGGTATCAGATGTGAAAGATGTGGAGCAACAATAAGATCTGGCAGGTTCTGTGAAAGATGTAAGAATAAGATTGCTAACAATCTTGGTTCTATGTATGGAGAATCCAATGCAGCTGTTGAAAGCATGGAAAAGCGTGCATCAGCGGAAGCTAAAATGAGATTCCTCGATAAAGATAACAAGTAGAATTCATAACGAAGTAAGGGTGTGGACACTGAGATGTGTTTACATCCTTTTTTAAAGTAGGAGAATTATATAACTACATAAAAATTTAAAAGTGTAACTAGTTTAAATGTATTTACAATAAATAGCATGAGAATATATTTAAAATAAATAAAATGAGAATGTGTTTACAATAAATGAAAAACATATTTAAAATTAACAAAAAGTAAAACATATTCAAAATAGGTGAATAAGCAGCTGAATAAGTGGAAAACATATTAACATCGCAAGCAATAAGTGCATAAAACTATAAATGCATCTGGTGAACGGCTTGTTTATTAAAATATGCATATTATGCATGGAATGGAGGTTAATATGGATAAAGATAGAAGGAATACAGTAAAGATAGTATCTACAATTATTTCACTTGGTATAATTGCAGCTCTTATTATTGGTGTTGTTTCGGTTATAAAAAATGTAAATGCTGATAGAAATGAAAGCGGCAATATTGTTAATTTGAACGAAACAGAGGAAAATGTTGCAATGAAGACAGAGGATGCAGAAGAAAATATAGATGAGTCAGATGCACAGGATGAACTGTTAGAAGCAAACGCAAGGGGAAGAATGGCTGAAAAAAACGAGTCTGTGGAAAAGAATAATGATGAGCTGATGATATCTGATAAAGAAGATACAACAATGCAGGAAGAAGCTACAGTTCCACCAACATTATCATCTGAAGAGGTTATGGCAGAAGCTATGAGAAGTTTTACATTTGATGAAAGTAATAAACTGGCATGGCCGGTATTAGGACATATTACACTGGATTATAGTATGGATGAAACAGTGCTTTTTAAAAGTCTTGGAGTATATAAATGCAGTCCAGGGATCATCATAAACTCAGAAGTAGGAACTAATGTTGCAGCAGCAGCTTCAGGCGTAGTCACAGACGTTGCAGAGCTTTCTGAAACAGGTACAACAGTAACGGTATCTATCGGAAATGGATATGAGACAACTACAGGAATGATAGAAAATGTTAATCTGAAAAAAGGGGATAAGGTTACAACAGGACAGCTTATAGGTACAGTGGCAAGCCCAAGTGCATACTATATTGAAGAAGGTCCTGGGGTATATTTTAAACTTACACAGTACGGAGAACCAGTTAATCCAGATGCATATTTTGTTGAGTAGAAAATCAGCGCCTGCTTGCTAGATTGCGTTTATACCAGAAGTGAAATATTCAGATAATGTATGCATTATTACGAGCATTGCCTATTGCCGGTATTGCATGTTACCAGAATTGCATATTACTTGTATAGCATGTTACCAGTGTTGCATATTACTTGTATAGCATGTTACTTGTGTTGAATATTACTAGTATTGTATATGACATAGTGGTATGGAAACATCAGCTGATATGTCTTTTTTGAAATGAATTTCAACTTTATCAATATACGGTACAGCAGGCGCTTAATATATATTTTTTAATTATTTATTTAGAAGAGTTTTCTATTAGTTCCATAATGATAGGAATAGCATTGCTTTCTTTACTTTTAGCCATATTGTTTATATAAGTATGTCTGTTTTCATACAGTTCATTTACAGCATTTAAAAGAACTTCAGGAGTAAGGTCTTCTTCAAATATAACACTCGAATAACCATGCTCTTTAAAAGACTTTGCATTAAGTATCTGGTCGCCACGGCTTGCATTGGCAGAAAGAGGTATCAAAAGGTTAGGTTTCTTAAGTGCAAGCAATTCACATATTGAGTTGGCACCTGCTCTTGATATAACAATATCACTTATGGCGAAAAGATCCCGCATCTGTTCACTTATGTATTCAAACTGGATATATCCGTTGAGATTGTTAAGGGAGGTATCCATTTTTCCTTTTCCACATAGATGGACAACCTGAAAGCTTTTTAGAAGCTCTGGAAGAATCTTTCTTACTGCCTCATTAACGTGTACAGCACCAGTACTGCCTCCGACAACCATTATTATAGGCTTATCAGTTGTAAATCCACACAGTTCAAGACCAGCAAGCTTATTACCAAGAAGAAGCTCCTGTCTTATAGGAGAACCAGTAAGCACAGCTTTATCCTTTGGAAGATATTTAACTGTTTCGGGGAAATTACAGCATATTCGTGTTGCTTTTTTCATAGCTATCCTGTTAGCCAGACCAGGTGTCATATCTGATTCATGGATGATAACAGGAATATGCTTATTTCCAGCAGCAAGTACTACTGGTACCGATACAAAGCCACCTTTTGAAAACACGATATCAGGTTTAATGCGGCGCATAAGCTTTCCTGCCTGAAAATAACCTTTGATAACCCTGAATGGATCAGTAAGATTCTTAAAGCTTCTATATCTTCTTAGTTTTCCGGAAGATATTCCGTAGTAAGGAATATCAAGGTCTTCTATAAGAGTTTTTTCAATTCCGTTGTACGAGCCGATATAGAATACCTCATATCCAGCCTCTTTAAGGCTTGGAAGAAGTGCTATATTGGGTGTTACATGACCAGCAGTTCCACCACCGGTAAGTACTATTTTTTTCATTATATTCTCCATTCTTGCGCTGCTTCTCAGCGCATCTCAAGTTTGTGCGTAAGCACAAATTTGCGTGTGAAAAATCTTATTTTTCACACTATTCTCCAATTCTGTCAAAATATATTGTATCTACATCTTATGTGCGAATCTTTCCTTGAAAGAGCAGTGCTGACATAGTGGTTCTACAGCATATTTATTATGGAACCCCTTTGTAAATGCAGAACTTCTCTCACATTCCAGAATATTTTTAAGTGGTGTGTCAAAGATATTTCCAAGCTTCATAATACCATTGCCATCAAGACAGCATGGTGTTACAGTACCATCACTCAGTATAGCTATATGTGTTCTAAGTCCCTGACAGAAACCACGTTCATTGCAATAACTGCTGTCAAGCTCAGGCCATTCAAATGGACTCTGTACATTGACATAAAGATGTTTTTTTATAGTACAGTTTTTCTTTCCAAAAAGAGCTGGCTCATTTTTAGTATTCCATAATCTAAGAGATATCTCAGTATCTGTTTTTTCCAATATTTCATCACATGAGTAGAAAAGTTCATTTATATAGTTATCCATATCTATGCAGTCGTTATCATCTGCGCTATGCATAGATACATTTATCTGATGTACAGGATGTTTTATAAGAGTACAAAGCTTCCTATAAAGCAGTGTGCCATTTGTTGTAAGGTTGACAGTAAGGCCGGCATCCTGGCACATGGAAAGAATAGTATCAAGTTCAGGATGCAGCATAGGTTCCCCTTTTACATGCAGATATATGTAATTCGTATATGGTTTTATTTCGTCAAGAATATGTCCGAATTCTTCAATAGACATGAAATGTGGCGGACGTTTTGTTTCCTGGCAGAAAGAACATCTGAGATTACAGGTGCTTGTGATCTCTATGTAGATTCTTTTAAACCTGCTTACTGATCCCATTCTATTCTCCGTTTCTAAAATGTTTAATTAGCCTTGGCAAGGTACTGCTCGAGTGCAGAAGCAAGCTGATCTGGACATGATGTTGGCTTAAAACCACATTTGATACCTTTCATACGCTTAATAGCCTCGTTAACATCCATGCCCTCAACAAGTGCTGCAACACCCTGTGTATTGCCAGAGCATCCGCCCTCAAACCTAACACCTGTAACCTTATTATCTACTACATCGAATTCAATTGAACGTGAGCATACGCCCTTTGTTGTATATTTCATAGTCAATCCTCCGTTTTATGTTTTTTATTGTTATTATGCTTTGTATATGTCAGGGTGAAAAATTTCAGCATGCAGCTGTGCATGCATTTTAACACGCAGTCACAAATGCATTTTAACACGCAACAAATGCATTTTAACATGCAGCCACAAATGTAATTTAGCACCTAGCATCATTCATATCATAAATGCTTATAAAGTATAACACATATTACAGTAATTAGCGAATTGACATCTATAAAATTCCTGTAAAATATGTGTGGAATATGAATTCTGAAAAATATATAAAGAGTGGATAAAAAAAGCAGATGTAATTAAAGAAGATACAAAGAGTGGATATAAAGAAAAGATATAATAGAGAAGAAAAAAAGAGTGAATATAAAGAAAAGATATAATAGAGAAAAAAAGAGTGGGTATAAAGAAAAGATATAATAGAGAAGAAAAAAGAGTGGGTATAAAGAGAAAATAAAAAGAGAAGATATAAAAGTAAATATAAGATAGATAAAAATAGATGTAAAAATAGATATAGAAAGCATCATATCATAATGTTGAATGCAGCCAATTACTATGGTACTATATTTACGATGAAAATAAGTCGTTAAGTTATTGATATACGTGAAAAGACTTTGTCATAATCAGATAAGAAGGATGGTATAAGTAATGATAGGTATTATAGGAGCAATGGACGAAGAAGTAGCTCAGATTGTTGAAATTATGCAGGTTGAACGAAAAGAGAACAAGGCTTGTATGACATTTATGGCAGGAAAACTTAATGGTAAGGATGTTGTAGTTGTAAGAAGTGGCATTGGTAAGGTTAACGCAGCTGTATGTACGCAGATATTAGTAGATGATTTCAACGCAGATTATGTTATAAATACAGGTATTGCAGGTTCTCTTAAGGCGGAAATTGATATAGCAGATATAGTTATATCAAGTGATGTTCTTCATCATGATATGGATGCAACTGGTTTTGGATATCCTCTTGGACAGATACCAAGAATGGATGTATTATCGTTTGAGGCAGACAAGAAGCTTATCGAGCTTGCCGATAAAGCGTGCAGGAAGGTACTGCCAGAGATAGGAACACATATAGGAAGAGTTGTAAGCGGAGACCAGTTTATATCAGATAAAGCGGTTAAAGAAAGAATCGCTTCTAACTTTAATGGCTGTTGTACAGAGATGGAAGGTGCAGCTATAGCACAGACAGCATATCTTAATAAGGTGCCATTTGTAATATTAAGAGCAATATCTGATAAAGCTGATGATAGTGCTACTATGGATTATCCAACATTTGAGAAAAAGGCTATAGAAAATTCAGTTAAGCTGATAAAGGAACTTGTTTTGGAACTGTAGAAATGTTGTTGTATAGCTGATATATTGTTTAAGTAACTTATTATTTATCATGATTATGCGGATTAGGTTTTATTCAACATATATATTTTCTTATAATTTATTACCTTGA
>FR886167.1:12525-30166 GCA_000436475.1 Eubacterium sp. CAG:248
AAAAAGTGACCCAGAAATGCAATTCTGCATATAGGGTCACAAATCTACAGCCAATTAAGCAACAAAAAGTGACCCAGAAATGCAATTCTGTATATAGGGTCACAAATCTACAGCCGCTCAGGCAATAAAATATGACCCATATAAGCATTTTGCCTATTGGGTCATAATTACATTCAAAATTTCCCAGCATCCAAATCTCCCAGCAAAATAAATTGGATATTCAACTTCGATATAGAATACATATATGGGGATTGAGTGTGCTGTGCAAATGTCGATATCATAAAAATATTTTAACATTCACTAGTTTGAAGTTCTTTTAATATGTCATAAGCTGCCTGAATATCAATTATATATTAAGCAGTTCACTATATACTTTAAGTGCTCCATCAGTGTCGTGGGCAAGTACGCGCTTTGCAAGAACTTTTCCGAGCTGTACACCTTCCTGGTCGAAGCTGTTTATATTCCATAAGAAGCCCTGGAACATAATCTTGTTTTCAAAGTGTGCAAGTAAGGCACCAAGTGTGGCAGGTGTCAGGACATCACCAGTGATTATGCTTGAAGGTCTGTTACCCTTGAAGTTCTTGTTAAGATTCTCATCTGACTTACCGCAGGCAAATGCTACAATCTGTGCAGCTACATTAGCACATAACTTCTGCTGGCTTGTGCTGTCCTGGATGGTAACATCATTAGCAAGCTGACTGTTTCTAAAGCCGATAAACTGAAGCGGAACTATATCAGTACCCTGGTGGAGAAGCTGATAGAATGAGTGCTGGCCGTTGGTACCTGGTTCACCAAAGATAACAGGACCAGTTGGATAATCAACAGGTTCACCGAATCTGTTAACAGACTTACCATTAGATTCCATATCAAGCTGCTGTAAATGAGCAGGGAATCTGCTTAAACCCTGTGAGTAAGGAAGAACAGCTGTACATCCGTAACCAAGTACGTTGCGTTCATATACACCTATAAGAGCATCAAGCATTTCAGGATTCTTAAGTGGATCACTGTTCATGGAAAGCTTGTCCTCTGCTGTGGCACCATCAAGGAATGCAGCGAATACTTCTGGTCCAAAGGCGAGTGATAATACGGCACCACCTACAGATGAAGTAGAAGAAAAACGACCTCCAATGTAGTCATCCATAAAGAAAGCATCAAGATAATCAGAACTCTTGGCAAGAGGTGAGGTTTCACTTGTTACAGCAATCATATGTCTGGCTGGATTAAGTCCGGCTTTCTTAAGTGCATCTTTAACAAAAGATTCGTTAGTAAGTGTTTCAAGCGTAGTTCCTGACTTAGATACAAGTATAAATAATGAATGGGCAACATCGATAGAGGCAAGTATGGCAGATGCATCATCAGGGTCTACGTTGCTTATGAATTTAGCCTCCATTTTGAATGTATTATTCTTCTTAGCCCAGTTTTCAAGTGCTATGTACATCGCACGTGGACCTAAGTCACTTCCGCCGATACCTATCTGTACAACTGTAGTGAACTTTTCACCAGCTGCGTTAGTTATTTCACCGTTGTGTACTTTGTTGGCGAATTCGGCGATACGTTCCTGCTGGGTTTTATAGAAGCTTCTCTTATCAACACCATCGGCGTTAACAGCATCACCAAGCTGACCACGTGTCATGTGATGAAGTACAAGTCTTTTCTCGCCGGTATTGATTACTTCACCATTGTAAAGAGCCTTGAACTTATCAGCAAGCTGAGCCTCATCAGCAAGCTTTACAAGTGCATTTAACACCTCTGAATCAACTTTTTTAGCAGCGTAATTGTAGTTCAGGCCACACGCCATAGGAACATTATAGTTTTTCACACGTTCAGCTCCAGCCTCACCAGACATGACATCTGAAAGATTTACCTCTTTAGTCTTTTTCAGTTGTGTAAAAGACACAAGTGTATCAAGATTATTCCAATTAATCATAAAAAATATCTCCTCCTTTTTTATCGTACATCAGTCAGGGGCAAAATCCCCGTTGAACCCGACATCTAATTATACAAGAATTATACTATTATTAAATGTCGAAAACAAGGCACAAATCCGATATTTTGCCATAAAAAATCCAACATTTCACAATACCTTATACTAATATTTTGACAATTAAGTCTAATAAATACATTGAAAAATATGTGTTCAGGACTTATAATGACGTTAGAAAACTTTTGTTATATATATTGCTAAAAGATACTGCCTGCAGATATAGAAAAGGAATCATATAAATGCAGGCGCATATATGGTATGGAGGTATTATATTATGAAGATTCTTATGCTGGATGCATCTACATATGGTGAGGATGTTAACATAGACAAGTTCTATGCATTAGGTGAAGTAAAAAGTTATTCAACAAGTACAAGGGAGGAAGCGCTTAAAAGGGTTGCCGAGCATAATCCGGATGTCGTTATTATCAATAAGATAGCGGCAGATAAGGAATTTATAGATGCGGCTCCAGCTCTTAAGATGATAGCTGAGACTGCTACAGGATATAACAATATTGATATTATGTATGCAAAGGAAAAGAATATAAGAGTGGCTAATGTAGCCGGTTATTCTACAGATTCAGTAGTACAGCATACATTTGCACTTGGATTATATCTTATAGAGAAGATGAGCTACTATGATGGATATGTAAAGTCTGGTGAGTATGCAAAATGTCCGATTTTTTCACATTTTTCAAATGTGTTCCATGAACTTACAGGAAAGACATGGGGAATAGTTGGACTTGGAACTATAGGAAAAGGAGTGGCAAAGATTGCTGCAGATTTTGGGTGTAAGGTTATATATTATTCTGCGAGTGGAAAGACACAGGATGTTCCATATGAAAGAAAGGAACTTGATGAATTTTTGAAAGAATCAGACATTATATCAATTCATGCACCACTGAATGAGAAAACACAGAATCTTTTTAATGCAGCAGCTTTTGATAAGATGAAGACAAGTGCCATACTCCTTAATCTGGGAAGAGGTCCTATAGTGAATGACACTGACCTTGCAGAAGCGCTTGCTGATGGAAAGATAGCAGCGGCAGGACTGGATGTGCTTGGAAAGGAACCTATAGAGGCAGATAATCCACTGATGGAAATCAAGGACAGTACAAAGCTTGTTATAACACCACATGTTGCATGGGGAACAGTTGAAGCAAGAACAAGGCTTATGGATGAGGTTTATGAGAATATAGCCGCATTTAGTAAAGGCGAAAAGAGAAATGTTGTATCATAAAACAACTGCATGAAAATAAGCAGGACAACTACATTGTAGATAAATGCTGCCAGAGACAAATAATTCTAGAATAGAATAATATAAGAGATAAATGATATTGTAATAAAACGATATCATAGCAAAATTAAACCTTATTAATAATGATGGAAAGGATATAAAGTATATGCAGATATTATCAGTAACAGATAATGAATTCAGAAAATATGGTCGTATAGTGGATAATATTGATTTTACGGCACTTGTAGAGGAACTGAAAAGAACACCCATACCAGCGGGTGTTGTATATGAGCCGGCAGTAAAGGAGCTTGAAGCACTTCCGGTAAGACTAGATATATCAGCGGTTGCATATGGTGAGATGCCTGTGCAGATAGGTTATTGCAACGGACATAACTCAAAGCTTAATGCTCTTGAGTATCACAGAGATTCAGAGATTAATGTGGCAGCAACAGATATGATACTTATGCTTGGACTTTTAACAGATGTGGAAAAAGACCATACATATGACACATCTAAAGTTAAAGCTTTTTTAGTACCAGCAGGAACAGCAGTTGAAGTGTATGCAACAACACTTCACTATGCACCTTGTGGTGTGGATGGAAAGGGCTTTCAGGTAGCAGTAGTACTTCCAAAGGGGACTAACTATCCACTTACATCAAAGCATGCAAGAGTGCACAATAATATTGCTGACAGTGAGGATGCACTTCTTGCAGCTACTAACAAGTGGCTTATTGGCCATGAAGAGGGTGGACTTGATGATACAGCATTTATAGGGCTTAAAGGGGTTAATCCTGATATAAACGGATAGTGCCTTAGGTTAATAAATAATGCAGTATTAATCTTCTTCGATAACTTGCACTTCCATATAAGAAAAATCAATATCGTCAATAAAGTTATCGCTTGTGAAGCGTACCTTGGAATGACGTTTGAAGTCTGCTATATTCGAATCGAACCACATAGGTTCACTTAAGTCGAATTCATAGCAGGCTTCTTTTATTCCATCAAATATTTTTTTAGTCCTATTAAGCTTTGGGTCGTCATTAACTGCAACCATATCTTTAATCATGTGGTTTGAACTGTCAAATAATTTACACCATAATCTAAACATATCTATATTTCCTTTTTTGTATTTATTTTATATTATTTTGAAATTTCTATTTGAAATTATTTTGATGCTTTCCTTGTTATTATTCTTAATAAATAAGAAGTCTTCTACAGAGTTTTTCTATAACTGCTTGGAGACTGTTTAAATACGCGTTTAAAGGTATCTCCAAATGTGTTGCTGTCAGAAAAACCACATTCACAGGCTATTTCGGTCATAGAAAGCTCGGACTGCCTTAAAAGCTCTGCAGCGGCATGCGTTCGTACATCAACAAGATACTCACGGAAGCGGTGTCCTGTAAATGCTTTGAATTTTTTGGAAAGACTGGATTCACTCATATTAAACATTTCTGCGGTGCCTGAAAGAGTGATATTGTCTTTATAATTAGCAAGAATATATTCAACTATGCGCTGTATAGTTTCATTAGACAGGTCCATACGGGAAACTACGTTATCTTTATATGTCTGGCATCTGAGGGCATATAAAAGAAGCTCATGAAAATAAGCTGTTGCATATGCAGGGGAAATGCTATCTACACCATGGAATTCATAGGATATTTTATCCAGCTGTTCTTTAATATATGACTGTTTTCGTGCGGGAATCTGAACGACAAAGCTTCCTCTTAAAATGTCAGATATATCTGTTATTCCATGTTCGTTAAACCATAAAAGCTCTTCATCATCGAAGTAAAGAAGGCTTCTTATATTTTCTTCACCTGACATATAAGTAGTCATGTGTTCTACTCCAAAAGGAATGATAGCAAGAGAACCTTTTTTTAACATATACATATTTTCTTTGATATATAATGTACAGTTTCCTGATATAAGATATAAAAGTTCCCATCTGTTATGCGTATGAAAATGTGACATTTTGTATGAAGTAGGAACAGTTTTTATGTCTGGCAGAAAATTCGCCGGTATATATTCATGATGCATAAAATTACACCTTCTTTTATAAGTATTGTAAAACTTTATTGTTTAAAAGCTAACATATTTTAAGTGATTTTACAAGTTTCTTACAGTTTTTATGTATTAATATAAGTACAATATATATTATAATCAATTCACAGTTGCAACGTAGATAATAAAATATTTTTGACACTTATCATCTTATTATTTTAAAGAAAGGTATGGTAACAGATATGATACGAAGGAAAAGATTAGTTTCATCTATTATGGCAGGTATTATGTCGGGCCTGCTGGTTGTTGGAAATATAGGAGTATTTCCAGACAGAATCGTGGCGCAGGAGGGTACTGCTTTGCAGACAAAAAACATTTATACAGCAGTGAAGGATATAAACAATGATGAGAATAACTATAAGCCGCTTGATGTAAGCGACCCTATAGAGTTTGGAGGTACTTATATTAAGTACGATTCTGAAACTATACAGTTGTCTGAAACAGCGATTTATCTTGATGGTTCATTATCAGATGAAGTCGCTGATAAATATCCATATGTATATAACGATATTACAAAGGCACTTAGTGACAGTAGTTTAAAGAATGGAACCGAGGAAGCACCTATGACGGTATATGTGGCACCTTTCGTATACTGGATAGATGATCCGGCAGCTACTGATACTAAGCAGCCGGATAAGACATATGGTGTTCCTTATGGAATGATTATTAACAGTGATTATCTTACTATAAAGGGACTTACAAAGGATCCGTATAATGTAGTATTTGCTGGAAACAGAGGCCAGTCACATGCTTGTAATGGTAACTACACGATGTTCAGATTCAACTGTAAGGGAGCACTTACAGTAAAGAACATAACGATAGGTAACTATTGCAGCGTTGATCTTAAATATCCTCTTCTTCCAAAACTGGATATAGATAAGAGAACAAAAACTATTACACAGGCACAGCTTGCTGATATGTCTGGAGATAAGATGTTTGCAGATAACTGTAACTTTATCAGTCGTCTGAATCTTGATCCTATAGGCGGTGCAGCACGAAGCCTTTATAACAACTGCCATTTTGAGAGTACAGACGATGCGATTAATGGTAATGCGGTGTTTGTTGGCTGTGATTTTGATTTCTACGGAAACAGACCATTATATTCATCATATAACACAGGTTCAACATTTTTAGGCTGTATTTTTAACAGTGTTGTTTTAAATGTTGAAGCTGAGCCAATGCAGTACTTCACAAAGGAAGGCGGAACAATAACAGCAGTGGATTGTGCATATAAGAGTAACTTCAGTATTCCTTTTGGAATTGCATGGACAAAGTACCCAGATAAGTCACTTAAGTGCTATCAGTATAACATAACACATAACAATGAAAGCATAATGATAGCAGGAAAGGATGCTGCTGAAACGGTTGATATGACAGGAAAGCAGGTTCTTAATGCATATAGAATAGAAGATGGTGGAAAGGTATATTACAATACTTACAATCTTTTAAAGGGCAATGATAACTGGGATCCACTTGGTGTTAAGGATATAGCAGTTAAGAATGGTGCAGACAGTATAGCTACACAGCTTAATATAGAAAGCGAAGGTAAGGTAGAAGCTATAGAGTCAGGAACTGAAACAGCTAAGCTGACGGCAGGTGTTAAGTATTTCTATGGTGATACAGATAAGAATCAGAAGATTACCTACAGTGTGGCTGATGAATATAAGCCATATGTATCAATAGTTGATAATAAGGACGGAACATGCGTAGTTAATGGTACTAATAGCGAAGATGAAGCAAAGGAAGTAGTTATTGAAGCAAGTACGGAGAGTGGCTTAAAAGCAGCTATAGCCATAACAGTTAAACCAGCTAAGCTTGCAGCTCCATCATGGACAAAGCTTCCGGAGGTGGTTAACAATGGTGATGGCACACTTAAAGCAGATTATAAGCTGAATCTTGGTGACAGGGCAGATATGTCAGTTATTAACTGGTATAGATGCAGTGATGCAAGTGGAAGCAATCCTGTGTTAACAGCAGTGTCTACAATGAATAATCCTCAGTACACATATACACTTACAGCAGGTGATATAGGATATTATATCTGTGCTTCTGTTGCTCCAAAGAATATAAGAAGTGACTTAGGTGATGCGGTAAAAGTTGTATATTCAGAGGCTGTAAGTGCAAAGGATATTAAAGCTAAGAATTACACAACAGATTTTTCAGACTTCCCTACTGTTAAACAGCCAGAGATAAAGGAAGGCTTCTGGACAGTGGATTCGTACAGACCAGCAGATACAGAGAGCTTTGGAAGCTGGAAGGGTGAAGATACAGAAACACCTTGGGTATATGGTGAAACTGGTAACGGTTCAGTTGGTGCCGGAATCTATCAGGGAACACAGGGAGCAAGACTTATGTATACACCAGTTGAAGGCAAATATGGTGATATGACTGTCAAGGTTGTGGCTGATCCTGCAAAGACGGCAGGTCAGGGCTTTGGTGGTGCAGGACAGTATATGGATGTATGCATTAAGTTTGATACTAAAACACTTACAGGATATGCATTAAGAATCATAAGAACAAGGGCATCTTCTAGTGCAGTTACATTTGTACTTGTTAAGTATGATAATGGCAATACAACATACATATCAGATGAAGTTATAGCAACATGCTTCCTTACAGGATGTGAGATAACCTTAAAGGCAGAGGGAAGCAAGCTTACAGCACATGTAGAAACACCTACAGCACAGCTTGCAGACCAGGCAGCAGCTGGCTATGTTCATGTGGTTGACTTAAATGCAGATATAGAGGCTAACACATATGGCGGAGCAGCTATACAGCATACAGGAACAACAGGAACTGGTGGATGGCAGAATACAACTATGCTTCACAGCTTAAGCATAGAATGGGCTGGTGATACAAACCAGAATCCTGTTGTAGAAGAAACGACAGATAATCCATCGACAGATGAACCTTCAACAGGAGAGGCTGCTGCAGATGAAACAGCACAGACTGATTCTACAGAGAATGTTAAGACAGCAGATACATCACATGCTGGTATATATGCTGCATTACTTACAGTAAGTGTTGCATCGCTTATAGCACTTGGATATGTCTGCATAAGAAAAAGAAGAATATAAAAAGAATATTAAGAAGATAATTGGAATCATAATCTAACATAATCCCGGTTTAAAGTTACATATGAACTTTAAACCGGGATTACTGTTTTATAAAGCTTGTAATGATTATCAAAAATCACATTAGCTTTATTAAATTAGTTTTACTACATTGTTTTTACTATTTTTTTACTGATTCAGAAAATATTATATCATACTGATCAGATGGATATACCTGATATATGAAAGAGGATAGCAGTGTTTTGGCATTTTCAAGAGCCTTGTCGTATAATCCATTTGCTATGGCATCATTTAATGCCTCATCTGTTAGCTGCTTTAATGCGTCGTTATGTTCGGTAAGAGTTATAGGTGTAAATATGCTTGTACTTTCGTGGAGCACCTTGAAGGAATCAAGGTCAAGGTCGGCAGAAAGAGTTTTAACCTCAGGTACAGTTACATATATGTTATGCTTTGTGTCTTCTGTATCACCCAAACTCCATGTTACATCACTGAAGTTGATTCCAGCCTTGATGTTAGTGTTATATGTGTATATATACTTTGATTCTGTAAGAGGTATAGATATATTAAAAAGCTTTCTGTCCTTAGTTTCAACACGCACAGACGTTGCTGTTACAGACTGTGTAGCCAGCTCGCCGATATTTTCAAAGCCTATCTGAGTGACCTTGCCATCTGTCTGGTAACTCGTTGATGCAGTCTTTTTAGTGTATATCAAAGCTATAACAAGCATGGCTATTATTATAATGTTTATTATTGTTTTTAACCCTGGAAAATGAGGACTTAATAAGGACCTTTTTTTAGTACGTTTTTTTGCTTCTTTCAAAGCTTCATTATCATGGTATTCTTTATTCATATTTTAATATTAATCTCCATTCATGTATTTTATATGATGTATATCAGTTATGACAACATGCATGTATCAATCACATCATAACACATAATTGTAATATTTTGGAAAAAAATAAGATTAAAAATAAAGTTAAAAATAAAGATGAAAATAAAGATGAAAATAAAAAAGTACCCCGGATACCCGTTATGATAAAGGCATCCGGGGCTATAAAGCCTGTAAGCTTTGATGTGCGGAATAGCTGCCACACGGGGGATTAATAAATGCTGTTCATATCTTAAATAAAATATTGGCATTATCTATTAATGCTGGCACTAGTCCATATTTACATTGAGATGTCTTGGAAGACCATCAACCATGATTGGTGAAAGTTCAGCCTGAATCAATGGTCTTATGTAATGAATAAGGTCTTCTGTAACGAAATCATCTTCTGTGATCCACTCAAGTGGAACTTTCTTTTCGATGTTAGCAATCTGATGAACATCATGAGTTTCAGTGATGCACATATATGGATCATCAGATACTCTCTTAAGTACTACAACTTTACCAGTTTCACCTTCAAATGCAGCCTTTACAGCAGCACCACCAACGTTGAAGGCTTCAGTGATATCAGTACGTGAAGTCATGTGAGCTGCACAACGCTGAAGAGTAGATAACTCAATAGCTCTTGTCTTGATACCAAGTTCAGAACCTACCTTGTTGGCAAGGAACTTGGCAGAACCAGCTAACTGCTTGTGACCGAAAGCATCCACGAACTCAACATGCTCTGAAAGCTCGAATACATATCTTCCGTCCATAACCTTGATACCTTCTGAAACAGCAATAACCATAGAACGACCTTTAGAAGCTATCTCTTTAACTCTTTCAAGGAAGTGGTCGATATCAAATACCTTCTCAGGAAGATAGATAAGATCTACACCTTCACAATCTTCGCCTCTTGCAAGAGCAGAAGCGGCTGTAAGCCATCCGGCGTTACGTCCCATAATCTCAACTATTGTAACAGTTGGGTAATCATATACAAGACCGTCACGGATAATCTCCTTCATAGTAGCTGCAATAAACTTGGCAGCACTACCAAAACCAGGAGTATGATCAGTAACAGCAAGGTCGTTGTCGATAGTCTTAGGAACACCCATGAACTTTATATCGCTTCCGATAAGAAGTGCATAGTCAGAAAGCTTCTTGATAGTATCCATGGAATCGTTACCACCAATATAGAAGAAGTATGATATATTAAGTTCCTTAAGAATCTCGAAAATCTTCTCATATGTTTCTCTGTCATCAGAGATTTCAGGAAGCTTATAACGACATGAACCTAAGTAAGAAGAAGGAGTTCTCTTTAAAAGGTCAATATCGATATCTGTCTTAATCTTTTCAGAAAGATCTACATACTGCTTGTCAAGAAGACCCTTGATTCCGTGAAGCATACCATATACTTTATTAGCCCCTCTGTCCTTGGCTGTCTTAAACACACCTGCAAGACTTGAATTGATTACGGCAGTTGGTCCGCCAGACTGTCCTACGATAACATTTCCTAACATAAATGTCCTCCGAATTATAAAAAATAATTAAATAATAAAACTCAGGTCAGAATCCCTCGTGACTTCTAACCTATGACAAATATGATGCAAGGGTCGCAAGATCAAAGTCATATCATGCAGGCACGAAAGATTTTTGGATGTGAACTTTTAACTCTTACAACATAAACATTTTATTAAAATTATATTAACATAATTAGAGCAATCATACAACTCAAATGTGCTTATAAATTAAATAAATTCATAAATTTAGTAAAATCTTTAATCATATAGTGGAAACTTTCAAAAAATTTGTAGTATACTGATAATAAGCAAAAGGTATATGACAGATATCTAAAAAAGACAATACATTACAAAGAAAAGTATAAGCAGTAAAGGAGATGTACATTATGAGTAAACAGACATGGAAACCAGGAAATATGCTTTATCCAGTGCCGGCAGTTATGGTCAGCTGTCAGAGAGGTGAAGAAAAACCCAATATCATAACAGTTGCATGGGCAGGGACTATATGTTCGGATCCTGCGATGGTATCTATATCAATAAGGAAAGAAAGATATAGCCATGATATTATAAAAGAATCAGGAGAGTTCGTTATTAACCTTACAACGAAAAAGCTGTGCCGGGCAACGGACTACTGTGGCGTAAAGTCAGGTAAGGATACAGATAAATTCAAGGATATGCATATTACACCTGAAAAGTCAGTTAAGATAAATGCACCGGCTATTAAAGAGAGCCCTGTTAACATAGAATGTAAGGTGAAGGATATAGTGGAGCTTGGAAGCCATGATATGTTTATTGCCGAAGTCGTCGCTGTTAATGTTGATGAATCACTTCTTGACAGCAAGGGAACATTACATCTTAAGGATGCTGAACTTGTAGCTTATTCACATGGACAGTATTACGCACTTGGTGAACATCTCGGACGCTTTGGATATTCAGTAAAAAAAAGGTAAAATTATAAAAATAAAATATCTCTAAAGCACGTAAAACCTCTTTACAAACAGTTATATGCGTGGTAGTATACAATTGTTACAAAAATGTTACGGAATTATTACACGGGGAAAGAATTCCATGGTATATACGATATATGGAGGAACGTATGACACGCATTACAAGATATGGAAGAAAGGTAAAAACTACCTTTATCTCAACTATGTTTGCAGCATGCATTGCAATAGTGATAGGTATTCCATTTGTATCTAAGAATATGTTTAACAATGATGTGGGATATTACAGCATATCGATTCGTGGTACACATGTCGGAGCAGCTAACACAGAGGAAGAAGTTAATGTGGCGCTGGCAAATGCACGTCTGCAGTTAAGCCAGCAGCTTGATGATTATATATATATGGACTGTGATGTCCAGATTGATAAAGAAAACAGGGCTATAGCGTCAAGAATGTCAGAAAAGCAGCTTGAAAGTTCTATATACAGCCAGTTGTTTGACTGTATACTTGATGTTGAAAAGCAGCTTGCATATACTGTAAGAATAGATGATTATACAGTTAATCTGTCATCCAAGCAGGATGTAGAAGAACTGTTTTCAAAGCTTATACAGCCATATAACAGGGCTGATGAGTTTGAGCCGGTTATTAAGTCTAGTTCGGCAGCAGATGGAACATATATAGTGTCTATAGATAAGAATGAGGAGACAACGGTGCAGGATACACAGATAGTTGCATCATTCTTTGAAGACAGTACTGGTTCTAACGGTGAAAGCAAGAAGACACCAGATGAGATACAGTCTATAGGTTTTGCACAGAATGTATCTGTTAATGCTGTATATGCTGATAAGGTAGAGGTATCAACAGTACAGGAAGCTTATGATACAATAACAAAGGTAAACGATACCAATGTTTATTATATTGCTAAAGAGGGCGATACTCTTGAGAGTATAGCTAAAGATAATAACATATCAGTTGAAGATTTGTTAAAGCTTAATACTAAGTTAAAAGAGGACTCAGTTATAGTTCCAGGTGATGAGCTTGTTATTACGGTGCCTGAGTCAGATATAACAGTAGTGACAACAAAGCAGCTTTCTTATGAGGAAGATTACAACGCAGAGCCTGAGTATCTTGATGATAACAACAACTATAGAGGTACGAATTATATTCTTGATGAAGGAACAACGGGACATCATTCAGTAGTAGCAACAGTTACATATGAGAATGGTAAAGAGGTTGCAAGACAGATAACAAGCGAGAATATAACAGTTGAATCAAAGCCGGCAAAGATAGCAGTTGGAACACTTACACCACCAACATATATAAAGCCTGTCAGTGGTGGAACATTTTCATCAGGTTATGGTTCAAGATGGGGCACAACTCATTACGGAGTTGACTGGTCATGTAACCAGGGAACATCAGTTAAGGCTTCAAGAGACGGAGTAGTAACAAGGGCTGGATGGTATTCTGCTTATGGATATTGTGTAGATATACAGCATGAAGATGGCAGCATGACAAGATATGGACATAACAGTAAAGTGACAGTGACTGTCGGCCAGCAGGTAAAGCAGGGTGAAGAGATAGCTCTTAGTGGCAATACTGGTGATAGTACAGGACCACATGTGCATTTTGAAATATGGATAGATGGCAGAAGAGTGAATCCACTTGATTATGTAAACAAGAATTAAGTTAACTTATGAATAAGGGCGTGGATATTAATAATCCATGCCCTGTTTTAAACTTTATGGATATATAACGTTGACATAATAAAATGGTATGATATAATCATTAAGATATTGATTTAAATACCAATATTATTTTAGATAATAAAGTAAAAGTATACATATGATGAATGTTTTGACGGCTTTATGTCACTAATGCATGATAGTTGTTTTTGTGATAAGCCGTGAATACCATGATATATTGAATATAAATGACAGATATGTCGATAATTAATAAAGAAACTAAAGCAGGAAACTAAAGTTTTAGATATGATGAGTAAGTGATATTGAGGTGCAAAGTATGGAACAGTATGTTGTCAAAGGTGGAGTGCCACTTTGTGGAGAAGTGTCCATAGGTGGAGCTAAGAATGCAGCACTTGGTATTCTGGCAGCAGCGATTATGACAGATGAGACCGTAACAATAGAGAATGTACCTAACGTGAGAGATACAAAGGTGTTGCTTCAGGCAATCGAAGGAATAGGTGCAAAGGTAAAATATATATATAATAATACAGTTCAGATTAACGGCGGATCTATATGTGATCTTAATGTTGAATACGAATATATAAGAAAGATAAGAGCGTCATACTATCTTCTTGGTGCGTTACTTGGTAAGTACAATGAATCTAACGTAGCACTTCCAGGTGGCTGTAACATAGGAAGCAGACCTATAGACCAGCACCTTAAGGGCTTTAAAGCACTTGGTGCCAAAGTGAACATAGATCATGGCGTTGTCAGCGCTAAAGCAGAAAAACTGATTGGCGGACACATATATTTTGATGTTGTAACAGTAGGTGCTACTATTAACCTTATGATGGCAGCATGCATGGCTGATGGAGAAACTATCCTTGAAAATGCAGCTAAGGAGCCACATATAGTTGATGTAGCTAACTTCCTTAATGCCATGGGAGCTAATATCAAGGGTGCTGGTACAGATGTTATAAGAATAAGGGGCGTTGAGAGACTTCATGGATGCACATATTCTATAATACCAGACCAGATTGAGGCAGGAACTTTCATGATGGCGGCAGCAGCTACACATGGAGATGTTGTCATAAAGGACGTTATTCCTAAGCATCTTGAGTCTATAACTGCCAAGCTTCATGAGATGGGCTGCCAGCTCATAGAAGGTGACGACTGGATAAGGGTTATAGCAGAAGGTGAGATAGGAAGTACTAATGTTAAGACACTTCCATATCCTGGCTTTCCAACAGATATGCAGCCGCAGATAGCAGTTGCACTTGCACTTGCTAACGGTTCAAGCATGGTTACAGAGAGTATATTTGAGAATAGATTCAAGTATGTTGATGAGCTTAACAGGATGGGTGCTAAGATTAAAGTTGAGGGCAATACAGCTTATATAGAAGGTGTTAAGCATTTTACCTCAGCACAGCTTTCAGCACCTGATTTAAGAGCAGGAGCAGCACTTGTGATTGCGGCACTTGCGGCAGAGGGCATATCAGAAATAGACGATATAGAGTATATCCAGAGAGGGTACGAAGATTTTGAGGGTAAACTTTCAGCACTTGGTGCTGTTATAGCAAGAGTAGATTCTGAAAGAGAACTTCAGAAGTTTAAGTTGAAAATAGGATGATAATAGACTGCGGAGAATAATATTGTGCAGATATCCGGAGTGATAATGGCAGATTTATCACAAGATATCGCAGGCATGATATATTTCCGCAGTTTTTTTATATATTTTTATCATTTTTTTACAAATATTCTGTTAAAATATGTTAAACTATTATCATGATGGTTGTAAATATATTAATATGACTTATATGGAGAAAACATGAAATTAAAAGATAAGTTAAAGGTTTCATTCTGCGTTATGGTTATACTTCCGGCGCTGCTTTTATGCGTGTTTGTTGTCGGAATATTTAAGATACAGTCGGATAGTATATGCAAGACATATAATGTAGAAGACGATACGGTACTGTTATATTTTTATTCGCCTATGACATTGTTTGGCAGTATTACAGATGATGTGTATGAGCAGATAAAAGAACAGGCAGAAGAAGAACCAACGACATTTAACAACAGGGCATACCTTGAGTCACTTGGTTCCACATTAAATGACAGACTTTCAGAGCTTGTTGTAAGAAAGAATAATAATGTCATATATAATTCAACACAATATTCAAACACAGATCTTGCAAGGCTTCTTCCAGAGTATGAGACAGATGAGAACAACATAACGGATGTTGCTACATATAGAGGTGGCATATATCATAGTCTTATAAAACAGGTAGACTTTTCAGACAGCTTAGGAAATATATACAGTGTGTCTATCGTCACATCTGTTAAGCAGAGCATACCACAGATAAGACAGATGCTATGGCAGCTTGTTTTTATCATCATCATCATACTTGTCATAACCAGCCTTGTGCTTAACCTGTGGATATACAGTTCTATCATCAAGCCGGTTAACAAGCTGAAGCTTGCAACAGATAATATAAAAGAAGGAAACTTTGACTTTGAGATGCCAAGGGTTCCTGATAACGAAATAGGTGATGTGTGTAAGGACTTTGAAGAGATGAGACTTATACTAAAGAAGTCATCAGAGGATAAGCTTCAGTCAGATAAAGAAGAGAAGGAGCTTATAAGAAATATATCACATGATTTAAAGACACCGCTCACAGCGATTAAAGGTTATGTTGAGGGTCTACATGATGGAATAGCCGATACTCCGGAAAAACAGGCAAAGTATATTAAGACTATTTCCAACAAGGTTAATGATATGGATAAGCTTATAGATGAACTTACTATATATTCAAGACTTGATGCTAACAGGATACTATATACATTTATAAAACTTAATGTTTCAGATTATTTTGATGATTGCTGTGAAGAAATAGGCACAGAACTGGATGCCTCCGGCATAGAGCTAAACTACAGGAATCATATAGACAAGCCGGTAATGATAGTCGCAGACCCAGAGCAGTTAAAGAGAGTTATCAATAATATAATCAGCAACTCAGTCAAGTACATGGTAGAAGGCCGTAAGGGAAAGATAGATATAGACCTTTATGACGAGGGCGAGTATGTACATGTTGTCATGGCTGACAATGGCAAGGGTATAGCTGGCAAGGATATTTCAAGAATATTTGAAAGATTCTACCGTACTGATGAATCACGAAACTCCAAGCAAGGCGGCAGCGGCATAGGACTTGCTATTGTCAAGAAAATCGTTGAAGACCATAAAGGCAAGATATGGGCAGAGAGTGTTGAAGGCGAAGGAACTACAATGCATCTTAATCTGCTTAAGTATAATGAGAATAACCAGCTTGTATTGAAGAATCAGCAATAAAAGGTTTAATGTAAGGTAACAGGCATAAAGCAGTGCAACAGACTTAAGGTATATTGAAAGGCTTAAGGCTTAGACAGTCAGATAGTCATATTGTTAGTGCATATGACGAAATTCTGTAAAAATAAAATATAAAAGGAATAGAAAGGGACAATTGTATGAGCAAAGTATTGATAGTTGAAGATGAGGAAGCAATCGCAGATATTGAAAAGGATTACCTTGAATTAAGTGGATTCACGGTAACAACATGCAAGGATGGAACAACAGGTCTTGCAGAGGCACTTGACGGGGATTATGACATATATATTCTTGATGTCATGCTTCCAGGTGTAGATGGCTTTGAGATATGCAAAAGAATAAGAGAAGTTAAGAATACTCCTATTATCATGGTATCAGCTAAAAAAGAGGATATCGATAAGATAAGAGGACTTGGCGTAGGTGCTGATGATTATATGACGAAGCCTTTTAGTCCAAGTGAGCTTGTTGCCAGAGTTAAGGCACATCTTTCAAGATATGAAAGACTTGTAAACAGTGCCCAGCCTGAAAATGATATTATCGAAATAAGAGGCATCAGGATAGATAAGACAGCCAGAAGAGTATTCGTTAATGGTGAAGAGAAGATATTTACAACTAAGGAATTCGATCTTCTTACATTCTTAGCAGAACATCCTAATCATGTATACACTAAGGAAGAGCTTTTTAAGGAAATATGGGATATGGATTCTATCGGTGATATTGCAACCGTTACTGTCCATATTAAAAAGATAAGGGAAAAGATAGAACTTGATACAAGTAAGCCACAATATATCGAAACGATATGGGGTGTAGGCTACCGCTTTAAGTTATAATACATTACAAAAGCCTGTTTAGAACATATTATCCATAAGAACCTTAAATATATCGTCCTGTTTTGGATATTGTAAAACTATGAGTG
>FR886168.1:0-6706 GCA_000436475.1 Eubacterium sp. CAG:248
TTAGCATTAAGTTTCAATTTACAATTGGTAAAAAGTATGCATAGCTATACAATATAAAAATTATCAAATATAAGGTATAAATGATATGAAAGATAAAAAATATAAAGTTCAAAAAGAAAAAGTACACCAATATGATGATATGCTTGGAAAATTAGAAACATATAGCAAGGAAAACATAGTTCCTATGCATATGCCAGGTGCTAAACGAAACAGTGAACTTATAGGCAGATATATGGATGACATGCCAGCACCATATGACATAGACATTACTGAGATAGATGGCTTTGATAACATGCATAATGCAGATGGAATGATAAAGAAAGCATTTGAAAAGACAGCGGCATTATATGGAGCTGATGAGAGTCTGTTTTTAGTTAATGGAAGTACGGCAGGTAACATGGCGGCAATATGTGGAGTTACGGATAAAGGGGACAGTATAATAGTAGCAAGGAACTGTCACATTTCCGTCTATAATGCAATTATCCTAAATGAACTGGATGCGAATTATGTTTATCCACAATATGATGACGAATATGGATACTACAAGGGGATAAGTTTAAGGGAAATAAAGGATGCTGTGGAAAAGAATGAGAGTATGGGCAAAGATATTAAGGCAGTAGTTATAACTTCTCCGACATATGAAGGTAATGTTTCAGACATTAAAAATATAGCAGCATATCTTCATGAACATAATATACCGCTTATAGTTGATGAAGCTCATGGAGCACATTTTAAGTTTTCTTGTGAATTTCCACAGACGGCAGTTGAGCAGGGGGCAGATATAGTTATAAACAGTGTACATAAGACACTTCCTTCGCTTACACAGACGGCAGTTATGCATATAAACTATGGATATGTAAATGTTTCTAAGGTGAAAAGATACTGGAATATATATCAGTCAACCAGTCCATCATATATACTTATGGGATCAATAGACAGATGCATGAGCATAATAGAAAAAGATGGTGAATATCTTTTTGAAAATTATATATCAAAGTTAAAAATATTACGCAATAAATTAGGTCAGCTTAAAAATATAAAGCTTATAGATTCAGATGATATATCAAAGATAGTTATTGGCTGTGATAATGCTAAAAAACTATACGATATATTATTAAAGGAGTATGGAATACAGCTTGAAATGTCGTCATTAAAGTATGCCATAGCTATGACTTCCATATTTGATTCTGCAGAGTATTATGACAGATTTTACAATGCATTGTGTGAAATAGATAGAAGGTATAATGCCAATAATATAAACAATAGTGCAAATAATAATCAAAATTATGCTGAGCATTACAATATATTTAATAATACTTCATCAATAAAAAAAGCAGATATAAAAGTAAATATAGCTGATTTTAAAAACGAAGCTTTAATGAGTATAGCAAAAGCTTTAAATGAAGGTGATAAAAACGGATATGATAAAATTATGATGAATGACAGCTCTTTGTATGGTAGAATAAGTGCAAAGATGGTATATGTGTATCCACCTGGAATTCCAATTCTTTGTCCTGGTGAGATTATATCTGAAAATGTCGTTAATATAATAAGCAAAGCAATAGATCATGGACTTGAAGTAGTTGGACTTGAACTGGATGAACTTGAATATCCTTATACTAACGATAACATTAATGATGATTTGAAATATAATTCAGAGGATAACTTAAAAAATAGTTTAAAAAACAATTTAAAAGATAGCCGCAACGATAAAAACACAAAAAATGAGGGATGTAAAGGAGCATTTGTATGCCTGAAATAGCATTTATAATGGGAAAAAGTTCCAGTGGAAAGGATCATATATTTAAGGCACTTATAGAGGATGAAACACTTGGGTTAAGTACAATAACCATGTATACAACACGCCCTATGAGAGCTGGTGAAACAGATGGGGTTGAGTATTATTTTGTAGATGATAACAAAGTCTGCGAGTTTGAGAAAAATAATAAAATCATTGAAATGAGAAAATATCAGACTGTATACGGAGAGTGGAAATATTTCACAGCAGATGATGGTCAGATAGAGTCTGGAAGTGGAAAGCGTTACATAGTTATTGGAACAATAGAGGCATATAACAAATTCGTGGAGTACTTTGGAAAAGAGTGTATGCTTCCGATATATATTGAAGTAGAAGATGGACTAAGACTGCAGAGGGCTATTAAGAGAGAACAGGAGCAGGATGTTCCACATTACGAGGAAATGTGCAGAAGATTTTTAGCTGACAGCGTTGATTTTTCAGAGGAAAATATAAGAAATGCCGGTATTGTTAAAAGATTCAGTAATAACGGTTCAATTGATGAATGTATATATAATATAAAAGCGGAAATAAAGACAAGATTGTTTTAATGCTGTATTTATGATAATATGTTATATGATTGGAGTTTGCTATGGATATTAAAGTTAATGATATTAAAGCGTCATCTCAGATACAGAGTGTAAAAAGCACAGCAAGTTCAGATGATAGTTTCAAGTTTACATTAATAAGTAATATTGAAGAAAAAGACCTTCAGGAAAAGCTTGGTAATATGATGCAGGAGATTACTGAGCAGGGAGAAAAGATTGCTAAGCATATGGATATTAAAGATATGCGTAAGTACAGAGAACTCGTAAAAGGCTTTTTAAATGAGGTAGTTAATCGTTCGCATAAGTTTTCAAGAGAGAACTTTCTTGACAGAAGAGGCCGTCACAGAGTATATGGCATAGTCAAGCTTGTTGATAAGAATCTTGATGAACTTGCAGGTGAACTTGTTAAAGAAGAAAAGAATCACCTTGAAATCGTTGGAAGGATAGATGATATAAGGGGGCTTCTTCTTGATATCACAGCATAAGCATAGTCATATAATAAGCATAGTCATATAAAAAGAAGTAGAAAGATGCAGGAATAAACAAAATGAGTAGTTTTTCAGATATTTATGGATATGAAACAATTAAAGAGCATATGCAGAGTGCCATTAAGCTTGGTAAAGTATCACACGCATATATTATAAATGGCGGACTTGGTTCAGGAAAAAAGATGTTAGCAGGAATATTTGCTAAGACTCTGCAGTGTGAGAATATGGAAGAGACAGTTAATCCATGTAATAAATGTCATTCCTGCATACAGGCAGATTCAGGCAGCCAGCCTGATATTATATGGGTTAAGCATGAGAAACCAACAAGTATTGGTGTTGATGATGTAAGAGACCAGATAATATCTGATATGCAGATTA
The DNA here is from genome assembly GCA_000436475.1 of Eubacterium sp. CAG:248. Classification (GTDB taxonomy): domain Bacteria; phylum Bacillota; class Clostridia; order Lachnospirales; family Lachnospiraceae; genus Lachnospira. The sequence continues at coordinate 3,210 of FR886168.1, forward strand.
AGCCATATTCAAGCAGATATAAGATATATATTATAGATGAGGCTGAAAAGCTCACAGTTGCAGCACAGAATGCACTTCTTAAGACTATAGAAGAACCACCGGTCTATGGTATCGTAATATTTCTTACAACCAACGCAGATATATTCCTTCAGACAATATTATCAAGATGTGTAATGCTTGATTTAAGACCTATAAAGGATAGTGTTGTAGAGGAATATCTTAAAAGCAATTATGATATATCAGAATATGAATGCAGGTTTGCAGCGAATTTCGCACAGGGAAAGATAGGACGTGCAAAAACGATTGTAGAAAGTACAGAGTTTGCACATCTTAAGCAGGATGTCATGCATGTTATAAAGAATGCTAAGGAGATGTCATCAGCAGAGATTATGTCTGTAGTTAAAGACATAACGAATTATAAGCTTACAATAGATGATTATCTTGATCTTATGGCTATGTGGTTTAGGGATGTATTATTGTTTAAGAGTACAAATGATACAAATTATCTTATATTCAGTGATGAAATATCGCTTATTAAGTCACAGGCACAGATTATGTCATATGAGGGCATTCAGGATATACTTAATTCCATAGATAAGGTGAGAATAAGACTCAAAGCTAATGTTAACTTTGATTTATGTATAGAGCTTCTTATTATGGCTATGAAAGAGGCTATGTAGGTATAAGTTAAGATGTAATATATTGGATATGACAATATGAGAATGACGACATTGAAAATGAAATAAAAAGTCATGGATGTGGCTTTTTATGGAAGTTTCAACGCACATTAAATGCAAATAAACTGACTAAAGGTTAGGAGAATATAATGACTAAGGTTGTTGGAGTTAGATTCAGACAGGTGGGAAAGATATATTTCTTTGCACCTGGCAAATATAGTGTTGAGGTTGGCCAGCACGTTATAGTTGAAACAGCGCGTGGTGTTGAGTATGGTTCTGTTGTACTTGGAGAGAGAGAAGTTGAAGACAGTGATGTAGTACAGCCACTCAAAGCGATTATAAGGATAGCTACTCTGGAGGATGATGAAAGAGAAGCAAAGAACAGGGAAAAAGAAAAGGAAGCCTATAAGATATGTCTGGAAAAGATTAAGAAACATAATCTTACTATGAAGCTTATCAAGGTTGAGTATACATTTGATAATAATAAAGTATTGTTCTACTTTACAGCAGATGGAAGAATAGATTTCAGGGAGCTTGTTAAGGATCTTGCATCAGTGTTTAAGACACGTATAGAGTTAAGGCAGATAGGTGTAAGGGATGAAACTAAGATTCTAGGTGGTATAGGTTCATGTGGAAGACCACTGTGCTGTGCAACATATATGCCAGAGTTCGTACCAGTATCTATTAAGATGGCAAAGGAGCAGAATCTCTCACTTAATCCATCTAAAATATCAGGTGTGTGTGGACGACTTATGTGCTGCCTTAAGAATGAGCAGGAAACTTATGAAGAGCTTAACAGCCATCTTCCAAGTGTAGGAGATTATGTAACCACTCCTGAGAAGCTTAAAGGTGAGGTGTCAAGTGTCAATGTATTAAGACAGCTTGTTAAAGTTATAGTAACACTTGATGGCGATGAAAAAGAAATAAGGGAATATCCTGTTTCAGAGCTGCGATTTAAGCCTAAAAGAAAAAACGACAGAATGAACATAGATGATAAAGAGTTAAAAGAGCTTGAAGAGCTTGAGAGAAAGGAAGGAAAAGCCCATATCAATGATGACTGATGTTAAGATAAATGCAGAAGCTTGTATTAATGCAGAATATAAGATTAATGCTAATGAACGAATAGATGATTTATGCAGGGATAATCTTAAGTTAATCCAGAATATAGATGTGTTCTGTTTTGGTATGGATGCTGTTTTATTGTCTACATTTGCAAAAGCAGGAAAGAATGATAAGGTGCTGGATCTTGGTACAGGGAATGGTATAATACCTATACTTATGCAGGCTAAGAATCCTGGTGGTATGTATACAGGACTTGAGATACAGGATATAAGCTTCAATCTTGCAGCAAGAAATGTCAGTTTGAATAACCTTTCTGATCACGTAAATATGGTTCAGGGTGATATTAAGGAAGCTTCACGTATATTTGGTGGGGCTTCTTTTAATGTTGTGACAAGTAATCCACCATATATGAATGAGAATCATGGAATAGTTAATCCTGAAAGTGCAAAGGCCATAGCAAGGCATGAGCTTTTATGTAGTCTTGAAGATGTAGTAAGAGAGGCATCTAAGTGTCTTAAGGTTAAGGGGCATATGTATATGGTGCACAGGCCATCAAGATTAGTAGATATATTTACATCTATGAAGAACAACCACTTAGAGCCTAAACGAATGAGGCTTGTATATCCATATGTGGATAAGCCTGCCAATATGGTGCTTATAGAGGCAGTTAAAGGTGGAAATTCGCAGCTTAAAGTGGAGGAACCACTTATTGTATATAATAAAGACGGAAGTTATACAGCAGAGCTTCTGGATATGTATGGAATGAAAGAATGAATCTGGGATGATTCCGGATATAAATAATAATCTGGAAGGTTATTAATATGGAAGCTACAATATGAAAGGGTGTTTGTATGGATAATAAAGATATATTGGAATCGGATAAAGGTATAAGCCAGGGTATAGGACAGTTATATTTATGTGCGACACCTATAGGAAATCTTGAGGATATAACATTCAGGGTGTTAAGAATATTAAAAGAGGTTGATGTTATAGCAGCAGAGGATACGAGAAACAGTATAAAGCTGCTTAATCATTTTGAAATAAATACGCCAATGACTAGTTATCATGAGTATAACAAGTATGACAAGGCAAAAACACTAGTTGAGAAAATGCTTAAGGGTGAAAATGTGGCCGTTATAACTGATGCAGGAACACCTGGTATATCAGATCCTGGAGAGGAGCTTGTACGACAGGCACTTGAGGCAGGTATAAAGGTATCAAGTGTGCCTGGGGCAGCAGCTTGTATAACAGCACTTACAATGTCAGGACAGGCTACAAGAAGATTTGCATTTGAAGCATTTCTTCCATCGGACAAAAATGAGAGAAAAGACATACTTTCAGAGCTTGAGTCAGAAACAAGAACAATGATTATATATGAAGCACCTCACAGGCTGTTAAAGACACTTAAGGAGCTTAGCACAGTGCTTGGTGGTGAACGTGCAATAACAGTGTGCAAGGAGCTTACGAAAAGATATGAAAACAGCATGGTGACAACACTTGATGGAGCCTGTGAGTATTATGAAGTGAATGAGCCAAGAGGCGAGTTTGTTCTTGTTGTCGCAGGTAAGAGCCGTGATGCGATAAAGCAGGAGGAACAGGATAAGTGGAAGGCTATGTCTGAGATGGAGCATGTACAGATGTATATGGACCAGGGGATGGATAAGAAGGAAGCTATGAAAGCAGCAGCTAAGGACAGAGGTGTATCTAAGAGGGATATATACAATAAGCTGCTTGAAAGTGGATAAAAAATAGAAGAGG
>FR886168.1:6797-19812 GCA_000436475.1 Eubacterium sp. CAG:248
ACAAAACTTATGCAAAATAGGTTGCTTTATTATAATAAATAATATATAATACGTTTACTTGTGAAATATTTCTAAAAAATATTAGGTAAAAGAAAAATAATTATAAAAGTGTTACAAAGAAGAAAAGGCGTTTTTTTTGGTAATATTATAATAATTATTTAAAGAATTGATTGTTTTAATTGAGGAATTGTTTATATTGTACAGTTTTTTGGAAATGTGAATCAAATATATATCAGGAGGAAGTTATGAAGAAGAAGACTTTTAACAGAGTATTCGCTATGTTTAGCGCAGTACTTATGTTGGTAGGTATGTTCCCTTCTGTTCCAGCGGCTGTTGTTGCAGCTGAAAGTACTGGAAGCGAAGGAACAGCAGTGGCAAAAAAGGCTTATGTCATGGATGCCGCTGACCTTAAAGCTGAGCAGTTTGGCGCAGAAGGCAAGGTCACAGAAGATATTAAAGTAGGAACAGATGGTTATTTCACTGTTGCTGCTAAGGGTGGTAAGAACTCATTAAAGACATTGGCTGATAAGCTTGAATGTAACATGGGTGAATATTCACAGGCGCTTAATCTTGGAGGTGGATTAAATACATCTACAGGACAGGCAGGTATAACATTTACTACAACAGAGCCAGTTAAGGTTATAGCTTATGTTGCAGTAAAGTCAGTTAAAGATAAACATTCATTCCTGTATGCTAAAGCAGGGGCTAAGGCTACATCTATAGAGATGGAAAACGATACAAGCATTGTTAACAAGATTGAGTTTAATCTTGATGAAGCTGGTCAGTACTGGCTTGGTGGTGACAATGGAGGTAACTTCTTATATGTAGAGGTTCAGAGCCGTTTACCAGAATATACAGTTGATGGTGCAACAGTAGATGCATCAAAGTTTGGTGCTGATGGTAAGCTTATAGCTGATGATACATTATCAGGTTTCTTTAATGTATATAAGAATGGTGACAAGACAAAGTTAGTTACAGGTCAGTCAGTAGCTTATGGTAAGGAAACACTTACAACATCATTAAGATTAGATGGAAGTCCATCATTCGCAGATGGAAAAGAAAAGTCTGCTATCACATTTACAGCAAAGCAGGATTTCAGACTTACATTAGTAGCAGCCCAGAAGGGTTCAGGCGTTCCAGAATTACAGTATGCTAAGGATGGCGGTGCCACAGTTACACTTGCAGATGCAGTATTTGAAAAGGGTACAGCAGCTAAGTATACAGTAGAGCTTCCAGCTGGTACATATAAGCTTGGTTCTAAGAATGGTCTTGATATATTTAATATGAGTGTTAAGTATATTGAGAAGTATGAAATGAACGCTAATGACCTTGATGTTTCTAATGCAGGTGAAGATGGCAAGTTCAAGGTAACAGCAGATACACCAGTAGGAACAGATGGTTACTTCACAGTAGCTGGCAATGGTTCAAAGAATGTATTTATTAAGTTAGCAGCACCAGCAGAATATAAGGGTGTTACATATAACAATAAGCTTCAGCTTAGTGGAGCTACTAAGTTAGCAGATGGAACAGCAACAATTAAGGTTAATGTTGAAAAGACTGCTAAGATTACTCTTGTAGCGGCAGCTAAGGGAGCATCTGGTGAAGGTACTAACCTTATATATGCTAAGACAGGAGTTACTTCTGGTACAGCAATAGGTCAGTTAGGTGTAACAGATGAGATAGGAACATATACATTAGAAAATGTTAAGCCAGGTACATATTATATTGGTAGTGCTAAGGGTGCTGACATATACGATATCAAGGTAGAATATGATCCAGAAGAGAATAAGCAGGCAGTTGCATGGGATACAGTAGAATCTCCTGTTATCAATTCAGTTACAACAGATGCAGATGGAAACTTTGTTGTTAACTTCACATCAGTTATAGATGAACTTAAAGGTGCTGAGAATGTAAAGGTTACTATGCTTGAAGGTGGATACGAAGTATCTACAGTTAATGTTAAGGCACAGACAGATTCAGTTACATTTACACCACTCTGGTCAGGTGATTATACATTCACAGCAGTTGCACAGAGAGTTGGTGCAGCTGATAAGTCAAGTGGTGCATACAGTTATGGTGCATATACACTTGCAGTAAGAAAGCCAGTTATAACATGGGCACAGAATAAGGGTAACGGAAGCGTATATCTTGACTGGGTTAATATTGAAGATGCAGACAGCTACGCAGTAAGCTATAGGGAAGCTGGAAGCACAGGTGATTTTACATATGCTGTTAAAGATCTTAAAGCAAGCCAGGCAGATTACACAGTAACAGGACTTGAGGCTGGTAAGAGCTATGAGTTTAAGGTTGAAGCAATAAGAAACAGCGATGGATTCGTTGCTAATGCTGTTGCAACAGTTGAAGTTAAGAAGGATGCAGATCAGAAATGGTATGTAGCCACAGTAGGTTCTGCACAGAAAACTAATGCGGTTATTACAGCAGAAGATGGAACAGTAACTAAGTATGATCTTGATTCACAGGAACAGACAGCTAATAAGCAGAACAACGTTGAAGCTTTAGATATTTCTAATACAAACGGAACTATTGAAATTGCTTCACAGACAAGTGGTAAGATATCTGATGATGAAGATGGTTTCTCTTACTACTATACAAAGATTGATCCAGATACAGAAAACTTTAAGTTATCAGCTACATTTACAGTAACAGATACTTCTAAGACACCAGATAACCAGACTGGTTTTGGTGTAGTAGCAGCTGATACACTTGGTATTAACAACTGGGGCAAGGTTGACTATGTACATAAGTATTTCAACTATGCTTCATCTATGGTATATAGCAGCAAGTCAAAAACAGCTTGTATGAGAAATGTAACAGGTTATACATCAGCAGATTCATCTAATAATGATGGTGTTGACAGAGTTGTTACAAAGAAAGACTTTAAGGCAGCTACATCATTTGCAGCAGATTCAACATATGAATTCTCACTTGAGAAGACGGATGAAGGATATACAGCAGTATGCAATGGTGAAGAACTTAAAAATACAGATAATTCATTCACATCAGTACAGGAAGATGGAACAGTTGTTGTTGGTGTGATGGTAAGTAGAAAGATTGGTGTTAAGATTAGTAACATCAAGTTCACTAAATCAGAGAGTAAGGGTATTACATCTAATGATAAGGGTGACGATAAGATAACACCAAGCGGAAGAGTATATTCTTCTAATACAGTAGGTGCAGCAAGCTATGAATTTATCTATGTTCCTAACTGTGATGGTACACTTAAAGTAACAGGTTCAGATGGTAAGACAGAAGAAAGAGTATTATCAGCTGGTGATGCTGCAAGAGTAAATGTAGCAGTTAATATTGGTGACAATAAGATATCTTATACATATGCTCCAAAGGCAAGTGATAAGATTACATCTACAGATGAACTTAAGGGTGATGTAACAGTTAAGCGTGCTACGTATGGAGAAGAGAATGGTGTTCTTATAGTATCACCAGATGGAACAAAAGATGGTGATGCTACAGAGGCTAAGCCACTTAATCTTGCAACAGCAGTACAGTATGCACAGCCAGGACAGACTATCGTACTTAAAGATGGTACATATAAGGATTGGATATCAATCCAGAGAAGCGTAAGTGGTACAGCAAGCAGAATGATAACTCTTGTTGCTGAGAATACAGGTAAGGCAGTATTTGAAGGCTGTAGTTTATCAATCATTGGTGATTACTGGCACGTATATGGTATCTATGTTAAGGATTCATCAGGCGTAGGTATCCAGATTAGTGGTAACAACAATATCGTTGAAATGTGTACAGTTGAACATGCAGCTAATTCAGGTATCCAGATAAGCCGTTCAGGAAGTGCTGATAACAAGACTGGTATTAAGTATAAGTTATGGCCAACAGATAACCTTGTAAAGAACTGTGAATCATTTGATAACTGTGATGCTGGACGTAACGATGCAGATGGTTTTGCAGCTAAGCTTACATGTGGTAACGGAAACAGATTCTACGGATGTATTTCACATAACAATATTGATGATGGATGGGATCTTTATGCTAAGTCAGTATCAGGTGAGATAGGTCTTGTAACTATTGAAAACTGTGTAGCTTACAACAACGGATGGCTTACAACAGACGATATTACAGATCCTAACTATGAATATGGTGAAGGTAACGGATTCAAGCTTGGTGGTGGTTACTTAAAGGGTGGACATGTTCTTAAGAACAGCATCACATTTGATAACCATGCTAAGGGAATCACAAGTAACAGTTGTCCTGATATTAAGATATATGATTGTACATCATACAACAATTCTATTAAGAATAGTGCTTACAATGTAGGTCTTAATACAAAGGATTCAAACAGAAAAGAATGGGTTGTTAAGGGATTAATTTCTTTAAACAATGATAAGAACACTAAACTTGATGATTTAATTCCTTTTGCTCTTCATAGCGAGGATAACTATATCTATAATGGAAGTGCTTCTTATAATAACTTAGGTGTTGAAGCAACTAAAGACTGGTTTGTAAATGTAGATACTTCAGTTCTTCCAACAAGAAATGAAGATGGTACAATCAATATGCATGGTCTTCTTGAGTTAAATGAGACAGCACCAGCTAACTCAGGTGCAAGACTTGATGTAACAAGTGCTGAGGCTAAATCAGTTAAGCCAAGTACAGTTGCGCCTGGTAAGGATGATAATAACAAGGGTGATACACCAACAGTTCCAACAAAACCAGAAACACCATCTACAGGTGATAAAACAGATAATACAACACCAGATAACTCTAATAATGGCAATGCTGATAGCAGCACAGGTGATGCAGCCACAGCTCCATCTACTGAATCAGGTGAAGGCGCAACAACAGGTGATACAGCACGTCCAGTAGTATATGCAGTATTAGCTATGATGGCAGCAGGACTTGTATTATCAGTAGTTGTATATGATAACAAGAAGAAAAGAATTTAGTTAATCTTTTCAATTGAAGCAATAAGGTATTTTAATATGAGAAAGTAGTAAGCTTTGCAGTCAGCCGAATATAGGGTTGGCAGAAAAGTTAACAGGATTACAGTATGCAGATGGGGGTCTGTATACTGTGATATACGAGGGAAGTAGTGAAGAACTAAAGATAAACGTGAAAAAAGTTCAGGATAAACATCAAGTCGATGTTTATCCTGAACTTTTTATTTTATGTGTAGAAAAAAAGAAGAAACTATATTTAATTGCTGATAGTGTGTTCATTGATAATAGCCCGGATAGTGTTATAAAGATAAGGCTTTAATGTATCAATATCAGCAGGTTCTTTATAGAGAATGGCGCTGTAGCATGTAGAACTTATAAGTTCTACTATCATAAAGAGCATTATTTCAGGTTCTTTAAGGTTGAGTCCGGATTCGGACAGCATATCGTAATATACATCTTTGAAGTTAAGATCATCATCAGCAACATTGGTTGTCAGAGCCTCTTTGAATATTCCCCAGGACAGATTCTTTGAAATGAAAGTAAGAAGAGTCTGGTTATCATTGAGAGCATTGATTATATGGTCTGCAATGAATACAATCTGATTAGTAAAGGAGATTGTAAAAGCAGCATTTTTAGCTGTTTCCTCATATATGTGCCTGTTAAGAGCAGTAGCAGCATTCTTGAAAAGCTTGCTTGCCTCATGAGAGATCAGCTTGTTTCTGATGTCATATTTATCTTTAAAGTAAAGGTAAAAGGTTCCTTTGGCTATTCCAGCTTTCTGTGATATCTCAGCAATAGATGTTTTTGATACCCCCTGTGTTGTAAAAAGTTTAAATGCTGTATCTAAAAGAGAAGTTCTTTTTTGTTGTTTATTACTTTCTAGTTTTCCCATACAAAAACCTCATTTCTTAAAGCTGTAACTATTTTAACACGAAAAAAATAAAAAATCTATAAAAAAGTGACCTGAAGTCATTTTTAATATTGACTATCAGTCATTTTGTGCTAGAATATCGTTTGTAAAGAAAATGACCATAAGTCATATTTGAGAGTTTTTATCAATATATTTATCTGTGAGAGCTGTTAAGGCTGATCACTAAGGTGGATAAATATATAAGAAGACGTCGCAGACGTAGAAATGAGGCGAATGTATGGAAAAGTTTGGAAAAGTAATTGTTAAGCTTAGAATCCCTATTCTGGTTCTAAGTATTCTGCTTCTTATTCCATCTGCAATTGGATATGTTAATACAAGAGTTAACTATGATATCCTGTATTATCTTCCAGATGAGATTGAGACTATGCAGGGACAGGACATTCTTATGAAGGATTTCAATAAGGGTGCCTATGCTATGGTGGTTGTCCAGGATATGGACACGAAGGCTGCCAATAAGCTTATCAAGAAGGTAGAGAATGTAGAACACGTTGCACAGGTTATTTCTTATACAGGAATAGTTGGTGAGGATGTTCCATCAGAAATGGTACCTTCAAAGTTCAGGAAGTATTTCGAGAATGACAGCACAGATACAACGTTATTTGCTATATTCTTCGATAATACAACTTCAAGTGATGACACTATGAATGCTATAACACAGATAAGAAAAGAAACAGAAGGTCAGGCATTCATAAGCGGTATGTCAGCAGTAGTTACAGATACAAAGAATCTTTCAGAGAAAGAAACTCCACTTTATGTACTTATAGCGGTAGTGCTTGTTTGTATCGTACTTGCTATATTTATGGATTCATTTCTTGTGCCAGTATTCTTTATGCTGAGTATAGGAATGGCAATTGTATACAACCTTGGTTCAAATATCCTTTTGGGAGAGGTTTCATACATAACCAAGGCACTTGCAGCGGTACTTCAGTTAGGTGTTACGCTGGATTATTCAATATTCCTATGGCACAGCTATAAGGAAATGAAGGCACAGTATCCAAATGACCATAAGGAAGCGATGGCAGTTGCCATTGGCAATACACTTACATCAGTTGTCGGATCTTCTATAACAACTGTTGCAGGTTTTATTGCACTTTGTTTTATGAGCTTCACACTTGGTCTTGACCTTGGTATTGTTATGGCAAAGGGCGTTATATTTGGTGTTATCGGATGTGTAACTATACTGCCATCTTTGATTCTTACATTTGACAGGGCATTAGAGAAGACAATGCATAGAGATGTTATGCCGGGCTTTGATAAGCTTGCTGCATTTATAGTAAATCATTCGTGGATATTTATTATTATCTTCCTTGCGTTGTTAGGACCTGCTATATATGGACAGAGCCATACATCAGTATATTATGATCTGTCTGATACGCTTCCAGAGGAGCTTGCATGCTCACAGGCTAACAAGAAGCTTGAAGAAAACTTTGATATGAATTCAATATATATGATACTTGCAGATACGAATATGTCTACAGATACGGCAAATGAAATGCTTGATAAGCTTAATGATGTAGACGGTGTACAGTTTGCACTCGGACTTGATACAGCACTTAAGTCAGGTATTCCTCAGGAATTCCTTCCATCAAAGATGGTATCAGAGCTTAAGGGTGAGGATTATCAGATAATGATGATTGCTACTGATTATAAGATAGCATCAGATGATATTAACAATCAGATTAATAAGGTAAATGATATTGTAAAGTCATATGATTCAAAAGCAATGGTTGTTGGAGAAGCTCCTTGTACTAAGGATCTTATAACTATAACAGATAAGGACTTTAAGACAGTCAGTGCAGTATCAATAGTAGCTATATTTGTTATTATACTTTTTGTACTTAAGTCAATATCACTTCCTGTTATACTTGTTGCAGCGATTGAGTTTGCTATATTTGTAAATATGGGTATTCCTTATTTTACACATACACAGATACCATTCATAGCATCCGTTGTTATTGGTACTATACAGCTTGGTGCAACAGTCGATTATGCAATTCTTATGACGACAAGATATAAGAAGGAAAGAAGCCAGGGACTTGCTAAGAAGGAAGCTATACAGACAGCACTTGCAGCATCAATACCATCTATTATCGTTAGTGCGCTTGGTTTCTTTGCAGCTACATTTGGCGTTGGCTGCATAGCATCAGTTGATATGATAGGTTCATTATGTACATTGATGGCACGAGGCGCGATTATAAGTATGTTTGTTGTTATATTCATACTTCCATCATTGTTCGTATTATGTGATAAGCTCATTATCAATACAAGCTTTGGCTTTAAGCCTAAGAAGAATCAGGATATGTAGCCAGATGGATGAATGAACAGGCAAAGATGTATATGTCGTAACAGATATAAGAATATATCATGAAGTAAGAAAATGGAGGAATAGTTATGGTTAAGAAGACTTTATTCAAATATAGTTCAGTATTAATGAGTGTTGTTCTTATAGCATCAACGCTTACAGCCTGTGGAACAAACACAGCATATAATCAGGTATCAAGTGAGGTTGCAGTAAGCAGTGAGGCAGCTTCTAATACAGAAAGCATAATATCAAATGCTATCAAAAATGAGTTATCTGTATCAAACACAAGTACATTGAAGACAAATACGCGTGACGAAATGGTATATGTGTTTGGTAAGGCAGATGGAACACAGGATCATGTAACTGTAACAGAGAAGGTGACAGATGCTAACGGTGATACAACAACTAACCAGAGCAGCTCAAGTAAGAGTGCACCTGTATCTATGAAGGTTACTTATAAGTTAAACGGTGTAGAAACAAAGCCAGAGGATATGATTGGCAAAAGTGGTAAGGTTACTATCAGATATGATTACACTAACAATGAGAAGAAGACTATAAAAGTTAATGGAAAGTCACAGACAGCTTATGTTCCATTCACAATGATCACAGGAACCCTTCTTCCAACGGATAAATTCAGTAATGTAGAAGTTACTAACGGTAAGGTCAGCAAGGTTGGTGATAACATTATAGCACTTGGCATGACTATGCCAGGTTTAAAGGATACCTTAAAACTTAAGTTTGATGGTGAAAGCCTTGATATGGATATTCCGGAATACTTTGAAATATCAGCAGATGTTAATGACTTTGAGCTTGATATGTCTATGTCAGTAGCAACTACAAGTGTACTAAACGATGTAGATGTAGATGACTTCTCTCTTGCAAAGCTTGAGGATAAGATGAATGAGCTTCAGTCAGCAGCAGACCAGCTTACAGATGGAACTGTTACTCTTCAGGATGGTACTCAGACACTTGCAGACAGCATCCCAGCGCTTACAGATGGTGTTAACCAGCTAAATGATGGTGCAGGAACACTTAAGAATGGTATATACGCTTATACTGATGGTGCAACAGCACTGGCAGCAGGAGCAGGCCAGCTTAAGGATGGTATCACAGCTTATACTGATGGAGCATCTAAGCTTTCAGCAGGAGCAACACAGCTTAAGGGTGGTCTTTCAACATATACAGCTGGAGTAGCACAGCTTGCAAAGGGTTCTGATACTCTTACAACAGGTATTGCAGCATATACAACAGGAGCATCTAAGCTTTCAGCAGGAGCAGGAACACTCAAAAAGGGTATTGAAGACTATACAGCTGGAGTAGCACAGCTTGCAGATGGTTCGACACAGCTTAAGGATGGTCTTTCAACATATACAGCTGGTGTAGCAGCTGCAGCATCAGGAACTGCGGATTTAAAGAGTGGTATAAATGCATACACAACAGGAGCTAAGAATCTTGGAAATGGTGCTACCGCTCTGAAAAAGGGTATCAATGATTATACAGCTGGTGTAACGAAGGCAGCAGATGGAGCTTTACAGGTAAGTAATGGCGTTTCACAGTTAAAGAAGATGCTTACAGAAAAAATGGCTGCAGATCTTAAAAATAATATTACTGCCTATAAAATGAACCAGAATATTAAAGATGATGTAGAAAACCTTACTAAAGCAGCTGTTCAGGCAGGTCTTAGTGATATAACAATAGCTGATGATCTTACTGTGCTTGCAAAGACTAGTGAAACTGAAAAAATAGAAGCTAAGATTACTGAAATGTATAATAAATATCTTATAGCATATACTAATAGTGTAGTGAAGAATGGTGCAGGCAGTCAGCTGACAGGCTTATATGCAAGCCAGTTAGGACTTTTAGTCAAGGCTTCCGGTAATCAGGGAGCAGCAAGTGCGCTTTCACAGGTGGCAACACAGCTTGTAGCCAGTACAGGTTCCCTAGAAGCACTTGAAAAAGGAGCAGAAGATGTAAGTAATGGACTTAACACTCTTAATTCCATGAATAAAACACTTAATGATGGTGCAGCACAGATTAATGATGGTTTAGTAGAGTTAAATAAGAATAATGATGCTTTGAATAATGGTATTGCAAGTCTTGATACAGGCGTATCAACTCTTAATAGCAGTAATGAAAAGTTAAATACAGGAGCTTCTCAGTTACAGGCAGGTGTGGTTAAGCTTAATGAAAACAGTAAAGCACTTAATGATGGTGTTGCCCAGATAGATACAGGACTTACAGAACTTAATGATAATAACAAAGCACTTAATGACGGTGCAGCCCAGATAAATGGGGGACTTGTACAGCTTAATGCTAACAATGATACAATCAATGGTGGTATAGACCAGATAGATAGCGGTCTTATAACACTTAATGCAAACAACAGCACACTTAATGGAGGTATTGCCCAGTTATACAACGGCTTCGCAACACTTAATGCAAACAATCCAGCTTTAAGAGATGGTTCATCACAGCTTGCTGATGGTACATCAACACTTAAGTCATCATCAGCAACCTTAGCAGATGGTGTTACACAGCTTAATGATGGTGCTATAACCCTTAAGGATGGAATGGCTGAATTCAATGCCTCTGGTATAAAGGCTATAACAAGTCTGGTAGGAAATGATGCTGATACAGCAGTAGATACAATCAAGGAGGTTATAAAGCTTGGTAAGAATTATAATTCATTCCTTGATAAGAAGGATGGAAAGGAAAGCTCAGTAACCTTTATATATAAGACTGCTGAGTTAACTAAATAATAAGGCTTACTTTTCCAAAACTCTCATATATATAATTGCCGGCCAGGCCGGCGGAAAGATTAACAATCTTTCAAAAAGGGGATGCCGCATTAAGAAATTAGTGCGGTGTCCCCTTTTTTATTATTAGTCACGTACCCAAACCATCATTTCACCAGTATGTCTGTTATCCCATGCATAATAAGGTATCCAGAGTAAATCTTTATCTTCATATTCAAGATTGGTATTGTCAATATATAAATCATCACTATCGGATTCTTTTATCTTACGTCCAGTAGCGGATATCGTTACTATTCCACCGAGCATATCAGGTCGGTATTCTTCCTTGAATTGTGTTGAAGCAGGCATTTCAATTTCGTGGAGATTATTTCCATTATCCTCTTCTTCAAGACAATAAACTACAGGTCCACGCATGACAGTTATTTTTCCAATGTTCTCACGCACTTTAGGATTGGAACGTACAACACGTGCTGTAATGTCCATATTAAATTCAATAGTATGTGTATTGTTCCAGTTTGCCTCTATGTAAGCATAACCATCATTTAATGTATAATCAGCTGGTTTACCATCAACATTTATAGTATAGTTATGGCACCATGATGGAATGTGTAGTGCAAGCTTCCATATATCATTTCTTGTACTGTCTATATTAAGCTTTATATTACCATCCCATGGATAATTGCTGTGCATGCTTATTTTAGTAGTGTTATCAAATACATTTGCCTGATTGCCTATATACAGATTAACATACAGACTGTTGGAATTCTCTGTATAAATATATGAACCAAGTGATTCAACAAGTCTTGCAAGGTTAGGAGGGCAGCAGGCACAAGAAAACCATGTCTGTCTTTTAACCTTGACATGTCTGAAAGCCTGAATCTTTTCATTCTTTTCTGGATACACCTCCAAAGGATTAACATAGAAGAAGCTCTTGCCATCAAGTGACATGCCGCTTATTGTTCCATTGTATAAAAGTTTCTCCATTACATCGGCATATTCACCCTTTTGTTCCATTTTAAGCATACGGAGTGCAAAGAACACCATAGCTACAGATGCACATGTTTCACCATAAACAAGGTCATTAGGAAGGTCATAATCTATGGTAAATGATTCACCATATGATGAGGAACCAAGAGCACCGGTTATAAACATTTTTTTGTGAACTATATTATCCCATAATTTCTTACAGGTTGTATACAATTCTTCATCGTCAGAAGCTCTTGCAACATCAGCAATGCCTGAATACAGATAAACGGCTCTTACAGCATGTCCAACAGCCTCACCTCTGCCACGTACCGGCTTACCTGCCTGGTAATAATCGAATTTAAAGTAGCTGTCCTTCCATTTCCAGATGTTATTATATTTCTTAATTTCACCATCAAAATAACATGGCTGTTTTCCGCGTTCATTTATAAAATATGCCGCAAGATTTAAGTGCTTTTCATCATGTGTAATGTTATACAGGCGCATAAGAGCCATTTCGATTATTTCGTGTCCTGGGTAAGCGTGAAGTTTATCATCCTCTGGTCCAAAGATGGAATCTATGTAGTCAACAAATCTTATCATGGCATCAAGAAGCTTACGCTTTCCGGTTATCTCATAGTAAGCAACAGCCGCTTCAAGCATATGACCGGCACAATATAATTCATGATTTCCCATAATATTAGTCCATCTTTTATCAAGACCATTGATAGTGTAATATGTGCCAATATAACCATCTGACTGTTGTGTACTTACTATAAGATCGATTGCTTCATCAATCTGTTTCTCAAGGCTGCTATCAGGGTGCCACTTTAGTGAGTATGCAGCAGCCTCTATCCATTTATATAAATCACTGTCCTGAAATACCTTTCCATGGAATTCACCCTGGGATATCCCAGCTGCTATTTTGAAATTTTCAATACAGTGGCTCGGTTCTATATCTGGAATAGCATCATTTAAAGCATTCCATTGGTATGGAAGCATCTGGGTACGTGTTGTTTCCATAATAGGACTAAAGAAACCATCGTTAACCTTGACATCTTTTACAGATTGTGTGTAAAAATCTTTGTTCATAATAAGAAC
Source organism: Eubacterium sp. CAG:248 (assembly GCA_000436475.1). Taxonomy (GTDB): domain Bacteria; phylum Bacillota; class Clostridia; order Lachnospirales; family Lachnospiraceae; genus Lachnospira. The sequence continues at coordinate 19,782 of FR886168.1, forward strand.
CTCCTTTATTATTAATATGAATTATTGTAAA
>FR886168.1:19846-37380 GCA_000436475.1 Eubacterium sp. CAG:248
ATTGTAAAATAATGCTGATTAATTAGGTGAATAGTAGTTTTTATTACTTATATATATTATATTAATGAGTAAAGCTTGATATCAACTGATAAAACTTATATATGGTGAAAAAAACTTAGATGTATAAAGAGGCATAAAATATGTTTTAAATAAGCTTTATATTGAAATATAAACTTAGATATGAAATAGGAGGATAGGACTAACAAAATGAAATATATAGTTTTTTCACAGAATGAGCCACTAACATATTTATCTTGTGGACAGCTGGTACGTGACAGAAATTTTCTGCATCCAAGAAGATGTATAGATTCATATGTACTTATTGTAGTTGTAAGGGGAAGCCTTTATATAGTACAGGATAATACTAAGTATGTAGTTTCAGAGAATCAATATATAATATTAAGAAGCAATACTCTTCATTATGGTTACAATAGTTCAACAGAATATCTTCAATATTATTGGACACATTTTTATGTACCAGAAGGATCATATGTCTGTGATGATGACATGAAAACTTTTGAACATGAAGCTGATGATAATTATATATTACCTGAGTATGGAGATTTAAAATATAGTAAAAGAGTACAGCTTCTGTTTTCACAGCTGTTGGATGAATCATTCAGAAAATCACAGGTTAAGAGTAAGTTTATGGATTACTTTCTAACATGTCTTTTAATGGAGTTATCAGGTGAATTCAAAGAACAGGAGAATAAAGATATATCAGAAGAAATAAGTAATATTAAAAAATGGATTCACAATAACTATAATCAATCTATTACAGTTTCTAAGATTGCAGAATTGTTTCATTATAATCCAGATTACCTGTCAAATATGTTTAAAAAGACAGCACACATTTCACTAAAGAGATATATTAATGAAGTAAGAATAAACGAAGCTAAGAATATTCTGATATCTACAGAATATTCACTTAAAGAGATAGCATTTCAGTGTGCTTTTAATGATGAAAAATATTTTCTTAAGGTGTTTAAGAAGATAGAGGGAGTATCACCAACAGAATATAAAAAAGCATTTTTTAAGAAAAAGAATGTTTAGAAGCTTTTGAAATATTCTTCCAGTCTTGTAAATGTCTTAGTAAGTGCAATGGCTTCACTTTCGCTTAAGTCTTCTGTGATGTAGTTAATCATATCTTTGTGGAACTTTTTGTGATGATTATATGCAGCAATCCCTTTATCAGTAAGTGATGCATATACAATACGGCGGTCTTTTTCGCCACGTGTTCTGATAACGTATCCTTTTTTAACAAGTCCGTTAATGCCAACTGTAAGCGTACCCATAGTAACACCAAGAGCCTTGGATATGGTACCCATGGTTCCAGGCTCACCTATTCCGATAGCTTCTATAATGTGCATATCGGTCACGGAAATATCCTTGAATTCATCTGTAATTAAAGCTTTTTCCTCTATATTCATAATATCGTTAAACAACGTAACAAGTATAGAGTTTAATGATTCGTAAATGTCCATAAAAGCACTCACCTTCATATAAAATTAACGTAAAAAACTAATTACATTATATATTACAATAAGGGGTAATGCAACAAAATACTACACCTCTTTGAACCATTTTAAACCACTTTTAGTTTCTAATGGTTATAAAATAAGGTGTAGTATTTTGGTATAAATTATGACATAACAGCTTAAGCTATCAATTAATTATTTATTCAATTATCTATTGATTTTTTTAGCTTTTACAGCAAAGGTATAAAGTGTTGCGCTGCTGCAAAGAACAATAAGTAGTGTAAGCCAGAGTGCAATATTACTGTTATCAGCTGTCTTAGGTGTTTCCAGCTTATTGTTTGTAAGCTTCTGTTTTGTTATAAGATATGTTGAGCAGTGATCCTGTTCTACTGTCATATAACCATCATTATCGACTACTGCAGACATCACGCTGATTATTGTTCCATCATCTAAGAGCTGGCTGTAGTAAAGTGTCTGGCCAGCATACGCTTTTCCAACATTTAACTTAATGCTTGCCTTGGCAGGAAGTGTATCAGAATAGTTGTATACTATCTTAGATACAAATATATCATCTGTTACAGCTGTCGGTATATTTCCAGCTTCTTTTATATCAGAGGTGATTGCTGTTGAAAAGTCATAGATTGCAACCTGTGATACTTCTGACATAGTTCCTTTGGCAAATGTAAATGTAACATCATTGTTAGACTTGATAATAACATCATTTGTTTTGTTATCTTCTATAATCTTTCGGATTTCATCAACCTTGATTGTTGTGCTGCCGTCGGATACATCTACTATTGTATTATTGGAATCCTGGTCTGGAGCTGATGGCTTCTCATCGCCTGGTTTCTCAGTTGGTTTCTCAGTTGGTTTCTCGGTTGGTTTTTCATCTGGCTTTTCAGATGGGTTGTCTGTTGTGCTGTCTCCGGTTGATTTAGCTGTAAATGTAAGCTTGTCTGCTATACATTCAACATTATAAAGACTTTCTACTTCTGTTCCGTCATACTTATATCCTTCTGGAGGATTATCATTTCCCCATACAGGATTATATGTTGCCACAGGATTGCTATAATCAACAAGCCATATTTCATCATTGCTTTGTTCATCTACACCAAGCTTTTCAAGCAGCTTACATATTTTATAAAATGATTCTCCGTTTTCATACGCATATGCAGATACATATTTTTCACTGGTAGCTGTATTTATTACAACCGGGCTTGTTCCACCGCTTCCGCCGTCTGACTCATAATATGAAATAGGATTGTCTAATGTGGTTTTAGTATATCCAGCAGGGATATTATCATATTCACCTATCTTGTCAGCATAATATACGTCATCCAGAGCTTTCTTTGTGGTAAGCTTGTATATTGTATAAGTTACTCTCCCAGATTCAACATATGTCAGTTCCTTAATATAATATAATGAAGTATTATCTGCCTCGTTCTTATATACTGTATTAGTTGTATATGGGTCGTACTCATAATACCTGGCATATAAGCTTGATATTTGCAGTGGATGTGAAACATTATAAGTTACATTTTCCTTTAATGTTCCATTATCTCTGATTGGTTTGTCCGTTAGATTATCGATTGTATGCACTACTGCCTTTGAACCGGAATATATAGTGACATTACAGGTGTCTGCAACTGAAAGTACGGAATTAGTACCTTCGGCAAAGAAGGTTACACCATAATCATTTGCCCTGTCAGCATTAATAACTAAGGAACCATTACCACATATATTGATGGAACCGCCCCAGGCATCACCATATGAACCTATACCTCCGATTTCATTATCACCAATAAGGTTAATCTTGAAATCATCACCCATCATATTAGTTGCTATTCCTGCAGCCTTGTTTTTATAATTATTTAATGTAAGCGTATTGGTTTGTCTGTCATAAGACATTCCATCGATGGAATTAGTTCCTTTTGAAGAAAATATAGTAGTACTATCTTCTCCGGTTCTCACATTAATATAAGCATAAGCCCAATCGCCAGTATCACATGGTCCGTTGGCAGCTTTTACCGGTGGTGCGGCATATAAAACTGCGGATGATAATGCGAGTACGGCTGCTCCTGCTAATGCGGCTATTTTTTGGATATGATATTTTTTATTTTTCACCATAAATCATTCCTCCTGCTTCTTGATAATAATTCTCATGTATTTATTTGTTTATTTCTGTGCAAAATCTGTGCAAAAATCTGTATTTCACACAAAGCTCCCAGAATTAAAAGAGCGTATAATATTACGTACATATCAGCTGTATATGTTGTTAATACTATATATAACATTATCAAAAAAGTATATAAGGGAAGTCCGCCAATATGCTAAAACAGCGTGGCGGAGTTCCGCCACGCTGCCTAAAACTGAAAAACAGATGATATAAAGACATATAAATATTAAAAGAATTATTTGTTATAAAGATTAACAAGTCCAACTCGTGATTTAATACCGGTTTTTTCATAAATAGCTGAAATATATCGTTCAAGGGTACGCCTTGATACGTGCATATGCTCTGAAATAGTCTGGATATTATCTTCAGTAGTAACCAGGTAGTTAAATACTTCATTTTCTCTTTCAGTAAAAGAGTATTTTTCTGCTAATATTTGCAGCTTGTCATGTTCATTTGCAGCTTCATCTGTACGCATAGTAAACTGTTGTATAAAATAATATTTTTCAAATGTATATACAACTGAAATAATACTTACCAGAACAAATAAAACAAGTATAAGAATAATCTTTAAAAGATTATTATCAGATGAAAGCAGCTGTAAAACAAAGCCGGCAATAACAGCAGCTGTAATATTGTTAACAGCACGTCCCATTCCTGCCCAAAGCTCAGGAATTCGGACATACCAGGAAAGCTCCATGAATTCTGATGTAAAGAAAACAGCAAAAAATCCAGCGGACAGATAGAAAACAATAAGTACAGCTGTAAAAGGCTTGGAAAATTCAAGCAGCACAATACACATGGTTGAAAGAATCATTATGCAGTACATTATGATTCCGGTATATTTTCTATTGTTAATGTCGAATATAAAGCCGGCAGCAAGGCCACTGAGAGGCAGCAGAATTCTGGCACCCTGCCCTATATCAATGCTTCCATCAGAATGGATAAGCGTTACTGCACTATCAAGAGTGCTGAATAAGCATGCCATCAGCATTACAAGGGCTACAATACTAATAAATAAAGGAATGTAATGTTTATTTTCCTTTATTATATTTTTATCTGTTTTTTTATCTCTATTTTTATCTCTATTTTTATCTACATTATTATCTGTATATTTTTTAATCATATTGTCAGTAGTGTATTCGCTAGTGATATACAAGCTATACCGGTTAAGAATATGTTCATTCCATATTAACAAGATAAAAAGCATCACTATAGATGCTGACAATATAACAAGCTGTATGATCTTTATATGAATAGCATTATGGTTTATAAACTGAAGCAGGATGCCAAAAAAATATGAGATTCCGACAGTTTTTGCCAAATGACGGTTTTTAATCATACATGCAGATACATAGTATACATTACTTCCAACAAGACCAAGAAGTATAAAAAGAATAATTCCTCCGTGAAATATATATTCAAATGACTTACTGCATGTAATGAGTATTGTAAAAAAAACAGAGAGCAAGCCTGCTAAAATCATCAGAATGTTTTGAAGCCTCCTGCTTAAGAAATGTTTAAGCAGAGGATATAATAAAAAACCTGCTGTACTGACACCAAGTACATAATTCTGTGAAAGAGTGGCTTTTTGTTCTGATACAAGAAGAGAAAGCTCATTTACAAACATATATTCAACAGTTAAAAAAATAAATGTAAATAGTCCCATTAAAACAATAGCATAGATATGTGGCAGACTGGTTAATGTTTTAATTCCGCCACATTTTACAGTGTTCTTCTGAGGTGAATTCATACAATAATCTCCATTCTTGCGCGGCTTCTTTGCGCATCTCAAGTTTGTGCGAAGCACAAATCTTGCGTGTGAAAAATCTTATTTTTCACACTAATCCCTATATATGATGATAATTGTGTGGATTGCAAAGCAATCAACGAATTCATATGTGTTATAAAATTATATATTTGAAAGTGGGTTAAGTCAATGACGGTTACAGGAAGGTAAGATTGTCAGTCATAGGGAGGCTGAATTGTAAAAATATATCAGCGAATGCAAAGGCACTTCTTGATGCAGGAAATGCACTTAAGGAGGTTGCTGATAAGACAAATGGAACAATGGATAAGGTGAGAACGGCTGTAACAATGATTGTTGATAATTCAAACGATTAGGCCTCAGATACACTTGAAAAGCTGAGCGTAATTAACGGTGATGTTGAACGTATAATAAATGATGTTAAGGAACGGACTATCAGGACTAACAATTCAGTACAGAAAATACAGGATTCTACAAAGGCGGTTGAACTTATAAAGCAGATGTAGGCTAAAAATACAGTTTGCATTTTTATTGGCTGCGTAGTATCATTTAATGGAGTATTATTTTTTGGACAGAGCAATAAATATAGTTTATTGTTAATGCATATAAAATATTACTTATATTAGGTTTAATAGTTTAATGATAGATGGAGGCACATATGAAGTTCATAGCAATTGGCGAATTGATGTTAAGATTATCACCACCGAACTATGAGAAGATAGTTACAACTCACAATTTCATCGTTAATTATGGTGGAGCAGAGGCGAATGTAGCAGTTTCCTTAGCTAATCTTGGTGTTGACTCAACATTTTTTACTGTATTACCTAATACAGATCTTGGTAAGTCTTGTATTAACTACCTTAAGGCTAATGATGTACATACTAAGCATATTATTAAGGCTGACGGAAGAATGGGACTTTACTATCTTGAGGAGGGCGTCTCAGTAAGACCTTCACAGGTAATATATGATAGAGGAAGCTCAGCGTTTGCTGAATATGATTATAAGGATGTAGACTTTGAGAATATTTTAAAGGATTATGACTGGTTACACTTAAGCGGTATCACACCTGCACTTTCATATAACTGCCGCCGTCTTATAGATAAGGCTATTAAGGCAGCTAAGAAGCTTGGACTTACAGTAAGCTTTGATCCTAACTTCAGAAGTACATTATGGTCTTTTGAAACTGCAAGGGATGTACTCAGCAGATATCTTCCATATGTAGATGTACTTATTGGCATAGAACCTATTCATGTATACAATGAAGATGGAACAGATGTTAAGGATGGTCTTACTATGGATCCATCATTTGAGGATATGGACAGAGTGTTTAAGGCTATTGATAAGCAGTATCATATGAAGGCTATTGCGAGAACAGTACGTTATGTACACTCAGGAAGTAATAACTCTCTTAAGGCCTTTTATTATGCTGATGGACAGACCTATGAGAGTAAGACTCTTAACTTTGAGATAGTGGACCGAGTTGGTGGTGGAGATGCGTTTTCTTCAGGTCTTATCTATGCACTTATGCAGAATGACTGGAAGCATGAGGATATTGTTAACTTTGCAGTTGCATCTTCAGTAATGAAGCACGCTATACGTGGCGATACTAACATCACAAGCGTTTCTCAGATAAAGAGACTTATGAATAACGCTTCATTTGATGTACAAAGATAATGAGAGTAAGTCGTTAGTCATATAGGAGGAAGGTCTAAGGAAAATCCGTACTTACATAATGATTTTCCCTAGACCTTTTCATATGAGGCTGATAACAGAAAGATTATAGTTAATTTACCGGAGGATATATGAAAAAGATAAAAGAACTTATGCCGGAGGCATATGATTTTAATGGAAAGCTTTCATTAAAACAGGCGATACCACTTGGACTTCAGCACGTTATGGCGATGTTTGTAGGAAATCTTACACCGTTGCTTATTATTACAGGAGCATGTGGTATTGGTGCAGGAAGCGAGTATGCATCCATTCAGGTTGCACTTTTACAGAATGCTATGATCATAGCTGGTATTGTAACGCTTATACAGTTATTTTCAGTAGGACCTGTTGGAGGAAAGGTGCCTATTATTATGGGTACAAGCTCTGGATTCATCGGAGTGTTCAGCAGTGTAACAAAGGTTATGGGTGGCGGAATATTAGCCTATGGTGCTATTATGGGAGCCTCTATTATAGGTGGTCTTTTTGAAACAGTGCTTGGTGCATTTATTAAGCCGTTAAGAAGATTTTTCCCATCAGTTGTAACAGGAACTGTCGTGCTTTCTATTGGATTGTCACTTATTTCTGTTGGTATTAATTCATTCGGTGGTGGAAACGGGGCTAAAGACTTTGGCTCATTAGAGAATCTGTTTCTTGCATTTGTTGTGCTTATTGTTATATTATTCGTTAAGCACTGGACAAAGGGGTATCTTAGTTCATCATCTATACTGATTGGAATTATAGTTGGTTATATTGTAGCAGTTATTATGGGCTGTGTGCTTCCACATACAGCAGTTACTGCTGATGGAGTTGAATATACTAAATCATGGGTACTCAACTGGAATAAGGTTGCAGAAGCTAAGTGGATTGCGATTCCTAAGTTCATGCCAGTTAAGCCAGTGTTTGACTTAAGAGCAATACTTCCTGTGCTTGTTATGTTCGTTGTAACAGCAGTAGAAACTGTTGGAGATATATCAGGTGTTATGGTTGGTGGAGTAGGAAGAGAAGCGACAGATAAAGAACTTTCAGGCGGAGTTATGTGTGATGGTTTAGGTTCATCGCTTGCAGCACTTTTCGGTGTGCTTCCTAATACATCATTCAGCCAGAATGTTGGCCTTGTTGCAATGACTAAGGTTGTTAACAGAATTGCACTTGCATCTGGTGCTGTATTCCTTATATTATGTGGTCTTATTCCTAAGCTTGGAGCCTTGATATCAATCATGCCACAGTCAGTACTTGGTGGTGCGGCAGTTATGATGTTCTCATCAATTATTGTAAGTGGTATCCAGCTTATCACTAAGGAGCCGCTTGATGCAAGAAGGCTTTCTATTGTATCGGTTGCACTTGGTGTAGGCTATGGTATGGGTGTAAGCCCTGCAATCCTTGCACATACACCACAGGCTGTACAGCTTATGTTTGGTGAGTCTGGTATTGTTCCAGCAGCATTTGTAGCGATATTACTTAACATAATTCTTCCTAAGAATAAAGCTGAGGAAACGGTTAAAGAAGTTGTTTCAGAAGAAGCAGCAACAATAAAAGAAAAGGCTGTAACTAAATAAAGTACAGCAATTAGCGAAGATAACGGGAAAGACGAATAAGGTCGTTTCCAGTATCAATATCAAATAATTCATATTCATCCTGTGCAGGAACTAAAACAACCTGTGCAGGATGTTTTTTTGCAATAAAACCGCCACCCTTGCCCTGTGGAAGATTCATCAGTTCATCATAATAGCTGGCTGGGAATATTACAGGAGCACCAGGAGTTCCATTAAAAGCAAGACGGCATATCTTACTATTATTATTGAAATAATTATTATTGGCATTGCTGGATTTATCTGTGCTGTTACAAGTAAAATAACTGCTGTTGTAGTAAATAAATAAAAGGCACAGCAGCTGAAGGCTTGTCTTAGTGATAAGCGGCTGGTCTGATGGAAGAAATAATATCCCTTGGGTGTAGCAGCTTTTGTGTCTGTTAGTTTCCTTTAGAATATGTGAAACACCAAGACGCACCATATCATTTCTGTAAGGCATATTGTGTTTAATGCAATGTATATGTTCCCGTTCACATATCTGTACAAGCTCATCATGCCTGGTTACGGCAAGAGTTTCACAAAAGTCTACGAAACGGCTTATATTTATTGCATTTTCAAATAGAGTGTTGTTGTTAAAGGAGGCTAAAAGCTTGTTGGTACCGAATCTTTTTGACATACCGGATGCCATAATAATGCACGAAATAGAGCTGAATATATTATCAATATCGATTAAAAGTACATCAGCTCTGCTTTTAATACTGTCAAGAAATTCTGTGGATTGTTTTCTGATGACAGCTAATACGCGTGAGTTATCAAGAAGACTTTTAATGTTCTCCTGAAAAGGGATACAGGAGCTTTCCAGATAACCAAGCTCGTCAATAACAAATACACTATCAGCAGAGGTCATAAGATGCTTCTTGATGGCAGGGCAGGCGCAGTTAATAAAGCCATCCTCTACAATGGTCATATTGTTGCCTTTTTTAGGGGAAACAGGAGTGAGTGTACGTGGTATTCCAATGACATATTCCTTTCCGTCATCTATAAGATTAGATTTAATAACAACTTCTGGCGTGTCCGTTCTGCGGCTTAGCAGATAATTGAAAAAATCAGACATATCCATAGCTTCTTCAATCTGGTTTAAAATGTTGTTTAACAGATGTGATTTGCCACTTCTCCGGTCTCCCGTAATAAAAAGATGTTTTTTATCTGACATCTTAAAAAATGTAATTACAGCCAAAGCATCTAAATAACAATTATCCATAGAATAAGTCACCTCGTTTCACTAAATGATTTTATAACGTACGTGTGTCTGGTGTGAATAGACATTTATACGCAGTATAGGTATAAATCTATAATGCCACAACTACACGGTGTGTTTTATGGTGGATATCAGTACATTCAATGACATTAATATTATCATATATAAGAGACATCTTTTCATTAATAATATCAAGAGAGTCTGTATGTGTATTAATGGTGCTAAGGATTGCCCCAGATTTCATAAGAAATATATTATCGCAGTATTCCAAAGCAAGCTCGGGACTGTGAATGCACGTGAGGGCACATCTGCCATCAGAGACGATATTTCTTATGTGCTGCATAAGCAGATGACGGTTAGAAAAATCAAGTGCACTATCTGGTTCATCAAGGAGAAGCAGAGGTGAATCCTCTATTATGGTGCGTGCAAGAATACATAACTGTTTCTGTCCTTCGCTTAAAGCTAAGAAGTCTGCTTCGTATAAACCCTTAAGTCCAACCATATCAACAGCTTTATCGGCACGTTTTATCATATCTGTGGTGTAGCCTCCAAGTATGTGCATATGAGGATTGAAGCCAAGCAGACATACCTCCCTGACGGTCATGCTTATGGTAAGATTGTTTCTTTGGGGAATGTAGCTTATCAGCTGGGCCTTTTTTTTAACAGAGAGGTTTTCAAGCAGGTGTTCATTAAGCTGACATTGTCCATTGTGTCTTATAAGTCCCATAATGGCTTTAATAAGAGAGGTTTTACCACAGCCGTTATTGCCAATAACAGCATTAAGCTGTCCTGGCTTTAGGTCAAAGCTTACGTTATCAACTGCACGGTTGCTGCCATAATAAACTGATATTCCGGCTGCGGAAAATGTAGCATTGAATAAATCAGACATCATAACCCCTCCTTTTTATTAGCCCTGATGAGCAGAATTATAAGCAGCGGAGCACCCAGAAGTGAAGTAAATATACTGACTGGCAGCTCTGATGTGGATACACTTCTTGCCAGTATATCGGCAAGTGTCAGTAAAATAGCCCCTGTTAAGCCGCTTGTTATATATGTAAATATGTCATTACGCTTTGTAAGCAGTCTGGCAATATGAGGTGCAATAAGTCCGATAAAGCTTATAAGCCCTGTAACACATATTATTGATGATACTACTAATGTAGCAAGCATTAGTATGATAAAACGCAGAATTGTCACATTTACACCTAGCGATACAGCTTCCTCTTCGCTTGTAGAGAGAATGAGAACCTGTCTGTATAACATAGCCATTATAATAAAGCCGGCAAGTGTCGTGAGAAATGGAATAGCAAGGCTGTCCCTTGAAATACCATTAAGGCTTCCCATAATCCAGTATTCGATTGAAGCAAGCTGTTTTTCAGGATCTGCAGCAAGCTTTAGAAACATAAGTATAGTCTGTGCCACAGAATGAATAGCTATACCAGCAAGCACGATAGTATAACTGTTTCTTCCAGGGACAAGATAGGCTGTGAGCAGAGTTATTATGAGGGCTGTTACAGCTCCGATAAATGCAGATATGGAGATGACTGGAACAGAAGCTGAAACTGCAACTATTGCAAGAGCAGCACCGGCACTTGCACCGGAGGAAACACCAACGATATCGGGAGAAGCCAGAGGGTTTTTAAATATAAGCTGATATATATAACCTGATATTGAAAGCCCAAAACCACCTATAACACCCATAAGGGCACGGGGAAACCTGAGCCTTTTAAAGACCATAATAGACATAGTATCACCAGACAGTAAGCTCTTTAATGTGAGTGGATACTGTCCGGTAATGACAGACCATACAAGTACTACTATAAGAAGCAGTACCTGTATGACTGATAAAAGTATAATTTTGTTCCGGTAATTATAAGTATTTTTGAACATAAATCATCCTTATTTAGCAGGTGTGAATCCATAAAAGCTTTCATAGAATTTAGTTACACATTCTTCATAGAAATCCTTAGTAACCTTTTCTGGATGAAGAACAGAGGCAATATATATGCTTCCTAAGAAGCTTGCTGGTACAGGTGAATCCCAGGCTTCTATATCACCAGGCAGCTTTACAACCTTTTTATTCTTAATGGCATTGCAGTCTGCAAGATTAGCATCATTTAGAACGTCATCTACTGAGTAAGTTGCATCGGCAGCTATTATAATGTAATCAGGGTTCCAGGCAAGAAGCTGTTCATATGAAACATTTGCCCAGTAAGTATCTGTAAGCTCAGAGGCTGCATTCTTTCCACCTGCATTGCTAAGTAATGTGTTCTGATACATCTTGCTTCCTGCTGTTGAAAGAACAGAGCTGTTGCCTGCAAGATATACTAAAGGAGTGCTCTCACCTGCAAGCTTGGCTTTATTATCAGCTAAAAATGTATCAATGGAATTGTTGAGTGCATCAGAGCGTCCAATTGTGTTAGTTATTTTACCAACAAGTGTGATACATTCCTTAAGGAGAGTTTCATCCTCAGGATTTACAACAACAGCCTTGATACCAAGACCTTCAAGTGTATCTGCAGCTTTTTTTAACTTCATAGGAAGGAATACAACATCAGGTGCTGCTGCAACGCAGGCTTCTGTGTTGAATTCTTTGGCTGTTCCCATATTAGGGAGACTTATGATAGATGGAGCTGCAAGCTTATAGATATTTCTTGTATTAGCCTTAGCTTCGATTCCTACAAGCTTGTCCTTTAATCCAAGTGCAAGGAGAAGACTTGTGGAGATATAGTAAGATGAAGCAATCTTTTCAGGTGCTTTTTCAAATGTTACTGTTCGTCCAGCCTGGTCGGTAACAGTAAGAGGGTAGCTTGTGCTTACCTCGTTGAATTGGGACATAACATCAAAGGCTGATGTTGAAGCAGCCTGTGTAGTGCTGTCATTTGCGGCAGAACTGCCACATGCTACAGTTGATATAAGCATGAGCACTGCCAGAACTAAAGCGGTTAATCTTTTAAATTTTTTCATAAATATCCTCATTTCTACTTTTTTGGCACACTAATTTATGTTGATCAGAATATATCTGATAGTAATAGTTAAAAGATATGTGCGAATGAATTTTATCAGATTGACAAGGCTTTTACAAGTCAGTATAGTTATATTATGATGATACCAGGGAGAATTGTGGGAGTGCGTAGCACGGAACAATTCGTAGGTATCAAAGTCGGGGGCTTTTGACCCCGACATCAGTATGATTAAAATGAGGAGTTTTTATGCTTAATATACAGAATTATAGGAAAGTAGAAAGTATTGAAGAGGCTTACGAGCTTAACCAGAAGAAGGCTAACAGAATTGTCGGCGGCATGATGTGGATGCGCATGGGTGATAACAGGATCAATACCGCGATTGACATGTCAGGACTAGGACTCGATAAGATTGAAGAGTCAGATGAAGAATTTAAGATTGGATGTATGACATCATTAAGACAGTTAGAAAACCATAAAGGTTTTAATGAATATACGAATGGCTGCGCCAAAGAAGCACTAAGGCATATTGTTGGCGTGCAGTTTAGAAATCTTGCAACAGTTGGTGGAAGCATATATGGAAGATATGGATTTTCTGATGTTCTTACATTATTAATTGGACTTGATTCATACGTTGAATTACATAGGGGAGGAATAGTTTCCCTAAAGGATTATGCGGCTCAAAGCTATGACAGGGATATTATTGTAAGCATTATCGTTAAGAAAAAGCCAGTCAAGATGTTTTATGAGGCAGTAAGAATAACAGAAACAGACCTTCCGGTTCTTACCTGTGCCGCTGTAAGCTTTAGCGGTTTGGGTGAATATAATCTGTGTATAGGTGCAAGACCGGGAAGAGCTGTTGTTGTAGAAGATAAGGAAGGTATTCTTAAGGGCGGAGTAAATGATGAGACTATAGAGAACTTCGCCAGATATGTAAGGGAAAATGTTTCTACAGAGAGTAATATGCGTGGAAGTGCTGAATACAGAAGCCATCTGGCAGAAGAGCTTACTAAGAGAGCATTAAGAGCTGTAAATAATTAATAATTAGTTATTGATTATTAATAGCTGTGGTATTATTTATATAGCAATGTTAATGTATAGATTTGTTTATATATCGATTGATTAGTGTATGGATTGGAGAATATATGTTAGTAGATATTAAGTTAAATGGAAAGTCGGTCAAAGCAGATGTTGCCTGCGATATGACTCTTTATGATTTCGTCAGGGAGCATGGCTGTTATAGTGTAAAATGTGGCTGTGAAACTTCTAACTGCGGACTGTGTACAGTATTTCTGAATGATAAACCCGTACTTTCGTGTTCGGTTCTTGCTGTAAGAGCAGATAAATGCAGCGTTACAACGCTTGAAGGTTTACAGGAGGAGGCCGCAGAATTCGTTACATTTATAGCTGACCAGGGGGCAGAGCAGTGTGGCTTCTGTAATCCGGGCTTTGTTATGAATGCTATTGCACTCTTTAGGGAGAATCCTTATCCTGATGAAGATGAGATTAAGGAATTCCTTTCGGGAAATCTGTGCAGATGTTCAGGGTATGAAGGCCAGTTAAGAGGAATTATGGATTACCTCAAGGTAAAAAAGGCTAAGGAAGCCAGTGTGGAAAATAAAGAAAACATAGCAGAGGAGGTGAAGTAATGAAGTCGGTTAATAAAGCGGTAAGAAAAAAGGATGCAATGGAGCTGCTTCTTGGAAAGCCAGTATATACAGATGATATTGCACCAAAGGATTGTCTTGTTGTAAAGCTTCTGCGTTCACCATATGCCAATGCGTATGTTAAGAGCATTAATACAGATATTGCAATGAAGGTACCCGGAATAGAGGCAATATATACATATAAGGATGTTGACCAGAATATGAAGCGTTTTACCTGTGCCGGTCAGACGTATCCTGAGCCAAGTCCTTATGACAGGCTTATTCTTGATAAACATGTAAGATTCATAGGTGATCCGGTTGCGATTGTTGCGGGAGTGGATGAGCGCTGTGTTGATAAGGCAATGAAGCTTATTAAGGCAGAGTATGAGGTACTTGAGCCAGTGCTTGACTTTACAAAGGCAAAGGATAATGAGATACTTGTTCATCCGGAGGATAACTGGGAAGCAATGTGTCCTGTCGGAGCTGATAATAAAAGAAATCTATGTGCACATGATGAGTGCAGTAATGGTGATATAGATAAGGTGCTTGAGAGCTGTGATATTGTAATTGACAGGACATATCATACAAAGGCATGCCAGCAGAGTATGATGGAGACCTTCAGGACATTCTGTACAATCGATACTTATGGAAGACTTCATGTTGTAAGTTCTACACAGATAGTATTTCACTGCAGAAGAATCATATCACACGCACTTGGAATATCTCCATCAAAGATACGTGTTACAAAGCCTAGAATAGGTGGTGGTTTTGGCGCAAAGCAGACCTCGGTTTCAGAAATATATCCGGCATTTGTCACATGGAAGACTAAGAAGCCAGCTATGATTATATTCTCAAGGGAAGAGTCATTATCAGCTTCATCTCCAAGACATGAGATGCAGATGCATGTAAGGCTCGGTGCAACTAAAGATGGTATCGTAAAAGGAATAGATTTATATACCTTGTCAAACACAGGAGCTTATGGTGAGCATGGACCAACGACAGTAGGTCTTTCAGGACACAAGTCAATACCATTGTATGGAAAGGCGGAGGCATTCCGCTTCGTAAGTGATGTTGTATACACGAATGTTATGTCAGCAGGGGCATACAGAGGCTATGGTGCTACTCAGGGGCTTTTTGCCGTTGAATCTGCTGTGAATGAGCTTGCGGACAAGCTTCATATGGATCCTTTTGAAATAAGATTTAAAAACATAGTTAAGGAGGGCGATGTAATGCCTGCTTACTATGGTCAGGTAAATACAAGCTGTGCGCTTGACAGATGCTTAGTAAAGGTTAAAGAGATGATTAAATGGGATGAGAAGTATCCTATGAGAAAGATATCTGATACGAAGGCACGTTTTGTCGGAATGGGTATGGCTATGCAGGGCTCTGGTATATCAGGTGTGGATGTGGGAAGTGCCACACTTAAGCTTAATGATGAGGGTGTGTATACAATGAATATCGGTGCTGCTGATATGGGAACAGGCTGTGATACAATACTTGCACAGATTGCTGCGGAGGTGCTTGAGTGCAGTACTGATGACATAAGTGTATTCGGTGCTGATACTGATATATCACCTTATGATTCAGGATCATATGCATCAAGTACAACATATGTTACCGGAAAGGCTGTTGAGAACTGTGCCTTAGAGCTAAGAAGCAGAATCGAAAAGCTTGGAGCTAAGCTTATAGGCTGTGATAAGAGTGAGGTTACATTTGACGGAAGCTGTGTAAGATGTGAGGCTGGAGAGCATAATGGTGCATCAGTGAGTCTTTGCGATATCGCAACAGCATCAATGTGTGGCAATGATATGGCACTTTCTGTTACTAATACACATACATCACCTATTTCACCACCACCATTTATGGTAGGTGCAGCTGAGGTTGAAGTTGACCTTGTTACAGGCGAAAGTAGGGTTGTAGAATATGATGCATGCGTTGACTGTGGAACACCGGTTAATCCTAATCTTGCAAGAGTACAGGCAGAAGGCGGAATCCTTCAGGGAATTGGTATGGCAATGTCTGAAAATATCACATATTCTGATAAGGGAAAGCTTTATGAGAACTCATTCCTGCAATATAAGATACCATCAAGGATGGATATTGGACATATTAATGTTGAGTTTGAAAGCAGCTTTGAGAATGCTGGGCCATTTGGTGCTAAGTCAATAGGAGAGGTTGTAATAAATACACCACTTCCGGCTGTGACAGATGCACTAAGCCACGCAGCAGGAAAGAGGTTCTATGAGCTGCCTATAACACCGGAGCAGATTGCTATGGCGAGGGCAGAGAATAATTAGGATTATAACACAGATAAGATAAAAGATAAGATGGCACGATTTATTTCTGGATAAGGGGAATAGTCGTGCTGTTTTATTTAATGCCATTTCTCATAAAGTAGATGATTATTTTACATTATAAAATACAGGAGTAAAAATTATGCCTAATATACTGATTGTAGAGGATGATATAAATATTAATAACCTTCTTTGTGAGGTGCTTGTGAAGGCAGGTTATACGTGTGAACAGGCATTTTCAGGAACAGAGGCAAAGCTGCTTCTGAATATAAAAGAAAAGGCTTATACGCTTGTACTGCTTGACTTAATGCTGCCTGGTGCAAGTGGTGAGGAGGTTTTAAAAGAGATAAGAAAACAGGGAAGGCTTCCGGTGATTGTGCTGACTGCAAAGGATAGTATAGATGATAAAATCGGAGTGCTGACAGATGGAGCAGATGATTATATAACAAAGCCCTTTGAGATTAGAGAGGTACTGGCACGTATTCAGGTGCAGCTTCGTCATATAGAGGCAGAAACAAAAAGTGAGGCAGAAACAAAGGGTGAAGCAGAGGCAGAAACGGAGGCAGAAACAGAAGTAAAAACAAAGGCTGGTATACAAAAAGGACAAGGCAGCGGAAGGCTTGAGTTCAGAGATATGGTGCTTACACGCTCTACCTTTGAGGTAAGTATCGGTGGCAGGGTGCTTCCTAAGATTACAAAACAGGAATTTGCAAT
>FR886169.1 GCA_000436475.1 Eubacterium sp. CAG:248
GTTCGTCACCAACTAATATTCAATTAAACAACCATTCCCTTAAAAATTAAGATCAATCTCAATCCCCTTAATATCCTCATTAATCAGATTATTCTTCTTCATAATCTGATTAACCTTACTCTGGGCTTCTTCCATGTTATTAGTTTTCTCGTCTGTAACTGATATACTCTGCTCCAGCTTCTCAGCCTCTGTTTCACCCTCAATAATAGCCTGCTCTTCCTTACGCTTTTCTTTAACCTTATCGGTCTGTTCTTCTCGTTCTTCCTTCTTCTCTTGTGCTTCCTCTGCCTTTTCTTTATCCTCTTGCTGCTTATCATCTATATTGTTTTTACCTTCGTTAATAAGACTGCCATATATATCTTTTTCGGCAGCTTCCAATATGCTGTCAGCAGCATCCTGCGCCTTGAGCATATCCTGTGACTTAAGCTGCTCTGTTTTAGCATCATTAATAGACATTGTAAGGCTCATTGCTTTTGTTTCATTTCTGTCAAGCTCATTATATACGGAATCCTTACCTGCATTAATCATAAGAGATTTCTTCTGATATTCTGTAAGTGGCTGGCTCTGGAGCTCTTTTAATCTTTCTATTTCTTCTTTAGAGAACTTATCACTGAATATTCCAGTTTTATTATCCTGATACTTTATTAAAATCTCAAGGTCATTTTGTTCCTCTGAATCTTTATCAACACCATACTGCACTCTTAGTGCTTCCTGGCTGTCTTTTATATCCTTAAGCTTTGACATCAACTCATTATTTCTTATTGCGATTGTCTCTTTAGCTTTATCCATGACATTAATATTATCTATAGCTTTATTATCACTCTTCCACGCATCAGATATAAGCTTTATAGCTTGTTTTCTGGCACTTGTTCTCTTCTCATCCATCATCTGCTGTCTGTCAGTCATATGGTTCAGATTCCTGACATTTATAGCTTTAACATACTTCTTTGTACCAATTCTCTCATTCTTTATACTCATGTCCGAATCATTCACATTAATATTAATACAAAGCGGCATATAATCACCTCATTATTTCATATATTTTATATCAGATATCTCATTTTACATATTTTATTCCAGATATGTTATTTCAGATATCTCATTTTATACATCTCATTTCAGATATCTTAATTTTCACTATCCATATCACCATTGTATCCTGTGCTGCTCATTATCTCACCTGCACTCTTTATTTGTGGTGCCGTTCCTTGTGCTGTTGCATTAGCTCCAACCTCGTCGGGATCTTCGTACTGCTTTTCTTCCTCATCGTCCCACAGTGACTTATGCTTCTTTCTTTTTTCCACTTTAGCCATCTCACCCATATTCTTAGCCATCTGATACAGCTTGTCGTTATATTCCATAAGCTTTTTTTCGTCTGTTGATGGAACTATATCACCTTTCATAAGACGTCTTGCAACTTCCATGACTTTAGCCATATCCCTATAATAGTCTTTCATGGCCTCACCCTGCTGCTTGGCTGATTCGGCATTAGCCCACATACACCACTGTTCTGTCAGATCATTCACATAATCATAATATTCATTCTGTTTATCCTGCAGTGCCTTATATGTAAGCTCTATAGTCGCTGCTTCTTTATCAAGTGTATCTTTATCTGCTCCACTTGCATTCTTAAGCGCATTTTGTATCTCTTTTCTTCTCTTTGAAACAGCAGACATTTCACTATTATAATCCCTTATCTGAGCACGATACATTTCCTGTGCATCTCTTATTTTCATATATGTGCACCCTCTTATCTAATCACCTGTAAATCATTTTATGAATCTATTAACTATCTTATAAATAATATTGAATATATTTGTTCAAAAGATATTCTGCCCTTGACTTATGTACAAGGATTGCTATGTTGTGCTACGCAATTCATGCAAACCACTAATGTGAACTACCCATCACCTAAAGGTAATGGGCTTCTAAGGGGCTTTGCCCCTATTTAAGAAGTTTGATATT
>FR886170.1:0-29229 GCA_000436475.1 Eubacterium sp. CAG:248
CATCTGTAAGACCTGTTGTACATACTACAACAGGAATCTGCTTTTCCTCACAATAATCAAGAAGTGCATCCTCTGCCTTTGCTGCTGCAAAGTCAATTATCACGTCTGCTTCTACATCGCAGTCCTTAACTGATGCAAATACTGGATAATCATTATGTCCATCGTCAAATGGATCAATTCCTGCTACTATCTTACATTCATCATCTTTGCTTACAAGGTCTGTAATAACTCTTCCCATATGTCCATTACAGCCATGCATAATAATTCTTGTCATTATCATAGCCTCCATACATTATTTTCTTTATTATTTCAATGTTTGTGTTCGCACATTTCTTTTATCTGCCAAATTATAGATTCTTACATTACTTTATAAGTCCATAATTCTTAAGTGCTGTCTTTAACTTATTAAGATTAGCTTCCTCCATTTCGCAAAGAGGCATTCTGAGTGGTCCTACTTCCATACCCATAAGATTAAGAGCTGTCTTAACTGGAATAGGGTTAACCTCACAGAATAAAGCATCTACAAGCTCAAGCGCCTCAAACTGTAACTGACGGCTCTTCTCAACATTTCCAGCAAAGAATTCTGCACATATATCATGTGTCTGCTTAGGAGCTACATTAGATAACACTGATATAACACCTTTAGCACCTATTGACATAAGTGGAACTATAAGGCCATCCTCGCCAGAATACATATCAAGACATCCTTCTGCAAGCATCATTGTCTTTGATTCCTGTGAAAGATTACCTGTTGCAGCTTTTATAGCTACTATATTATCAACTTCCTTTGCAAGCTTAACTGCTGTTTCTGGAAGTATATTACATCCTGTTCTGCTTGGAACGTTATACATGATAATAGGAAGATCGATTGATTTGGCTATTGTTGTATAGTGTTCTATAAGGCCCTTCTGTGATGCCTTGTTATAATATGGTGTAACTACAAGGCAGGCATCAACACCAGCTGCCTGTGCCTCCTTTGACAGTTCTACTGCTGTCTGTGTGCAGTTAGAGCCTGTTCCTGCTACAACTGGAACTCTCTTCTTAACATAATCTGCTGTAAACCTTATAGCTTCAACATGCTCTTTTTCTGTCATTGTTGCAGATTCACCAGTTGTTCCACAGATAACTATTGCATCTGTTGAATTATTAATCTGAAAATCAAGAAGCTCTGCAAGCTTATCATAGTTAATCTCTCCATTAGCTTTCATAGGTGTGACAATAGCAACACCTGCACCTGTAAATATTGACATAAATCCTCCATTCCAACGTTTATCCGTTGTATTATTATATTATTTCAATTCTATTCCGGTAGCACCCAAAGCCAGATATAATGAATAAAAGTTTATTTTCATTCATCAGCATTAAAAAAAGCCGGTTCCATGACAGACCGGCTTAAAAGAATCCATTAAAAAAATCAGAAATCCTTGCGTAGCCCTCCATCATATGACATAAACATGTCTATAATGACAGTCATAAGATTATTAATCTTACGCCCAGCAGATAACTTCCCACATAATCTGCTTCGGCACTCTCCCCTTTCGCTGCACATCATATGCTTGGGGACATCAGTACAGTTACTATTGAATCGTGCGACCTCTACTTCGTAGAATTAAAAAGTTAACATGAATATAACACTTGTATATATCATTGTCAACCATTCTGACTTTTTATTTCTTATTTATATATGCTTTGTACATAGTCATACAAAACTATATTCTATTCTTCATCCTCAACAAGATCTATCTTGCTTACAGACACCTCATAGGCTACTCTCTTTTCAACCTCTTCTTCGCCTATTTTCTTTGTATATTCTCTTGACTGTACTCTTCCACATATCTGGAGATGGCTTCCTACCTCAAGACCACCTGCAAATCTTGCATTTCTTCCCCATGCAATGCATGGTATGTAGTCAGACTTTCCATATGGTCTGTTTACTGCGACAAGAATATCAGCGATTTCTCTTCCAAGTGGTGTCTTTCTATATATAGGTGGTTTACATACATAACCATCAAGAAATATCTGATTTGATTTTGACTGTTCTTCTGGAACTTCGTCATCTTCTATAAATCTTAACTCTCTTACGAAAATAGAAAGTACAAGCTTATTCTTAACACCCTCATGACGGTTATAAGATCTGAACTGACCTGACACCTCTATTTTTCTTCCTCTGTAGTCTTTAGTGACGTCTATAAGTCTTTCACTTATCATAAGCGGAATAATATCCACCATATCACTAAGTCTGTTTACAGATACATTGGCAATATAAAAGCCTTCTCCAAATACTTCGTGGCTGAACGTGAATTCTGATACCACTTCTCCAATGATGCATACCCTGTTGTTTTCAATTACCTTATCAAGCATAAGTATTTCTCCCTTCTTTGACTGCTTCCTGATGATTAATATGATATATAGAAGCAATCATGTGCTTTATTTTTATTCTCCATATGTATATGTTCCATTTAGCTGTAATATTACACATTTTTTTTGAAGAAGTTGTGTACAAATTATTATTTTTTTTTAAATATTATTAAATATGTGGGTTAATAATTGTAAAGATTATGTTCCAACACCGCTATATTACTACATTTATACAGCTTTATGCAAATTAATATTTTCATTTTTTATTATGTTTCAGATATTTTTTTAATCTATGTATTTTTTTTAAAACATATAAGTATACCGGTATACTTATATATAATTTCGTGTTATAGTAATGTCCGATTAATTATGTATCAAATAATGTACAATATTTTTAGTATTTATACTATTGTATTTTATAAGCTTTGTGATAGAATATAAAAGTTGCTAATCATAACCAGCTAGTGTATAATATATATTGTTGGTAGATATGATGTATTATTTGATTCATGTAACTATATTTGCTATCTGATACATTTCTTTACGTAAATATAATGTAAAGCTTACACCAGATACACTATAGCTGCAGATTATTAATGAAAGGATACTATAATGAAGACTAAACGCGAAGATATTCGTAATATCGCTATTATTGCCCACGTTGACCATGGTAAAACAACTCTCGTAGATGAACTTCTTAAACAGAGTGGTACTTTCCGTGCTAACCAGGAAGTTGCTGAACGTGTTATGGATTCTAACGATATTGAACGTGAAAGAGGTATTACTATACTCTCAAAGAATACTGCTATTCACTATAAAGACACTAAGATTAATATTATTGATACTCCAGGCCATGCTGATTTTGGCGGTGAGGTTGAACGTGTATTAAAGATGGTTAACGGTGTTGTACTTGTAGTAGATGCATTTGAAGGCGTTATGCCACAGACTAAGTTCGTACTTCAGAAGGCACTTGATTTAAATCTTTCTGTAATTGTATGTATTAACAAGATTGACAGACCAGAAGCAAGACCTACTGAGGTTATAGATGAGATTCTTGAATTATTCATAGATCTTGATGCCAACGAAGAACAGCTTGATTGTCCTTTTATATTTGCATCTGCAAAGTCAGGCTACGCTATGGCTGACATTAACGATGAAAGAAAGGATATGCAGCCTTTATTTGAATGTATTATTAACAACATTCCAGCACCAGAGGGTGATCCTGATGCTGATACACAGATGCTTATATCTACTATTGATTACAACGAATTCGTTGGACGTATCGGTGTAGGTAAGATTGAGAATGGTAAAATTAAGGTTAATCAGGAGGTGGCTATTGTCAACCACCACGACCCTGATTTAAGAAAGAGAGTCCGTGTAACTAAGCTTTACACATTCAACGGACTTAACAAGGTAGAGGTTAATGAAGCTGGCTTTGGTGACATCGTTGCTGTATCTGGTATTGCAGATCTTAAGATTGGTGATACACTCTGTTCTGTTGAGAACCCTGTTGCTATTCCATTCCAGAAGATATCTGAACCTACTCTTTCTATGGACTTTATGGTAAACGATAGTCCTCTTGCTGGTAAAGAAGGTAAGTTTGTTACATCAAGACATATCCGTGACAGACTTTTCAAGGAGCTTAACACTGATGTAAGTTTAAGAGTAGAAGAAAATCCTGGTTCAGAGAACTCATTCAAGGTATCAGGACGTGGAGAACTTCATCTTTCAGTTCTTATCGAAAACATGCGTCGTGAAGGCTATGAATTTGCGGTAAGTAAGGCAGAAGTTCTTTATCATACAGATGAAAGAGGAAAGAAGCTTGAGCCTATGGAACTTGCTTATATCGATGTTCCAGATGAATTCACTGGTTCTGTTATCCAGAAGTTAAGCCAGAGAAAGGGTGAGCTTCTTGGCATGACTCCTATCAACGGAGGATATACAAGACTTCAGTTCTCTATTCCATCTCGTGGTCTTATCGGTTACAGAGGCGAGTTCCTTACTGATACTAAGGGTAATGGTATTATAAACACTTCTTTTGAAGGCTACGAAGAATACAAGGGTGATATATCTTACAGAAAAACTGGTTCGCTTATTGCTTATGAGGATGGCGAAGCTGTTACTTATGGTCTTTTCAACGCACAGGACAGAGGTACTTTATTCATAGGACCTGGCGAAAAGGTATATGCTGGTATGATCATCGGTGAGAACCCAAGAACAGAAGATATTGAAGTTAATGTATGTAAGACAAAGCATCTTACTAACACACGTTCTTCTAGTGCTGATGAAGCATTAAGACTTGTACCACCTAAGATATTAAGTCTTGAACAGGCACTTGATTATATTGATACAGATGAGTTACTTGAAGTAACTCCAACACACTTAAGAATCCGTAAGAAGATTCTTGATTCTACAGCAAGATACAGAGCTAACAAGAAGTAATAAAGTAAAATCTAATTTTAAAATATCAGATATCATACATTGCTATAGTGATGTATATCCCCTATCTGATACTATATAAAACTAACACTAACAATTTATAATTATTAATGGAGGTCTACTATGGATAGCGATTTAGGAGCAAAAGTTAAAAAGTTAAGAATTTCTCAGGGATTAACACAGGAAGATGTAGCAAAGGCTCTCGATGTAACACCTGGTTATATCAGTAACGTAGAAAATGGACGTAATCTTATGACATTAAGAATGCTTTCATACTATGCAGAACTTACTGGTGTTTCTCTTGATTATCTTGCTGGCAGTGTTGATAAGAACTACCAGAACACAGCACTTGATAACGAGATTATGCAGTTAGTATCTAAGCTTGATTCTGATACTAAGGAAAAGTTAATTTCTACATTAAGAATCTGGATTAATAACTAATAGTTAACAGTTAAACTAATAGTTAATAGTTCAACTAACAGTTATAATCAGCTTATACGTTACAAAAAGCCGTTAACACACTTGATGTTAACGGCTTTTAATTTATGATTGTATTTTCTTCATCTGATAGAATTCACCCTTAAGTTCCATAAGCTCATCATATGTGCCATACTCAACGCAGTGACCATCAGCTATAACAGCTATCCTGTCTGCATCTTTTATGGTTGATAATCTATGTGCAACTATAAATGTTGTCCTATCCTTTGTAAGATTGTTAAGAGCTTCCTGAATAAGCTTTTCTGATATACTGTCAAGAGCGGATGTTGCCTCATCCAGAACTATAACCTTCGGATTTCTGATAAGTGCTCTTGCTATGGATATTCTCTGTCTTTGTCCACCAGACAGCTTTCCTCCATGCTCTCCAACCATAGTATCTAGTCCATCTGGAAGAGATTCTATAAGATCTGTAAGATTAGCAGCTTTTACTACTTCATCAAGTGTAGCATCATCCACATTTTCTGTACCATATGTTATATTATCCCTTATCGTACCTGAAAAGAGTATAGATGTCTGCGGAACAACTGCTATATGTTTTCTATATGATCTTAAATCAATCTTATTCATATCATGTCCATCTATAAGCACCTCACCCTTATTAGCAAGGTTAAATCCAATAACAAGATTCAATATTGTAGACTTGCCTGCTCCGGACTCTCCAACTAAAGCTATTGTTTCACCTTTATCAACATGAAGATTAAGCTCATGCAACACTGGTCTGTCTATATTGTTATATCTGAACATAACATTTTTAAAATCGAATTCTCCTTCTATATCATCAAGAACTTCTTTTCCTTCATTATGCTCTATATCCTCTTCAAGCAGCACTTCACCTATAGAATTCACTGATTCTATACCTTTTGCTATAGTAGGTATCAGCGACATAAGTGATGATACCTGGCTTACTATAGTTGCAAAATAACTCTGATAAAGTGTTATATCACCTGGCATTACTGTTCCTTTAATGGCAAGAAAACCTGTAAATCCAAGACATATGACCTGAAATACCTGAAATATCGCCCATCCAACAGAACCAAACAGTGCCTGTATGACATCAAGTCTGTATCCTTTTTCTGCAACTGCAAAAAGCTGTCCACTCATTTTATGCACTTCCTCTTCTTCAAGTGCATGTGCACGCGTTACAGGAATAAGTTCTACCATTTCCATAACTCTTGCCGAGGTTTCTTCCATTTCCTTACGGAACTCAGTATTTCTTTTCTTCATGACATTTCTAAAGAATACCATAGTGGCCGCTGCTATTGGTGTTGTAAGAAGAAAGAATATGAATACAACCATACTCTTATTCACAGTTACTATAAGCGCTATTCCTATATTTAAAGCAATATTAAGTATACTTAAAAACATCTGCGTTGACAGCGTTTCTACGGCCTCAACATCTCTCATAATCTTGGATTGCAATCGTCCTGACTGCGTTTCCTTATGATATGATATTGAAAGCTGCTGCAGCTTACGTACAAGTGCCTTACGAAGTCCCGTTTCTGCATACCTTGTTGCTAATGATTTATATCTAGTATACATATAATTCATCGGCACATTCAATGCTACAAGTGCCACCATTATAACAGCCTGAATCAGTATATTCTGGTATGTTTCTGGTGAACCGCTTGTAATATCATTTATAATATTAGCTGTAACTATTGGGAGCACCCATACTGGAGCATGCTTTATAAAGAAAAATATAACTGCAAGAAAAAACTTATGATAGTTTCCTTTATAAAGACCTAATAATATCTGCATGGGATGTCCCTGATGTTTTCTGTAACATTCTATAAACCAGCTTTCAACATCTATTCCCTTAGGTGCTTTCAGATTCAATTTTCTCACCTGCTTTCATATATTCCGGCTTATTCTTTTACTATTGCATCTACATTGTCAGCGATGATTTCTTCACCATCGCAGCCGGTAACATGTACATTTTTTAATATAAGATTTTTTATATTACTTACTACCATACCCTGTCTGCTTGCCTCATCACATCCTAACATCATGGCTGCAACTCCAGACTTTGCATTATCAGCATATGTTATATTAATATTTTCAAATACAAGTTCTTCTATCTTGCTTTCTGGAAGACCACATATATATGTTCCTGCTACATGACAGTTCTTTGCATTGATATTCTTAAATACGAATTTCTTTATGGATGGTGTTCTGTCATCTACTGGAAGTGGCTTTCTTGAACCGACATATTCTGTCTTACCATCTGGATCACAGAAATAGAAGCTGTTAACAACAAAAGGTGTCATAACATTATCCATATCGATATTCTCAAATGAAATATCATCAAGAATTGAACGTTTTCCTCTTCCTCTTCTTGTCTTAACTCGAAGTCCTCTATCAGTATTCATAAACAGACAATCTTTAATATGAACATCCATAACTCCTGCAGCTATCTCACTACCAACTGTTACAGCACCATGTCCATCTCTCATACAGCACTGTCTTACTATCATATTAGTAGTTGGGATATTGTACTTTTCAGCCATGTATATCTTTCCTGACTTAATAGCTATACAATCATCACCTACTGAAATATATGTTCCAAGTACAAGTACATCATCACAGCTTTCAGGGTCTAAACCATCTGTGTTATGTGAATCAGCAGGTGCTTTAATCTTAACATCTATAAACTTAAGATGATTACTGAAATATGGATGAAGTGTCCAGCATGGTGAATTCTGTACTGTAATTCCCTGTAATGTTACATATTCACAGTGATTAATAAAGAACAGATTAGGTCTCCACGCAATGTTACGTACCTTACAGTTCTTCCACCAGTTATCATGTGTTGTACCACCATCTATAGTACCCTCTCCTGTTATTGTTACATTCTTAACATTAAGTCCACATATAATAGCTGCAAATGAATCTACAGGATTACCTTCCCATGAAGAAAGATTATATTCTGACTTTTCATCATATGACTCAATCATTCCAGGAAGAATTGCGAATTTTTCTCTATCTGTAAAAGCTAACAATGTAGCACCCTTAGCAAGCTCCAGCGTAAGATCATCCTTTAAGAATATACTTGATATTCTATATGTACCTTCTGGAACAAGCACTCTTGTATTCTTCTTAGATGCCATAATAGCACACTGTATGGCATTGGTATCATCATGTTTTCCATCACCATATGCTCCAAAGTCCCTTACATTAAGAGTAACAAACTCATAATCTGTACGAAATACTACTGGTCCATATTCTTTTCCATCATACACCGCAGTTATCTCATATTCTGTATCCGGCTTAAAACCATATAATGATGTTATCTGCTTATCTGTATGTGCAAAATGCTCTCCATTTACGTAAATATCATATTCCTTTTCTGAATAATACTTTCCTGCTTCTGTTAATTCCACAACAGCACTTCTTGCTGTATTAGTTACCAATACTAACTCCATAATGCTCCTCCCTTACCACGGCCATAATCCTGATATTCCCTGTTTCTGACTGTTTCACTATATACTAATGCTGCCATGCTGACTATATTATCATCAGCCTTATCATCCTCGTCTGTAAATATCTCACCAGACATAACCTTATCACATACACCTAATACTGTTCCTTCGTATTTTTCTGTATGGACAGCCTTCATTCTGCAGCCCTTTAATACAGCATATGCAAACATGAGCTCTGTTTCATCATCCATATCTTCAAAGCCATCAACACCGTATCCGGCTTCTAATACTGCCTTTACTGATGCTTTATAATAATCCTGCATCTTCCTATATATTTCATATATCATCTGATCCATGACTTCCATAGTATCAATAAGTGCTGCTGCATATATTGACAGACTTCTTAAAGCCTTGGCCGTATCCTTTGAATATTTAGCTGTTGCAAAAAGCTCATCATTCATTGCATTATACTGGGCTATAACATCGTTATACTGCTCTTTTCCGCCATCCTTTGTCTCATATGCCATATAAAATGGTTCATACATGTATGCCTTGCAAAGACACTTCTTTTCATCTTCATCCTTGAAATATCCCTTATCATTTCTTGAAAGATTCTTAAAGCCCTCTGCAAGCTTTACTGCTGCATTCTTATACTTTTCATCACCTGTAAAATCATAAGCTGTATATAGCGCAGTACCTGGCATAAAGCTCTTAAGTCCATCCACACTAATATCACCTGTAAAATAATCAGCTTCCAGCTTATCAAGTGCAGCTGTAAGCGCACTCACTGCTTCCTTAGTTCTTAATGCCCTGCAAAGAGAAGAAAGCGCATTAAGTCTTAATCCAAGTGCATATGCATCCTTCTTATGCATGATATTATCAATGTCTGATAATTTTGAAAACATATTTTTTTCTAATTCTGCATCTCTGTTAATTACCATATTATTTCTCCATTTCCCAATATTTTACTTACATTATATGATTTTAAATCTACTTTTCTATATATTTAAAATAATCAAATGCTGCATAATATTCATCAATTCCATGTCTTCCTTCAGTATCTGTGTACTGGCTTCCATATGTTCCAGCAAATGCATACATACCTATCATGGCTCCGGTAAATCTTTTTCCCTTATTATAGCCTTCATCACATAGATAATATACATTGTCAAGTGCAGCTACTTTTTTATAGTCCTTCTCATTATAACTATATGAAAATACACGTCTTAGATAATTCGTCTCACACTTAAGATATATGTAAGGATTGCTGTTATCAACCATTATGCCTTCATGTGTTATAACTTCTTCACCGATTTTTTCAACTATATTTAACATCAACTTTTGTTCTTCATCCAGCGTAGCAAACACTGCAAACTTAATATAAGTATTCTCATCATAATAGCAGGTCATTCCACAGTTCTGACCCGGATATAGCTCTGGCATCTTCATACAACATATAGCATCAAACTTAAAATGCTTCTGTCTTCTAAGGAGTATATTTCTTGATTTCATTGAGTCAAGATCATACTCACTTCCCTTTACATATACATGTGAATCTGCAAGCTTTATTCCATCCATCTCAGGAACTCTCGAGAACCACCATTCATTACTTAGTGATGACTCATTAAAATCATCATCTGCTTCTGCTTCCCATATTGTTTCTGGAAGATCCGGCTTAACCTGCAGGGCACTTGGTCCATTAAGATTGTTTACTATAGGCCATCCATCAGCAGTCCATGTTATAGGATCAAGTGCTGTTTCTCTTCCTAATATGCTGTAGCCATCACCTATTTTTCTGCCACATAAGTAAACCATGTACCACTGACCGTTTTGTGTCTGTACTGGCTTGCCATGTCCACATCTTTGTATGATCTCATCTGGATTATTCTGTCTCATAATAGGATTATAAGGACAAGGCTCATATATTCCTTTTAATTCACGGCTTCTTGACACAGTTATTCTATGTCCTGGTCCTGTTCCACCCTCAGCCTCAAACAGATAATACCAGCCATCTTTCTTTAAAAGATGTGGTCCCTCTGGTGCTCTTTTATTGTCTCCATAATATAGAAGCTCTGCCTTTGATATCTGCTTTGTTGCATCCTCGTTCAGCTCGAATATTCTGGCACCTCTGTTAAGAAGCATATATCTTCTTCCATCCTCATCATTGAATATAGATGGATCTATACCATCCTCATCTATAACTGCCGGCTTGCTGTATGGTCCTTCTGGATGTTCTGAGCTTACTACTATCTGCTTTCTATATACATTGCCTGTATCATTCAGCCTGTATGTAGCTGTAATATAAAACTTACCTTTATAGTAAGATATATCAGGTGCCCAGTATCCTCTTCCTCCTTCAAGTTCATTAATCCCAGCCCATTCAGGATTAGTTATCGCATATCCTATAATCTTCCAGTGCACAAGATCCTTTGAATGTGATACTGGAATACAAGGATAGAATATAAATGATGAATTAACCATATAATAATCTTCACCAACTCTGACAATAGATGGATCTGGATACATTCCTGTCCTTATAGGATTGTGATACATATCAGACAGCTTGTGTCCTACTGCCTGCTCAAAATATTCTTCCAGCTCAATAAAATGATTCTTATGTGCAATCTCAAATGGTGTAAGTAAATTTATATCACCTGATAATGGTGACATACCTACTCTTTCTACAAGATACTTACAGGTTTTTACATCACCTGACATAGCCGCATAGTGTAACATGTTTTTATTGTTGTCATCATGGATGTTCATGCTTGCTCTTGAATATTCTACAATATATTTAACAAGCTCAATATTACCTGTCTTAGCTGCAAGAAGTGCCATAAGCACACCATGCTCATCTTTTTCATCTATAAGCCCCGGTTCGTTTTCAAGTATAGTTCTGACCTCGTCTATATTCTCAAGATAAATCGCATCTACTAACTTTCTCATCATACACCACCTTATCTTCACTATCTTTACTCTATTTCTATTTTCTAATTTTATCATACTGACTATGCTATTACTACATATAAAAAGTCCGATAAAACAAAAAAGACGGAAATGGTATTACCATTTCCGCCTTTTTATTTTAACATAAGTCATATTCAATATAATAACTTCCGTACATCACCATATATGTTATATAACAATGCTCATTACTCCTTAACGGCACCTACATTAACACCCTGTACAAAGTACTTCTGGCAGAATGGATAGATGATCATGAAAGGTAAGATAGCAACAACTGTAGATGCATTAGCAATAGTGTTAGGATCTACTGAATCGTCGTTAGGAATATTACTATCCATAACCATGTTACGAAGTTTAATCTGGAAGTTGTATAACTTATCTGTTCTGATATAAATCTTGAAGTTTGTATAATCATTCCAGAATGTTACGGCAAACATAAGACCGATTGAAGCAAGGGCAGCCTTAGAAAGTGGTAACACAATCTTAAAGAATATACCCATAGGTGAGCATCCATCAATCTGAGCAGCTTCGAAAAGTGATTCTGGAATACCTTCAAAGAAGTTTCTCATAAGTACTAAGTTATATACGTTGATAGACATAGGTAGAATTACTGCCCACAATGTATCAAGTAAGTGTAAGTTCTGCATAACTAAGTACTTAGGAACCATACCACCATCGAAAATCATTGTGAATAATAACATATATGCAAAGAAGTTTCTTCCTGGCATATCCCACTGAATAAGAACGTAACCACCAAGTGTAGCAAGTAACAATCCCATGAATGTACCAACTAATGTTGTTACTACTGAGATAACAAATGGACTATATAAAGCTGATCTTGAGAAAATAGCATTATAACCACCTACAGAGAATGCATTTGGCCACCATCTAAAACTTGTTGCTGAATGAGCATCAAATGAATCTACAATAACCTTCCACATAGGGAAAAGAATTAACAATGAAACCAATATAAAGAAGATTGCATTGACTATTGGGAAGATTTTAAATTTTTTCTTTTTCTTTTTATAAACTAACTGTTCTTCACTCATCGTCTAACCTCCTATACAATTCCACGTCCACGGACTTTTTTACTTGCGTAGTTACAACCAAGTACGAGAATCATACCTACAAATGACTTAAACAGACCTACGGCTGTTGTATAACCGTAATCAGAGAATGAAGCTGAGAAAGTCTTGTTGTATACGTATGTCTGTAATACCTGTGATACATCGTATGTACCAGCACTCTGTGTAACGAATACTGATTCGAAAAGGTTCATAACCTTAGCAAGGTTAAGAATGAATACTGTGATGATAGTGTTAGCTAAAGCTGGAAGAGTAATATATATAAGTCTCTTGAATCTGTTAGCACCATCAATCTGTGCAGCTTCATAAAGGTCAGGACTGATACCTGATAATGTAGCAAGGAAAAGAATAGTTCCCCATCCTGTATCCTTCCATACGTTCATCATGAAGAATGTGCCTGTCCAGTACTTAGAACTACCAAGGAAATCGATAGGATTATCGATAAGTCCCATGTTAATTAAAGCACCGTTAACAACACCTGAGCTGTTAACTGAAAGAATCATCTTAAATACAGCAGCAACTACAACCCAAGACATGAAGTGAGGTAAGTAGATGATTGTCTGTACTGATTTCTTGAATGCCATGTTAGTAATCTCGTTAAGAAGAAGTGAGATAATAACTGCGGCACCTGTATTAAGTATTAACTTAACGATTGATAATACAAGTGTATTTCTGAATGCCTGCCAGAAATATGTATCGAATCTTAACATAGTCTGGAAGTGGAAAATACCTATATAATATGGGTTAGCTAATACATATGATGTGAACGCATAACGACATCCTAACATTGGCCAGTAGAAGAATAATAATATCATGATAAATACTGGGAGGAACATAATATAGAATCCTCTGTAGTAGAACATCTTCTGCGTAATACTCTGATTTAATGAGTTAGATAAATACTTGCTATCTACTCCGAGATCCTTCTTGAATAACTTAACAACATCCCAGAATACACCTATGATAGCAACGATAAGTCCAAGTATGATAACATATACACCTGAACCGATTGAATAAGTATTACCACCATATCCGTTTGATAATAAATCAGATACATTATGGTATACATAATTTAATGCACCAGTCTTAGTTTTACCATCTGTACTAGAGAACTGGAATGCAAACATAGATACAAATGCAACAACTGTAGCAAGTACTGATGTTACAATTGATAATTTTTCTTTCTTAGCAACAACTAAAAGAATACCAGCAACGATAAGCAACATAAAAAGATACCACATAAATATAACGCTGATATTCATGAAACCAAATGAGTATGCCTTAGGTGTATAACCGTCCATAAGTTCTTCATTTGACTGAACAAATGGAAGCAATCCGCCTAATAACATGATTACCATACCGATAATAGCTAAATATCTGGTATTACCAGCTGGCTTACCATTAAGTGCTCCACACTTAGGGCAAATCTTTGCCTTCTTAGGAAGCTCTGTTCCACAAGACTTACACTGCATCTTTATACCCTTCTTTCCTAATATTATAGTAACAATGCTTATTAAGCAAAATATCGTGCCAGAAGACCAGGTCTCCTGGCACGACCATATGTGATAGCAGGTATCACTAATAATACATATTAAGTAGCTTAAATCACTAATTACTTACCAGCGAACTTTGTATTTAATGACTTAAGAGCTGCATCAACCTTAGAACCAACTGTATCTGTATACTGCTTCATACCTTCATCAACAGTCCATTCGCCTCTGGCTACCTTATCAACTACTGTATATCTCTGTGTATTGATATCACCAACAAGCTTACCAACTTCTTCTGTCATAGCAGGAGAATCAACTAACTGAGAGTTCTTGAAGAACATTTCTGAGCACTCTATAACGTTAGCTGGCTGATCTGCCTTTCCTGGATCCTTCTTTCCGTCAGAGTATCCTGCAAGAACGAGGTTGCAGTCAAGATGAGCCTTAGAGTACAATGTCTTAGGGTTAGTCTTCTTACCAAGGAATTCGAATGAACCATCATCCTTTACGTTGTAGTAATATCCTTTAGGACCATATTCCCAAAGTGTCTGGATATCGCCACCATCTAACATCTTATCAAGGAAGTACTTAAAGATTCCTTCTGCCTTTCCTGTCTCAGCAGCATGAGATGTGATACACCATGATGGTGAAAGTCTTTCTGCGTACTTACCAAGTTCCTTAACTGGAAGGATAGGAATGATTGAATCATCAAGACCAGCTGTCTTTAAGTAGCTTCTTAAAGTCTCAGCCCACTGTCCAGCCCAGTATGTAAATACACCTGATTCTGTCTTAACATCTGATGACTTGAAATCGTTACGTGCTGTAGCTGTTGTCTTTGTACTTGATTCCTTGTTGATAAGTCCATCTTTAACAGCGTTCTGGATTCTCTGAAGAGCATCCTTCATCTCCTGCTGAGTGAAACCATCCACATACTGTCCAGCCTTCTGATCATAGTAGAATGTAAACTGTGCATTCTGATAGAATTCAGGAAGATAGTTTGTATAAGGTACTTCCTTTGAATAGAAACCAGGAGCTGAAATTACATAATCAACGCCCTTAGCTTCCTTCATCTTCTTAAGCATTGTATAGAATTCATCATATGACATCTGCTTCTGAAGATCTGCCTTTGTATAACCAGCAGCTGTAGCCCAGGCTTCCTTTACATATGTACAGCATCCATTACCACGTGTAGGTACGAATCCGTAAAGAGCCTTCTCACCATCTACGCCTCTAACATAGTTAGCCTGCATGATCTTTTCTGCATCTGCAATAAGTCTTCCTGATGCCTTTGTTGCTGAATTGTTCCAAGCATCTGTCATATCCCAGAGAAGACCCTGGCTGGCATAAAGTGCTAAGTAGTCAGATGAAAGAATGATAACATCTGGCATAGCGCTTGCATCGAGCATTGAGTTAGCTACTGCATCATAGTATGAGTTGTGGTCTGGACGTGTTACTGTGAAGTCAAGGCCTGTTAATTCCTTGAGCTGTTCATCAAACTTGTCACCCCATTCTTCCATCTGAGGAACTGTACCATCAACCATAACAGTGAAAGCTTCTGGCTTTTCTACGCTTGCCCAATCTACTGTTGATTTGTTTTCTGTTGAAGCATTGTTGTTTCCACATGCAACAAGCCCCATTACTGAAGTAAGTGTTAAACCTACAGCAGTAAGTTTTTTAACTGTCTTTCTCATAAACTTGTAAACCTCCCTATATTAGTTCTTGTGGGGATCTGACCCACTTAATATGTTTTTGACATAGATATATTACCATTTTTGTACTATTTTAACAAGACTATTTTTAACAATTCTTGTATTTTTTTTGATTTTTTTGTGAATACCAGTATTTATGCGGCTTTGCGGATTCATATTTTAAACATTTTATGAACTTGGATAAGTTTTTATATTCTGTTGTTATATTTTATACATTTTTAAAATCTGATATTTTATGTAAATTTTGCACTATTATAACTGTCATTTTAGTATTTTTTTACATCACTTTAACAATCATCCTTACATTTTTCCCAAATAAAACTTTTGTATTGTGCTTATTTACCAGTGTTAATTTTTTATTCATACTTTTATAAAAACTGCTGTCAGTATTTTTCATCATATTTTACAAAAATATTATTTCTCCAGATTTTTTTTTGCAGAAATTCACATTTTTTTTATTTTTCAATGTTATATTCCCCGAAAAAGCATCTGTGATTTTTTTCTCAAAAGTGCCAGCCGTTTCTGCTTTTACCACAAGTTCCATATCAACATCTGCACCAAAACCAGTGTTAAGAACATCAACCCCCTGTTCGTTACATATATACTGCAGCTTTCCATAAGAATTATAATCAGCAGTTATATTTGCTTTTATGCCTGCACATACAGCTGACACATCTGATGAGTCAAGCCCTGCCTTTGCAGAAGCCTGATAAGCCCTTATAAGGCCACCAGTTCCAAGCAGTACACCGCCAAAATATCTTGTGACAATTATAAGACAATTCACAAGTCCTGTGGCAGCTATAATATCAAGAATGGGCTTTCCTGCTGTTCCCTGCGGCTCACCATCATCTGAAAATCTTTGTATCTGCCCTTTATCTCCTATTATATAAGCATAACAATTATGCCTTGCATCCCAGTATTTCTTTTTCACAGCATTAATATACTGTTCCGCTTCCTCATCACAGCTTACATTATATACATGTGCTATAAACCTTGATTTCTTTTCTTCTATTTCTCCTGTGCCATTCTTTAATACAATATTCATTATCATCTCTCCGTTAATAGTTACTTAATCTTAAGAAATATCTCACTTTTTAAAGCTCTTTGACCCTTATATAAATATATGGTATAATATCACATATTTGCCATTCAGAACAATATGGAGGTTTTACATTTATGAATTATGGTGGAAACGGCATAAAACGAAAGAAAAAGCTTCTTAATTCTGCTGCTACCAAGTTCAAGACAAAGTTAGGCATATTTTTTGTCAAACTGTTGCTTGTATGTGCTATAGCAGTTGTAATAGGAGGTTCATGCCTGGTTTTTGGTGCTGCGCAGGGTATTATACAAAGTGCGCCTGACATATCATCTATTAATGTCTCACCAGAAGGCTTTGCCACAAAGATATACGACAATGAAGGAAATGAAATACAGACTCTTGCAAAAACCGGTGCCAACCGTATATATGCATCACTTGACCAGATACCAATCGAGCTTCAGCATGCATTCGTTGCTATAGAGGATGAACGTTTTTACAAGCACAATGGTATTGATCTTCAAGGTATTATGCGTGCTGCTATGATCACTGTATCAGATGGTGAGATGTCACAGGGTGCAAGTACAATCACACAGCAGCTCCTTAAGAACAATGTATTCAATGCATATAACGAATCTACTATGGAGAAAATCAAAAGAAAGGTTCAGGAACAGTACCTTGCCATAAAGCTTGAAACAGTTATGTCAAAGGATAATATCCTTGAAAACTATCTGAATACTATTAATTTAGGTAATGGTTACTATGGTGTACAGGCTGCTGCCAACGGATATTTTAATAAGGATGTATCTGAGCTTACTTTAAGTGAATGTGCAGTCCTTGCCTCTATTACTAAAAATCCTTCAAGGCTTAACCCTTTAAGAAATCCTGATGATAACAAAGAACGTCAGCTTGCTGTTCTTAACAATATGCTAAGACAGGAATATATCTCTACAGAAGAATATAGTGAAGCCGTTGAAGATGATGTATATGCACGGCTTGAAGGTATTGATGTGTCCTCTTCCTCATCTTCATCAAACTATTCATATTTTGTAGATGAAGTTATAGAACAGCTTATAACTGATCTTATGCAGCAGAAGGGCTACTCTAAGCAGCAGGCAACAAGCTTGATTTACGCAGGTGGACTTTCAGTGTACACCACACAGGACATGCGTATGCAGGAAGCTGCTGATACAGTGCTTAATGATCCTGATTATTACCCAGGTAACAATTTTACAATCAATTATAACCTTACAGTAAAAGAGACTGACGGCTCATTTTCATATTATTCACAAAACAATATGGAAAAATGGTATAACGATAACGGAGATTCTTCTTTCAGCCTGACTTTAAGCAATAAAGAAAAGGCACAAAACTATATTGACACATATAAGGAAGCCATGACAGCTAATGGTGGTACTGTTACATTTGAAGAATCCCACTTTGTTGTACAGCCACAGATATCATTTTCTGTTATGGAGCAGTCAACCGGATATGTAAAAGTACTTGTTGGCGGCCGTGGTGACAAGAACACAGACAGAGGCCTTAACCGTGCTACAGATGATGTTGCAAGACAGCCAGGTTCATCTATCAAGCCTCTTGTTGCATATGGTCCAGGACTTGATACAGGAGCCATAACGCTTGCTTCTGCTATTGATGATGCACCTTACTACTATTCAGGCACCGATGCAAGACTTGTAAAGAACTATACTGAAGGTGAATATCTTGGTTATATTACTGTACGTGCTGCTCTTACCCGTTCACAGAACGTACCAGCTGTAAAAGTACTTACACAGATAACACCAGCTGTTGGCTTCAGCTACCTGCAGAAGTTTGGTCTGTCAACGCTTGTATCTCCACAAAATGCTGTGAATGGAAACCACGATGTAGTACAATCTCTTGCACTTGGCGGTATGACTAAGGGAGTAAGTAACATAGATATGACTGCAGCTTATGCTGCTATTGCAAACAAAGGTGTTTATACCAAGCCTATATACTATACAAAGGTTATTGACAGTGAAGGCAACGTAATAATAGATAACTCAATACCAGAAACACATAAGGTTCTTAAAGAATCTTCAGCATGGCTTCTTACAAGCGGTATGGAATCTGTCGTAAGCTCTGGTACTGCTACAAGGGCAAAGGTGTCTAACCAGCCAACTGCTGGTAAAACCGGTACCACACAGTTCGATACAGATATATGGTTCTGTGGTTTTACACCTTACTATACAGCATCTATATGGGTAGGCTATGATGATAACTCAAGACAGGTAAGCTCTGTTAACCATACATCTATCTGGCGTTCTATTATGGAACAGATACATTCAGGTCTTCCTTCAGGTGAATTCACAAAGCCTGAGGATATTGTTGAAGTCCAGGTATGCTCCAAGTCGGGCAAGCTGCCTGTAGAGGGCTTATGTGACCAGGATCCTCGTGGAAGCTGTATAATAACAGAATATTTTGCCGCTGATAACCAGCCAACAGAAAGCTGTGACACACACGTTAAGGTTAATATATGTAATGTTTCAGGTGATATCGCTAACACCGGATGCACAAGCGTTTCTACAAGAATACTTACAAAGAAACCATCAAGTGATTCTATCGGAAGCAACGATTCAGGATATACAACAAGAGATGCTGAATATTCAATAACCGAAGACAAACTTACAAAGCTGTGTACGCTGCACCAGAGAGCTGCAACATCTTCAACTAACAGCAGTTCTGGCAGTACAAGCACAAATAACAGCAACAAAAACAACAGTACCACTCCTACAACAAGTGCATCAGGTACTACTAACAGCTCTGGTTCATCCGGAAGTACAGAAAAAACAACTAAACATAATTAAAACAATAATCAAAAATAAAGTCTGCTGCCTGTAACATCCAGGACAGCAGACTTTTTATATCTATTTTTTCATCTTTGGCTCAAATACGCAAGAGGCAATATAACCGGCTATCAGTGCAGCCGATACGCCAACGGCACATGCTGTAAAGCCACCCTTGAATAATCCAAGAAAGCCTGAATTATCCACTGACATTTTCATACCCTTCCACAAAACATTGCCAAACCCGGTAAGCGGAACACTGGCACCGCAGCCGGCATATTTTACAAGAGGTTCATATATTCCACAAGCTCCAAGTACAATACCCGATGTTACAAGTATAACCATTATGCGTCCTGGCATAAGCTTTGTTTTTTCCATAAGCACCTGTGTAATGGCACATATTATCCCACCAACTATAAATGCTTTTATATAGTCCATAGCCACATCTCCTTCTTTTTTTCATTTTCTTCTACTTCTACTTTATCATATATCATTCATCAACCATGCATTCAACAGCCACTCATTCTTTCTTTATCATTCTTTCTTTATCATTCTTTTTTACAGCTTCAAGTATAACTCCATGTGCTATTCCTGGAACTGATCTGCCCTCGTTAAAGCTCACCTGAGAAAGCAATGCTCCTGTTGGAACAAAAAGCACTCTTTTAATTTCTCCACTGCGCATTCTTTTAAGCACATACGCTTCTAAAACAACAGCACTACAGCCACAGCCACTTCCACCTGACATAGTATTCTGTTTTTTACAATCATATATCTGCAGTCCACAGTCTGTATATATGTCGGATATATTGATTCCTTTTTCCCTTAACAGATCCAGCAGTATTGTTCTTCCTATATCTCCAAGATCACCTGTTATAATCATGTCATAGTAGTCATCTTTTATTTCAAAATCACTGTAGTTTGCTGTTATAAGCTCTGCAGCTGCAGGTGCCATGCAGGCTCCCATATTCATGGAATCTTTAACCCCATAATCCACTATCTTTCCTGTAGTTATCCCCTTCACTATGATATCATATCCGTATTCTTTATAGCATCCCAGCCTGTCCTCACTGTTACTGCTTATTATATATGCGCCAGCGCCTGTAACCGTCCAAGTAGAGCTTAGAGGTCTCTGGTTACCATAGCCTAACGGAAATCTGAACTGCTTTTCTGCACTCGCAAAATGACTTGATGCAAGAGCCACAACATCCTTTGCATAACCTGCATCAATACACATCGCAGCTAAAGATAAAGACTCACCTATAGTCGAACACGCTCCATAAAGTCCAAACAATGGTATATCATAAGCTCTTAGCCCAAAGGATGTTGCTATAAGCTGCCCTAGTAAATCTCCTGCATATATATACCTTATCATATCAGGCATATGCCCTGCTTTAGTCAAAAGTGTCTCAAAAGCAAGACTCTGCAGTCTGCTTTCTGCTTCCTCCCATGTGTTCATGCCAAACATATCATCATCAGACACAACATCAAAGCAGCAGCCAAGTGGTCCCTGCTTTTCTTTGCTTCCTACCACACCAGCCCCTGCCTTAATATATACATTATTATCGAAACGTATACTTTGTTTCCCTACTATCATACACCACTACACACTCCTGATACCTAAATATTTTCTGTATTATGATGTAAGTGTCAAAAGTATAAAAAGTCGTTTCTGCTTGCAGAAAAAGGCTTTTTTACTTGGGACACGCTAAACACCGAAAACGGAATAAAATGTCGTGAATACGGCATTTTATGAAAGTTTGAGGTGTTTAAGGATTGTGTGAATTGCATAGCAATGTAGCAATCCTGATACATCAGTGAGTGGCAAAATTTACTTTTGACACTCACATCATATTATATAGTGTAAACAGTATTTTTTTTATTATACATTTTTATTTTCTCAATATATCAAGCGTATGTGCTGCTGCTCCAAGCATATCAGCTCTTTCACAGGTTGACAGATGATATTTGATAAACTCATTAAACTCCTCATCTGTCAGCTTATTAAGGTATGGTCTTATATAATTAGCTGCTCCATCCGGTGATATTATCTGTACTCTTGTAAGTCCTGCCTCTTCGTTAAGTCTTGCTATATCCTCTGTTCTCATATAATCATACAGATCCTTTTCTGATGACACAGTATGATAATCTGCTGTTAACCTTCCCTCTCTAAGACACTCCATTATGTGCTGCTCCTTAAATGCATATGTTATAACACTATACTCATTCATAAGATATGCAACAAGGATAATACCGCCTGGTCTTACAACTCTTTTAGCTTCATTAAGAGCCTTAAGCTTGTCTTCATGTGAAAAAAGATGATACATTGGTCCAAAAAGTAGTGCCATGTCAAACTGATCATTGCCAAATTTTTTCAGTTTTAGTGCATTGCCCTGATAAGCTTTAACCGATGAATTCTTTGCCTTAAGAAGCCCTAGATTGTGCTTTACCAGTTCAACAGCAGTTACATCATATCCTTCCTCTGCAAGAGGAACGCTGTATCTTCCAGTACCAGCTCCTATATCAAGAATCTTTATGCCAGCATTACCGCATCCTGTTTCTTTCTTTAAGCTGTCGATATATTTGTGGATATATTTCATCGATGTTATGTACTCGACCTGCCCATGTCTTGAGTCAAGCCGTTTCTCTTCATTAAACTTATTATAATGCTGTTCCAATTCGGTCATTGCCATTGTTATCTTTACCTCTGTTTTTGTATTTTATTTCATATTATCTTAAAAAAGCTTCAACACCCAGTATATTAATCCTGCTATCCAGCTAAAGAATATACCATATAGTATAACAGGTCCTGCTATAGTAAATATCTTGCAGCCTATACCAAACACCTGTCCTTCTTTCTTGTATTCAATAGCAGGCGATGCCACACTGTTAGCAAAGCCTGTAATAGGCACAAGACTTCCAGCCCCTCCCCAGTTTGCCAGCTTTGGGTATATTCCTAGTCCTGTAAAGAGGGCACTTAAGAACACAAGTATTATCGTTGTATATGAGGAAGCATCATCCATTGATAAACCTCCCGTCATAAGTAGATTCGTAACAAGCTGTCCAAGTGTACATATACAGCCACCCACAATAAAGGCTTTCAGACAGTTGAGCAGACAATCTGCCTTTTTAGTTACTGTTTTGACATATTCGTTATAGCTTTCATTTCTTTTATTGACATCCTGCACCATAATATTCCTCATTTCCATGCATATTTTCAGCTTTCTTAATATTAGGATGTCTGATTTAACAGATATTATTCATATATTTTTCATCTATATCCTGCATACATGTTATCCCTTCACCTGTATTAGGATGCTTTCTTGTATACAGCTGGTCTGATACGAATATAAGCATAAGTGCTGCACATATAGGAAGTATAATCTCAAGCTTTATTTTCCTGAAATAATTATCAAGAAATGGTGCTACAAAATATACGATAGCCATACCGCCTATCCCAAATGCAAGCAGTCCTTCAGCACATATTCTTCCATTAAGATTAAGAAAGAAGCCTGTATAATCCCACCATTTTTGTCCGTCATGTGTAAGCTCTAACACAAGCCCTGTGAAA
The DNA here is from genome assembly GCA_000436475.1 of Eubacterium sp. CAG:248. Classification (GTDB taxonomy): domain Bacteria; phylum Bacillota; class Clostridia; order Lachnospirales; family Lachnospiraceae; genus Lachnospira. Next base: position 23,389 of record FR886170.1, read on the forward strand.
TATTCAACAACACCACATAACAACACTGCAAGTAAGAATTCAACCACTGGTTTTTCCCTGAATTTCTTTAAAAGCATAAGTATGAGCAGACCACCCACACCATATATAGGAAGCCATGGTCCATGCAGCACTCCCCTGTTGGCAAACGAATGATACAGCACAACATGTGATGATACTTCCCAGAACCATCCAATAAACGACATACAGAAGAATATAAGTATAAGTGATGGTATTGAATAATTCCTCATATATACCGTACTTTCAAAATTCGCTCTGTGCTCCTTAAGTGTAAATAATCTTGATGGATATACCTCTCTTAAAATCTCCTGCTTACATCTGTCAGCTTTTATCTGTTCAGCCTTATCGTCTTCAAACCGCTTCTCTTCTTTAGAATTAATAAGTATAACCCCAAACCAGTCCGCAAGTACTTTTCTTAGCCTTATAAAATATTTTATATCAGACTTGGATATATCATCTATGAATCTTTCTTCCGGATCCTCCTGATTCATATATTCATATATATCTGCATATGCTATTTTAAGTTCATTTTCTGATGCCATCTCATATAGATATATATCGTTAAGCTTATCTATATCTTTTATATTCTCTGTTTTCGCCAATTTCCTGATTTCTACATACATTTCTGTAAAAAAGGCAGTCCTGTAAGGATTCGCAAAAAACACTCCGACAAGTCCGAAGGTTAAAAAGCATAGCACAGACCAGCCTATAAACGATATATTGTAACAAAAACTTTTCCATTTATAGCCATTCATCATATTTCTTGACAATGTGATTGCCTCTGTGGCACTTAAATCCGGATTCTCCGCTATGATATAAGGGACAAGCTGGTATGAAAACGGCTTGATAAATGCTCCTGCTATAGTTAAAGACCATAATATGGTAAATACATCTTTTACAAAAAGCACCCAGGCAACGTGCATCCATCTCTTAATACGCATAAGAAACATAAACTTGCCAACTCCGACCTTTTTATACGTCCTGCTCTCAAGAAAAATTCTTCTTGATATGACAATATAACTCATCTTAATCATATACCGGATCACAAAGTATACGAAAAGTGAAAGTATAAGCAGCAATATGACAACTACATGCCTTGAACCAGTTATTCCATATATAATATCAACTATCATAAAAACAACCGCACCTGATGAAAAACTGTTTACAACAGAGGATAATATACCAGATGTTCTTCCTAGAATCTCTCCTGCATTTGCCTTCGCATTTTCTATTATGTTTTCTGAATTGATTTTCCCTTGTTCTTCATTATTCATAAAGACAGATATAAGTGCATTAAGCATTGCACTTTTTGTCCTGTTATCTATATCAGATGTGACAAAAGTAACACCCTGCTCTTCTATCGCTTCTTTATCGTCTGCATTGTCCGCTATATTCTTATATACTGACACAGGCATTCTTAAAAGACTGAAGGTTTCTGTAAATTCACTTCCAATAAATGCTGCGATAAGACATACTATAAGAAAAATACCATAATGTGCTTTTAGTACCTTCACCGCCCTTTCAGACAGTTCTTTTCTATTAAACATAATATATACAATCCTCCAATATCATCTCTTATACATAAGCTAAAAGATAGTATATCAGATGTCCAACACATTTTCCAACTGCAATAAACATAATAATAAAGCCTATTCCTTTTTTTATGCACACCCGATGCGTAAGTATTGGAAGTGCTTTTACTGTTTCTGCAAGACATAATAAGAATGTTCCTATAAATATTCCTGCTACAAAGCCATATATCAGCAGTCCTGCTATGCCTGTATGACATGGCAGTTCAAAAACAAACCATATATTTCCTATACCTGCTCCTGCTATTATCATTTCCTCATATAGTAATATATGCTCCTTTGTATTGGTTACATCTGCATATCTGTTGATAAGCCCTATACTTGATATAAGTGCAAAAAGTCCTGTTGCAGTAACAAGCCCGCTTGCAATACCTGTTACAATCAGACATGCTACTTTTAACATCAGCATTTTTTCACTCCGTCATAATGATTTCTTACAGCCTTAGGCATTTCGTTATAGCTGTCTATAAGTGTCTGATTCTCATCCTTAACATACTGGTTCATCGCAACCTCTATAGGTGTTGGTGCCTTGCTTAACCTGTGTCCCATAAAATGATCATAAAATACAGCTATTCCTACAAATAATCCTATGGCATACGATATCTCCAGCACATTATACTCTGAAAGATATCCCGCACCTGACATACTATATACTTTTTCAAATATTTCGGCTGTATTAACGTCATTGTTGTATGCCATAATAGCATACGTGCTCCCAATAAATATTATTATACAGACGATTACTGTCATAACGATATTCATCCATGCCGGCTGGTCATTTTTTTTATATTCTATTACTGCATCACTTTCACCTATATTATTTATCTCAAGCGTATCATCTAGCTGGTTTATGCAGGATATTACCTGCATGACATTTATACACGCCCTGTCCTTTTTCACCTTATAAAAGCACGCTACCTTTATGCTTTTTATACGTGCAAGTATCTTCTTATCCGCATATACATCTGCAATATCAGACAGATATACATCCGCTTTGTTAGTCTTCGTAAGCTGTCTTAACTTAAGATATACTGTCTTTGACATGTTATTCCTCCATTTAAGGCCAAAGCCTGATATATGAAGTATTAACAGTTTTATCTATATATACACATATTTTTTCATTTTCTTTACATGAGATTATTTCTCATTTTCACAAGTATTTTTTTCTCAAGACGTGATACCTGTACCTGTGATATTCCAAGTATGTCAGCAACCTGTGTCTGTGTATAATCATCAAAATATCTCATTTTTATGATTTTCTGCTCTCTTTCGCTAAGTTCTGCTATAAGCTCTCTTACAACAACATTGTCAACAACTCTGTCACTATAATTATCCTTCCCCTCAAGCTTATCTAAAAGACATATCTCGTTGCCATCCTTCTGATACACAGTCTTATATATGGATTCAACCGTCTCATTAGCACCGAGTGTCACTATTATATCTTCTATCCCTATACCTGTCTCTTCTGATATCTCTTCTAATGTCGGCTCTCTGTTTAATACAGTCTTAAGCTTTTCTGATGCCAGCATACATTTATAGCTGTTTTCTTTGATGCTGCGGCTCACTTTTATTATTCCATCATCTCTAAGAAATCTTTTTATTTCACCTGTAATCATAGGTACGGCATAAGTTGAAAACCTTACATCATATTCCATATTAAAATTATCCACTGCCTTTATAAGACCTATGCAGCCTATCTGAAATAAATCCTCTGTCTCAACACCTCTTCCTTTAAATCTCTGGATTATGCTCCATATAAGACCGCTGTTCTCAATAATCAGCTGTTCTCTTGCCTGCTTATCATCATTGTGTGCTTTCATAATCAGCTCTTTAGTGTGATCACAAGCATGCACATCCATTCTATCTGCTACTATCTCCTATCTTTTTCTTCATAATAATGGTTGTCCCCTTCTGCACTTTAGACTGCACTTCAAGTTCATCCATAAATGCTTCCATAAAAGAAAATCCCATACCCGAGCGTTCAAGCTCAGGCTTTGTTGTAAACAACGGCTCCATAGCCCTATGTATATTCTCTATTCCAACACCCTCATCCTTTATCTTAATAGTGACCTCATTATCCTTTGCACCAAGTATCATATATACTTTTCCCTCTCTGCCCTCATATCCGTGGACTATACTGTTTGTTACTGCCTCCGACACAGCAGTTTTTATATCAGATATCTCCTCTAGTGTAGGATCCAGTTTTGTAACAAACGCTGCCGCAGCCACCCTTGCAAAGCTTTCATTTTCTGACTTTGCATCAAATACTATCTCCACATTATTTTCATACATCTTATACATCCCTCCTGTTTTCCTTTTTCACTGCATCCATCAGATTGTCATATATATATACGATTTTATGAAGTCCCGATATAAGAAGTATCCTTTTAATACTCTCATCAGCTCCAACAACAGATATATCACCTTTATCCCTTATTTTCTTATAACGCCCCATAATAAGCCCTATTCCTGCACTATCCATAAATCCCACCTTAGAAAAGTCTATTATAATCCTGTTAACGCCTCTCTCATCAATTATCTCATCAATCACCTCTCTCATCTCATCCGCAAGATGATGATCAAGCTCTGCATTCAGGCTTATGATAAGATTCTTCCTGCTTACCATATAAATATAGTCTGTCCTTTTCATTTCTTCTGATAACTCATCCTCCTGGCAAGACAATATATTATCTTCCATAATCCACATCCTCCTATCTTCTTCTACCCATAACTCCCTGTTTATTTTTCCTTGTTCTGGCAACAAAAATACCCCCTGACGGTTATTCAAATCGTCAGAGGGCTATCTTTAGTCAGTTAATCAATGTGATGACACATAATCATTAGCTTCTTTATAATATCCACTTGTCTTAAAGTCATTAACTATATATCCATAGTACTTCTTTGCATTGTCTGTCTGTGATAGCGCAACATAACATTTAGCCGCATAATAAGCAGCATTAACGTTAGTTGAATCACACTTGAACGCCTTAACATAATCCTGGACTGCTGAGGCATAATCCGACTTAGCATATGCTGTCTGCGCTTTGTTGTAGAACTCAGAAGCAGCCGATGCAAATGTTGCACCTGATATAGTATTATACAGGGATTTAGCTGAATCAGATGGAAGCGCACTTACATCTATATCCACTATCTTCTCTGCTGCCGCTGTACGGTTATTTGCTATATATTCATTAGCAGCTTCTATAACTGATATCAGAAGCTTGTTACCGCCTTCTGTGCCATTTACCTTACTTAACTGTTCCTGGAGTGCTTCTTTGTCTGCCTTAACTGTCTTAAGTTCATTTTCCAGACTATTAAGCTCTACATTACCTGATGACAGCTTCTCGCTATAATCAGCCAGGTTTCTGTTATACTCTTCTGTTATGCCTTTATATCTTGATGGCATAACAAGGAACCATATAAGTGCTGCACCAATAACAATACCAACAAGAACATTGATAATAGTAATAGCACCATTGCTTGGTTCTTTATAAGATGACCTTGGAAGTATAACATCATTACCGTTAAGAGGCTTACTTTCCTCTTCCTTAACCTTTTTTCTTGGCAGGAAGCTTCCAGAAGCATCATTGTCCTTAGCTGTCTGTACCTGGTTTATTTCATCCATGTACTTACATGCCAGTGTATTGTTTTTATCTATATGGAGTACTGCATTAAGAAGCTTTTTAGCTCTTGAATACTCGTTATCCTTAATATATATAACTGCTAAAAGAAGATGTGCCTTAACAAAATGTGGATTAGCTGCGACTATTTTTTTCAGCTGTATAACAGCCATGTCATAATTCTTATCCTTGGCATAATTAAGGGATATATTAAACTTCTTAATAGCATTCGTAACAGCCTCGAACTTATTCTGGTTAGACTGTATCTTTCTGATATAACTATCAGCAACATTATCCTCAGGCGCAAGATTCTTACTCATCACCCACTGTGAAAGTGCTTCAACCACTTCACCCATCTCACAATATATAAGACCAAGAAGGTTTCTTGCATTGATATTATACTTGTTTATCATAAGACTTACTTTAAGTGTCTCTATAGCACCAGAAAGATCTCTTACTCTCGCCTTTTCCAGTCCCTTGTTATAGTATATATCTGAGACCATAGCTGTTTTCTTATATATAGAAACGTCTGTCTGGCATTTAGGACATATGTCATTCGCTGACAGAACGCTGCCGCATTTGTAACATCTCATAATTATTTCTCACTCTTTCCA
>FR886170.1:29260-59861 GCA_000436475.1 Eubacterium sp. CAG:248
ATCGATAATCTTATTTATTAAGTCTGTAATATCAGGAACATCGTTATTGTATATAGCATCTTCTGCATCTTCAACCTCAAGACTAGGCTGAAACTTTTTAATCTCTTCATCAAAATCCAACATATTTATTCTCCTATCTGTGAATTCGTGTAATATCCATAATAATACGTTACTGCTAAGACCTTACTGGCTTATGATGGCACTCTTGATATCTGCAACAAGATAAAGTGAACCTGCACAAAACACCATATCCTCATCTTTAAGAGCGTTGACTGCAGCTGCTGCATTATCATATACTTCTATATCCATATCTGTATGCCTGTTAAATGCTTCTTTTATATACTGCCTGTCAAGCTGTCTTTTTCCACCAGTAACAGTAACTGCTATTCTGTCAAATGCTTTAGATGAACATAAAATCCCTATCATCTCCTCAAAGTTCTTATCACTCACAACCGAGAAAAGAAGCGATGCCTTTTTACCAGATGATTCATACATAGCATCAACTGACTGGACAAATCTTCTTATACCATGAGGGTTATGCGCACCATCCACATATATATTATCAGTTACCTTTTCCATACGCCCCTGCCAGCTGTTATAAGCAAGTGCTGTTTTCATATTCTCATCATGCAGCTTTACCCCATACGTACTTTTTAACACTGCACATACAGTTAATGCCAGGGCTGCATTCTCAACCTGATACAAGGCAGGCGTTTCCAGATGAAAACAATCATTACTATAATACTCATTATCAATTAAAAAATCAATACAACCATTTAAGTTTTTAACTATTGTATACTGCTGTGGGGTAACGCCATATGAAAAACTTTTCATCATATCCGCCTTCTGTTTTATAACACCTGTAACCACAGCTTCATTATCTGTATACACGACCGGAACACCTTGTTTTATGATTCCAGCCTTTTCTCCTGCTATTTTTTTTAGTGTATCGCCAAGAATCGCTGTATGTTCAAGACCTATTGCTGTTATTACAGAGCATATAGGTCTTTCTACTGCATTAGTAGCATCAAGTTTTCCACCAAGCCCTGTCTCTAAGACAACGTAGTCCACATTCTGCTCCTTGAAATATAACATAGCTATCCCGAAAAAAAAGTCAAAATATGCAAGTCCTGCATTATTCATACCTGCAGCAGCATATATCTTATTAAAATATTGTGTAAAATCCTCTTCTGATATGAGTTCTCTGTTAATCTGTATACGTTCCCTTATAGTATTAAGATGTGGAGATGTAAAAAGTCCTACCTTATATCCTTCATTCCTTAAACAGCTTTCTATATAAGAGCATACCGAGCCCTTGCCGTTAGTACCTGCTACATGTATTACTTTAAGTTCCTTTTCAGGATTTCCTATTATATTAAGCAGCTTTCTTCCCCTTTCAACTCCAGTTCCTTCATTAAACTGGCCCAGAGAATCAAGATATCTGCATATTTCGTTATAATCCATGATGTATTACCTTCTGTATCCTTCCCTGTACTATATTGCATACCTTAGATGTATCTTATTTATTTTACGCATAACATATTTATTTTACACATAATTATCTTTTATTATCCAGTCTTTTATTATAAATATCTCACTCTATAACATCCTCTAGTATATCTTCGCTGCATTTTATTATCAGCGGTTTTTTATCTCCTGTATACACATACAACCTGTCCTCTTTTAAATATACCTTCCAGTCCCTGCTATCATGTACTTCTTTTAACATAGCTTCTATTGTAACTATCTGGCTTCTTGTATAGTTCATCGCAACATGCAAAAACAGTCCATCACCAAAATGGAACTTATAATAATACGCATTCCACAGTCTTTTTAAGTTATTCTTCCTTATATCTGTCTGTGTATTATATTCTGCCCTGAGCTCCTGCCCTTCCTTTTCCTGTAACTCTAATCTATCCTGTGCTATAATGACCTGATTACTTAATTCATCTTTCTTTCTTTTCTTTAGCTCACTATCCTCTAATCCCCTGTCTAACTGGCGTTTTACATCATTAACCCTGGCATAATAACTTTTAGTTTCGGCTTCTGTGTGTCCACCATTTATATATTCATCTTTCTTTAGTTCAAGCTCACTAAACTCAAGTGAAACTTTTGTATAATTCTCAGATGCAGCATCTGCACGCTTATCAGCTTCCTCTAACTGCTTCTTTTTAGTCTCAAGCTCCTTTATACACCTTGCCTTTTTTTCGTCAAGCCCGCTTATCTGCTTTGCAAGTGCCTGATATTCCTTCTCATCATTGTCTGCCTTTACTCTGTCACTATCAGCAACATATGATGGCATAAGCTCATCTGCTGCATATAAAGGTCTGTCATACTTCTTAACCGCAACACTTATAAGCCTTGCAAGCTGGAATACTGATATTCTGTTAAAATGTCTTAAAGCCTGATACATTGTCTTTATCTCAACAGACTTATAATCAAAGGCTTCTATTCCAAAACAATCTATTACAAGCTTCAGCTTCGTAGGTGACTTCTGCTTTCTTAAGCACTTAAGAACTCCCATGCCATTAAACGCATCCGGCATAAGCTCCTTATGTACCACTCTTTTAGTTTCTATATCAGCCATACCTATAGCTTTATCCATAATCGGCGACCACTCCTTAAGCTGGTCAGGTGTCATATTCTTAAGACTCTGCATAAGATTATCCATAAATGCCTCATTATACTTATCAGTTATAATACGCATTTTATGTGCTGGTGCCATATACTGGCTTATAGAATATCCACTACCTGCTGTATCTATAACAAGTATTGAAAGCTTCTCTCTGCCTTCCTGCGTATTTATATCTATCTGCTGTGATAATGATACAAGCTCCATAAGTTTAATATCCATAAGCTTAAGAAGCTGTTCTCTTTTTACGGGCTTAAGCTCAGTCAGCCTTCCTTCAACCATATCTGATACTTTTTTATAGTCATAACCCATCTTTAACTTATCTGTAAATATCTGCGCCAATGAACTTGCAGCCTCTGCCATTCCAGATAACAGTCTTGAGCCTGTTTCCTTTGCAGCACTCATAAGCGTAACGCTGTCAAAAAAGGCAAGCTGAAGCCTTATATCATCATCTGACAGCTGGTTAATTAGAGTGAATATATCTATCATAAAAGCCTCCCTTATGTTTTTTAATTTACAGGAAATGTAACTACACAAAATATCTTCTATATATTCTTCTATATGTTCTTTTATTATATAATGCTGTGGTCAAAAGGTCAAAAAATCTATGTTTTTTTATGTGTCATTCTTTAGAAACGTGTGCCGCCAGGCGCACCATTCCAAAAAGAGCTGCCAGCCATACGGCTTAGCAGCTCTGTTTATTTATATTTATTAAATTAGTTATGGGGTAATTAGCAAACACCCTGAGCGAGCATTGCATTAACAACCTTCTCGAAACCAGCGATATTAGCACCAGCTACATAGTCTGTCTTTCCACCAACTGTCATGTCATATCTCTTAGCAGCATCTGAAATGTTAGCGTAGATTGTTTCCATGATTCCCTTAAGCTTTCCATCAACTTCTTCGAATGTCCATGAAAGTCTCTCTGAGTTCTGGCTCATCTCAAGAGCAGATGTAGCAACACCACCAGCGTTAGCAGCCTTACCACCTACGAAGAGAACTCCATTCTCCTGAAGGTACTTAGTAGCTTCTAATGTTGTAGGCATGTTAGCACCCTCTGTTACAGATACAACACCATTAGCAACGAGCATCTTAGCATCCTCGATGTCTAACTCATTCTGTGTAGCGCATGGAAGAGCAAGGTCTACCTTGTACTGCCATACTCCGTGCTCACCATTCTGCTTAGCAAAGTACTGAGCTGATGGCTTAGCAGCAGCATATTCTGTAAGACGTGCTCTCTTAACTTCCTTAACTTCCTTAAGAAGTGCAACATCAATTCCTTCTGGATCATAAATCCAGCCTGTTGAGTCTGAGCATGTAACAACCTTAACACCTAACTGCTGTGCCTTCTGGATAGCATAGATAGCAACATTACCTGAACCAGATACAGCTGCTGTCTTGCCCTCAAGTGACATTCCATTGTCTTTCCATAAAGCATTAGTAAGGTATAATAAACCATATCCTGTAGCTTCTGTTCTTGCAAGTGAACCACCATATGTAAGACCCTTACCTGTAAGAACGCCTTCAAACATACCTCTGATTCTCTTGTACTGACCGAACATGAAACCAATCTCTCTTGCGCCTGTTCCGATATCACCAGCTGGAACATCGACATCAGCACCGATATACTTGCAAAGTTCTGTCATGAAGCTCTGGCAGAATGCCATGATTTCTCTGTCTGACTTGCCCTTAGGATCAAAATCAGAACCACCCTTGCCACCACCGATTGGAAGAGTTGTGAGTGAGTTCTTGAATACCTGTTCGAAACCTAAGAACTTGATGATGCCCAAGTTTACTGAAGGATGTAATCTTAAACCACCCTTGTATGGTCCAATAGCATTATTGAACTGTACACGGAAACCTCTGTTTACCTGTACCTGTCCCTTGTCATCTACCCAAGGAACTCTGAACATGATCTGACGATCTGGCTCTGTAATTCTTTCAAGAACAGCGTTCTTTCTGTAAACTTCCTCGTTAGCCTCAACGACTGGTCTTAAAGACTCAAGAACCTCTGTTACAGCCTGTAAAAATTCTGGCTGATCTGCATTTTTCTTAGAAACTAATTCTAATACTTCATCAACATATCCCATAACCGTATAACTCCTTTTAATTAATATTCGTACGCTTTAGTACGTTACCCAGATAATATTATATAAACACGACTTAATTTTTGCAAGTTTTTTATATGTTTGGCATAATAAAATTGTACATTTTTGAATATTATTAAGTTAAATTAGGCTAACTATTAATTTTAACTTATTTTATCTTTATATTATTAAGCATTTTTAAGTAAATAATCATTCATTTTTCTTATATAGTTTAATCATTGTTCCGCCTTTGATTCATCATTAAGGCTCATTCAGAAAATAATACATTTTACACACTTTTTTTATAGCTATTTTATTTATTTTTTTTCTTATATATGGTATATTATATTTTGTATGTCATTCTTTTTTCATACTTTTTTAACACAATTGTTACATTTATTACATATGTTACATTTGACAAAATACTATCGAAGATACTCTCTTACTGCTATGTTAAGAGGAACGATATGTATACACATATCGGATATACTTCGTGGATTTCAGGAGGTTTTATGTCGGGTTTTATGTCAGGAATTATTGACAGGGTAAAAGGGGATATGCATTATCTCTTCAAGAAGGGAACTGACCTTACAGAAGGTGAAAAGAAACGTAAGCTAAGAGCCTGGTCTACTGTTATAGGAATTGTACTGGTGATCGTACAGCTTGTGTTTACTGTTCTTACATTATTAAAGCTATACAAGCTGGATATACTTCCACTTAAGTATGCAATCATCTTAGATATCATACTTGTTATTATAGCAATATATAACTTTGCTTCACAGTTTACTAAAACACATATCATAGGTAAGATACTTGCGGTGTTGTTATCTGGTGTTTTATTATATACATTTTTATTTACTTCAAAGGTTGATGAAACACTCAACAAAATAAGTAATGTTAAAACAACTACAGATATTGTTGATGTTGTTGTTTTAAAGAATGATAAAGCAGCTTCCATAAAAGATGCCATAGGCTACACCTTTGGATATAACTCAACTGCCAATTCAGATGACAACAAAGATGCTATAAAGAGGATTAATTACGATAATACTGCTGCTATCAAAACTAAAGAATATCAGGTATGGCTTGATATGTTTGATGCACTTAACAGCGGTACCGATATACAGGCTGTTATTATCAATGATGATTCCCTGCAGATGTTATATGAAGAAAACGAAGATTTAAAAGATTCTATAAAGATTATTGGTACGATAAAGCTCACAAGAAAGATTGAACTCAGCGCTTCTGACAAGAAAGTAAATGAAGAACCTTTCATTATATATATATCAGGAAACGATGAAGAAGGAGAGATTAAGACTACAGGACGAAGTGATGTAAACGTGTTATGTGTTGTTAATCCTGTTTCAAGACAGATACTTCTTATAACAACACCAAGAGATGCTTATGTATATATGGAAAATACTGAAAAAGGCTGGAAGGGTATGGATAAGCTTACCCATGCCGGCAACTGGGGAATAGATTATTCTATTGCAACTCTTAACAGACTTTACGAATGTAATATAGACTACAGTGTCAAGGTTAACTTTACTGGCTGTGTAGCTGTAGTTAATGCACTTGGCGGTGTAACTATCAACTCTGATGTTGATTTTGAGAACGGATGGGAAGCTGCTCCTGAAACATATCACTTCGTTGTCGGTGATAACGAATGTAATGGTGAACAGACTCTTGCCTTCTGCCGTGAAAGAAAGGCTTTCCTTGATGGTGATTACCAGAGAGGCCGTAACCAGTTATCTGCTCTTACAGCTGTTATAAATAAGCTTACTTCACCTGCTATTCTTACTAAGTACAGCTCTATACTTGATTCTGTAGGTAACATGATTCTTACAAGTATGCCTACATCTGATATAACCGCCCTTGTAAAAGGACAGCTTGCAGATACAAGAGAATGGAATGTACAGAAGTTCAGTATAGGAGCTGAACCTGATTCACTTCCTAGCTTACAGTTAGGAACTAATGCTTCTATGTCAAAGCTATATACTGGTGATGTAGAGATGGCAAAGAAGCTTATAGATAAGATTGAGAATGGAGATGTATTCAATGTAGACGAATACTATGAAGCTGAGGTAAAGAATATACCAAACTATAATTCTTTTTATAAGCTAAATGGTATTTCTTCTAACAGCAGCTCTAACAACAGCAGCAATACTACAAAAACTACTTCTGCTGTTAAAGAAACACAACCTGCTACGACAAGACGAAGCATTACAACTACTGCTGCCACAGAGGAAGAAATAACAACTACAAAGGCAACAGAACCTGCTCCCGTAAAACCTACCGTTGCTACTGAGGCTCCAACACAGAAAACAACAGACGCAACTGCCGCTACAACTACTGCTGCCGCTGCTGAGGCTCCAAAGGCTGAAGCTGGTAATATAAGCGATGTTGAGCGTACTGCTCCTTAAGATTTTTCTTTTATAATTAATTTATAACAAAAAAGTGGCAGCTGTGATATGTATCATACAAGACATATCACAGCTGCCACTTTTTTATTTTTATTACTTTTGGGCCTGTTCGCCATACTTACCATAATACTTACCATAGTACTTGCCATAGTACTTATTATCATCCATATCAACCTTGTTAAGAACAACTCCAAGTAACTTGCAGTCTGTCTTTTTTATCTGCTCAAGCCCTTTCTGTGCATATTTATAGCTGACACTATTAGATGCCATAACATATGCAACACCATCACATTCCTGTGCAACGATTGCACTGTCTATAACACTTCCGATTGGAGGTGTATCTATTATTATGTAATCATACAGATCTCTTAAGACCTTTATAAGTGTCTTGAACACCTTGTTACCAAGAAGCTCTGTAGGATTCGGTGGCACAGGTCCTGAGAATACCACATTAAAGTTCTCAACATTCGTTGCATACATAACTTCCTCAAACTTGTTTATTCCTGATAAAAAGTGAGTAAGCCCCTTAACAGATGTATTAATCTTATATCGTCCAACAAGTACAGATTTTCTTAAATCTGCATCTATGAATATAACCTTCTTGCCTGCTTCTGCCAAAGATACTGCCAGGTTAAAGGACACTGTTGACTTGCCTTCACCCGGTGTTGTGCTTGTAAGCATGATAACTTTTACATCAGAGCCGCATAGCTGTATGTTAGTTCTTAAGTTCTTATATGCTTCGTTAGCTCTGTAATCAAGCTTTCTTAAGCGTTCTATGTTAATCGTCTGCATATCTTTTACACTCCTGTTTACTTGCTTCTTTTCTTCTTTGTCTTTCTAGACTTTTTATTCTTTCCCAGACCATCATCCATCTCTTCTGATATAGGAATAACTGCAAGTGTGCTAAGATCAAAATACTTCTCAACATCTTCAGTAGTTTTAACCGTATCATCTAACATTGACCTGATTATTATAACGGCACATGATAACACTATACCTAACGCTAAACCTATAAGTGTCCATTTCTGTACTGTATCAACTGCCGGTTCTTCTGACATCGAACCTTCTTCGATAACATTAACCTGCTCTATCTTCATGATATCGCATATCTTCTTTGATGAAACCTGCGCCACCTTATCAGCTATATCCTTTGCTCTTTTAGGATCATCACTTGTGACTGTTATCTGAAGTACTCTGGTATCTGATGGTGTATCCACAGATATAGTTGACGCCAGCTCAGAGGCTTTCATGTTAAGCCCAAGCTCTTTAATAACCTGATTCATAACTGGTGCGCTTGTAACAAGTATCTGATAATCTTTTGTAAGCTGTGTTGAGAGCTGTACATCCGACAATGTAGTTGCACTGTCGTTTGCTCTGTTAAGGACATATAGCTTAGTTTCTGATTCATACTTAGGTGTTATAAGAAACTTAGAAACAAGAAAACCTGCAAGTCCGACTATAATACCTGTTGCAATAATCACCAATATCTTTTCCCATAATATTGATAATATATGTCCTATATCAATCTCAACTTCATCATTCTGAACATTATCTTTACCCATTTGCTGCATTCTCCATATCTAATATATATCTTTTTATTATATCGGCCACTCCTGCATCATCATTAGAAGGTGCAATATAGTCTGCATATTTTTTTACCTCAGGATATGCATTTTCCATAACAGCTGATAAGCCCGCTATCTTTAACATCGGTATATCGTTCATGCCATCTCCACATGCTATAAGCTCAGCTTCTGTTATATCAAGCTTTGCAAGCAGCTCCTTCAGCGAATTATCCTTAGCCACACCATATGGAACAACTTCAAGAAAATAATCCTCTGAATAGAAGGCATCTATCACTCCATGATATTTTGAAAGCAATGCCTCCTGTACCGGAATAAGCTTCTCGTGTTTTCCAACTACTAGAAACTTAGATACAGGATAGTTTACATAAGCCTTCAGGTTATCTGTTTTTATGATTGCAGCGGCATTACAGAATGCTTCCTTTAAAACATATTCGTCTGTATCACTCTCTGATACAATCTTTCCATCTGAATAAGTTAATGCATATACGTCGTTAGCTTTCGCAAAATCACATATATCATCTATACACTCTTTTGGCAGTTGATGGCTTACTATAGTCTCTCCTGTCACACAGTCCACTATCTTTCCACCATTATATGCAAGTATATATCCTCCTTTATCAGAAAGCTTTAATTCATCTGCTATAGGTGTTATCCCAAAAAGCGGTCTTCCAGATGCAAGTATAACCTTTACACCAATATCTATCGCTTTATCTACTGCTTCTATATTCTTAGCAGGTAATTTTTTATTATGATCTGTAAGTGTTCCATCAAGATCAAGTGCTATTGCTTTGTACTTCATAACTTCTCCATCATACCGTCTTTATATTTTTACCAATAGAAACTTTAACATATAAATGTATGAATTACAACTTATTAACTTATTAATTAATTCTCATCTGGTCGAAAGCACCTGATATGTCAAGCATACCATAACCAGCTGTTACATTTGGATATTGCTCACTGTTCTGCCTTTTAGCGCCTCTTATCAGGTATGATTTAATCTCCGTATTCCCGATTACCTCCCTGTTTTTATTAGTCACACCCCAGCTTAAAAACAGTGCGGCCGCTCCTGCTGCATGTGCGGCTGCTATACTTGTTCCCGACATTCTTTTATAGCCTTTTACGCCTCCAACACCATATACATCGACACCCGGTGCCACTATATCTGGTTTTACCCTGTTATCAGCTGTATATCCCCTGCTGCTGTTTATATCACTTCCACCAGTATTATGATTATATGCTCCAACTGTTATTACCCTTGCAGCACAGGCTGGCTCTACTAATGTTATATCAACATCAGATTCAAGAAAATACGCATCTGAGGCACTAAGAAACCTAGGCGTTATCCACGCATTAAAATATCCTGGCAGGCTGGTAAGACTATAAATAAGTACTTTCCATACTCCCTCCGCAGGACTTTCAAATCTCATAAATATTATTTCCTGCCCTGCAACACTTTCTGTTATCTGATAATCAACATATATTCTTGAATTCTCAAGTAAAAAGGCATATTCACTGCTCATCCCTATTCTTGCTGGTATACGGGGTATAATCTCGCCCGTTGGCGAGACTATGGATACAGAAAGAACATCCAGGCTTTTTGCCCATATTTCTATAACAAAACCCTTTCCTCTTTTATCTACATTAATCTCCATAGTTTTGCTATCTGCTGCTATACCTGCATAACCACTAAAATGTGTTCTGCTTACAGCCTCATTTCCTGCTGGAACAACAACGCATGTATTCGTAAGTTTTGTATATGCATCAAAAACATCTGCAAGTGGTGTTGCTCCTGTTCTTGAACCAGAACCGCTCCCAACACCTGATATTATAACAAGCGGCTTATTTCTTCTCTGTGCATAATCCTTTAGAAATGTTGCTGCAAGCATTATATCGCTTTCCTGAAAAGCTGGCACATCATCTTTTATATAAAAATAATCCCTTAAATATCTTTTGGCACCTTTAAGCTTAACACATACTATATCTGCCTCTGGTGCAACACCTATATAGCCGTCAGTATATGATGAAGCTGCTATCCCCGCCATAAAAGTACCATGTCCGTTAATATCCTGGCTTTTGACGTAGCTATATGGATCTTCTCCGGCTTCATAAGCCCGTATGGCAGTATTTATAGCAGCGGCTTCATACACTCTTCCATAGCTTACAAGACTTGAAGCCTCATATTCGACTGTCTGGTCCCATATAGCCAGTATTCTTGTATTGCCAGAGCTGTCCTTAAAGTTATTTCTTAAGTAATCTATTCCTGTATCAATAAAGCCTATAATAACACCCTGGCCTCTTGCATTAAGAAAAGGCTGGCTTGTTATATTAACTGCACCAGTTTCTTCCATACTTGATATATCAGCACCTAAAACAGCCTGTCTGTCAGACAGCTCCATAAGTCCATATATCTTAGGTATTGTATAGTATCCTAAAGAGCTTATATTTAACTCCCTGTTTTCTGACAGCCTGCTATGCATTATAATCCACTGTTCATCAACCTGCTGGATGCATACATCAGGATTGTTTTCAAATATTTTACTGACTATCGGAATATTGACAACTATGTAATCATAGATATCCTCATCCATAATCATCTTACTACACTCTGACATATAAAAATAATGTCCTTAAAGATATTCTTCAAGGACATTATATGTTTAATAATAATAAGATATGATTACATACCTGGAAGTGCTTCCTGTCCACGCATCATTATAACAGGTACACCCTTGTTGTTAATATAATCCTCTGTTATAAGCACAGAACCTATATTATCATCCTTAGGTATCTCATACATTATATCCAGCATATACTCTTCAATGATTGAACGCAGGGCTCTTGCTCCTGTTTTCTTCTCCATCGCTTTCTTAGCGATAGCTGAAAGTGCGCTATCATCAAACTCAAGACTTACCTCATCAAGCTCAAGAAGCTTCTGATACTGCTTAAGTATGGCATTCTTAGGCTCTTTCATAATCTTTACAAGCATATCCTCTGTAAGTCCATCAAGCGAGAATACGATAGGAAGTCTTCCTAAAAATTCTGGTATCATTCCAAACTCTCTTAAATCCTCTAACTCAACCTTTGATAATATGTTGCTGTCATTATCATACTTATCATTAAGGTCTGCATTAAAGCCTATGGATGACTGTTTATTAAGCCTTGCCTTTATTATGCTTTCAAGCTCCGGAAAAGCTCCTCCACATATAAACAATATATTTCTTGTATTAACAGTAACCTGTGGAACCATGGCATTCTTGCTTGTTGCACCTACTGGAACCTCCACATCACTTCCCTCTAAGAGCTTAAGCATTCCCTGCTGTACTGATTCTCCACTTACATCCCTGCTTCTTGTTTCCTTCTTCTTGGCTATCTTATCGATCTCATCTATAAAGATGATGCCTCTTTCAGCCTTTTCAACGTCATTATCTGCCGCAGCTAGAAGCTTCGATACCACGCTTTCTATATCATCACCTATATATCCTGCTTCTGTAAGAGAAGTAGCATCAGTAATAGCAAGTGGCACCTGAAGGAGTCTTGCAAGTGTCTTTACAAGATACGTCTTACCACTACCTGTAGGTCCTATCATAAGCATGTTGGACTTTTCTATCTCTATGTCATCCATGGTATTTGTTGCTACACGCTTATAATGATTGTATACAGCAACTGACATGACCTTCTTGGCATGCTCCTGTCCTATAACATACTCATCAAGCATACGCTTGATTTCATGTGGTGCAGGAAGCTTTTTAAGATCAAGCTTTTCTTCTTTCTTATCTTTATTATTTTCTTTGCTTTCCTCCTTCTTTTTCTTAACCTTCTGCTTATCTGACATATTATTTCCCATCATATTGAAACCACCAAACATCCCCATGTTAGGCATGTTTGGGATTCCTTTCATAAGCTCGTTATAATCTATGTCGTTGTTGTTTATTGCATCAAAGGTCTTTTGCATGCAATCAGGGCAGACATATAATCCACCTGGCATGCTTATCATCTTGCCTGCTTTAGATTCTGTCCTTCTGCATACATAGCATACCTTTTCATATTCATCGTTATTATTATTATTATCACTCATATATTCCTCTATTCCGCATCAGAGGAGTTATCAGCTTTTCTTACCTAATGTAACCTCTGTGCTCTTTAGTACATATTCACTACCCTCAAGATGATAGTAATCAATCTTTACTTTTTCGCCAGCTGCATAATACTGCAGTGTTGACTGCAGACCTGACATAGTAGTTATAGTCTGGTCATCAAAGCCTACTATAATATCATAAGCTGAAAGTCCTGCTTTCTCTGCTGCTGAACCTGATGCAACTGTTCTTATCATAATACCCTGTGGGTATCCATACATAGATGCATATGTGCTTGTAACATCTATTGCTGCGGCTCCAAGATATCCTGCATTATCTGATGATACCTTCTGTCTTGTCTGTTTGCTCATAAGTGAACTTATAAGATCCTTTACGTTTGATACTGGTATTGAATATGCCATGCCTTCGACACCATCACTTGATGTCTTGGCAAAATTAATTGCTATAACCTTACCACTTGCGTTAAGAAGTGCTCCACCACTGTTACCAGAATTAATAGCTGCATCTGTCATAATAAGACCTGAAAATGTTACATTGTTAACTGTGATAGATCTGTCTAATGCACTTATAATACCTGTTGTAACTGACTGTCCTTCACCAAGTGCGTTACCTATAGCAACAACCTGCTGACCTATTGTAATTGTATCAGAATCTGCAAGTTCTGCAATAGCTATTTTACTAAGTGTGTCAGAAGGTATATCTGATAAAGACACTGCAACTACTGCTATATCCTGATCAGATTTAGACCCCTTTACTGTTGCATTTACTGACTGATTGTCTATAAATACACATTTAAGATTGGAAACTTTGTCAACAACATGCGCATTAGTTACCATAAGAAGCTCTGTATCATTCTTACCAACTATAATACCTGTTCCGCTTGTTGATGCCTCATACTGCTGCTGTCCACCCCAGTTAAATATTGAAGATGAACTGCTTGTCACTGATGTTGTACCATTGAGTGCAACCATGGCTGGAAGTGCCGCAGATGCTACACTTTCCACATTCATTGCTGATGTTGACAGATTGGTATCTCCTAAGGTATTTAACTGGTCTGTTGTAGTTCCTATATTACTTGAAACAGTCGATATCGTATAGTTTCTGTTATCAGAACCACCAAGATACTTTTTCTCAAGCTTATAAGTTCCATACATAGCTGAACCGGCAACAACACCGAATATAGCTGCTGATAAAACTATGCTTAAAAACTTCTTAGGCCATGTAGTCTTTGTGGCACTATGTCCATCCAAAAACCGGTTATGCTTCTTCTGTTTCTTCTGATGCTCATCTGCTGTCTGGCTGTTGTTTGTACTATTACCAGCTACATATGAGTATCTGTAAGTTGACTGGCTATCTGTATCTGTGTTGTTTGCATTATTTGTATTGCTGTATTGTGCATATCCAGTATTCTGATTAAATTCAGTATTCTGACTGTTTCCAGTATTCTGACTGTTTCCAGCACCTTGATTATATCCGTCTGTATTCTGGCTATAGCCTGAGTTCTGGTTATATCCTGTATTTTCGTTATTACCTGTATTTTCGTTATTGCCTGTATTTTCGTTATTGCCTGTACCCTGAGTATTATAAGAATTATTATTCTCATAATTGTTTTCTTCATTATTATACATATCCAACACTCCTTTTTGTAGTTTTCTATAGAAAATGTGGTCATATATATTTTACCTGTATATGAAATATAAAATGAACACATTTCGTTTTCATACGTTTAGTATATTCACGAAATGTGTTCATATTGTGTTTTACTTGTTAAGAAAATCTGAACTATCATTTATTCTTTAAGTGATTCCTTAAAACTTTCTGATACAGCCTTAAGTGCTTCCTCTTCATCACTTCCATCGGCTGTAAGTGTTATCTCTTCACCACATTTGACACCTGATGCAAGTATTGAAATAACACTTTTTGCATTAGCTGTCTTACCCTCACCATACTTAAAAGATATATCAGACTTATACTTAACAGCTTCATTACACATTGCTCCGGCTGGGCGAAGATGTATTCCTAGCTGACTGGTTATTAAAATATTCTCACTTACCATAACAATCCTCATTTCTATGCATATCTTTACGCATTTAATTAAACTTATATATGTGTACTATCTTGTAGTTGTCTGTTGTGTCTGGCTGCTGCTATTGTCAACTGTTGTTTCCTGCTGTTTAGCAGACAACGTAAGCTTCACTGAGCTGCTTTCTAAAACACTGCAGCCATCTGGCACACTCACACTTACATCTACACTATGTGTTCCGGCTGATAGTCCAGCTGCATTAACATTGCATGTTATATCTGTAGCACTGATATTTTCTAATATCGTTCCTGTTCCGGATATTATAACATCTATACCTGTTCCTTCAATCACAGCATTATACCCTGATGATACGTTTTTAATCTCTATCGCATCTGATGATATGTGAACTGTCTTTGTTGAAGCTTTAGATATCTTTATAGTAACCTGCAGTCTTGAATCAGAAACTATCTTAACACCAGAAGGTACATAGTCTGTCAGCTTGAATGTATACGTCTTATCTTCGCTAAGCCCATCTACCGAAACGGCTGATGAAGGAATAGTTATATTATCTATCTTTGATAATGCCTCCTGCTGCCCGCTTATAACAACCGAGGTCTGGCTAAGACTTGTACCCGTTACAACACAATCCTGTAAAGGTGTTCCACTTGTTTTTACTACAACCGGTACAGTTTTTGTTCTTGCCATCTCTACTATCACATCTGCTGTTTCTGATGACATTTCAAGTTCCTCATTTGCTATTATATTTCCATCTGAATCATACATATTAATGTCTGACTGTGTATTAACCGTTCCTTTGGCACCAGATACATCAACATCAACTCCGACTGAGGCAACCCCTTCAACTAAAGATGTTGGACCTGTCACTTTAATATATGTTGGTGATGTTGTTGTTGATGCAACGGCATATCCATTTGCCGGAGTGCCTGTTGTATTAACATTCACAGCGTATGTGTTTGTATCCCTGTTTTCTATGCTTAACTTAAGAGCTGATGTTCTTGGAACAGCTTCAACGTTATTAAGCACCTGTCCATCTTTGACCACCTGAACCTGTATATCTACATAATCTGTAAATGCAGTAACCTTACTTAAATCAGCTGTTGCAGCTATATCACTTGTCTTAAGATCTGTAACCACACTTTTTGGTCCACTTACTGTAACAGATATCTTACCTCCATCAACAACCTCAAAGGTATAATTCTTTTCAGTAAGACTCTGTGTATTAACCAGCTGGACTGTAATATTACTGAAAGTATAGCTGGTGTTTGGATCATATATATTAACAATGACCGTCCATAATATCACCGCAAATACTGCAGATACGATTTTCAGGCTGAGATTATTAAATATCTTCTCTTTCATGCTTCAACCTGCCCCTCCATATCTTAAATGACTTGACATCTATAGTTCTTCTTCTGATATATTCAAGTTTATTCTTCAGTGAATCAGCATCTATATCATGTATAAGTTCTCCACCAAATGCTACAGATACCTTACCAGTCTCTTCTGATACTATGATGGTAAGGCTATCTGTTGCCTCACTTATACCAACACCTGCCCTGTGTCTTGTTCCAAGTGCTTTGCTAAGATTAACATTATCTGTGAGTGGAAGATAACATGTTGCAGCAACAACCCTGTTTCCTCTGATTATAACTGCTCCATCATGAAGTGGCGTATTATGTTCAAATATATTAATAAGAAGCTGGCTTGTCACTATACCATCTACAGGTATACCAGTCTTTATATACTCTTCAAGCACAATATCCTGCTCTATAACTATAAGTGCACCTGTCTTTACAGCTCCCATCTTATAACAGGCATCTACAATCTCATCTGCTGTCTTAACACTGAAGCGTTCATCTTTATCACTGTTATCTCCAAAGTTAAAGAACCTGAGCATAAAGCGTTTTCGTCCAAGCTGTTCAAGTGCACGCCTTAATTCTGGTTGGAATATAATAACCAGTGCTATAATACCGACACTGATTGTCTTTCCTGCTATCCATAAAATAGTTTTAAGGTTGAGAAGATACGCTACAACCGCAAAAAGAGCCACCACTATTATGCCCTTTAAAAGTGCCCATGCCTTGGTGTTCATAATCCACAACAGAATATTATATAAAACTACTGCAATAATAATAATCTCTATAACATCTGTCCATGTAATCCTTGGTATATATAATTTTGAAAAGTAATTCTGTAACAGATTACCCGATGTTGTCACGTTCTCACCCCTTTTTATATTAAGATGTAAGGCTTAAAAATATTCTGTCACTTACTGATGTAAAGGTCAAAAATATTCTGCCACTTACTGATTACCTGTCAATAAAGTATATATCATCTTCTTCCTCAGTTGCTGCTGTTGTAGACTTTGACTGTCTTACATCACTTATATCCGAGGCTTTTTTTGTCTTTCTTGCATTTATCTGCTTTACCCTTACATCCTCTCCGGCAACATTTATCTTAGGTACTGCCTTAACATAGTAATAGTATTCATCATCTTCGTACTGTACATACTCTGTTCTTCTGAAATCTACAGCAAAGAATAATATATTACATATATAACCTGCAAGCGCACCTAATATAACACTGATAACTATCAGTATAATATTAAGCCCTGTTTTTAAAAGTATTTCTCCTAATACAACAACTACAAACTGAGCTACACTTCCGATTGCTATAGCATAGCCCCATGCATAATCGATCTTAAGCCTTCTTACTATATATACAATAATAATCGTTACAGCTAAAGCAGCCATAACAAGAAAAAGCTGTTTATTCTTAACAAGACTTTCTATAAGATATGAAACCTGAAGCATACTCTCTGTAAGTGACTTGTTAGTAACTGCTGTTTCATAAACACTTGCTGTATTGATTATATAGTATATGATCACACCAAAAGATACCGGAACAACTGAAATCACAGATGAACACAATCCAACAGCAACAGGTAATACAAAAGGCATCTTAATCCAGCACATAAACACAGTCAATATCAGAAGATATCCTGACTTAGATGCAAACCTGAAATATAAAAGATACATAAGAAGAACAACACAAAGTGCTATAAGTGCGAATTCAACCGATATGGCATACAGATGTGCTACCATAAACAATGATAACATAACAATAGTAAAACCAACCGGTAAAAATGCACATATAACCGATATAAGTATTGCAATAACCGGATTATTCAACTTCTCCATATATCCTATGCTTGCATTCAGCATAATGAATGAAACAAGCGCTACAATAAACTTTAACGCAGGAACAAGATATGTATCATACTTATTATAAAATCTTCTAAATTTTTCTTTAAATTCTAATAATACTGCCATCACTTCCTCCACAATTATCTTTTTTTCTTCTGGCCATTATAAAATCTTTCAAGCTTATTAAGCCTTGAAAAATACTTTTTAAGCCCTTTTCTTGAATTCTCATACTGAAAGCTGTATACAAATCCTGCTGTTATAGCAAATATAACAAGCATAATTATATAGTATATTGCCACCTTTTTTCCAAAAGCAAGATAATCCATTGAATTAATATTCTCGACTAATCCTTCTGCGTTGCATAATACATACATAATAGCAACTATCGCAAAGGCAAGTGTTGTAGTGATCAATGTCTTTAATATCCCAAATGCGACATAATCACCCTTGAAGTATCTGGCTGTCCTTAACATCCTTCTGCCTTCATTTTTCTCATATATAGCCATCTTGGTCATCATTTTAACCTTATTTTCATTAAGCAAAACATTCACCTCATTATAATCTACATAAGTTTTACATAAATATACCATATTTTATCTTAATTGTATATTACTATTTGCGAATGTCCACCTCTTGAAGCTGTGACTATTCTTACTTTTCTGTCTTCTACAGTAAATGTACGGTCCGTTGTTGCAGATACATAATTATTCCATACCTGATTGCAGCTTTCCGGAAGCAGCTGTGCTAACACACCCTTTATTCTTGCATCGAATCCTTCATTTCTCTGCTTGATATATATGATTGAAACATCTGGCTGTGTTATTATCTCCCCATAATATGTACCGCCATCTGTGTATACATATACATTGGAATATTCCTGTGTAAAGCCTTCTTTGTTTAACACCTCACCTATATCACTGCTTGTTTTTCCGTCACTTCCTGTGCTGTTGTTATTTCCCTGACTATTACCGCTGTTTGAAGAACCTGATTGATTATTTCCTGGATTGTATGAACTGTTTCCATTGTTTCCGGTATTATTATTGCTGTCTGTACCTGATAAGTTGTTTCCTGTACTGTTACTGTTTTCATGATTACTTCCTGTACCGGCTGAATATCCGCTGTTGTTTCCTGTACTGTTGTAAGAATAGCTGCCATTATCACTGTAACTACTTCCTGTACCAGAACCAGAGCCTGCACTGCTTCCTGCCGGTACAGAAGATGATGGCTTAAGAATACTTCCATTACCTGTATATACAGTATAACCATTCTTAGAGCCTGCTGCTGCACTCTCTATTCCTTCTATAGCTATGGCATCTGATACATCACCAACCGTAGCAGTAAGTGCTGCTGTACCTATTCCTTTGACAGTTACAAGTCCATCCTGTTTAACAGTCATCACATCGTCGTTACTGCTTGTCCATATAAGCGCCTTATCTGTATCTGCTGGTTCTACTATAGCTGCTGCCATAAATGTAGTTCCAACTGGTATAGCAGTATCATCCATAAGTATCTCTACTGTTGTTATCTCTTTAACTTCATTATTATCAGCTTCTGCATCCTGTGGTCTTAGATTTTTCTGTGTAAGAGTCATTCCAACTGTATTTTCTTTACTTTTATTATGTTCTGATATAACACCAGCGGTTATAGCTGCTGCTATGAGAACTAAAACAGCTATACCTGCTATTATGAAAACCAGTGGTTTAACCTTGTAATTCTTTTTATCCTTCATACTTTAACATATCCCTTATTATTATATTTCAAAACTATTCTCATCTGTATATGAATATCGTGGGATTATCATCCCACGATAGTAAGTATAGCATATTTTATTATAATTTGAATTAAAATTTTAAAATAAAGGGATAAACCTTGAACATTACTGTGCTATTCCCGATATTCTTGATATAACACAATTAATCAGATATATTAGTATATATATTGTAACTATCGTAGCACCAACCGGTGTTGATGCAAATATTGATATTACAATACCAAGTACAGCACCAAGTACTGACAATACAGCAGCATATATTATTACAAGCTTAAAGCTTTTCATGATACGCATGGCCGATAATGCAGGAAATACAAGCAATGCTGTTATAAGAAGAGAGCCTACAAGATTCATCGCAAGAACAATAATAACTGCTGTTATAACTGCAATCACCATATTATAAAATCCTGTATTTTTCCCCATAGAACGGGTGAAATCCTCATCAAATGTAACAGAAAATATTCTGTTATAAAATATAACAAAAAATGCTACTACTATTATAGAAGCTGCTATACACATAACAACCTCTGAACCCGTAAGCGTAAGTATGGAGGTTGAGCCAAAAAGAGTAGAGCAGACATCTCCTGATACATTAGATGAAACTGAAAAAACATTTAATATAAGATATCCAACAGCCATAGCTCCAACTGATAGCATCGCTATAGCAGAATCCCCTTTAATCTGGGTGTTGTTTCCTGTTTTCAGCAGAAGAACAGCACATATGATAGTCACTGGCATAATAAACAGATTAACATCTGCTATCTTAAGAACTGTCGCTATCGCAAGTGCACCAAACGCCATATGTGAAAGACCATCACCTATGAATGAGAATCTCTTAAGCACAAGTGTAACGCCAAGAAGTGATGAACATAAAGCGATAAGCACACCAACAATAAGTGCATATCTGACAAATGGATATGACATATAAAACTGAAATTCCTGAATAAAATCTGACATTACTTATCATCTCCTTTAATCTTTCCTAAAACATCCGCCTTATCGCTGTTTAAGAACTCTTTCTTCGTTCCATAGAAACTGTCCTCACTATCTACATATAGAATATGCGTAGCATATGATACCGCATGAAGGTCATGCGAAACCATAATTACAGTTATCCCTTTATTATTAAGCTTCTTTAAAAGCTCATAAAAATCTGCTGTCACCTTAGGATCAAGTCCTGTAACTGGTTCATCTAAAAGTATAACCTTGGATGTGGCACACAGTGCCCTTGCAAGAAGTACTCTTTGCTGCTGTCCACCAGAAAGGTTACGGTAACACTTTTTCTTAAGTTCCCATATATCAAGCTCTTCCATCTTCTGCCTTGCAAGTTCTTTTTCCTTCTTTCTATAAAAAGGCCTGAATCCGCCTGAAGCAAGAGTGCCTGAAAGTACAACCTCCCAGACTGTTGCTGGAAAATCTTTCTGCACAACAGTCTGCTGTGGAAGATATCCAATCTCATAAGCCTTAAGTCCATCTGAATATGTAATATCACCAGATACTTTTTCTATAAGGCCAAGCATTGTTTTTATAAGTGTACTCTTACCGGCACCATTTTCTCCTAATACACACAGGTAATCGCCTTTTCCCACTTTAAAATTCAGATTTTCTACTACTGCCTTTCCATCATATCCTAAAGCAAGATTGTTACATTCGATATATGACATACAGGTGTCACCCCTTTCTTTTTTCTTATAACAGGCAATATAATGATGTGAGTGTCAAAAGTGAATTTTTATACTTTTGACACTTACATCATATACTTACATGTTAATTATGATAATGCCTGTTTTAATACCGTAAGATTCTTTAGCATCACATTAATATAATTATAATCCTCTGATTCTGATATCTTAACTGACTGCATTGAATCCATCTGCAATATTTCCTGATTCTTATCCTTTGTGTTATCTTTTATAGTCATAGCAAGCTTTTCATCTGAGCCATCTATAGTAAGAATCGCTTTAGTTCCTGTCTCATCAACCTTGCCTGCAAGAAATGTTACAGTTTTAAAGCTCGCCTCTGTCTCTGCACTACATCCTGCAAATGCTGCATAATAATCAAGATTATAATCATCCACAAGATATCTGAAAGGAAATCTGTCACCAAATACTACTGCCTTAAGTCTTGCAGCACTTATAACTGACTCATATTCTTTATCAAGATCTGAAAGCTGTTTTATATATGCATCTGCATTACTCTGGTATTCTTCTGCATTATCTGTATCCAGCTCCTTTATAACATCCGTAAGCTTCTGTACAAGAATCTCTGCATTCTTTACCGACAGCCATATATGCTCATCATATTCTATTTCGTCTGTTTCTTCATGCTCTCCATGACTATCCTCAGAAGCTGTGTGGCTATGTCCATGTTCATCATCCTGCATTCCTTCAACAACTTCTTCCTCTTTGGCTCTGTCACCAAGAAGCTCCATCATATTTACTTTTTTCATGTTCTTGTTAACTGTTTCCCTTACAGCATCAAACACCCATGCATCAGATGAACCACCAACATAAACAAACATATCTGCTGAGGATATCTTTGCCATATCCTTTGCTGATGGCTGATAGCTGTGAAGATCTGCTCCACCATCCACAAGCAAGGTCAGGTTGAATTCTTCTGATTCTTCCCCAATAATATTCTGTATCCAGTTATACTGAGGATAAGTTGTACATACTATATTAATCTTCCCATTATTCTGTATATTTCCCTGGCAGCCAGTAAATGTAAACAATGAAACTGCCAGTATTACACATAACATCAATGATTGCAGCTTTATTAACGATAACCTTTTCTTTAAAAATCCCATATAAAATCCTTTCATTCTAATTTTTTATAGATTTATTTACAACTCTTTATTCTGTTTTTTACAATCAGCACATAAGCCACACAGCGTTGAACCATTACATTCAAGTGTGAATCCATACTGCTTCATAAGAAGTTCTCTTATATCATTCATAAAATCGCAGTCAAGATGCATAACCCTGCCACATTTTCTGCACTGCATATGAAGATGTTCATCACAGTTATGATGTTCGTCCGATACCCTGTAGTAATAGTTACCACTGTTTGCAGTTTTAAAGCGCACCAGGACATTCTGCTCCATCATCCTGTCAAGTGTTCTGTATACAGTTGACTGGTTAACATCTATGTTATTGCTCTCAAGATAGTGATATACATCTGAAGCGCTAAAGCTTTTCTGCTTCTGCAGCTTAAGATACTGCTGTATCTCCTGGGTTACCTTTGTTTTATAACTTTTTTGCATGACATGTCCTTTCATAAAAGACTTATTATAACAGATTTGCAGCTTTGATCTAATTTGCAAATCATTTGCATTTTGCATATTATCATCATTGTTATGATGTGTCAACTTATTTTTATAATTAATCAGCGTAACCTAAATTTTCAGGAATAAATTTCTGGAAATAAATAAGACACATTAAGAATAAAGTCTTCACTTTAGCATAAAAAAATGGGCACCGCACTAATTATTAGTGAGATGCCCCTAGCTACTATTTAATATTTTTGCTATTTGATATTTTTAATATCTGATATTTTTGCTATTTGATATTTTTACTATCTGATATCCATACCACTTGTATATTGTTTAATAAACTGTTCCCTTGCGCATGGCCTGCCGTAATAATAGCCCTGCAAATAATCAACCTGCATTTCATTCATTTTCTGGCACCATTCTTTTTTTTCGATACCTTCTGCACATATCCTGACATTAATGCTATGTACCATCGGAATTATATTTTTATACAATTCATAATCCCTTTCATTATCCATTGCCTTTGCGGTAAAATCCTTGTCCATTTTTACATAGCTTGGATTCATATCACGAATGCAATGAAAATTAGAATATCCTGTACCAAAATCATCGATCACAAAGCTTATATGGTTCTCATCCAATGCCTTCCTGAACTTACAAAATGCCGGTGTCATATCCATAAATCCACTTTCGGTCATTTCAATATATATGGAATCCGGTTTTAAAGCATACCTTTTAATCACATCCAATATATCACGCTCAACGTTTCCGTGCATGATCTGGACATATGAAACATTTATATTCATCCTGAAATCAGGAATATATTGCTGTATTTCACAACATGTTTTTGCTGCTTCATCTAATATATATCTTCCTGCCGGGATAATTAATCCGGTTTCCTCAAGTAATGGGATGAATTCCATAGGTGAAATAACCTCTGTATCTTCTTTGGATATCATAGAGAAGCGCATAAGCGCCTCTGCACCAATAACCTGCTCTAAACCACAATCCACGATTGGCTGGTAATACACCTCAAAGCCCTTGAATCCGTTCATGACAGAATTACGGAGTGCTGCTACTATTCTTCCTTTCCGTAAAAAAAGTTCATAGTCATTCTCATCAAAGATATAGAATCCATTTTTTCCCATTTTTTTGGCTTTTTTAAGGACAAATGCAAATTTCTTACGGCACTCCTCGTAGCCTTCACAAAATGTTGTGGCATCCACAACACCAACAGAAATTGAAAAAACAGCCTCATAGTTTTCAGATACTATAAACCTATAAAGTCTGTCATCTATTTTTTTCTTAAGCTCTGCGGCATATTCCCCAGCAGAATGTTCCAGATCAACAATCACATACTGGTCAGCTACAAGATGATATATCCTCTGACTATCAGAAAGACATTCCTTCATGCAGTCAGCTACACTTTTCAGAATATAATTGCCATAAACCGCTCCACGTGAACTGTTGATTGCTCCAAAATCATCGATTCCTATATGCATAAGAAAACCCTTAGAAAGGTGTTTCTTATGAGAACGCATATAGGTATTAAATTCAATACCTCCAAGCAATCCCGTGATATTATCTGCTCTCCTCTGATTTCCTGTCTCATTCAGACAGCCAACCAGATATTGTGGTTTTCCTTGTGAATCGTCAATCACTATTCCACGACAGTTAATCCATACCGGCATGCCTTCTTTGTCCAGCCATCTGTAATGCAGATTATGTACTTTTTCTTTCCCTTCATATATAGCCGTAAGATGCTCCTGCAGCATCTTACGGTCTTCTTCATATACTATCTGTAAAACATCATTGGCAGCATCATTCATGACATTTTCTGATATCATAAACCTGTCCACAGCCGACTCAGACAGCTCTATTGTATTATTCTGCAGATCATATACAAACAGATAATCATCCATACATTTTGCGATTATTTCCAATAAAGTTTCTTTTGTCTGCTTACCAAATACTTTAAATATATTCTCACTCACAACAAGAACCTTTCCTTCATAATAGCTTTATGATAAACCTTTAATCTTTAAAGAGCTTAAATCTGTTTACACGTTCATTCATCTTGTCTGCACCTTCTGCGAGGTTAATACTGATTGCTGTATTCTCTTCTGAAGATGCTGCAGTACCCTGTACTACACCTGAAAGCTGTTCAATACCCTGTCCAATCTGTTCTAATGACTCTGCCTGTGTATTAGCCTTCTCCATAGTATTCTGTGCCATTTCTGCGAATGAATCCATATCTGCAATAATCTGGTTAAAGGCATCTGCTGTTGTTCTTGTAATTTCATTACCCTTCTGAATCTCAACTAAAGTCTTATCGATTAATTCTCTTGTATTTACCGCTGACTTAGCACTATCTGATGCAAGCTTTCCTATCTGGTCTGCAACTACTGCAAAGCCTTTTCCTGCCTCACCTGCCCTTGCAGCCTCAATAGATGCATTAAGGGCTAACAGATTAGTCTGCGAAGCAATATCTTCAATATCAGTAATAATATTACCTATTTCCTTAGATATTTCTGTAATGTGCTCCATTTCTGTCAGAAGAATATTCATTTTTTCTTTTTCATTATTTGCTTTGTTTGCAGAAGCCTTTACACGTTCAGATGCATTCTTTGTTTCACTTGCTGTATCCTCTGCAAGATCAACAACTGTATCTATTGTGGCATTAAGTTCCTGAATAACTCCTGCCTGCTCTGTTGCACCATCTGCTAACGACTTTGATGCACTTTCTACTTCCTTGGCATTATGTGTAACCTGTTCTGCAATATTGCTTATTTCTGACAATGTACTGTTAAAACGCTTTAAAATGTAAACAAGTGAATCCTTTAATTCTGAAAAATCACCCAGAAATGGTGTAATATCATCACCATTTCTTGTTAAATCACCCTGTGCTATGAATTTAACCTCCTGTGAAATCTCACTAACATAAGCTGAAAGAATGCCCATAGCTTCCTTAAGCTTTGTAATTGTTTCACCAAACTCATCATCAGATTCATATGTAAGCATATCCACGTTAGACAGCTCACCCTTTCTAAGGCTGGCAACTGCCTCATCAATCTGACGTACTGGTTCTGTAATTGAGTCTGATATTATCTTTCCTATAATTGTTGCAATCACTGCAATCGCTAATCCTGTTATGATAATGACAATAAAAATAATTATTGTACATATATTAGCAATTACTTTTGCCGTATCTAATTCCGCCTGAAAATCATCGCGTACTGAATTTAACTTTTCTACAAATTCCTTATTACTTTCATACACGCTTCCAGTCATAAGATTAGCAGCATCAGCCTGTTTGTTATCTCTACTAAGCTTATATATATTCTCTGAAGCTGACCTGTAATCCTCCCATGCAGAGCTTGCCTTTTCATAATCAGCTTTACCTGCCTGTGCTTTCTTATTTGAATTAATTATTTTCTCTAACTTAGAAGATATATCCTTTATCTGATTCTCCATATCATTAGTTTCTTTTTCACAGGCTGCCATAGCTGCTGTATCTGTTTCTACAAGATGCTGATACTGTTTGATTCTATATTTAGCAGTTATTGTTTGTAATTCCTGCAGACACTCAAGTGAAGGAGACCACACTTCCGTAATACTATGTATAGTCGAACGAATCACTAATGTTGATACAAGTGCCACCAATACAAAAAAAGCTGTCATCACTAATACCGCCATCCGGTATACCTTCAATTTCGCTGCAACTCTTAAATTACCTATCCAATTTCTTAACTTTGCCATATAGCTTCCCTTTCTTTTTTATTCTATAGTAATAATTAACTTTTTCTAAATGACATTGTAAATAACGAATAAAAATCTAATATTCTCCCATTCTCACAATCTTTCATTAGAAATCTTTTGTTAAAAAAATATCACAAAATTGTTAAAATTGCAATAAAAAAATATATAATTTTTTGTTTATTTTTTTATGAATATTTTACATATATATAGCATTTAAGACCTCTATGTGTTGTAATTTTACACTAAATTATTTCTCTTGTTTTATTTATATCTGCTAGTATTCTTACTTACCAGCTTTCACACCATCCTCTTAACAACTGCCACAAATGCATCGACTATGAATATAGCAAGGGCAATCGCTCCTGCTGCCCCGATTGTAAGCACAAGACTTGATAGTGCCTCCTGTGTATCTGCTGTAAACAGGTAATAAACCGTCTTATACATGCCCGCTCCCGGCACAATCGTAAGTATAGACGGAATAAGCGTTGTTGTTACCGGTGTCTTAATAAGTCTTGCAAGAATATGCGATATGACTGCCAGCACCAGTCCTGACACAAATGTAGCCATAAGCATAGATGTATACCTTTCCGTATAAAGATATACAGCCCATCCTGCCATCCCTAATATTCCATTAACAACCAGACATCTTTTCGGTGCTTCAATAAGAACTGAAAAGCCTATTATTGCACCAAAAGCAAATATACTTTGTAATAGCATAATTCTCCATTCTTTAAATCACATTGACAGGCTACAATAATAATAATCCCACGTATACTCCAAGGGCAATCATCGCCGCCTCTGTAAACGCCTGCAGTATATTTGCATTACCTGAAGCGTAATCCCCATGAAGCGTATCTCTTATGGCATTGGTTATGGCTGCACCAGGTACAAGCACCATAATCGAGCCTATGATTATCCTGTCGATATGCGAACCTATTCCAACGTGCACAATAACGAAAGCTATAACCGATATGACTATTGATGCCACAAGATCATTTATAAGTGGGTTAAGTGCGATTTTCTTTCCGATATGAAGCCACGATGCAAGAAATATTCCAACTATTGCTGTTGCTGCCATATCCTTAAAATCGCCACCATACATCCCTGCAAAGAAAGCTACAACAAAGACCGTACATATATCCTTAAGCCACCAGGGATACTGGGATTTCTTAAGATGCTTAAGCTGTGAAAAGGCCTCCTCTAAGGATATAATTCTCATGTAGAACTTTCTTGATATATCATTTACCTGGGCTATTACATTAAGATTGGTCGCACCCTTATTCACACGCCTTATAACTGTAAGAGCATCTATGGATGGATCATCAAGTGATATCATAATACCTGTTGACACTACAAATGCTTCACTTGTTTTAAGACCTGAGGTTTTGAGTATATAATTTATCGTTTCCTCTACACGGTATATCTCTGCTCCGTTCTCTAACATAATAGTGCCTGCAAGTGCCGCCGTATCAATAAGCAGCTTATAATCCGGCTGTCCTGTTTTCTTGATATCCGCACCGGTAGTTTCTTTTTTCTTGTCACCAGCCTTAACTGCCTGTACCATCTAAACCCCTCCTTCCTTATATTTTCTTTATATCTTCCTTGTAGCTGCTTTATATCTTCTTTATATCTTCCTGCTATTTTCCTAATAGCTTATTTATATTTACGTTATGATTTTATATACTCTGCCTTTATCTGAAAGTATACTTCTTTAATTCACAATTCTTTATTCCAAATGCTGAGAATTCCTCATTTGTCATATTATTGAAATATGATTCTACTATTCTTGATATGCCATTATGGGCTACAAGCAGATAAACCTTATCTTCACTGTCATTCTTAATATCATCAATAAGATTATATATTCTCTGGCACAGATGAAGCATAGTCTCTCCACCATCAAAATCATATACAAAGTTCATCTTTGCCTTTGCGAATTCTTCTCCATCTCTTGCGGTTGATTCATACCGTCCAAAATTCTGTTCTTTAAGTCTTATTTCCTCACGGCAGGCTATTCCTGTCACCTCTGATATATGCTTTGCAGTATCTGCTGCTCTTACTAATGGTGAATACAGGATTTCATCTATATGGATATGCTCCTCTTTTATTCTTTTTCCAAGCTCTGTTGCCTGGTCATGTCCCAGACTTGTAAGTGCAATGTCTGTTGCACCACATATTTTGTTTTCAACATTCCATATCGTCTGCCCATGTCTTGTAAAATAAAAATAACTACTCATGCCTTATCACCTCAACTCTGCACAATCTCTCCAGCATATCATCTGTCATATTGTATACTGCATCAATCACATAATTTCTGTAAGTGGCATTCCCATCCATATCGTTAAGCCTTTTATATGCTGTCTCTCCACTTATTCCCATAACACAGACTGCCGCTGCCACAGCTTTGGCTATGCTGCCCTGTATTGCTGTATCATGCTCTTTACTTATGCACATATCTGCTTTATATTCATCTGCTTTATCCACATGTGCAGAGCCTATATACACATTTTCCATGCTGATAGCTGCAATATAGGCTGTTATCAGTGCTGAAAGCTGACATCCAGAACCTGTCACCCTGCTCATCATAGGATGTCCGTTTCTTATACAATATACTACATTCCCATCAGTTACTATATCTATAACACCAGTTATACACAGCACAGCCCCTGTTTTTTTAGCAAATGCTTCTGCAAATGCTGCCACATCATATATATTGTCCTCTGTAATCCGGTCAATATCATTAGCCTCCACACCTTTAGAGTGGTTAATGTCAGCCATTCCTCCCGCAAGTGCTTTTATTTCTGATATGTTTCCTCTTATGACAGTCGGACTTATCTCTTTTATTATTCTTAAGGCCGCACTGTTTCTGAAATCTGAGGCTCCTGCACCTACCGGATCAAGCACAACCGGATGATGAAGAGCTGCTGCACTTCTGCCAGCAACCAGCATCGCCTCAAGCTTATTCTCATTTAACATGCCTATATTAAGATTTAATCCATCACATATAGCTGTTATCTGTCTAACCTCAAGTGCATCCTCTGCCATGATAGCTGCACCACCACATGCCAGAAGTATATTTGCACAATCATTCATGCTTACATAGTTAGTTATACTATGAATAAGCGGCTTCCTTTTATGCACTATTCCAATAATGTTATCAAACATGTTATTCTTTACTCCAACACACATTGTTATTCTATATTCTGCTGCATTTTTGCAAGCAGTCCCGAGCTTTTAAGGCTTAGAACTATCATTCCCGATATCAGCGCACCTACTGCTGTTGATACAAAAAACGGAAATACATACACATAAAACGCCAGATTGGCTGCATTCTTTCCCATAAGGAATATAGCAACAGGGTACGCACTAAGTCCACCTAATATAGAGGTTCCAGCCACTTCTCCTATCATTGTCGCTATAATGTTATGAAATCTTTTATACACTACACCACATACTAATGCACCAAACATGCTTCCCGGAAATGCCATAAGACTTCCTATTCCCAGCATATTTCTTATAAGTGATGCCACAAATGCTACCATGACACCATAACCCGGTCCTAAAAGAACTGCACAGAATACATTAACCATATGCTGTACAGGTGCACATTTGCTTCCAAACACCGGAAACGAAAACAGACTTCCTACAACAGCAGCAGCACATAATATACCTGCTATTGATAATTTTTTGATATTAGTTGATTTCATGATATAAAGCCTCCTTTT
>FR886170.1:60053-60196 GCA_000436475.1 Eubacterium sp. CAG:248
GAATGGAGATTACTATGTACGAATTCACTAATGACTGCCTTATAGGCATTAAAGAAATTGATGATGAACATGCTAAGTTATTTAAAATGATTAACGATGCAATATCTATGGGCAATGAGCTTGATAACATAGCTCCTGTTGCT
>FR886171.1 GCA_000436475.1 Eubacterium sp. CAG:248
CATAGCATATGCACCTCTCTTTATTAACTATTTTTCCTCTTTGTTACATATTTGTTCTGCCTCAATATCCTCGGTAGTGACTTTCCCTGTAATATCCCTATAGGCTTCTTTTATTCCATTTTTGACCGCCCACTTAATTATAAAATATAATGCAAGTAAGACAATTAGTGCTGTGCCAAAACTAATTCCTAATTCTTCAAACATTTCATTACCTCTGTCAATTCCGATTTATCAGACTCTTTTTAGTTCTTCTGAATCATTTTAAAATGCTTCAATGCCTCCACAATTGCGCTCTCTTTATCTTCTGGACACTGTGGTTGCCTGCTGTCTTCATTTTTAGGTAAATTAGGACTTGGAACAAGTTCCAAGTCTGTCGCGGCAGTCGTCGAATTGCCCTGCAAGCAGTCCATTCTCCTCGTTGCAACGCGCAAATTCTTTCCAACCTCAATTCCGCATTTTCTCTTTACCTGTGAGATATACAGATTGGAAACCTTCATGCCGGCATTATGTTCAGCCACATACTTCTTTATCTCATCATATGTTGCCT
>FR886172.1:0-1017 GCA_000436475.1 Eubacterium sp. CAG:248
TTAAACTGACTTTCCTCACTTATTCTTGTTCCAAATCCACCGGCTAATAATACTACTTTCATTTATTCCTCCGCATTATGTATAAAACTCTCATATATGATGTAAAGTCGTTTAAATGTTACTATCCCCTTCGCCTCGAAATAATATGTTTTGCTTATGATAATAACTAGCAACATGCTCATGTATGATGTTTAACAAATTAAATTTTCATTAATATTCTATCATATATTAATGGTCTAATCTAGAAAATTATATGCACACAAAATATAATTGTCAAG
The DNA here is from genome assembly GCA_000436475.1 of Eubacterium sp. CAG:248. GTDB lineage: Bacteria > Bacillota > Clostridia > Lachnospirales > Lachnospiraceae > Lachnospira. The sequence goes on from FR886172.1 coordinate 279, forward strand.
TTGCTAGACTAGTTATTAAAAAAAATACAATAAGCATGTTACTGTTTACATGTCAACAAATCCATATAACAATGATGGTGGGGTGGACAGATGAAATTAATTCTCTATCTGTCCACCATTATTACTTTATTATATTTACCTGAACCTATCTCCTCTTCTATAGCCAAACATTCTCATAACACTGCTGAATCTGAATTTCCTTCCTGAACAAAAGTCAGAATTGCCTGAATCACCATAGACTTTCCAATTGAATTTCTACCTACAAACAATGTCAGATTGTTTAGTGTAATTTCTGAATCACGGGATACTTGAAAAGCAACTACTATCACTTTCAAAAGATACTAAGTCATCTCCCATTCTCCGCTCTCTCCCTCTGCCACGTAGTCTCATCACAATACACATAATACAATCTATAGTATATATCTGCTGCCTTAGTGTATCTTGTGCTTAAGTATTCTGCATTCTCTTTATATCTTTCTGCGATATTCTTCCAGCACATCTCTTACATATTCACTTTTCCACACTTTTCTGCCGGACAGAATTTTGCCTTTGCATATATATGATATACAGCTTCTATGCATCTGTTTTTCTCATCACTCTCCTCTTTATTTTGCTCTTTTGGTAACGATTCTTCTGTATGTATTTCAGACTTTCTATTTTATTATAAGTCCATCAAGGTTTATATATTTATCCTATATATTTTTTGTATTTTTTATTTATTATATATTGACATTTCAAA
>FR886172.1:1046-12539 GCA_000436475.1 Eubacterium sp. CAG:248
TTTAAAATTATGTATTATATAGTATAACTATACTTAATTAAGTCTTGAATGTGTATTATACACTTATATTAAAGTTCTATATTACTCATTTCTTATGTATCACACTGGATTCAGTACAGCATTTATTATCAGATTTTACCCATATATACACAACAAGGCATAATTCTATATTATGATCATTTTATCATATGATGTACCTGATGTAACAACTCACTTGTTATATATTTGACCACATGTTAAAATATATATGATTTCATAGCAGAATTGCCTGTTGTTAATTTTACTTATTGAATAAATGAAGTTTTAAGGAGATTTTGCTTATGAAAATTAACGATAAAGATAATAATTATTACAACAAAAACACTGATAACAATATAATTATTAAAAATGATAGTAGCTCCTCTACTACAACCAAACGATATAGTGATAACGTATTTTGTCTATTATATTCAGATAAGAAGAATTTACTGGATTTATACAATGCCCTGAATAACTCATCTCATACAGACACTGATAATCTTAGCATAACAACGCTAAAAGGTGGCGTGTATATGAAATATAAGAATGATGCCTCATTTGTATTCAGCTATGAGTTATATATGTTTGAACAGCAGTCATCACTTAATTTTAATATGCCATTAAGGTTCTTACACTATGGCTCAGAAGTATACAGGAATATATTTTCTAATAATATGCTTCATAAAAGAAGTATGCTTAAGATTCCAACTCCACATTTTATTACATTCTATAATGGAAGAGAACGTATGAAAGAGCGTATTAAAATTCTTAAGCTGTCAGATATGTTTGAACATCCTACAAAGCATCCAGAGCTTGAGTTAATCGTTACGGTTATTAATCTTAATCCTGCTGAAGATGCAACTGATATTATACATAGCACTACTGATGACAACTTTTTTGATAATAATATCAGACCAGCCATAAACGGATTATTCACGGATAACATATTAAACCGCTGCAAGTCACTCAGAGATTATATGACTTTTGTCACTAAAGTACGTAATAAAATGGATTTATCCGGTCTGGATGTCAGGACATCAGTTATCGAAGCTGTAGATGAATGTATAAAAGAGGATATTCTATCAGATTTCTTTATAAAACATAGAGAAGAGGTGATTGATGTGAGCATATTTGAATACGATGAAGAAGGCGTTATGGAGATTCTCCGTGAAGAAGCCCGCACTGCTGGACTTGAAGAAGGACGTATAACCGCAGCTATCGATGCCATTAAAAATATCATGACAAAGCTTGGCAAATCTGCTGATGAAGCTATGGACATACTTGATATTGATATTGATAAAAGAGAGGCTATTAAAAAAAAGCTGTAGTAGTTTTTTGCCCGCTTAAATATTAAACAATAAGTGGGGCGTAAACATTAAGAACATATTTCTTAATGCTTCGCCCCACTTATGTACTTTATCTGACAAACTCACAACTGTTATATTTTATATCTTCCTAGAACTGGTTATCTTTAAAGAATTCCCGCTTTCTTTCAATCATCTCATCAATCCTGCCAATATAATTCCTTACATCCTTGACGTTCTCTATACGCTCAATTCTTACTGAATGGTTGTCATCGCTTTCATTATGGAATACAACCTTGCTGCTTGCTCCGGCTCCACATGCTATTATGGTCTGTTTTTCCTCCATAATAAGTATGTTATATATACACTCCTTACCTTCCTTCGAATATCCTACATTTTCAAAGTTTCCAGCCATATTCTTCTGTCTGTACATATAATATGGTTCCATATCAAGCTTTTTTGCTGCTTCCTCTGTCATTCTTATAATCTCATCCGTATTTTTTGTTGACAGCTGCTTGTACTTATCTCTCCATATATTAAGCGCGGCTGCTCTCTTTATGGCAAGTGAATGTACCGTAAGACTTTCCGGATTCATAGCCTGTATCTCGCTAAGTGTATGCTTTACTTCGTCAACATCCTCACCGACAAGACCAAGTATTATATCCATATTTATATTATCGAAGCCTTCTTCTCTTGCCATATTGTATACATTCTTTATCTGTTCTACAGTATGCTTCCTGCCTATCAGATCAAGCGTTTTCTGATTCATCGTCTGTGGATTGATAGAGATTCTTCCAACATTATGTTTCTTAAGCACCTTAAGCTTATCAAGTGTTATGCTATCAGGACGACCTGCTTCTACTGTGAATTCATGGCATCCATCTATATCAAACAGTCTTTTAAGTTCTGTTATCAGTCTGTCAAGCTGCGCTGCACTAAGTGTTGTTGGTGTACCACCACCAAAGTATACTGTATCAAGTCTTCTCCCCTTCATTGCTCCTGATACGAATTCCATTTCCTTAATAAGTGCATCAAGATAACTATCAACGTAATCTTTATAGGCTCCAAGTGCATATGATGAAAATGAACAATACAAGCATATACTTGGGCAGAATGGAATTCCTATATACAGACTATAACCATTTTTATAGTCTATACGGTTTAGTATATCCATTTCTTTTCTGGCTACCTTAAGTGCAAGTTCTGCTTTCTGCTCACTTGCCTTATGCTTATCCATAAAATGTCTTTTTATCGTTTCTTCGCTTTCACCATCTTCAAGCATCATATATGCTATCTTACTTGGGCGCACTCCCGTAAGATATCCCCATGGAAGTGTCTTTCCGGTCTTTTTACTAAGATAGTCGTATAGATATGACTTGAACTTATCATGCATCTGGCTTTTGTTAAGTCCTGTAACATCTGGTACCTTTATATCTATAATCGTATCAATAATATCCACTGATGTATATTTTGAATCGTCTTCTATACCGTCTTTATGATTATCTTTTAGATTCTCTTCTGTACTGTCTTTATGATTATCTTTCGGATTATTTCTTGAATTATCGCTTTCTTTATATGCTGTAACTTCTGTTCTGGGATAGAATGAACGCACCAGCACTATGGCATCATCATAAAATGTATTATCGTCTATTTTAATATATATCATCATTATTCCTCTCTGTATACAGTTTCCCCAAAAAACACTACCTGCACACAATATTAAATATTCTGTCTAGTCTATATATACATAATAAAATATAAAATTTATAAATCAATTCGAAATTGAAAATCTTAATTCACTAGAAACGGATTATTCTCTCTTTCATAACCAACACTTGTGCCTTCTCCGTGTCCCGGATATACCTTCGTATCATCAGGAAGTACCATTACTTTTTCTTTTATTGAACGCACTATTTCACTCATGCTACCTCCAGGAAAATCCGTTCTTCCAACTGAGCCACAGAATAATGTATCTCCTGAAAAAAGCACTCCTATTTCTCTTATATAATAACAGCTTCCACCTTCTGTATGTCCCGGAGTATGAAGTGCTTCTATATCAAAGCCTGCAAGTTTAAGTATTTCGCCATCTTTATGCCATACATCTGCTTTTACTGAAAGCTTAAGCCCATATGCTTCACCAAGATTAATATGTGGCTGTTCAAGTGTATTCTTCTCATCACATGATGCATATACTTTAACATCATATTTATCTCTTACGGCATCTGCTGCCATAATATGGTCAAAATGTCCATGTGTTAACAATATTCCCTTAAGACTGCATCCTGATTCATCTATCATTCTACTTATCTCATCCTGGCTGTCTGCTGGATCTATAAGAACACACTCTTTAATATCCATATTACATAACAGATAGCAGTTAGTGCCTACCATTCCTAATATTCTTGAATCTATTTTATACATATCTTCCCCTTTTAATCACTTTATTTTATATTTAAATTTAATGATGTAAGTGAATTGCATAGCAATGTAGCAATCCTGATGCATCAGTGAGTAACAGAATTTACTTTTAACACTCACATCACAATAATTATATGCTATCAAAAAACCGTTATCAACTCCTACTTGATAACGGCTTTTTCAATAACGGCATACGGCATTTTTAATATTATTTTTAATATTTTATCATTATTTGCTTTTTATGATAGCTTATATTTACAAATCTACATCTTATCGCTATTTAGTTCTGCCGGTACTTGTCTTTATCAGCCCGTAGCTCTCTCAATATCTGTGACACCATCTATTTTTCTTAGCTTGTCGATAAGTCTGTTAAGTTCTTCCTTACCTGATACCACAAATCCTAAGTTAATAGTTGCAATATTCTTCTTGTTTACGCGGCTGTTCATGAATCTTACGTCTATGTTAGCTTCTGTAAACAATCTTGATATATCAACAATAAGACCTTTTCTGTTACCTGCAAATATGTTAATCTCGGCACTGTATTTTTCATCTTTGTTCTCTGTCTGTTCCCACTCTGCTTCTATGAGTCTTGCACGCTCACTTGCCGGGAAGTTTAGTATGTTGATACAGTCTGTTCTGTGGATTGAGATACCTCTTCCTCTTGTAACAAAACCTACTATTTCATCACCTGGAACAGGATTACAGCATCTGGAGAATCTGACCGCAACATCGTGGATTCCTTTAACAACGATTCCACCCTTGCCCTTTTTATTATCATTCTCCTTTTCCTTGCTTTCACTTGCTGCTATCTGTTCAAGTGCCTGCTTGTCTGTAATCTCAGCCTTCTTTGTCTTTAAGTATTCTTCATTAAGCTTATTGACTATCTGCCCTTCTTTTAAAGCTCCATGTCCAACGGCAGCCATGATAGAATCCCAGTCCTTATAGCCATATTTTCTTAAGGCCTTTTCTACAAATTCAGGCTTATTTATCTCTGAAAGAACTATGCCCTTTCCCTTACAATAGTTGGATATAAGCTCCTTACCCTTTATTATATTGTCTTCCTTAAGCTCCTGCTTAAACCACTGGTTGATCTTGTTACGTGCCTGTGTGGACTTAACCATAGATAACCAGTCACGGCTTGGTCCCTTTGAGTTCTGTGAAGTTATAATCTCGATTCTGTCACCATTTTTTATCTCATAATCAATATTAACAAGCTTTCCGTTAACTCTTGCACCTACCATCTTATTGCCTACAGCACTATGAATACTGTAAGCAAAATCTATAGGATTAGAACCTGCCGGAAGTGTCTTTACATCTCCTGTAGGTGTGAAACAGTATACCGAATCAGAAAACAGATTAAGGTCATTCTTAATAGATGATAAGAATTCTTTATTGTCTGACATATCTCTCTGCCATTCAAGTATCTGTCTTAACCAGCTAAGCTTGGCCTCTTCACTCTTGTTTGTCTCACCTGTTTTGCCTTCTTTATACTTCCAGTGAGCTGCAATACCATATTCTGCTATTCTATGCATTTCATATGTTCTTATCTGTACTTCAAAAGGCTGGCCATTGGATGCTATAAGTGTTGTATGAAGTGACTGATACATGTTAGGCTTAGGCATAGCTATATAATCCTTGAATCTTCCCGGAATAGGCTTGTACATCTCATGTATTACACCTAAAGCCGCATAACAGTCTTTAACTGTGTCCACCTTAATACGCACTGCAAATATATCATATATCTGATCAAGTGTCTTATTCTGGTTAACCATCTTTCGATAGATTGAGAAGAAATGCTTAACTCTTCCATCTATCTCTGCTTCTATACCGGCATTGCTTATATGCATACCGACTTCCTTGATTATGCTCTTTATAAATGCTTCTCTACCCGGTCTGTTGATATCCACCTGCTTTACAAGGTCATTGTAAGTATCAGGCATAAGATATTTCATGGAAAGATCATCTAATTCTACCTTAATCTTAGATATACCAAGCCTATGCGCTATAGGAGCATATATATCCATAGTCTCTCTGGACTTTTCCACCTGCTTTGCTGGTGACTGGTACTGCATTGTACGCATATTGTGAAGTCTATCGGCAAGCTTTATAAGAATAACTCTTATATCCTTAGCCATAGCAAGAAACATTTTTCTTAAGTTTTCTGCCTGCACTTCTATCTTGTCATGCTGATAGTTAAGCTGTGTAAGCTTTGTAACACCATCTACTAAAAGTGCAACCTCATCGCCGAATTCTTTTGCCACATCTTCACTTGTCATAACAGTATCTTCAACAACATCATGTAAAAGACCAGCTATAATAGACTCTTTATCAAGCTCAAGCTCTGCTAATATAATAGCAACACAAAGTGGATGTATAATATATGGCTCACCTGACTTTCTAAACTGGCCTTCATGAGCCTTTTTTGCAACCTTATATGCACGTTCTATATCTGAAAGGTCAGATGATGGATGGTACATTTTAACTTTTTCTATAAGGTCATTATAAAGCTCCTCCGGGCTTGTAAAATCTGCCGGCGTATCCACTGATTTTTCTACTTCGCTTGTCTTAATATTCTTATTTCCTGCTAATTCTATATTGCTCTCTGGCATATAATCTCTCCCCCTCGTGTATCTATAATCCGGGTGCACAGCCTGTATATGACTGTTTTATTATATTATAATTTACTCGTTCGATAATGGTTATAATTATACCTCAGCGTATAACTTTTCCATAAATTCTCTTGTTGCCACTGCATTTTCCGGAACAGTATTCTCAAGTGTACAATGAACATATGGCTTATATTCCTTGATCTTCTTAAGCAATAGTGGATAATTAAGTCCACCTGTTCCTGCTGCTATTGACTTAAGCTCATCGTTCTCAACTACATAATCCTTGCAGTGGACTACTGCGATATCTTTTAATAACAGGTCAAATGCTTTTTCTATAATCTCATCCTGTTTATCAATGTTTCCTGTATAAAGAAGGTTAACAGGGTCAAATATAATCTGAAGGTTTGGAGAATCTATAGCATCAAGCACCTTTCTTGCCCTCTCAACTGTGTTGACTATATGCTTCCATACAGGCTCTATAGCTACTATAACGCCAAACTGTTCTGCATATTTAACTATAGGTCTTAGGTTATCTATAAAACACTGAAGTGCCTCATCTGAATGATTCGCTGGTTCATACTTGTACTCTTCATTGACAGCACCTGTCTCTGTTCCAACAACTCCACATCCAAGTATACTTGCAAATCTTATATGTGCTTTATACTTCTCGACTATCTCCTTATGCTTTTCAGGATTAGGATTGCAAAGATTAAGATAGCATCCAAGAACTGCCACATCAACCTTATTTTCTGCACATAACTCCTTAATATACATAGCAAGTCCAGGTGTCATAGTCTCAACTCCCGGCTTAAACTCCTTTATAGACTTTGAAAGTGCTATATGCATACAATGAAATCCCTGCTTATGTATGTTAGGGATAAGCTCATCAAGTGGTGCATATGCAACATCATGTGCTCTGATACCTATTCTCATAATAATCCTCCATTCTTGCGTGTGAAAAATCTTATTTTTCACACTAATCCTCTTTTCTACGCTCATTTATCACTAAACTTCTTTTCTGTGCGTGTTTAATCTTGAATATTTTATATGTCTTACTATATTCATACATCATGCTATTTAAAATCTACAGATTTATTTCAGTTTAACATATCAATGCCCAAATGTCACTTATAAGTTCTATTTAAGCTTGAATTATAAGTTCTATTTAAGCTTCTACCTCATACAAAAGCCCCTGTAATGATAATAATTACTGTATAATTAATAAATACTACCATTACAGAGGCTCTCTTATTTTATATAATCTATTAATGTGATACTAGTACATCGTTTTCGAAATAACTACACCTTTCACTTGCCTGCGCGATTGGTATAGTTATTTACGAAACGATGTACTAGATTGTACGATTAATTATAACAGGAACAATTAGAAGCTCATATCATTCTTACTTATAGCATTATAAAATGTAGTCAATGGTATAAAGCTCTGTGCGAAGCTTTTTCCTGAATCACCCTTACATATGACCGCATCGTCTGTTATTGTCTTTACGCCTACTGATCCACCAGCTGCTTCATTTATGGCTTTTCTGAATGTTTTAAGTCCATACTTCAAATATGAGGCATCTCCTGTAAGCTCATAAGCTATAGCAAGTGACTCAAGCAGAAGTGTGTTGTTACCATTTCTTGCAAGACTAGGAAGTTCCTTATAGTAGAACAGTCCGTTATCCATATAGCAGTTCTCTACAAGATCATCCACCGCATGTATTAACATCTGTTTTACATCCTCTCTTGGGAATACTCTGTAGTATCTCATAACACTTCCGACTGCAACTGATATCATGAAACCTACTCTTATTGCTGTATTATCTGTGTATGGTGATAACCAGTCTCCATATTCTTCTTCCCATTTCTTGAAACTGTCTATGATCCAGTCGCATTTAGCAAGCCATTTCTTATCATTAGTTTCTACATAAAGTGCTATAAGTGTACGAAGTGCCCAGCCTGTTTCCCTTGCATTGGCTTCACCTGGCACCTGATACATCGGAGTTTCAAGAAGTCTTAAAACATTTTCACCGATTCCAACAGCTGCCTCATATCCTCTCTCATCTCCTGTAAAATGATAATAATCAAGAAGACCTTCAACCCATTCATGTGAGCATACCATAACACCATTCTTACAATGCCCTGCTGTATGTTCCCATTGTCCCCCGATTCTTAAAGGATTGCTGCTATAGTGGCATATATCAACATCCATCCAGTGTTTTGCTGCTACTATCAAATAATCAAGGAATCTTCTTACTCCTGTTCTAGCATACATAAGTGCACAGGCATGCGGATAGTCATATTCATTGTTGCTCCAGACTGGTTTTCCGCCACCTCTTCCCTGGACTGTGTATCCCATATCTACTGTATCACCCCAGTTAAGCATACCATAGCATCTTGAATGTCCATCTGCTTTTGCCATAAGTGCTATTTCCACATCTTCATCATATTTATCAGGAAATACATCAAGCATTGCACCAGACTCTTTAAATATCTGAGGTGCTATATATGGTCTGTCTGGCATCTGATATATAAGACTTCTATTATCTATCTCCCATATATGAGTTTCTGGACTATGCCAGTGTATAAGGAAGTTCTGTTCTTTTGCCATACCTGACTGCATAGTTATCTCACCTACGCCCTCTGGCACAAGCATGACCGCTACACCCTCTGCACATGACTTGATTGCCTTAGGATAATTCTGCTGTGCCTGATGCACTGTTACGCAGAATCCATCATCAGCATCTGTATAGTCAGCCATAAATGTTCCATATAACACTTCTGCATAATGTTCATTAGCCTCTTTTATAAGATAGCTGTCATCTATTGTCTCATTTACTTCTTCACCATTCTTACCTATGATAAAGCTTGTCTTATAGTTTGAAGTGGCAACTATAGTCCTGATATCTGAAACAGGAGCCCTGTGTTCTATCATATCAAGCTCTCCTATTCCTCTTGTCATAAATATAGGTCCATTGTTCTTAGAATTGTCTGTAAGAATATCTCCACATCCAGTTGAATCGTTGCCAGCTGCCATATCTATATGTACAAGCTTATCTGTTATCCTGCTGTCCTTTGATTTCTTAATATAAAATACAAGTGATTTTATATTAAGTTCTTCGTCTGATGTATTGATTATTCTATATGATATGTTTACCCATGGTTTTCCTGCATAGGCTGTGATTCGTATCTCAGACTCTATTTTCTTATATTTTATATCTTCTTTATCTATAGAAGCTGTATTTCCATCTTTATCAGCCTCAACAACATTATAAGCCTTAGCTGAAAGTGTTACCTCTACAGGACCTGGCTTTACTACACGCCACTCTCCTATAGACATCTTATAATCATTTCCTTCTCGGTCCTTTAGAACCGGTCCTTCAAAGTTCTCTTCGGTATATATCTTTCTTCCATCAACTAACCTTGTAAATATACTTTCAGAGTTATCAGATACATCAAACTCTAATTCACCACTGTTTACTGTATAACCTGCTTCTGTCTTCTTTACACACACTGCAGCTTTGTGTACATTTACATCCTTTTCTATAGGATTATCATAAGACAGCTTAGAAGCTTCTACAGCTTTATCATACTCTTCACTACTTACAGAAAGAATCACTTTTGTGCGCTTGTTAGCTGGGAGATCTGCCATAAAGCTTATAAACAGAAACTTAACACTTCCATCATCATAGCTTGATGTCACTTCAGGCTGTATAATGCATTCCTTTCCATTCTGTAATACTGCTATCTCTGATATGCTTTTAAGTTCACCTTTCTTAAATGGAACTGCTACACTGACGCATTCCTGAATCCTTGGATACCTATATAACTTATCCAGATAAATATCTAACATGCTTTATTCCTCCTTGTTATTCCACTGTGCAAACCATTTTTAACACAACAAAACTGTATTAATATGGGTTTTTACCGGTTTTTTTTCATATTTAACTTATATCTTATTATACTCACATTAATATCTGCTAACTACTGTTAAGATTGTCCTTTTTATGATATTATACATATTAATTGACCTTTACCTGCTTTAAGTTAGCAATCAGTACTAAGCATGAAGGTAAATTTATTCACAGAAAGGACTGTACACTTTGAATTATGCTGAAATAAAATATAATGATATTGCCAATGGTCCCGGCGTAAGAACAAGTATATTTGTAAGCGGCTGCACTCATCACTGTAAGGGTTGCTTTAACGAGGTTGCATGGGATTTTAATTATGGCATGCCATTTACTGATGAAACTATTGATGAAATAATAGAATCAATGAAGCCTTCTTATATAGCAGGATTAACTCTTCTTGGTGGTGAGCCTTTCGAACCAGCTAACCAGAAAGGACTTCTTCCTTTATTAGAAAGGGTAAAACAGGTATATCCTGATAAGAATATATGGTGTTTTACAGGCTATCTGTTTGATAAAGATATTATGGAGCGTATGTATAACACATACCCAGAGACTGCAAGAATGCTGTCTTTCATCGACATATGTGTTGATGGGAAGTTTGTTGAACAACTAAAGGATATGATGTTAAAATTCAAAGGATCATCTAACCAGAGAACTATTGATGTACAGACCTCGCTTAAGGAGGGGCATGTAGTCATAGCTGATGGTTACTAAAGCTATTTATGCTAATCACAATATATAGAAATGAGGATTTATTTTTATGAAACAAAATGTAAATATTAAAAAACTTACACCTGATGCTATTATACCAACTTACGGAACTGAATACTCAGCTGGTGCAGACCTTTATTCAGGTATGACAGAAGCAGTCACTATAAAACCTGGCACAACTGAATTCATCAAAACAGGTATTGCCATGGAGATACCCGCTGGTCTTGTTGGTCTTATTTATGCAAGAAGCGGTATGGCATGCAAAAAGGGTGTTGCTCCTGCCAACAAAGTAGGTGTTATTGATTCCGACTACAGAGGAGAGATAATAGTTGCCCTATACAACCACTCTGATGCTGCTGTTACTATAGAACCAGGTGACAGAGTTGCACAGATTGTACTTGCTCCTTATATAACAGCTGCTTTTAATGAAGTGCAGGAATTAAGTGATACAGTTCGTGGAGATGGCGGATTCGGTTCTACAGGAACTAAGTAGGAATATTGTTGTTTAACACACATTCT
>FR886173.1 GCA_000436475.1 Eubacterium sp. CAG:248
CGGGGGGGGGTACAATAATAGCGGATATTTACAGGAATTTCTAATGATGAATATCTGAACTACTAATTTACAGAAAGAATAAGTGAGAATCTTACATTTTAACTGGCTGAATATATAGTGTTAATCAGGCTGTTGATATAGTGTTAATCAGGTGGTTGATATAGTATTAATCAGGCAGTTGAATAAAAGGTATCCGCTTATAGAAGGAGGAAATGTGTATGAAAAGACAATTTATAAAGAAGCTGGCAACAGTGACAGTTTCTGCCGCAATGCTTGCTGCCTTGTTTAGTGGTGGCATAAATGCAGATATCAGGACAGCACAGGCACAGGAAACAAATGTAGCTGCCGCATCAGAACAGTTTGATACAACAGCACCTGTAGTCGAAAGTATTTCGATTGATAAACAGGGACAGAATGTAGGAGAAGATGACACATTTAAGATTACAATCAAGGCTTATGATTCTGAATCAGGTATTCAGGATGTAAGGATGATTTTAAAATCAGAAGGTGATGTCTATTTATTGGATGAATATTCATATGCCAATGGCAGATTACAGTTTAATGAAGCGGCTAACAGTTATGAGTGTACAGTAAAGATTGCTGATACTACACTTGTTGATGGAAAGGTCTTCATCGGCAATATTACAGTAACAGATAAAGCAGGAAATACATGTTTGCCAGTGATTTCAAGCACACCAGATGTATTAAATGTAACAGCTTCATCAGCTTTATACTGGGTAAATATAACTCGTAGTGATAACGAGAAACCAGTGGTTACATCTGTTGAGTTAAAGGAAAATGGACAGACAGTAAAACCGGGAGATACACTTCATGTTACAATAGGTGCAACTGATAATTACGCTTTACAAGACACTTGTTATGTGCAATTTCAAGTTAATGTAGCTGAAAGGAATACCTCACATTCTATATATCTGCAATGGGATTCTGCTAATGGCTGTTATATAGGTTCATGGGAGCTCCCAGATGGTATTGTACCTGGTGAGTGGTATATTAATCATATAGAAGTGAAAGATGTAACTGGTAATCTTGCGGAGAAAAATTCAGCATTGGATTGTAAGGTAACAGTACAGAATGACAATTATGTAGTAAATGAAAAAAATGCACCAAAGTTTAACAGTATTTCTATGGATAAGGCAGGTCAGACACTCACCGCAGGAGATCAGGTGAAATTCACAGTGGATGTTACTGATGATACAGGTGTAGCCTCTGTGAAAATGGTATTAAAAAACGTAAATTCTGAATTGTCTTCTAAAGATGATGTAGACTGCTATATGCAGAATGTTGAAGGAACAAGCAAATACGAATATACATATACTATTACAGAAAACGATTATCCATGTGAATGGTATGTTTCAAGTATAGAGGCTCGTGATGTATATAATAATATGTTGTATGCATCTACTGAAAGACAAACAAGTGGAAGAGAACTTCCATTAATGTATGATTATTATTTCAATGTAACACAAAACGGTACATTTGTTCAGCCAAATGTAAATGTTATGTTCAGTTATATTAACGCAGATATGGAATGGGAAATCAAAACAATAGAAGTTCCACGAAGAACTAAGCTAAGTAAGGCATTAGAGAAGTTTGATACCGGTGTTAAATTTGATGATGCAAAAATCACAGGCTGGACAATGGTTGGCTATCCAGATTCAGATACTATAGTTAGTAATAATACAACGTTTTTGGCAAATTATAATACCAATATCGTAGAAAAATATGTGTATTCATATTCGCCAGATGTTGGTTCAAAGTGTTTATATAAAGAAACATCATTTGTTAAAAAAGGACAGAAGATTGAACTTCCAACAGTAATTCCTGGAGTTAAGAATGTAAAGTGGATTAAAACTGAAGAATTAGATGAACTTATAAAGAATGGATATATCATTAATACAGATACTGGAAGTTATTATTTCGAGGCAGATGCGGAAATAGACGATTCTGTTCCACCTACTGATGATAACAATGGTAGTACCGGTGGTAACAATAATCAGACAACAACTGATGGAAACAAAGGCAACAATGAAGGAACTAAGTTATCATCTGATAAGATACAGGAAGCTGTAGCAGCAATTACTACTGCCAAGGCTGGAGATACTTATACAGTTGATATGTCAGATGCAACAGTTGCACCAAAGGATGTGTTAGAAGCAGCCAAGGGTAAGGATGTTGATATTGTTCTTGATATGAATGGTTATAAATGGACTATCAACGGAAATAATATTCAGGCTGATAATCTTAAGGATATTAACCTTGCGGTAGATACAGACTCTGATGCAATACCAGATGATGTTATATCGGAGCTTGCTGGCAATAACCCAGTTAAGCAGATTTCACTTGCATATAGTGGAGATTTTGGATTCAAGGCAAGTCTTACATACAATATAGGAAGTGAATATGCTGGCAAATATGGCAATCTCTATTATTATGACAGCACAGGCAGAATGATATTCCAGAATGCAGGTGCAATAGATGCAGATGGTAATATATCTCTTAACTTTAGTCACGCATCTGAATATGCAGTCGTAATAGCAGATTATGCTGTAACAACAGAGAATGCTGATAATACAGCAACAGGTGGCATAGCAACAGGAGACAGCACACCTATAGCATTGTATGCTGTTCTGTGTGTGATGGCAATTGCATTAGCAGGTATTGCTGCTGTAACAAGAAAGAAGAATGTATAAAGTAAAGAGATTATTTATCTTATTGTTATAATCAGACAAATGGCAGATAGTATCTAAAGTCATTGATGAGGATAATAAGATTAGCAATAAGTAGAAACTAAAGATAATTAATCATACCCGGCTTCATATTGTTGTGGAGCCGGGTATATCTGCATATTAAGGAAAAATATAAAAGAATAAAGCAGAGGAATGAAATAGGTGTGGAAACAAACATTTCCACACCCATAATTCCTGCTATATATAAAATTAATCAATAACAAAGTTATTAACATTCTTACGAAGTTCAGCAGCAGAGGCTTCTGCGGTTTTAGCTCCATTCATAACAGCTTCTGAGCCTTTTACGATTACGACTGTCTTCTGTGCGATGTTGGTTGTTCCAGTTGCACTGTCATTAGAAGCAGCGGTGATTCCTTCTATAGACTGAGTGATATTGCTTATAGATGCAACGAGCTCTTCTGATGTTGCACTGAAATCAGATACAAGATCGTTAATGTTGGAAGCATCCATATTATAGTCATCAGCCATCTTCTCAAATCCGTTAAGACATTCAACAATATCAGTATCAACGAAATCAAGCAGGCGGTTAGAATCGTTGGTCAGGTTGCCTACAGCTTTGTTTACATTTTCTGTAACAGCCTGAATGTTGGCTACAGCATCTTTAGACTGTTCAGCTAATACACGGATTTCCTCGGCAACAACTGCAAAGCCTTTACCGGCTTCACCAGCTCTTGCAGCTTCAATAGAAGCGTTAAGGGCAAGCAGATTAGTCTGTGCAGTAATATTCAGGATAGAGTCAGCAAGTACACCAATCTGCTCAACTACCTTGGCATCTTCAAGAGCCTGCTCAAGATTTACTCTGATGTCGGACATCATCTGTTTAATCTTCTGACGGTTTTCTACAGTATCATCCTTAGTCTTTACAGCACGTTTATGGATGTCCTGGGATTCAGTTGCACCATCCTGTGCCCTTATGGCAATTTCCCTTGCAGCTTCTTCAATCTGCTGTGTCATTCCGTTAATCTGTTCAGCAGAGGCGGCAGTTTCCTCTGAACTTGCAGCGAGCTCTTCTGTTGTTGCTGATACGTCTTCAATTTCTGCGTTAAGATTGTATACATTAGTATCAATTGTTTCTACAACCTTATCAATGTTGGCAGCCTCGCTTTTTACCTGAGCTAACAGGTTTCGTACAGATTCGCGCATGGTTTCAAGTGCATTGGCTAGCTGTCCGAAATCATCCTTACGCTTAAGCATAGGCTGTTGCATTTTTGTGGCAAAATTACCGCCAGCAATTACTTCGAATTGTTCTTTTATTTTTCTTAATGATTTAGTAATATCAATTGCGATGAGGGCAACGAGTATAGCAACAACAATAAGCATACATACGCTGCATAAAATAAGTGAAATAGCTTTGCTTGAAGCATAGCTGGTGAATTCCTCATCCTGCTGTGCAATAGCAGTGTCTATGTAATCAGTATAGTTGCCAGTACCAACAACCCAGTCAAAAGGTTTGAAGTATTCGCTGTAAGAACGCTTTGGTGAAGGTTCTGTTTCTCCCTCCTTAGGAAATACATAATCTGTATAACCACCACCATCCTGGACTGCAACACGTATTATTTCCTTGACCATCTGGTAACCCTCAGCATCTTTGGTATTCATACGGTTAGTACCCTCAGTTGAATTCCCAAGCAGAACAATATTCTTACCATCGGACTGGTCAACCCAGAAATATCCACCATTGCCGTAGCGCATCTGACGTATTTCATCAGCAGCTATCTTCTTAGCTTCATCAAGGCTGTATCTGCCAGCCTTATACTCATTATTGATTTCAGATAACAGAGAGATGACGACACCTACCTGTTCTTTAATAGAATCATCATAGTTTTGTCTTGATGATGTGTCCATAGTATCAAGTGCCTTGTTTTTTAACTGGTTCATATTCTGAATAGATATAAAACTTTCAGAAGCCACAAGCACAAGTACTAAAGCTACTATAATAGTAAGCTTTGTGCGAACCTTAATATTTTTCATTAGAATCACGCTCCTTAAATAATAATGATATCGTAAATATATATTCACGTTTCTATTAATAATAATTATAGTCTTATAGAAGAGGAAAGTCAATGAATACATAAAGAAATACTAAATATGATTAAAAAGATATTAAAAAACTAAAAATATAATAAAATACATTGAACAGAAGCCTTTCCGAAAATGTGTTATACAAAGTTCTTCTTATTGAAATTGTCAAATTAAAAATACATAAAAAATACAAAGAAATAATAAAATAATTATTGACAAATCAAAATGATGGGACTATCTTATTACTTAATTCAACAGTCAAATGCGAAGAACAGGAAATGACTTGTTCATATCACCGCTTACAGAAAGCCGTCAGATGATGAGAAACGGCAGCAAGGAATGATTGAGCCCTCACCTGCTAGCAGTTTTGGTGAAAGACAAAGATGTCAAGTAGTCAGAATCGGTACCCACCGTTAAAGGGGCATGCCATTAAGTGTGGCAGTAGAGAGGTCGGAGTTATCCGGCAAGCAAAGTGGTAACGCGGAAGTAAATTTACATTCGTCTTTGCACAATATCCTTTAGGCAGGATATGTGTGAAGGCGATTTTTTTTTCGCTGGAAATAAAAACCACGGGTGTTTGGCTGATGAAATACATTTTATTATATATAGGAGAGTGACATTATGAACACTTTAGTAATCGTTTTAATCGCGGCTGTTATATTATTTGGTGCCTATATGGTATATGGTCGTTGGTTAGCAAACAAGTGGGGTATAGACCCTAAGGCAGAAACACCTGCCGTAAAGTACAATGATGGAAAAGATTATGTTCCAACCAAAGGATGGACTGTATTTAGTCATCAGTTCTCATCAATCGCTGGTGCAGGTCCTGTAACAGGTGCTATTCAGGCAGCAGCATTTGGATGGTTACCAGTATTACTCTGGATTCTTATCGGTGGTGTATTCTTTGGTGCTGTAACAGACTTCGGTGCTTTATATGCCTCAGTTAAGAACGAAGGTAAGTCAATGGGTATGATCATTGAGAAATATATCGGTAAGTTTGGACGTAAGATTTTCTTACTTTTCTGCTGGTTATTTACACTTATCGTTATTGCAGCATTTGCTGATATGGTTGCAGGTACATTTAATGCATATACAGTAGTTGATGGAGCATCACAGTTAGCACCAGCAGCTTCAACTAATGGTTCTGCTGGTACAGTATCAATTATGTTTATGGTATTCGCAGTAGTATTTGGTCTTATCCAGAAGAAGTTTAATCTTTCAGGCTGGAAAGAAGCAGTAGTTGGTATTGCATTTATTGTTGCTTCATTTGTAATTGGTAACTTCTGTCCAATTATCTTAGGTAAGAATGCATGGAGCTATATCACATTCGTATATATCTTCTTTGCAGCAGTTATGCCAATGTGGCTTATGAAGCAGCCAAGAGATTATATGACAACATTTATGTTTATCGCTATGATAGTTGGAGCAGCACTTGGTCTTGTAGTTGCCCATCCATCTATGAACCTTCCTGTATACACAGGATTTAACAATGCAAAGCTTGGAACAATGTTCCCTATCCTTTTTGTAACAGTTGCCTGTGGTGCTGTTTCAGGTTTCCACAGCCTTGTTTCATCTGGTACATCTTCTAAGACAGTAGAGAATGAAAAGGATATGCTTAAGGTTGGTTATGGTGCTATGGTACTTGAAAGCTTACTTGCAGTTCTTGCTCTTTGTGTAGCAGGTGCAGCTGCAGCCGCTGATGGTACAGCTGCAGCAGGTACTCCATTCCAGATATTCAGCCGTGGTGTAGCTGGTTTCTTTGAAATGTTTGGTGTTCCAGTACATTTCGCAACAGTATTTATGACAATGTGTGTATCAGCTCTTGCCCTTACATCACTTGATGCAGTTGCACGTATCGGACGTATGAGTTTCCAGGAGCTTTTCAGCGTAGATGATATGGAACACGCAGAAGGCTGGAGAAAGTTACTTTGCAATACATATTTCTCAACAATCGTAACACTTCTTTGTGGTTTCGTACTTACAAAGATTGGATATGCTAACATCTGGCCATTATTTGGTTCAGCTAACCAGTTATTAAGTGCACTTGTTCTTATAACACTCTGCGTATTCTTAAAGGTTACAGGACGTAGCAACAAGATGCTTTTCCCACCTCTTATCATTATGCTTTGTGTAACATTTACAGCACTTGTACAGAGACTTATAGCTATGGTTAAGGCTATCCAGAACGCAGCATCTGTTACAATCCCAGCAGGTACTACTACATGGGGTAAGGTGTTCATAGCAAATGGACTTCAGCTTATAATAGCAATTCTTCTTATTGTACTTGGTCTTATCATTGTTGTTAATTCAGCTAAGAGCTATGCAAAGAGTGAGAAGAACTCAGAGAAGGCAGCTTAAGCAGGTTGATGTGTTATAATGTAGATGTATTGGAAAGTGATAGATTTTAACTTCTGATTAATACATTATAATATAGAAGAAATAATTTAATTTAAAGAAAATTACTATAATTATAGAAGTGTTATAAATGAATATTATAGTTGAAATTTAATTAAAAATAGCTGGTATCTTATATAAGATGTGACAGTTTACAAAGTCAGGTTACAGATTGGACGATGTGGATAGTTACATTTATAAGATATCAGCTATTTTTAATTCTGTTATTATATTTTGTGCAATCGTTTCTATATGCATTTCTTTTTATCTGTGTCGGTGTGATACCATAATGCTTCTTAAGCAGTGCACTAAGGTAGCTTGCATTAGATATGCCGACTTTGTTTGCAACCGTACTTATAGATATTTCCCCGATTTCTAAAAGAATCTTTGCGTGTTGTAATCGAACCGCTGTTATATATTCAGTATATGATGAACCAGTTACAGCTTTGAAAAGTCTTGAAAAATGTGATGGAGAAAGACAGGCAAAGTCTGCCACATTCTGCAGGCTGGCACCATATTCAAGATTATTTTCAGCATATATCATAGCCTTCTGAATTCTGTCATCGAATCTTTTCAGATATAAAGTATTGTTATCTGAGTCACTTGAAATGTGATGCTCATATACATAGAAGAATAGTTTATAAAACATTCCCTGAAGAAGCAGTTGTGAGTGGTCAGAATTTCGTTCGTATTCGTATAACATTTCATCACACATTTTTTGTATTTCATTCTGTGAAGCTTTGGTAAAATGTAGATAATTGCGACAAAGAATATCTAATTGAGTATGTCCGATTATTTCAATAATAGGTTCAAATACTTCTGTACGAACTTTTATTACATATCTGTCATAAGGAACATCCGATATAGAACAGTTCCTGTGATAAACCTCAGGTTTAGCAATCCCAAAATCGCCGGCGTGGCATACACGTATGTTATCAGTTGCAATCCATCTTCGATCACCTGATACCATATAACCGATGGTGTAGTGGTCATGTGCTGCCTGCATTGCTGGCATTGTGTAGCTTGCTTATTTTATTTTGTGGTCTATATAAATATTTTCTCCGGGTTTAAGTGGAAGAGGCATAGTAATCTCCATTCTTGAGTGGTTTAACCAAGTTATAATTGACATAGCATAATTTTATAAATTATATGTCATAAAAGCAATAATATTTAATGAAAAAAATAAAATTTTGTGCAAGAATAAGTTATAGTTAAATCATAATAAGAGGTGGATAACATATGAATCAGAAGTTTAATCTTAAAGCAAATAATTTTATAAAAAATATGCTCAGGTATTCGTATCTGATAATTATGGCACTGCTTCTTAATGCTGTTGTGAATGAGATAATTGTGAGTGCCAATAAGATAATAAGTGTCAACATAGATTATATGCTGTCAGGCGAAGCTGTTGATATTGGCAGTATTATTGAGAAGTTTATATATCTGACATTATCAGGCTTTGTACTTTCCTTTGCAGGAAGCAGGCTTTCGCTTAAATATGCGGTAAGGGTTATTAATTCATACAGAAAACAGATAAGCAGCAAGTTATACCGGATAGATTATTCATATTATGATAATGCAGGTACAGCAACAATAATTAATAAGGTGAATTCTGATATAGCAGAAGCCGAAAACTTTCTGACAGAGCATTTTGCAACAATTATAACAAATATTACGGCAGCACTTATATATGCCAATTATGTGCGAAGGATAAATGTAGTGCTTTTTGTTGCAGTTGTTGTGAGTTATCCACTTGTAATATGGCTGTCAAATATTCTTGTGAAGAAAATGCGGGATGTGTCAAAGGTATATCGCTTAAAGGTTGATGCAATGCTTGGGATTGATCATGAAGCTATAATGGGGTATCAGATAATAAAAGCCTTTGGATTACAGAAGTATTTTGAAAACAGAATGCATAATGCATCAGAGGAGCTTGTGGAAACAGAGCAGATAAGAACAGGCATAAGCAATACGGCGATAGTTATAAGAAGACTCATACAATGGATTCCTTCTATATTATGTGCATTTTTAAGCATATGGCTTGTAAGAAATGGACAGCTTACAGTTGGAGAACTTGTTGGTTTTGTCGTTATTCTTGAAAAGTTTGTTGAGTCGATTATAGGAATTCCTTTTGCCATAGTTGATGCTACAGGCTGTATGGTGTGTATAGGAAGGCTTGAAGGAATACTTTCGGCTAAAGATGAGCATTTTGGGGACAAGACTTACAAGACAACGAATATAGACAATAGCGTATCTGACGAGAATGTCTTAGATGAAGATTACGTTATAGAATTTGATAATATAAAGTTTGCATATAAAGAGGGTGAAAATGTTCTTAATGATGTCAGTTTTAAGATTAAAAATGGCGAAAATATAGCGATAGTCGGAAGCTCAGGTGGTGGAAAGACTACTATTTTCAGACTGTTATGCGGCTTATATCATGCCAGTGATGGAACATATAAGCTGTACGGAATGGATATTAATGAATGGAATATTGAAAGCGCAAGAGAAAATATGGCGCTTGTTTCACAGGATACATTTTTATTTCCAGGAACTATTGAGGAAAATATCAGGTATGGAAATATTAATGCAACTCACGATGAAGTTGTTAATGCATGTAAGGATGCAAGAATTCACGACTTCATAGAAGGACTTACTGACGGATATGAAACTGTGATAAGTGAGGGTGGAAGCCAGCTTTCAGGTGGTCAGAGGCAGCGTATTGCTATAGCAAGGGCAATATTAAAAAACACGCCAATTCTGTTGTTAGATGAGCCTACATCTGCTATTGATGAGGGAACAGAGCAGCTTATACAGGATGCTCTTGACAGGTTATGCAAAGGAAAAACAAGCATAACGATAGCACACAGATTGTCTACAATAAAAGATGCCGACAGGATAATTGTACTTCAGCATGGAAGGATAGTTGAGGCTGGAACTCATAAACAGTTGCTTGATATGGGAGGGGTATATGCAGAAATGTACGCAGAAGGATAATAATAAGAAGAATTCCGGAATATGGCAGTTATTCTTACGGACTATGAGAACTATGGGAAAAAGACGCTTTATGTATTATGGTTCAATATTAGGGATGAGTATAACATTTGCAATGTTCTCAGTTATGGAAGCATTTCTTATGAAGATAGTTGTTGACATAGCACAGAAAGGCGAGTGGGACAGGCTTATAAGTTCTGTTGTAATAATAGTCATAACAGGCGTGATAGTGTTGTTAGGATATAGATTTGCCTGCATAAGATATAACGTGGAAGCAAAGAGAATATATGGAAAGCTGTACGAACAGGTGTTGAGTCATGAAATGAAGCTGCCTTGTGAATATTATGAAAATCACCATAGTGGGGAAATGTTATCAAAAGTATCATTCGACCTTGGGAGAATGGGTGATATATTTGGTTCAAGATTCAGAAGAGTTGTTATGCCATTTATGATGGTAGTTGTATTCTTAGTGCCTATGTTTGCACTCAGCTGGCAGCTTACACTTTGTCTTGTGGCTGTAAATACAGTGCTGATAGGAGTTACGATGGTTCTGACTGGACCGCTTAAAAGCTTAAGTAAGAAAATGTCTGAGTCAAACAGCATAATGACAAAGCATATAACAGATCTTATTCAGGGAATTATACAGGTAAGGATGTTTGAGGCAGGCAGAAAGACGGTTGACAGATATAATGAAGAGGCAGATGTGTATGCTGTAAAGTCTGATAAAAGAAATATGTTTTCATCTTTGCTCGAATGTGCTAATACAGGCTTTGACCTTATATGTAATCTTGTTTTTCTGGCGTTAGGCATATTGTTTGTGCAGAAGGGCTACACAACACTTGGTGCTATTGCAGCTATATATACAATGTATGGACGTTTTTCAAGGCAATTTTTGCAGATGGGAAAGTATATTCCTGAGCTTATTGCATATCTGACATATGCACAGAATATATTCGAGTTTCTTGATGAGAAAACAGAAGAGGAAATGTTAAATCATCAGGAATTCAACAAAGAAAGATTGCATAATGAAATAAATAACTCTTGCGGTCATAATAATATTTTTAATAATATTGATTATTCAGTAAATATAAGTGATTTAACATTTTCATATATAAAAGATGAAAATAATGCACCTGTAGTTGTTCTTGATAATTATAATGAAAGAATAAAGGCAGGTGAATTCGTGGCTGTCACTGGTGCTTCTGGGTCAGGTAAGACAACTCTTTCTAAGCTTCTTATGGGATTTTATAAGCCGGACAGTGGAATGATTGAAGTGTGTGGCAATAATCTTGATGATATAAGTCTGTCGGCTGGCAGAAGCTTTTTTGCACTTGTTCCACAGGATGCAATACTTTTTAATATGAGTATAATGGATAATATAAGAATGGGAAGGCTTGATGCTACGGAAGCTGAGATTATTGAAGCTGCAAAGATGGCTAATGCTCACCAGTTTATAACAGAATTTACAGATGGTTATGACACAGTTGTTGGTGAAAAGGGGATGTCTGTATCAGGTGGTCAAAGACAGCGTATAGCCATAGCAAGGGCAATCCTTAAAAATGCTCCGATAATGCTTATGGATGAGGCAACCTCCGCACTTGATAATGAGTCAGAGCGTGCAGTAAACGAAACATTACAGAACTTAAAGGGTAGAATGACAATTATAATGATTGCGCACAGGACATCAACAATACAGATGGCGGACAGGGTTATAAGCTTATAATTGACAATAGCAAGGAATAGTGTTATATTACTCAACCCTAGCATCTTAAATTCTCATTATTAAATGCATTTGGAAAATAATCGGATAGATAAATAGACAGATGTTAAATATTATATATGTTAATGTGTAATGTAATATTAATAATGAAGTTTAACAAATATATGGGGATGAAAGGATCAGAGTGGTTTTATGACATTTTATCAGGAATTACAGTTAAGTTCTGCAGGCTCTAAACAGCTTATTAAGAACACAAAAGATGCTAAAGAGAAAAGAAAACATATATTAATATATAATTTCAAGGTTTACCTTGTTATGGTATTCTGTGTAGCAGTTGTTACAATATTCAGTAAGCTTCTAGGCAGTGCTAACAGTGTGGTAGGTGTTACAGTACTTCTTGCAGTGCTTGTGTTAAGACAGGCAGATTTTGGAATAAAGACATCACATGGACTTTTGTCAATTATGGGAATATATGCTATATTGATAGCAGGACCAAGGCTTAGTAATATGGTACCACCTGTTGTTGCATTTCTTATTAATATAGTATGTATAATGCTTCTTATGATAATGGGCTGTCATAATGTAATTATGTATAATCATTCGACATTTGTGCTTGGTTATCTGTTATTACAGGGGTATGACGTTACAGGACAGGACTATGTGTTAAGGGTTATCGGACTTCTTTGTGGTATGGTAATTTGTATGATTATCTTTTATAAGAACCAGAAGAACAGGCCATATCGAAGAACATTCCAGGATTTATTCTATGAATTCAATATTAATTCGGCAAGAAACAGATGGTATATCAAGCTTACATTTATAGTATCAAGTGCAATGCTTGTGATGAACCTGCTTAATATTCCAAGAGCGATGTGGATAGGTATAGCGTGCATGTCAGTGTGTCTGCCATTTTCAAAGGATATAGAAGGACGGGCAGGCAAGAGAGGTGCGTTTAATGTTATTGGATGTCTGATTTTTTCAATATTATACACAGTACTTCCACAGTCAATGTATCCATATATTGGTATGATAGGTGGAATAGGTGTCGGATATTCAGCTGGTTATTCTTGGCAGACAGTGTTTAATACATTTGGTGCACTATCGATAGCGGCGGAACTGTTCGGACTTAAATATGCTGTTTTACTTAGAATAGGTGTAAATGTAGTAGGAGCGGCATATACATTGTTATGTGACAGGTTGATAGATAAGATATATAACTGGTGCACAAGCAGGAAAGTCGAAACAGCGTAACATACATAATTAAAAAACCAAAGTAGTGTGTACACAAGGAGTGGATATACATTTGTACGAAGATGTTAAGAATATAATAAGTGAATTAAGAAGCAGACATACAGGTTATACGGATTTCCCAATGAAACTGAAAAGGCAGGTGTATTCAATTATATATAAGCAGCTTGCAAGCAAAGATAACACTTATACTCAGACACAGCTTCTTGAATATCTGGGGCTTCCTAAGGATGTCTTTAAGGAGAAGTATTGGAATATGTATTCACCTGATATGAAGCTTAGACAGCAGGTTTACCATAATCTGCATATACCACTTAATTATGCTGAGGTTGAGTGTAATGAGATATACCGTGGAATGCTGCATTATATTATAAGTCAGGCAGACCAGAGGACGGATACATTTTTCGATATGTTCGGCAAAATGGGACTTGTTCCGCTGTTCTGTGCAAATGGATATTCTAACAGAATTGTTCTTTTAGCACGCAGGAATTATCACCAGCTTGTGCAGTTTCAGAATGCATTGAAAAAACCAGTTAAAGTATACAAGCACATCAAAGCATTTACTAAGACAATAGAAGTGATGGGTATCGAGAAGCAGAAGGGAGTGCTGATATCCAAGATTAACCAGTGGCTTGCACTGTTTAGCGTATATCAGGACTGGAGTGCAACAGGTTATGATGAATATACACTTGCGGCAAGGTATTTTATGTGCAATTGTCTGCGGACTGAATACTGGCTTGATTCCAAGCTTGAGAAGACTTATTCATATAAAGACGGAAAGCTTGTTGTAGACGATATATCTTCATATCTTGATGATACGAAAATGTCCAGAAGCAGGATAAAGCAGTTATGTGGATTAAGCAAAGAGGATTTCTGCAAATTTGCTGATATGTATGTAAAGAAAATACATTTGCATCTTATAGAAGCTGATTATCTTAATATAGAAAGCATCTCCACAGGCATAGTTAAGCAGGGGCTTGATTTTCAATTTGACAGGCAGTTTCTTTATATAGATATGCCAAAATATATAAGGGAATATAAAAGATTTGAGTTTAGCGGTGCTCATATGATGGATATACTTAAGGTTCTTAAGACCTACCGTGGCAACTGGATTATGACTTGGAAGACTTATGTTGAGAACCAGAATGAGAATAGCCCTTATTACAGGCTTTCAAGCAAAGAAGCTGACTATGAGAATGATGTAACACTTGAAGTTATATATAGGGAAATGCTCAATATGCACAATGTTAAACCATTATATGTCTATGTATATCGTGATAAAGACAGAAACAGACCACAGAGCATAGCGTTTATAACGGATATAGATTGCAGTGAGGCAGACGACAGGGCATTTATGGACAAATACGATGTTGGGTTTCGTGATGGCGGACATATAAGGAAAATGACAATGCCTGAATTTATAGACAAATTTATAAGAAATTCGTATTGGAAAATGTTCTGATAGTGAATTTATGCGATGAAGAATTTTTTTGAAATTGCAGATACAGTAAAATAGCATATTTTAAAGATTAAAAAAAGCGGCTTGGAAAATCAGGCTGCTTTTTATTATGCTTCAATTGTCGATAGGAAAGAGAGTTCCTAAAGATAAGATAAAGGCTGTATAGCTGATAATCAATTTAAGTACCTGTTATAACAGGTAAGAATGGAGGATAGTGTGAAAAATAAGATTTTTCACACGCAAGATTTGTGCTTCGCACAAACTTGAGATGCGCTTAGAAGCAGCGCAAGAATGGAGGACATTATGGTAGTTAAATTAAACAATGGAGCAGTAAGAGAGATTAAAAAGGCAGAACCAATAGTTGAAAAAATATTTACATTTAATGGAGATACACTGCGTATGGTAGCAAAGGCAAATAGCAGCAAAGAAGATATAACAGGTATTCTGTTTAAGTTAAAAGATGGCAGAGATGATGATATATCGGTATTTGCAGTAAATGAAGATGCTGTATTGGTTGGAAATCTTCAGTATAGTGAGGTGCAGAGAATTCTGGATATGCTTCTTACTAAAGGCTATGTAGATATTTCAGTGTATGACTATCAGCCAAAGACTTCTATTATTGCAGATACAGTATTTGATGAGGGAAAGTCCAAGCCTTATTGCCTTGACGGTTTTCAGGCAACAACCAATATGGTTATACCTGGAATAGGTAATAATTTCTGTCTGACAACGACTGACGTATTCAACACTATGGGTCGTGGCTGTGGACCAGCTGCAGATAATAATACTGAGGAGTTGATAGGTGGAAAGCCATCACATTCAGGAGAATATGACGAGGATATGCAAGATGATTTATCAGATGATGAATGGAAGGATTTCTAAGAAAACATTCACTAAGATGATAAAGGCATATTATATGTGTGCACAGAATGGCGTTGTATACAAAGGTTACACAGAATGGACAGGCGATAAATTATCATATGTAAGAAATTATATCTTATGTAAATGTGCTGATAGAAGAATTGACAGTAAAAATATTGATGAAGGCTGCGGTACAGATGAACTTGATATTGTGTGGCTGAATGACAGTCTGTTACTAATAGCCAAAAAAGATGCAGTAGTGCAGGGCAGAACGCTTAACAGGGCGTTTTACAGACTTCCAGTTAATAATAATGAAACAGATAAAAAATCAGCAGATGTTAAAAATACAGTTCACAATAATATAAGTAATAAAGATTTGGAAAGTTTAAAGCCTGAGAGAATATTTGCAGGAAATCTTGTAGTACTAAAGATAGAAAGCACATCAGATGGCAGTAATGAACTTGTAGATATTATAGATGAGGACATAGAATTTATAGAAAGTGTGTTAAGACCAATAGAGCGTATATATGCCGGTGTTGTGTATCTAAAGAAGGAGAAAGATTTAGGACAGAAGAGCGTAGATTAAGGTACGAAGACAGAGTGTTACTGTACAAAAAAGTGAGAACAATCCACATATATAATCATACAGTAGAATTGTTCTCACTCTGTTTTAAAAAATTCATTGAAATCGCACTCAAATATTTTGGTAAGGGCGACAAGCATATCAACTGTAGGGTTGTTGTAGCCATTTTCTACTTTACTGAAAATGCCGGTTGTTACATTGACATTTTCAAGCTGGAGCTTGGCAATAACCTCAGTTGCTTTCAGTCCACGTTCCTTGCGGAGTCTTCTTATATTATTTCCAACAAGTGGATTTAAGTGCTGGTTAATTCGTTCTGACATATAGCTCCAATCCTCAGGTACTAAATATAGGTAAATAATGGTGGATTTATAAAATACATATATTAATATGGCTGGAAATTTATTAATACACATTAAAAATTGTATCCAATAAGGAAGAAAAAAGTATCCAAAATAGAAGAAAAAAGTATCCAAAATGGAAGTTGTATGTTATACTTAGCAAAAAGTAAGTATTTTACAGGAGAAAATAAATGGCAATACAGGAAGTTATTAAATATGAAGGTGATAATGACATTCTTATATATAAGCATCCTGCGGAGGATTTTAATACATTATCACAGCTTATTGTACACGAGTCACAGGAAGCAGTTTTTTTCAGTGATGGACAGGCATTAGATAGTTTCAAGGCTGGACGTTACACATTGGAAACTAAGAATATTCCATTAATTTCAAAGCTTAGAAATCTTGTTACAGGTGGAGTATCTCCATTTCACACAGAAGTATACTTCATTAATCTTGTTGGAACAGAACAGGAAATGTCTACAGCAAATATCCAGAAATATTTTAAGGATTTGATAGTTACAAGGGTTAAGAATTGTATAGCAGTGGAACTTAGCAGGTACAGCTACAATGAATTTAACCAGCATTTGAATGATATTTCTGAAAATGTTGCTGGGCTTATAAGAGATGATATAGCAGAATATGGAATTCAAATTCTTAATTTTTTCTTATCAGCAGTTAATATTAATGAAGATGATTTAATTGAGTTAAAGAATCTGGATAATAGTATGGCACAGAAGCGTTTTGAAGCTATGGGTAACAGGGATGCGGCTGTTATTGAGGCACAGGGACTTGCTAAATCACGAGAGATACAAGGCTACAACTGGCAGCAGGAACAGCAGTTTAATGTCAGCAAGGCATTTGCAGAAAATGAGGGCTTTGCAGGCAATCCAGCTAATATGATGGCACAGATTCCACTTGCATTTTCAATGGGCGATATGCTTAAAGGAAATATGGAAGCAGCAGTAAATGCCAATAACACAATGCAGAATTCAGCAATGAATATGCAGGGAGGTACAATGGGCGTACAGGGTGATTCAATGAATACGCAGGGTGCTTCGCTGGTGTGCAGTAAATGTAACAGCCCACTGCCACAGGGGGCTAAGTTCTGTATGAATTGTGGTGAGAAGGTTACTCCTAAAGAAGTGTATTGTCAGGAATGTGGAGCAGTTATGCCGGCTAATGCACAGTTTTGTATGAACTGCGGAACAAGGAGAAATGTATGATGAAATATATATTTTGTATTATCGCATTACTGATACAACCGGTATTTAGCTGGTATGTGTATCACAAGCAGGATAAGAAAAAAGCAGCACTAAAGATGCCAATGCTTTATTACAGTGTGGCATATATGGTAGTCCAGTTATATGTATTTTTTAAATTCTGTTCAAAGTTTCCAGAAAGATACAGCATTTATTCTTATCTTATACAGGCGGCTATACTGTTAGGATTTGTAATATTTGAGATAATTTTGTGGGGAAGCAATAAGTATATAGAAGATGTAGATAATAAAGAGAAGCAATCTATACAGGATTTTAAAGAATTAATTAAAGATTTGGAAATATGCAGGGTTAATGTACAGGATACAGCCAATAAAGCGAATATAGACAAGCTTTACGAGAGAATGAGATATGAAAATCCGGTGAGTTCTCCAAAGGTTATAGAGGAGAATTTAAGAATTAAAGGGTTGATAGCTGAGTTAGCAGATATTACAGATAATACTTTATTTGAAGCAAAATGTAATGAGATTGTTAAACAGCTTGATATAAGAAAAATAAAGAATACAAAGGAGCAGTAAAGATATGAAGGCGATAAAATGCCCAAATTGCGGAAGTGAACAGGTTAAAGAGTTAACAGAAGAAAAGTATGCTTGTATGGCGTGTGATAATGTGTTTTTAATACATAATCATTCAAAGGAATTCAGAAAGACAGATGAACATATAAGCAGTATGCATCAGGATTTAAAAGATGATATCAGTAAGCTTATAAATAGCAGTAATATAGATCCTGATGCAATAATTGAAAAAGCTGAACAGCATTTAAAGAAAAAAGACTGGGATATAGCCAGTGACCTATATGATAAAGCATCACAAGAAAATCCTGATAAGTCAAAGGCCTGGTATGGCTTATATAGATCTCTTACAGGCGATTTTGAAGCTGTTGACAGATATGCCTTATTCGTATGTGATGGCAATTATTTTGATGATGATGATAAAGAAATGGGAAGTCAGACATTTTTCTATGGAAATGGTCTTATAAGCAGAGCTTTAGATTGTTCTGATGCCGATAAAACAGGAATAATTGATAATGTAACTGCATTTATTAAGAAATGTGCAGAACACGGTAAAAAAGATATTGAGGACAGCATAAAGGAATTACTTGAAGGCTTTGAGTCAATGAGAAAAGATTTAGATTCACAGAGAGATATTGTAAAGAAAGAAAGGAAGAAGGACAAGACTAAGGCATTTATTCCAGCTGCTATTGTGCTTGCACTTTTAGCAGTATGTGTATGGTATTTCTTTGCATCAGGCGACTGGCTTGGCAAGGTATTAGGCGTTGCTGGTGTTATACTTGTATTAAAATTTGGTGGTAAATTCATAGGAAGAAGTTTTAGTAACGCTAAAGCTCAGGGTGTTGAATGGGATAATGTTGCCGAACAACAATTTGCTCCGATAATAGAGGATATGGAATCACAGGTTCAGGCAGTTATGCGTTATTGCATAGATTTAGATAATTACAATATTGTATTAGATAATCTTAAGAATAAGGATAAGTTTATGGAAGGTTATCTTGAAGGTGAGTTTAATGGTATGAAAGATTATGATAAGGTATCAGACAACTCAGAGAAATTTATATTTGATTTATTAGATGGTAAAATGGAAAGATATAATTACTTACTTGATGCAGTTAAATAAAAATTGATACGTCAGAGTAAAGATTAATCCGTTAAGGCAAAGATTAATGTGGCAGAGTGAAAACCAATCTGTTAAAATCCCATCTTTGACACTTTTTAGGTTAAAAATCGCCGCAAATGCAGACAGTTACTGCGTTTGCGGCTTTTATACATTTTTCGTGAAAAGCGTAATTGGTAGTAAATTTTCTGAAGGAAAAGATAACCAGTGTTAAATGATAAAGCCTTATTTTTTCAATTATTTCAGTACTTCTTTTTCAATCACGTTTAACATCCTGTATTACATGATAAGTTGGATCAGTAGCTTTACTTTTCATAATTCTCATAAACCAAAACCTCCTGCAAAAAACTATATCTATTATATCATATATATACGAATGAGGGAAAATCAAAAATTTTAAAAAAAATAAGACCATTACTGGCCTGAGAGGGTTTTGGGGTGTCAAACTTCCGTGGAAAATATAAAAACTATATAAGATACTTTCACTGACAATAATGCTGATGAATTAACAAATTAGAGGATTAATTATAGAATTAATAGGACAGGCTATTTATACATACATAAATAAGTGTTATTATGTATATATATTGAGCGGTGTCTGTGAACATAAATACTGCTGGTTTTTAATGACCAGCAGTTTTTATGCAATATATGGGGAATAGTATATAGCATAATTCTTACTATAGCGGAGGATATTATATGACAGGAACGATTAATTCAGAGGCCAGACTGTCTACTTTTGAGGCAATATGTATGATAGTTGGCAACAGCATAGGAACAGGTATTATAGCAGTGCCATATCTTGCAACAAAAAACAGTATGCTTGATGTTATATGGATGGTTGCTATTGCTTATATAGTCAATGTAATATTGCATTTAATAATAGCTGAGCTTTCATACAATAATGGAGGTGTACAGCTTGTAAAAAGCTTTGAGGGAGAACTTTTTACTGGCAGGATGAAAAAGGTGTTCAGCTGGATAATGTTTATAGTATATGGGCTGGCTATTATGATAGGTGTGAGTGGCAATATCAATGGTGGGGCGCAGATATTTGTGAACTGGTTTAATATTCCGTTGTGGACAGCACAGCTTATTTATTATGTGATAGCCGGAATAGTGGTATTTATAGGGATGAAGGCTGTAGGAATAGCACAGAAGTATGCAGTTGCGGTACTCATGGTTATAGTTGCAGTTATGACGATTGGTACATTTATGCATCCTGTTAATGCTTTGTATACAGCACCATTTCATTTGAACAATCTGCTTGCACTTTATAGTATGGTGGTTTTTGCAACCTCTGCTAATCAGGCAGTTATACAGGTTGTTAAGGGACTTGATGGAGATGCGGGAAAGATTAGAAAGACAATATTTGCAGGTTTCGGATTATCATCTCTTTTCGTGCTTATTGTAACACTTACAGTGCTTCTTGGAACTAAGGGGACACTGGATAAGGAGCTTGCCTATATGCAGCTTGGTAAAAGCATAGGAAGCTGGGCTATGATTCTTGCAGGTATATTTTCTTTGTTTGCCCTGCTTACTACCTTCTGGTCTAATACACTTGCATTAAGAGATGTAGTTCATGAGCAGATAGGAACAGGAAACAGGATAAGCTGGCTTATAGCTACCATTCCATGTATACTTTTTGCTATATTTGGTGTAAGCAGTTTTATAGTCCTTACAAGGATAATGAGCGGTGTAGTTGTGCTGGTCAGTATCATGCTTGTGCTGACTTATGGAAAGTCAAGGAAAAAGGCTGGAAACAGTCCTATATGTGGTGTGTTTGGCACAGTTTATTTTCAGGTGCTTATGGTTATATCTACGATAATATCTGCAATCGGGGCACTTATACCACTCAGCTGATAAAAGTCAGCGCAAAGAAGCAGCGCAAGAATGGAGATTACTATGTATGGATCAGACGAATTTAAACAACTGGATAATGAAACATTTGAACTTAAGATAAATACAAACAGAGCTTATAAGATACTTCAGCTTACAGACATGCATCTTGGATTTGGTATATTTTCAAAGAAAAAAGACAGGCTTGCACTTAAGGCTGTAAGTCAGATTATAAAAAGGACTAAGCCTGATCTTATTGTGATCACGGGTGATTCGGTATTTCCATTCTTTCCGAAAGCCGGAACTATGAACAATAAGCGCCAGGCAGAAATATTTATAAGATTTATGGACAGCTTTGGTATACCATATGCACTTGTTTATGGTAATCATGACTGTGAAATGTTTGCAAGATACAACAAGGATAAGCTTTCAGATGTATACAGCTCAGGTAAATACAGTATATTTACAAAGGGTAGAAAAGACATATATGGAATGGGTAACTACTTCATTAATCTTACAGACAGTGATGGAAAAGTCATACTGCCACTTGTTTTCCTTGACTCTAATATGTATGGAGAGGGTGGCTGGTTCTACAGTGGTTTTGACTGTATACATGAAGACCAGGTAGACTGGTGTATGGATAAGCTAAGTAAGTTAAAAAAAGAGAATAGTGATGTCAGAGCGATGGCATTTTTCCACATTCCTGTAAATGAGTTCAAAGAGGCCTATGAAAAAATGAAAATGGGAGATAAAGCAGTTGTATATAAGCATGGCAATATAGGTGAAGCTGATGACCATTTCGGGATTCCAAAATTTGAGGGCACTTTTTTTAACAGAGCAGTGGATAATGGTATTATAAAATGGATGTTTTGTGGACATGACCACCTTAATACACTGTCTCTTGTGTATAAAGGTATCCAGCTGACATATGGAATGTCGATAGATTATCTTGGCTATAAAGGGATAATGAATAGGCATACGCAAAGAGGAGGAACACTGATAACAAGGCATACAGATGGAAGTGTTTCTATAAAAATGGTTCCGCTTAAAGAAACATTGTAAAAACATTGCGGTAAAACATTGCAGTGAAACATTGCAGTTAAACATTGCAGCATAAATAAGATTGATAAATAAGAGTCATTCTGATAAAATGTTAATATTCGGGCTTCTGTAATATTTTCAGGATTGGCTTTGAATAGTAACGACATTAAAGCGTTTCAAGGATTGGAGAACAAGTTAGGATGAGAATAGGTTTTGATAATGATAAGTATCTTAAGATTCAGTCAGAGCATATAAAAGAGAGAATAGGAAAGTTTGGAGATAAGTTATATCTTGAGTTTGGCGGAAAGCTTTTTGATGATTTTCATGCTTCAAGAGTACTTCCAGGATTTCACCCAGACAGCAAGCTGCAGATGCTTATGCAGTTATCAGATGTGGCTGAGATAGTTATAGTTATAAGTGCAGCAGACATCGAAAAGAATAAGGTAAGAGGTGATCTTGGAATCACATATGATGTTGATGTTTTACGCCTTATAGGAGAGTTTGAAAAGAAAGGTCTTTTTGTTGGAAGTGTAGTCATAACTAAGTTTACAGGACAGAGTGCAGCTATCCAGTTTAAAGAAAAGCTTGAAAAGAAGGGAATCAAGGTATACCAGCATTATGTAATAGAAGGTTATCCATCTAATATTCCTAACATAGTAAGTGATAATGGTTTTGGAAAAAATGATTATATAGAAACAACAAGACCACTTGTTGTTATAACAGCACCAGGTCCAGGAAGTGGAAAAATGGCAACATGTCTTTCACAGCTTTACCATGAGAATAAAAGAGGTGTTAAAGCAGGATATGCCAAGTTTGAGACATTTCCTATATGGAATATACCGCTTAAGCATCCGGTCAACCTCGCGTATGAGGCTGCAACAGCAGATCTTAATGATGTGAATATGATAGATCCTTTTCATCTGGAAGCATATGGAAAGACTGCGGTTAATTATAACCGTGATATAGAGATATATCCTGTACTTAATGCTATATTAGAAGAAATATATGGTGAGAACACTTACTATAAGTCACCAACTGACATGGGTGTCAATATGGCTGGTAACTGCATAGTAGATGATGAGGCATGCTGTGAGGCATCCAAGATGGAAATAATAAGAAGATACTATGATGCAGTTAATAGGGTAGCTAAAGAGAAAGCATCTGAAAGTGAAGTATACAAGATAGAGCTTCTTATGAAGCAGGCCAAGATTACAACTGATGACAGAAAAGTAACAGTGGCAGCAAAGAAGAGAGCTGAGGAAACTGGCGTTGCATGTGCTGCCATAGAGTTTGAAGATGGTACAATAATCACTTCAAAAACAACAGATTTCTTAGGAGCATCATCAGCACTCATACTTAACGCGCTTAAGTATCTTGCTGGAATAGAGCATGATGAGAAGCTTATAAAGCCAGAATTTATCGAGCCGATACAGAATCTGAAAGTGGAACATCTTGGTGGAAGGAATCCAAGACTTCATAGTGATGAGGTTCTTATAGCACTTGCACTTACGTCAGTAACTAATGAGAATGCGAAAAAAGCTATGGAGCAGCTTCCTAAGCTTAAGGGCTGCCAGGTTCATACAACAGTTATGTTATCTGAGGTAGACACTAAGACATTTGCAAGATTAGGAGTGAATCTTACATCTGAACCAATAAGAGGAAGTAAGAAATTTTATTAAATATATAGATTTTATAATATAGAATCATAGATAAAGAACAGAAAAGACTGTTATACTATAAAGTGATATTCAACTCTTATAGTATAACAGTCTTTTTGTTGTTAATTATTATTGTTTTGTAAGCATTTTACGATAGCTGCTTGGTGACATACCAACAGCCTTTTTAAATACATCACCAAAAAAGTTGCTGTTATTATATCCACATTCGTATGCTATTTCTGTAATACTTTTTTCGGAGGATATAAGCAGCGATTTGGCTGCCTCTATCCTTGTTTTAGTAAGGTATTCCTTGAAAGTCATATTAGTAAATATTTTGATTTTTTTGGTAAGGCTGGATTCGCTTATACCAAACTTGGCAGCAGTTTCTGGCAGTGTAAGCTGTCTGCCATAGTTGTTTTCTATGAAATTCACAATTTCACCTATTGTAATGTTAGATAAATTAGTCCTCTGATTTATATTATGTGTATAACGCTGACATCGTATAAGATATATAATCAGTTCAAAAAAATAAGCTTTAGTAAGTGACTCAGACATATTGTCGAGACTATATTTTTCAAATTGTATTTTCTCAAATATATTAGATAGATTTGAAAAACTTTTTCTTGATAATTGCAAATGTTTATTTATGAAAAGATTATTTATTTCATCCTTGAAATCCTTGTTAAAATACCAGTTTAGCTGTTCAGTAGATATATACAGGACAGTTCTTTTGATATCCTGAGTAAAAGGGTATATAAAAGTATGTTCTTTGAAAGCGGGTATAAAAAGAACACTTCCATCTTCAAGATAATAAGTTTCATTATCTATGTATACATTACATTTTCCAGATTGAAGAAAATATATTTCGTTGTATTGATGGGAATGTGTAAGTGGTACATTTTTATTAACATGACGGATTCTGTGGTCTATTACAAAGTCTTTGCTTACGGTTGATAACATATGGATTCCTCGCTTAGTATGTATATATTGTATAAGGTAATTGCTTTTTAAATAATATTTTATAAAAGTAGTTATTTTATGTAAATTATAAGATACTTTACCGATAATTGGTAGTCTGTTTTTAATATTGATTTTATAATACAATCATCAAATTATATAATGTTAAGGAGGCAGTGGAATGCGAAAAGTTACAAAATCACTGGTTACGCTTGGGTTGTGTACAACAATGCTGTCTGGAATGATGGCTGGTGTTCCGACAGTTAGTCTTTTAAAGGCAGGTAATGTAGAGAATGTATATGCGGCAGATAATGAACAGGTAGAATTGGGAGATCTTGTGCTTAGATTTCTTGCTATAGGTGAATATGAGCCTAACCGTTATACCAAAAAGAATGGTGGAAAATGGGCACCGGAAGAGATTGAAAAAGGACTTCTTATTAAAGCAGATATGGTTCTTGGAGAAGGCAATGTTGAAGGTATGATGGCACCTATGAAATATTCATTACAGGATATTACAGGACATGTTGATGCGGATGTTAATACAGGAAATATTGTCATTACTTATAACGGGCTTACACTTACTATGAAAGCAGGCAGTACAACAGCTGAACTTGATAATGGAAAAGAAAAAACTACACTTACTATGAGAAGTGAGATAGCACCATATTTTAAAAAAGTAGATGAAGAAAAAAATGTTGATGGAAGTGATTATTATGCATGTTATCTTCCAGTTAAGTTTACAGCGGAAGCACTTGGTGGAAATGTAATATGGAATGATGCAATGCACAGAATAGAGATGGCGTTTGCATTCTATGCATCTGATGCGGCAGCTTCACCGGTTGTTAACTCGAAGTCTGATTATACAACAAAGAAAATGGAGTCCAATTCTAATACATATAGCAAAATGAAAGGAAGAATTGATGTTACTAAGCTTGACGAAGCAGCGGTAAAAGCTAATGTTGCTGATATGATAAAAGCTGGACTTAATGTAGTAAATCCTGTTTACCAGAATGAAGA
Organism: Eubacterium sp. CAG:248; assembly: GCA_000436475.1. Classification (GTDB taxonomy): domain Bacteria; phylum Bacillota; class Clostridia; order Lachnospirales; family Lachnospiraceae; genus Lachnospira. Next base: position 25,809 of record FR886173.1, read on the forward strand.
TGGTGGATGGGCTAAGACAAATACAGAGTATGATCTGCTTGAGGATTCTTTTGCAAGATTATATACAAAGGGATATTCAACAGTAGATAATGGAGCAACTCATGGACACATGAAGTTCTTATCAAGGATTATAAGACTTTCAAAAGAAAATCCTGAGCTTTTTGCAGGATATGAAACACAGCTTTCTGCGATAGAAAAGGGCTTCTGGAAAGCAGCAAAGTATATGTGCGATTCGCAGAATAACAATGGTGGATGGCCACAGTATTATCCATATGGTGTTGGCTATTTCAGAAATATAACATTTAACGATAATGCCATGCCTGACCTTATGGAATCAATATACGCACTTTCAAACGATAAAGGGCTTACTGATAATGAACTTTGTGAGGACTATGCGTGGGCAAGAGATGAAATAAAGGCACAGACTAATCCGTATGTGCTTGAGCTTGGTATAAAACATGATACTTTAAAGGAAGTATGGGATAATGGTCTTGATTTTGTAATAAGGGCACAGGTGGTAATTGATGGAATAAAAACAGGCTGGGCACAGCAGTATGATCCAGATGAAAAAAATCCTGTTCCAGCAGGTGGAAGAGCATTTGAGCTTCCTTCTGTATCTCCGGATGAAAGTCTTACAATGGTAAAGGTACTTGCTAACATAGTCAATCCAAGTGCAGAGGTAAAGGAGGCTATTACAAGCTATGTGAACTGGATTAATTCAGTCGGTATAACAGGATATGGTGTATATAATATAGCTGATAGAACAAGAGAACTTGGAACTGACAGATTAATATTAAAGGATGGAAGTACGACAAAGCAGTTTGGACGTTTCTATGGACTTGATACAACAGGTGAATATTATGGATTCACAAAAGCACAGATGGCAAATAAGATGACTGACAATAAGTTCTATGAAATATTTGCAGGAAGAGATTCAGTGGCACAGCTTAGCATGAACTATGGTATGGGTGAAAGAAGAATAGGATATTCATATGTAAGAACTAAGGCAGATGTTAATGCTACAGCGGTATATAATACATGGAAAAAGGCGCTTGGTGAATAAATAGTCCTAGAGTAAAGCAGTGTAAGAATGGAGATAAATATGAGACGAGATATAAAAAAAGGTATGAAAAAAGCGGCTATAGGTATTGTGGCTGCTACAATGCTTACAGTTATGGCAGCACCTGTATCTGTTTTACCAGTAAGTGCAGCAACTGTAACAAGAGGAAGTTATGATTTTTCTAATATGGTTGTAAGAAGAGTATGGTTTAATACAAATGATCCAGTATTTTTAATAGATGATTATGAAAGAGTATGGCTTGATAATAATGTTAATGTATTAGCTACAGGCAATGCAACTGATGCTAAGACAACAAGTAATCTTATGGCACCTATGAAAAATATGTTTGCTTATATAGGTGCTGATTACAAGGAAGATGGTGATAACATAACTATCACTATGAATGACACAACAGTTAAGCTTAAGATTGGTTCTTCAGATGTTGAGATTAATGGCAAAGTTACATCAGGTGCATTAACAGATGAGCAGATACCAGCAAAGGTCAATGTTAAAGAAAAGTATGCAGATTATAACACATTTTTAACAGAAGATTATAATGTTGTGTATCTTCCAGTTGCATATGTACTTAATATATTTGGTGCAGATATGTACAAGGATGGCAAAATGTCAGACAGCTTTTATGCAGCGGTTCCAGTTATGAAGACAGAGTCTGTTCCTTCATATGAAACATCTTCAAAAGGATATGGCATGCGTTATGATGCATTGCTTGAGGGAACACTTGATGTTACTACATCAGTAGCAGATCTTATTGTAGCATTACAGAACGAAGATGGTGGATTCCAGGTACTTCCTGATAATTATGAAATGTCACAGAAGGAAACAGGACTTGGAAGCATGAAAGATGTTTCAAGTGTTTACAATGGTGCAACAACATCAGAATTAAAGTATCTTGCAAAGTATATAACAGCTAATAAGCCAGAAGATTCAAAGTATCAGGATGCATTTGTAAAAGGTATTAAGTACCTTCTTACAACACAGCGTGATAATGGTGGATGGAGTATGAATCCAGGTAGTGGAAGTGGCTTTAATGCTAATATAGAAGTGGGTAACAAGGCTATGACTGAGGTACTTACACTTCTTAGTGATATTGCAATACTTAACAATCAGGATTATGTGTTTGCAAGGAAAGCGATGAATGTTGATGAAATAAAGTCAGCAGTAGAAAAAGGAAATGATTTTATTGTAAAATCGCAGATCAGCAACAATAATAAAAAGTCTGGCTGGGCAACACAGTATGACAAGTCTGGAAATGTAACTATGGGACATACATATGAAAGAGAGTCTGTCAGTTCTTATACAACAAAGGATGTTATCGACTATCTTATGACTATACATAATCCTTCACAGGATATTAAGGACGCTGTTGAAAGTGCATACAGCTGGCTTAAGGATGTTAAAATAGCTGATAAAGAGCAGGAAGTTGTAAAAGATACATCTATGAATAATGGCTTTGATGTATATCTTGTTGATGGCAGCGGAACATGGGCTTCTAATTATGTATATGATAAAGCTGCTGATTCTTACAGACCTTTGTATTCAGATGTGGATCCAACAAGAGCAGACCAGAAGTATGTAAATGTATATGAGCTTTACAATCTTGATGGTAACAGTGTTGGAAATAATAAGATTAACAATAAGGATTTGATTCTTTATTCAACAAGAACAACAGTTTCTTACTATGATAATAATCTTGCAGATGAGCTTATTGCAACAGGATATGATGAGTGGAAGAGTTATCTTGCTAATGGTTTCCCTGAAATACCTAAGGATCCAGCAGATTCACCTGATAATAATGGTGGTTCAGATAATGGAAATAATGCAGATAATTCACAGAATAAGGATACACCACAGACTCCATCAGAATCAGGAAATGCAGAAGTATCAGATAACAATACAAAGACAGGTGATAAGGCACCAGTTGGCTTATTAGCAGCTGTACTTGCAGTATCTGGCGGATTAGCAGGTATAAGTGTATACGCAGTAAGAGAGTCTAAAAAAAGAGGCTTAATAAAAAAATAAAATGATGTCAGTCTGAACTTTCAGAGGATAGTAAAGAAACTTATTAATCCATAGGCATTGTTTAAAAAAGAGTTTGTATTAATGGGAAACTGTTATATACAAACTCTTTTTCAGTTATTTGCGATTAATAAGAGATACTTTCAGCATCTTTTGTCTATGAAATAGTGGTATAATTTTATATATGTACATAACATATCTAATTATTTGTTAAGTTAGCTGAGAAATAAAATTCTAATATCAAATGTGAGGAATATGAATATGAACAAAAGTATAAATATGAGTGTAAATAAGAGTGTAAATGAAAATATGGGTAAAGACATAGATAAAAGTAATAATAAAAATATGAATAATGGTGATGTGATTAATAGACTAGATGTAGTAAAAAAATACAATCCACATTTAAGTAATGCGGATGCAAAGTCACCACTGACAGTTGGTAATGGCAGGTTTTGTTTCACGGCAGATGTTACAGGAATGCAGACACTTTATGAGGAGTATAGCATCGAAACTCCTTTGTGTACTATGGCAGAGTGGGCGTGGCACACTTATCCTGGACATCGCTATACTATGGATGATGTGTGTATGACTGAATATGATTTTCTTGGGAGAAAGGTGTCATATCCACGTGTAAAATATGAAGGAAATGAGGCAGCCTACGACTGGGTACGAATGAATCCACACAAGTTTAATCTTGCAAGGATTGCATTGTCAGTTGATGGTACATATCTGACTTCTGATATGTTATCAGATATAAACCAGACCCTTGATATAACAACAGGCGTGTTAAAAAGTGATTTTATAGTAAGCTATGCTTCGCATGAGTATAAGGTAAGCGTTGAAACAGTATGTGATAATAAGTCAGATACTGTTGCTTTTAGGGTGGAGTCTGAACTCTTGAAGAAAGGGCTTTGTGTGGATACACATTTTCCGTATGCTTCATGTAATATAACGGGTTCTGACTGGTTGGATGATAAAGTACACTATGATAAAGTTACAGTGATAAATTATAATGAATTGGTTAATATATCAAGTGAAAAATATAATAGTGAGACTTGTAAGATATCAGATAAAATTCCTGCTGATGGTAGTGCAGAGATAAAGAATAAAAAGATATATAAGATAAAAAGACAGATTGACAACACACATTATTCAGTTCACATAAAAACTAATGGAGTTCTGGAAAAGGCAGACAAACACAGATATCGTATAAATAAGGCAGATAGTGACAATGTTCTTTATCTATGCGTTGGGTTTGAGGATGAAGATGGAATATATGCCAGTATATATAATAATGTCCAAAGTAATATGTGTGTAGATAATAACAAGGCTAATGCAGATAATGAGTGTGCTGCAGATACATTTGCAGCAATAAAAGAAAATGTATATACATTCTGGCATAATTACTGGAGCAGCGGAAAGTTTCTCTGCCATGAAAATGATGAGCTTATGAGAAGAGTTATATTATCACAGTATCTTCTTATAGTTAATGACAGTGGCTATATACCACCAGCGGAAACAGGTCTTACATGTAACAGCTGGTATGGAAAAGCTCATCTTGAGATGCATTACTGGCATATGGCGTGGGCTGCTTTGTGGGGACACCCAGAGCTTCTTGAAAAAAGCTTTGACTGGTATATAAGCATACTTCCAGAAGCTAAAAAAAATGCAGCAAGAAATGGTTATAGGGGTGCAAGGTGGACGAAGATGGTATCATACACAGGAAAGGATTGTCCGTCAAAGATTGCACCACTGCTTATATGGCAGCAGCCTCATATAATAAATATGCTGCAGATGGTGCTGGATTGTTATAATAACGACGTGCATTTTAAGAAAAAAACAGACAAATATATGCATAAGTACTGGATTCTGGTGCAAGAGACTGCCAAATTCATGGAAGATTATCTTGTATATGATATTGCTTCGGATACATTTAACATAGAAGCACCTGTCATACCAGTACAGGAAAGACATCTCCCAGAGGATACAAGGAATCCTGTGTTTGAGCTTGCATACTTTAGATACGGTTTAAAGATAGCGGCAGAGTGGGCTGATAAGCTGGGATATGTAACATTTTCAGAGAAATGGAACAATATAGCAGACAGAATAGCACCGCTTCCGGTTTATGATGGCTTATACATATCACAAGAGAATTGTCCGGATACATATGTTAACAAGGCTATTGATCATCCGCTTATGCTGCAGGTATATGGTATGTTAGATGGTTATGGTGCTAAAGATATTGTTGATATGAATATATATAGGGCAACTCTCGATAAGGTAATGGAAGTATGGGATTATTCTACACTTTGGGGCTGGGATTTTGCAGTTATAGCTATGGCAGCAGACAAGCTTGGTCTTAAGAGGGAGGCACTTTCACAGCTCCTTATAGAGTCGCCTAAAAATGAATATGTAGTAAGTGGAAATAACAGGCAGAATTCACGAAAGGATCTGCCACTATATCTTCCAGGTAACGGAAGTCTGCTTATAGCTGTAGCGAAGATGTTTTTTGAATGATGACAAAGATATTTTAAGTAATGACAAAGCTGCTTATGAGTAATTTTCAAAATTGCAGAATTGTGTTACACTTAATACGAAATATGAAAATAGAAATGGAGATATAATATGGATGCCAGTCAGGTATTGAAGCAGTATTTTGGATATGACAGCTTCAGAAAAGGACAGTCAGATATAATAGAAGCCATATTGCAGGGACGTGATGCACTTGCGATTATGCCGACCGGAGCAGGAAAGTCAGTGTGTTATCAGGTTCCTGCATTACTGTTACCGGGTATAACCATAGTTATATCTCCGCTTATATCACTTATGCAGGATCAGGTCAAGTCACTTAATGAAGCAGGGATAAATGCAGCTTATATTAATTCAACCCTGTCAGAATCACAGATGTATAAAGCACTTGATTGTGCAGCAAATGGAAAGTACAAGATAATCTATGTGGCACCAGAAAGACTTGAAACCATGAGTTTCATAACATTTGCAAAAAAAGCAGATATATCGATGGTGACTATTGATGAAGCACATTGTATATCACAGTGGGGACAGGATTTCAGACCAAGCTACTTAAAGATAGTTGATTTTATAGACAGCCTGTCAGAAAGACCCGTTGTGAGTGCATTTACGGCAACGGCGACAAGTGAAGTAAAGACAGATATAGAGTGCATATTAAAGTTAAAAGCTCCAAGGGTTGTTGTTACTGGTTTTGACAGGAAAAACTTATACTATAGTGTAGAGCATCTGTCAGGAAAGAAAAAAGATGCGTACATAGCCGGATATATAAAAGAGCATATGGATGAGAGTGGAATTATCTACTGCGCTACAAGAAAAAATGTGGACAAGCTATATGATGAGCTTGGTTCACTGGGGATAAGTGTCACAAAGTATCATGCAGGACTTGATAATGAAACAAGAAAGCAGAATCAGGACGACTTTATATATGACCGGGTTCAGGTCGTTATAGCGACCAATGCATTTGGAATGGGAATAGATAAGTCCAATGTGAGATATGTTATTCATTACAATATGCCGCAGAGCATGGAAAACTACTATCAGGAGGCAGGACGAGCAGGAAGAGATGGTGGTGAATCTCAGTGTATAATGTTGTTTTCAGCACAGGATGTCATTATAGATAAGTTTCTTCTTGACAGTAAGGAGTTTGAGGGTGTTGAAGATGAGGACAGAAGCATAATAAAAGAGCGCGACTTACACAGGCTTCATACTATGGAAATGTATTGCAAGACCACGGAATGTCTTCGTAACTACATTCTTTCTTACTTTGGTGAAAAAACAGGAGAGCCATGTGGTAATTGTGGTAACTGCAACAATGAATATGAACAGATAGATATGACTGCGGATGCAAAGTGGGTTATTAACTGTCTGGCAGAAACACATGGAAGATTCGGCTTGAGTATCGTGCTTGGAACACTGCTTGGCGCAAAGCGTGCAAGGCTTAAGGAAGTTGGTGCATTAAGCTATAAGTCTTATGGAAAGTTGTCTGATAGAAAAGAAGCAGAACTAAGGCTCCTTATTGACCAGATGATAAATGCTGGATATGTTATACAGACAGATGGAGAGTACAGTGTTTTAAGAATGGGTGATATAAGTCCTTTAAGGGATGAAAATACTCATGTATACATAAAGAAGGCCAAGAGAACATATGCTGGTGAGCTGCTCAATATGGCAGGACAGACAGGCAGAAAGGCTGCTTCAGGAAATACGAGTGCTGCTACAGAAGGAAGCAATGCAGCTTCAAGGACAAGAAAGAAGAGTACAGATTCACTTACTGCTGCAGGTTATGAGCTGTTTGAGCGGTTAAGGGCATTAAGACTTGTTATAGCGAGAGAAGAAGGCATGCCTCCATACATTATATTTAATGACAAGACGTTGATAGATATGTGTGAAAAGCTGCCGGTTGATGCAGACACTATGCTATCAGTATCTGGTGTAGGACAGAATAAGCTTATGAAGTATGGAAGCAGGTTTACAGAGGAAATCAATAAGTTCGTTAGTGAGCATCCAGGTGTTGTTACTACACTTGATATATAGTGGAAAATTGTAATTAAGTGCATACAGATATTGATATGGAGGATATAAAGTTGGAAGATAAAACAAAGATAATAGCAGTCGCAGGCAAAGGCGGCGTTGGAAAGACATCACTTGCAGGAGTTATAGTGAAGCTTCTTGTTGAAAGCTTTCCTGATAAGAAGATACTGGCAATAGATGCAGACCCGGCAGTCGGTCTGTCAACAGTGTTAAATGTAGATGTAGATAAAACTATAGATGATATAAGAAAAGAAGTTATAAAGAATGTTGAGGATGGTGATACCAAGTCGGCAGTAGAACTTTTAGGAGAAGCTAAATATGAAATATATGATGCATTAAAAGAGCAGGATGGCTATGCATTTATAGCAATAGGAAGACCTGAAAGTGCAGGCTGTTATTGCAGGATTAACTCATATCTTAAAGAAGTTATCACTATGCTTTCAGACCAGTTTGACTATGTTGTCATAGATGGCGAGGCAGGTATTGAGCAGATAAACAGAAGAGTTATGGAGAAGGTGACACATCTTCTGCTTGTTACAGATGCAAGCAAGAAGGGATGTCAGGTTGTTAAAACTATCAAAGATGTAGCAGATGAGCTTGTTATGTATGATAAGATAGGTGTTATTGCAAACAGACTTCCTAACAGCAAGGTAACAGAGCTTATGGATATAGGTGATATACAGCTTCTTGCGGCTATAGAGAGTGATGAGGAGCTTGCAAGAGCAGATGTTTTAGGTGAAAATGTATTAAAACTTTCTGATGATACAAAGATAGTTAAAGGGGCAAGAGAGGCTCTTGCTAATATCGGGATATTATGATGTAATGTGCAAAGGCTCAAAATTGATTCGTTAAAGAAAGGATAACAACTTGAAAGATTTACAACATTTATATTATTTTGAGAGGCTTCTTGAAGATGTGAATAATGAACTTGTAAGAAAGGCACAGGAAAAGGGGGATATAGCCATTGGAGCTGTATGCTTTCAGATTCCTGAACCACTGCTTAACCTTCCAGGATGCTTTTCAGTGAGATTGCGTGCACCAAGGACAGGTTCTATAGAGATGGGCACATATTATATGAGCAGCATGCTATGTGAGGGGTGCAGGGCAATACTTGAACGTGCCATAGAAGGTGGATATAACTTTCTTGATTGTATAATAGCACCTGATGCATGTGCACAGATGAACAGGTGTGTTGAAAATATAGAGAGACAGAAGCTGTGTACTAAGGAAAAGTTTTTTGTGGAATATTCAGATGTTCCTATGAAGTCAGATGAGTCAGCACTAAAACATTATGTAAAGCAGATGAGGCTGCATGTTCTTGAGCCACTTCACAATACATATGGAATAGATATATCAGATGAAGCATTGAGGAAGGCTGTAGATGAACAGAATGAGATAAGCAGGCTTATAACAGAGATTGGAGATTACAGGAAAGAGGATAATCCAAGAATAACAGGCTATGAGTTCGCTGTGCTATGTCTGGCGACATATTGCTGTCCTAAGGAGTACCTTATAGATAAGTTAAGGGATACAGCTAAAGAGTTAAAGGTAAGACAGCCGGATATTAAGAAAAACTACAGGGCAAGAGTAGCACTTATAGGTTCTGAGATAGATAATCCAGAACTGATAAAGCTTGCAGAAGAAGCAGGTGCACTTGTTGTTGCTGACCGTTTCTGTTTTGGTTCACTTCCAGGAAGAAGTGAGATTATTCTTAATGATGAAGAGGATGTTCTATATCAGATATGCAGACAGTATATGCAGTGGGGCAAATGCCCAAGATATATGAACACAGAGAAAATAAGGGAACGTGAGGAGTATGTTGATTATATAGCTAAAGAATATAAGGCAGAGGGTCTTATATATGAACAGATAAAGTTCTGTGATTACTGGGGCTATGAGAGAGCATCAGCATTTCATGTTATGAGGGAAGAGTACGGGTATCCGGTTCTTTCTATAGACAGGCCATATGTAGTAGGTTCTTCAGGACAGATAAGAACAAGAATACAGGCATTTGTTGAAAGTCTTGAGATAAAGAAAATCAATAAGAGCACGGAACAATCCGTATAAAAATAGATATACAAAACAGGATGGAGAATAATATATGTCAAGTAAGCTTGGAAGCGAGCCACTTGGAAAGTTTTACACAGGTAAGAAGCCTAAGAAAAGACGTGAATGGCGTGGACTTAAGGATACCTGGTATGATTACACAAGATGGCTTGGATATTGGAAAACATTAATAACATTTATAATAAAGCCCAATAATATGAAAGGATTTTTCAGATACCGCTGGATGATGAATTATCTGGCACTTCCTGATTTTATGGACAGGCATACAGAGGGTATGAGAGATCTGCAGCTTCGGATGGCGCACAATGCCCTTGGACTCATAGTAACAGATATATGTGGTATGTTAGGACAGATATTTAAGGCAGATCCAGCCATAGGAAACGATAAAGAACTTAATAAAAAAATCGTGCTATTTGATGAGAATATGATGAGTACCCTTATGGGAGGCTTTCCGAATCTTGTATGGCTGTCAGTAGAGGTTCCAGCGGTGTATACAAGTTCAATGATGTCGCAGACAGGTGTAAGCTATTATGTTGATGTGACACATGAATATGGGGTGCCATCAGATGTATGTCCTATGCCAGCAGCTGAGCTTGGTGTTGCGCTTGCAGATGATTTCCCTCTTATTGGCTGTTGTGCAGTGCAATGTAACACAACATGTGATGGAAGTCTTATGGGTAATGGTATAGAGGCAAGATCTTTTAAGATACCGACATTTCAGCTTGCAGTTCCTATAAGGCACAGACAGGAAAGTGTTCAGGAGTATGCAGCAGAAGAGGTGCTTAATGCCATACATTTTATAGAGGAACAGACAGGTGAGAAGTTTGACTGGGATGCATTTTTTAAAAGCATGGAAAGGTTTAACGCAGAAACTGACGAGTTCCTTGAGTGGATGGAAATATCAAAGACAGATTATCCACAGGTTATGGGAGTTACGCTTGCACTTTACAGGTATGGTGTTTATCAGGCTGCTGGTGGAAGAAACCAGGCATTTCTTGATATGGATAAGAAGCTTACACGTATGGCGATGGAAGGTTATGAAAAGAAGCTGCCTGCTGCTAAGGAATATCGTCACCGTGCTATGACATGGGGCGTTCAGGCAGCATATTATACAGCGCTTCCTATATGGCTTCTTAACTGTTGGGGAGTTGTGACAATAACAGATATGCTTAGTATGGTATCAACAGAAAAGGTTAATACAAAAGATAAGCATCAGGCTATGCTGGACCTGGCATATTTATATGAGAATATGATTATGAGAAACCGTTCTAACGGTGGATATGAAACAGGCGTTGAGGCACTCTGGAGATTCTGTGAAATGTTCCGTATAGATATAGTTATTATGTATGTACATATGGGATGTAAGTCTATGTCAGGATATCATGGACTTTTTGAAGAAGAGGCAAGAAAGCATGGCGTACATCTTATATGGGTAACTCATAATCTTATGTGTCCAGAGGATGGAAGCAGGCGTGATATGAGAACAGAGATAAACAGATATATGAGAACAGTGTTTAGAGAAGAACCGCTAGACCCTACACTTGAAGATTTCGATGATAAGCAGAACTGGTAGGAAGCTGCGTGGATTGCGCAGCAGGTAAGCATATGCAGAGTATGGAGGACATATGAGTAAGTTTTATGGTGGCTGTGATGCCGGAAGTACATATACTAAGTGTGTAATATTAAATGAAGATGGAAAAATAGTAGCAGATGTTACAAAAAGAAGCAGAATTAATCCTGTATTGAGTGCCAAAGATGCACTTGATACAGCGATAAGCCAGGTGGATGGATTAAATAGTGCAGAGGAGCTTTCATATCTTATTGGAACAGGCTATGGACGTAATAAGGTACCATTTGCTGATGAGAATATATCAGAGATAAGCTGTCATGCCATGGGAGTCCATGTGACAGACCCTTCTGTTAAAGCTATCATAGATATAGGTGGACAGGATGTTAAGGGTATAGCGATAGATACTGATGGAACAGTCCTTAACTTTGCCATGAATGATAAATGTGCAGCAGGAACAGGACGCTTCTTTGAGTCTATGGCAAGAGCCTTTGAGATGAGCCTTGATGACTTTTCAAAGCTTTCACTATCAGCTAAGAATGTTATTCCAATAACAGCACAGTGTGCAGTGTTTGCAGAGAGTGAAGTGATATCGCTTGTAGGTGAGGGAAAGCCTATGGATGAAATAGCGGCAGGTATAGAACTTTCAGTTGCTAAAAGATGCTTTGTTATGGCAAAAAAAGCCGGAGTAGTAGATTCAGTCACACTTACAGGTGGTTGTGCAAAGAACGAAGGTTTAAAACAGGCAATCGAGAAGGTACTTAAGGTAAAGGTTGTAGAGCTGCCGGTGGATCCACAGCTTATGGGTGCACTTGGCGCAGCAGAGTATGCAAGACAGAAGGGAAGAGTTAAGCAGTGATAATATTAAAAATAGCAGCAATAACAGCCATAGTTCTGATTATATTATTTGTACTCACGTTGATCATATATTTCTTTAATCTTGATATGAAGTTTGCCGCATGTCTTATAAAACCGCTTACAGCTTATTATAACTGGTCGGGAAACAGAAGAAAAAAGCATAAAGAAAAGCAAAAGGAAAAGCAGCAGGGATGATGCTGCATAAGAAAGGCTGAATGTAATATGCAGGTTCTAAGTATTTATGATAAAGATATATCAGAGTTAAAGAAGTGCTTTAATTCTGATGCTTATGGAAATATTAAAAAGCTTCCGTCAGATAAATCATGGGAGGTTACAGCACAGGAAAGTCTGGTTCTAAAACGTGATATGGCATATGAGCTTGGTGGAGGTATGAATAAAGCCATTAGTTCAATAGCCTTTACTACGTCAAGTGAATGTGTTAGTGATGACGGAGTATATCTTATAGGAGAAGATCTTCAGGATATAAAGGAAGATATATCATATGCAAGATTCACTTTTATACGGCTGAATGAGTCATATATTAAGGATATACAGGAAAAAAATGCAGAAGCCCTGCATGCTGCCCTGCGTGCTGTTGACTATGTGAGATATCATAATTTTCCTAAAGGATATATGATGAGAATATCATCAGTAAAGGAAAGAGAACCAGTAAGAGTGTCAAAACAGGCAATAGCAGATGGCATGACATTTTCACATATAGGCTCTGAGATGATAAATGCATATAGGAAACGTAAGGAAGTTGAAGCAGTGCAGATATACTTTCTGACAAGTAAAACAGTGGATTATGAGCTTTTATATGATAAGGCACATAGAATTGAACAGATTACAGATTCGCTTAATCATATGTTTAACGGACTTGTTATGGATTGTTCAGCCTGTAAGAGCAGAGAGCTGTGTGATGAGATAGATGGGATGAAAGAGTTACATAAGAACCTTTCATCCATCTGATAGAGTCTGGTTGTCTCTGCTTTTTTTGCTTTTGATTTTATTCTTATACATGATGGAATCTACAGCTTTAAAGCAGTTATCAATACCACTTTCGTCTATAGCACCATATCCGGTTGCAACAGAATATGGATAGTCAGTTGTAGCTGCAATATCATTAACAGCCTGATGAAATGTTTTAAGACATCTGTTGATGATATCAAGGCTTGTATCGTTGATATGCTTAAGATTATTAAGGTCTGCAATGAGTATATAAGAAAGAATGATATTATCATAATAGATATAAATATATCAAACTTATATTATAATTATCGGTTATGGTATTGGTTGATTCGTTGTTAAGGCATAATCCACTTATCCTTGTATTGCAATATATGGCTATACCTAAGAATAAAAAAACAGTAAGGATAAAACATATACTTATATTGACAGCAGACGAATTTGTAATTATATTAAACTTATTAGCGAAGCAATGCTTTTTATTTGAAAAAATATTCTGCATAATTAGATGTTATCCTTTCTGATAATATTTTTGATTGATGGGTTTAAATACCACTTTGGTACTATATATTAGTACCAATTACCCATAAGCCCGGATATTATATCATAGGTCTGTGATTTAATTCAAGTACCAGAATGTATCAAATTAAAATTTTAAGGCATTGGAAATGGAGGATTATTGTGTATAGAGAAGATTATAATGTAGTTATTCCAAAGTTTAACGAGGTTAAGGTATCAATAGATGAGCTTGGTGCAGTAAGTGGAAAGCTTGATGTTAAAACAGGACATGATAATGCAGTTATTATTAATAATGCAATAAGAAGCTTATCTGAAAATGGTGGTGGTACTGTAATAGTACCAGCTGGAATATGGGCATGTGCGCCTATAAGAATATTGTCTGGAATCAATCTTCACCTTGAGGGCCAGGCTATGCTTAAGTTTATAAAGTCAAAGGAAGACTATCCTTTAATAATAACTAATTATGAAGGTCAGCAGTGTATACGTGCTGTCTCACCAGTTACAGCTGAGAATGCAGAAAATATAGCTATAACAGGTGAAGGAATCATAGACGGAAGTGGAGATGAGTGGCGTCCAGTCAAGAGATTCAAGGTAACAGACAAGCAGTGGGAAGCACTTCTTAAGAAGAGTGATAATGTGTTTGCAACGAAAGAAACAGAAGTATGGATGCCATCAAAGTCAAGCCTTGTTGGAAACGAGAAGAATATCCAGGGTGATACACAGGATATTATAGATGAGGCTTCTGAATATTATGATTTTTACAGACCTGTTATGATAAGCTTAAGATATTGCAGGAATATTCTTTTACAGGGAGTTACATTTATGAATTCACCAGCATGGAATATTCATCCATTTTTCTGCAGGAGTCTTACAGTAGATCATGTAAATGTGCGTAATCCATACTATGCACAGAATGGTGATGGAATAGATGTTGAATCATGTACAGATGTACATATACATCATAGTGTGTTTGAAACAGGCGATGATGCAATATGCATAAAATCAGGAAAGAATGCAGTTGCAAGAACTATAGAGGGTCCATGCAGCAACATATATGTTCATGACTGTCTTGTAAATGAAGGACATGGTGGCTTTGTAATAGGAAGCGAAATGTCAAGAGACGTTAGAGATATACTTGTTGAGAACTGTACATTTACAGGTACTGATGTTGGTGTAAGGATGAAGAGTGCATTAGGACGAGGCGGAGTAGTTGAGAATATAACAATCCGTAATATTAATATGATAAATATTAAGGGTGAGGGAGTAATACTTACAATGTCTTATGTTCTTAATCTTCTTAACCGTAATGAGACTATTGCTATGGACAATGAAGAAGATATTCCATATTTTAAGAATATGAATATGGAAAACATAACATGTCTGGGTTGTAAGGAATTTATTAAGATAGAGCCTTTGCAGGGACGTCCTGAAACAATATCAGATATTGTAGTGAATGGAAAGAAATATTGTTAAAATAAATAATAATATTATTATTATGATATTATTATTGATAATATTTTTATTGAGCATATGAATGTAATGGGGGAAGGAAAAACTGTAATCTGGCAGTTGTTTCTTTCCCTTTTATATGGATAACGAATATTGTGATGTGTGTAATGAAAATATAAAATATGTTTTTCGGATACATGAATGGAGATAAATATGAAAAATAATAAGTATGAAATAGACATGTGCAACGGCACAATAATGGATAAACTCATATCATTTGCACTGCCACTTATGATATCAGGAATGCTTCAGCTTATGTTTAATGCTGTTGATATAATAGTTGTAGGACGTTTTACAGGAAGTCAGGCGTTAGCAGCAGTTGGTTCGACGACAGCGCTTATATGTACATTCACTAATCTTTTTATAGGTGTATCGCTTGGAGCTAATGTACTTGCCGCACGGTTCTATGCTTCAGGAAAGACAAAGGAAATGTCTGAAACAGTACATACAGCTATATTACTTGCTTTAATAAGCGGTATTGCCATGAGTATTATAGGAATATTATGTGCAAGAGAATCTCTTGTGCTTATTGCAACGCCGGATGATATTATCGGGCAGGCAGCATTATATCTCAGGATATATTTTTTGGGCATGCCATTTTTTATGTTATATAATTATGGTGCAGCAATATTAAGGGCGGTTGGTGATACCAAGAGACCGCTTATGTACTTAATAGCTGCTGGTACAGCGAATGCAGTATTAGATCTCATCCTTGTAATTATATTTAAAATGGGTGTAGCTGGTGTAGCCATAGGCACCATAACATCGCAGTTTATTTCGTGTGTGCTCGTTATAAGGTGTCTGTGCAAGACAGATGCTATATATAAGTTATACATATCAAAGCTTAGAATAAAGAAGTATTATCTTATCCAGATACTTAAGGTGGGACTTCCCGCAGGTATCCAGAGTACAGTTATTAACTTTTCAAATGTTTTGTTACAGTCATCTGTTAATTCATTTGGAGAAATAGCTATGGCTGGTTACACGGCAGCCAACAATATACTTGGATTTTTATATGTATCAGTTAATTCAGTTACACAGGCATGTATGAGTTTTACAAGCCAGAATTATGGTGTGCGCAAGTTTAAAAGAATGGATAAGGTGCTTGTTGATTGTGCAATATTGTCAATAATAGTATCTGTAGTTATAGGTGGTGGCTCATATCTTTTAGGGCATCAGATACTAGGAATATATACTAAGCAGGAAGATGTAATACAATGTGGTATGGAGATTCTTTCCATATCAACCATTCCATATTTTTTGTGTGGTCTTATGGATATGATTCCGGGTTCTATGAGAGGAGTTGGATATTCAGCAGTTCCTATGCTACTTTCTATAATCGGAACAGTTGGAACAAGGCTTGTGTGGATATATGGAGTATTCCCTGAGCACAGGTCATTGTATGTTTTGTTTATGTCATATCCAGTTTCATGGGGATTGACGATAGTTATGCAGGCAATATGTCTTGTGTTTGTAAGAAGGAAAATAAGGAAGTAAGATATATAAACACATTGTTGTATTCACCTTTGATATAACGGAAATAACAGAACAAAATAAAACAAAGAAAGAGGAATAATTGATAAAATATGAATAGCAAAATAGGTAATTATAATAAACAACAGTTACAAGATCAGCTTGAGTCTATGGGACTTAAAGGTGATGAAACTATACTTATACATTCATCAATGAAGTCTATAGGTGAGGTTGATGGTGGTGCAGATACTGTGCTTGATGCGTGGATGGAATATTTTAAGGATGGACTTTTACTTCTGCCAACACATACATGGAAGACTGTAAATGCGGATAATCCGGTATATAATCCACAGACAACTCCATCATGTGTAGGACTTCTTACGAATATGTTTATGAAAAGGGATGGGGTTATACGTTCGCTTCATCCAACCCACAGTATGGCAGGTTACGGGAAAAGTGCTGCAGAATATCTGGCAGGTGAGGAATATAATAATACACCATGTACTCCTGGTGGCTGTTATGACAGACTTAAGGATGCAGGCGGTAAAGTGCTGCTTGTAGGTGTCGGCCACGAAAGAAACACCTATATACATAGTGTTGAAGAGGTATTAAATGTGCCTAACAGACTGTCGGATATGCCTATGGAGCTTGTTATAGAACTTCTTAAAGAAGATGAAGATAATAAGAATAAGAAGCTTCCTTACTATAACATGGCTGACGGCTGGAAAAAATGTATTGATAGTAATGGGGGATACGATAATAATAACAAGTTATGCAGGAAGGTATATGTAAGAAAGCATTACAATGCACAGCAGCCTCATATATCTGAGGATTTCGTCAAGCTGAACCAGATATTCCTTGACAGTGGAGTTGTTAAAAAGGTAAAGTTTGGCGATGCCGACAGTCTTTTGTGTGATGCTAAAGGGATGTTTAATGTTGTAAGACAAGTGATTGCACCAGACCCAGAGTGTATTGTAACTAAGGATACATTATCGATGCCAGAGTATTGATTTGATTATAGGAAAAAACTATGACTACATATATTTTATTAGGATTATACATATGTAATGCTTTATTATATAATAACCACATAAACATACAAGAAATATAGGAATACATTAAAAGAAAGAGAAAGTGGTGGAATATATGAAACAGATATTATGCTTTGGAGATTCTAATACATGGGGACTTATCCCTAAGACTAATAAAAGATATGAGTGGGGCGTAAGGTGGACAAGCCTTCTTAATGAAAGTCTGAATGATAAAAAGGAAGGTGGATATCGTGTTATAGAGGAAGGCTTGTGTGGCAGGACAACCGTATTTGACGACCCGTTAAGAGATGGACGAAATGGTGTAAAGATACTGCCAACTATATTGGAAACCCACAATCCAGTTGACATAGTGATAATTATGCTTGGAACTAACGACTGCAAGACTGTTTACAATGCATCAGCAGAATTTATTGGTCAGGGCGTAAAAAGACTTATCGGACAGGTAAAGAACTACATACCAGATAGTAAAATACTTGTAATATCGCCTATACATCTTGGTGAGGGCGTTTGGGAGTCAGACTATGACCCTGAATTCTCTAGTGCTTCAGTGAGCCTGTCAAAAAAGCTTACAGATGTATACAAAAAGATTGCAGCACAGGAAAATGTTGGGTTTATAGCAGCTTCAGAGGTTGCCTCCCCAAGCACTGCTGACAGAGAGCATCTTAGCGAGGAAGGTCATAAGGGGCTTGCAAGGGAGGTGGAAGAGTGGGTTAAAAATGTGGCGTAGAATTGGGCTTATAGTCTGACCTATGCCTGTTGCTTATAAAATTTTAAAATTGTTTGTCGTTTTCATAAACACAAAAAACAATTTAGATATAATCAGAAACATAAGGAATAGCATGATAAAGTATGTCATCAAGCTTTTCCACAGCCTCTTTCGTAGTTTCAATCCGTTCCATACTGTAAAGCTTTTCAGCACTTTTATAGCCAAGCAGCATAGTTGTCAGGGTAGCTATTGACATTTTCATAGTATAGTCGGGAGTACCGCTTGTTATACTACAGTGCCCGTCCTTGAACATGACAATGAATCTTCCGTTATTCCAGGAAAGAAGCTCATCTTCGATATCGAAAGCAAAGACACATGCAGGTTCATCAGGGTCTATGGCATATTTTCCAAAAAACTGCTTGATATCGATAATTCTTCCCATAGCATAAGGTCTGATAGTTTCCTTTATATCACTGTCATCAAGCTCAAAGGCTATCGGTTCGCTGTAATAGTTGTTACCACGTACTTCATCAATCATAGAATCGTGGGCATGTATATATTCCCACAGTCCAAGCTGGGCTTCACGGTTTAGATATATCATTTCCTTAACGTGCATAATGTCGGAGCTTATCATATACACCATATATCCATAAGGAACATCATCCCTTGAATAATATATAGCAACCATAGTGTCGTCCTCATCCCAGCGCCAGTATTCTTCCCATGCAAGGTTGTTGCGGTACAGGCAGCCATGGGTTTTTTCGGCGAATTTGGAATGAAGCTTGTGAAATTCCTCATCATCCCATGATACTCTTCGTACATATCCAGGTTCGTGTAACTTTTCTGGAATCTGTCGGTCTTTAATAGTGTATGTCATTTTGTTAGATATGATTTCCCAGCCAAGATTGCGGTAGAGAGGTATTGAATAAGGATATAGCAGTGCAAATGACTTGTGTCCCTCACGCATACGTGTAAGACACTGTATCATAAGTTTTTTCATAATTCCGTGGCCGGTGTATTCAGGATATGTGCATACGCTTGTTACAAAGCCTACATTATAACGTATGCCATATATGTTCATATCAAGTGGATATACGGCAAACTGAGCGATAAGCTCATTCTTATCAAAGCATCCAAGAACGTCAGCTCTTTGAAGAACCGGGAACTTAGACTGCTTTATCTCATCATCTTTCCAGCCAGTTTCGGCAAGCTCAGCTTCTGTTACCTGAAAGGCATATCTTAAAAGTGCATTATATTGTTCGGCATCATCTGTTGTAAGAGGCCTTATTATATATTCTTCATCATTAGGAAAGTTCATAACAATTAATCCTTCTTAATTATTTTAGTACACAAACATTTTAGATTATCGTCATTATTTGTCAAGGTGTAAATAAATGCTATCACAAAAGCTATGACAAATGTCATAATTAATGGAAAATTAATATAAAATATGCTGATAAAATGATACAATAATAAAATAACGGACAAAATTATTTATTGTTTAAAATTAAATGAGCAAAAAATAAGAAAGAAATGAGGTGTTTTTATGTGTACAGCAGCAACTTATAAAACCAAAGATTTTTATATGGGAAGAACTCTTGATTATGAGTTTTCTTATGGTGAGGAGATAACTATAACCCCAAGAAACTATGAATTTAATTTCAGACATGCAGGACAGTTAAAGTCACACTATGCGATTATAGGAATGGCTTTCGTGGCAGGTGGATATCCTCTTTATTATGATGCTGTCAACGAAAAGGGTGTAGGTATGGCAGGACTTAACTTTGTTGGAAATGCAGCTTATGAGGAAGTTATATTAGATGATGAGTCAGATGCCATACAGGTTGCACAGTTTGAATTCATACCATGGATACTAAGCCAGTGCTCATCAGTTATTGAGGCAAGGACAAAGCTCTCGCAGATGAGGCTTACGGGAACACCTTTCAGCGAACAGCTCCCAGCAGCACAGCTCCACTGGATTATAGCAGATAAGGATGATTGCATAGTTGTAGAATCTATGAAGGATGGACTGCATGTATATGATAATCCTGTCGGAGTGCTTACAAACAATCCACCATTCCCTATGCAGATGTTTGAGCTTAATAACTATGCCGGAGTATCAAGAAAACAGCCAGAAAGCACATTTGCAGAAGTGCTTAAGCTTAATGCATATAGCAGAGGTATGGGTGGAATGGGAATACCAGGTGATCTTTCAAGCCAGTCACGATTTGTTAAAGTGGCATTTACAAAGCTTAATGCAGTATCCGGAAGTGACGAGATGGAGAGTGTAAGCCAGTTCTTCCATATACTTGGTTCAGTAGACCAGCAGAGAGGCTGCTGCGAGGTGGCAGATGGAAAGTTTGAGATAACTATATATACATCGTGTTGTAATGCGACCAAAGGAATATATTATTACACAACCTATGATAATCACCAGATAACAGCAGTAGATATGCGAAAAGAAAATCTGGATGCTTCACAGCTTATAAGATATCCTATTATAACTACTGGTGAGGTAAGATGGCAGAATAAGTAGATGCCATGGTAAAAAGGTCTAAACTCACATGAGCTTGCTTATTGGTAGGGGTGACATGAATTTTATAATATATTTACTATATATAGTATACTTAAAGTGCTGTAAAATGAGGAGGGTAAAATAAGTTGAAGTACGATTTTGATACAGTAGTTGACAGAAAAAACACAGGGTCACTTAAGTGGGATGTGCGTGAAAATGAACTTCCTATGTGGGTTGCCGATATGGACTTTAAGACAGCACCGGCTATTACAGAAGCTATTATAGAAAGGGCACAGCATGGAATATACGGATATTCCATAGTACCGGATGAGTGGGGGCAGTCTTACAAGGAATGGTGGAAAAACAGACATGGCTGGGATATAGACACAGACTGGCTTGTGTTTACAACAGGTGTTATTCCTGCTATATCGAGTGTGGTAAGAAAGCTCACAACACCTAATGAAAATGTGCTTATACAGACACCTGTTTATAACATTTTCTTTAATTCGATAGTAAATAACGGCAGACGTGTACTTGAAAGTCCGCTTGTATACAAAGATGGAGAATACAGCATAAACTGGACAGACCTTGAAAGTAAGTTGTCAGACCCACAGACATCGCTTATGATATTGTGCAATCCCCAGAATCCATCAGGAAAAATATGGGACAGGGAAACTCTGCAAAGAATAGGTGAGCTATGTAAGAAATATTATGTAACAGTCGTTTCAGATGAGATACATTGCGACATAACTGACCCGGACAAGGAATATATTCCATTTGCATCTGTGTCTGATATATGCAGAGATATAAGTATTACATGCATAGCACCAACAAAGACTTTTAATATGGCAGGTATCCAGACAGCAGCAGTTGTTGTTCCACAGAAGAACTTAAGACATAAGGTATGGCGTGCACTTAACACAGATGAGGTTGCTGAGCCGAACACATTTGCAATATCAGCAGCAATATCAGCTTATAAGAATGGTGCAGAATGGCTTGATGAATTAAGGCAGTATATAAGTAATAATAAACAAATCGTGTATGATTATGTGAAAGCTAACATACCGGATATAAATGTGGTTAAGAGTGATGCAACATATCTTTTATGGATAGACTGCTCAAAACTTACGAAAGACAGCAGAAGGCTTGCGGCAGATATAAGAAAGAAGACAGGACTTTATCTGTCGGCAGGAAGTGTATATGGAAAAGGTGGAGAGAGATTTTTAAGGTTGAATATAGCGTGCCCGGAGAGTGTTCTTAAGGATGGACTTGAGAGACTTAAAAATGGCTTAATGGGGCTGGATATTTTGGACGATTTAAAGGATTAAAATGAGGTGTGATTATGGAGACAATGTATTTTGAGGTAGTAAGCATAGACGGCGATTACGCTAATCTTAAAAGAACAGATGCGCCAAGTGATGACTTAAGGGTTGTGGCAAGGGCACTTCTGCCAGAGGAGATTAATGAGGGCAGCAGGCTTAGGTATGAGATGTTTGAGTATATGTTGGAGGAGTAAGTGGATTAATATATAAAATAATGCTTATATGAACTATATAAAATAAGTCTTATAACCATAATGATTAGATATACTTTATATATACTTATGAAAATTTAATATATTTCTTAGAAATAATTGACAGAAAAAGTTAAAAACTTAACAATTTAAAGGTTGCTTTTTGCTAACTGATTATGTATACTATCAAAAGAATGTGGTTAAATCCATTTTCTGTAAATTACTATAATACTTATAAAAGGTATTAAGGAACTACAATTAAAGAAAAGAGGTTTAATGTAAAATGGCAAACGTTGATTTAAGCAAGTATGGTATTACAGGCGCTACAGAGATTATTCACAATCCTTCTTATGAATTATTATTCGAAGAAGAAACAAAGGCTTCTAACGAAGGTTACGAAGTAGGAAAGGAAAGCGAACTTGGTGCTGTTGATGTTATGACAGGTATCTATACAGGTCGTTCTCCTAAGGATAAGTACATTGTAGTAGATGAGAATTCTAAGGACACAGTATGGTGGACTTCAGATGAGTACAAGAATGATAACCACCCAATGTCAGAAGATGTATGGGCTAAGGTTAAGGATATTGCTAAGAAAGAACTCTGCAACAAGAGACTTTTCGTAGTAGATGCGTTCTGTGGTGCTAACAAGGATACAAGAATGGCTGTTCGTTTTATCGTAGAAGTAGCATGGCAGGCACATTTCGTAACTAACATGTTCATTAAGCCAACAGCAGAAGAACTTGAAAACTTCGAGCCAGATTTCGTAGTATATAACGCTTCTAAGGCTAAGGTTGAGAATTACGCAGAATTAGGTCTTAACTCAGAGACATGTGTAGCATTCAACATCACAAGCCACGAGCAGGTAATCATCAACACATGGTATGGTGGAGAAATGAAGAAGGGTATGTTCTCTA
>FR886174.1 GCA_000436475.1 Eubacterium sp. CAG:248
CAACGCATTAAACATGACTCCACCACCAATTCCGATACCACCGCACCAGTGGATATCGCTTCGTACGCAAAAATTTTCCATAACATAAAATTATGGAGCATTTTGCTTTTCCTCTATAAAACCATTATTTGAAATGACATAGATTTTCAAACTTAAATTCTGCTCTTTACAAAAACTATCCATGGTCTGCAAAAATGCCAATATTCATGTATGATAACTTTCATAAAAACTTACCCTTTTGCTGAGTGATAAATCCAGATTGCCGATATATTCATTGTAACATAGGACAAGTTCAAGATGCAAACCAACGCTCATCATGATAAAAAAGACTGATAAGCAATGGCTTTTATAATTCAGCCATGCCTATCAGTCTGTATATCAGCTATTGGAACCACCGGATTCTTATATGTTTATTTCAGCTGGAACTGTGATATTAAATCGTTCAGTGTGGTAGCCTGTGCCGATAATTCCTCACTTGTGGCTGATGTTTCTTCGGCCGTTGCAGAATTGGACTGTACAACTTCCGATATCTGATTAATTCCCAGCTCTACCTGATGCATTGACGCTGACTGCTCTTTGGATATTTCACTCAATTCCCGAGAGGACTGGGCAATGGATTTAATACCACTGATAATTGATTCAATTGATTCGGATGCATGTTGTGCCGCTTTGTTACCAGCATCTACTTCTGCAAGAGAGCCTTCAATCAACTGGCGCGTATCTACAGCTGACTGTGTACTTTGCTCTGCAAGCTTACGAATCTGGTCTGCCACAACTGCAAATCCCCTGCCGGCTTCTCCGGCTCTTGCAGCTTCAATCGAAGCATTTAATGATAAAAGATTTGTCTGGCTTGCGATATCTTCAATCTCCGAAATAATATTACCGATATTCTGTGAGGCTTCATTAATTCTTTGCATTGCATTCATCATGGATTCCATTTCACTGCGGCTGTGATCGGCCTCATCGGCATATTTACTTGCCTGCTGATAAGAAGCTACAGTATTTTCTGAAGTCTTGGCAACTCCTTCTGCAATATTCGCAATAGTTGCCTGTAATTCCTGTACAGATGCAGACTGGTCAGTAGCACCCTCTGCCAATGACTGGGCAGCCTGCGCAAGGTTGTTGGATCCTGCTGATACCTGGTTGGAAGCATCATTAATTTGACTGAGAGTATCATTCATCTGATGAATCAACTGTCTGATGGATGCGATAATACCTGCATATTCCCCAACATATTTATCCGGATATTTTGAAGTAACCGCATAATTACCATTTGCCATTTCTGTCAGACAGTAGTCGATATCTTCAATAATCAGCTTCAGGCTATTTGACATATCAGCCGCCATCTTTGCCATTCTACTGACCTCATCATCAGAAGCTATCTCCGGGAATGCGGTAGTCAAATCTCCCTGTTCCAAGGTTTCAAGACGTTTCTCCAGTGCAGTGACAGGTTCTGCGATTCCCTTTGCTATGAATCTACCAAATCTGGAAGATATACTGAATGAAACGATTAGAATAAGGATAGCAACAGCAATCAGTATATAAGTTGCTATATTCAGATTGCGGTCTAAGGAATCACCACTGTTTGTTTTCGTATTCAGAATATCATGCATCATGTTATTTAATTCTTCATAAGCAGGAGCAATCTCATTCATTGCTTTAGACTGTGCCTGATAACGACTGGGTGTATCATTTACATTCTTACCTAACGCAATAACTTTTTCATTCAGGGACCAGTAATCTGGCAGCTTGTCATTGATGGATTGATAGGTGCTTTTTGCTGCAGCAGTGGTCAGTGTATTCTCCACGGTTTTCCACGAGGAAATAAAGCTTTCCTTATCCTCATTATATTGACTAATCAGGTCATCGATTTCGCTCTGCGTATAATAACCAATAATAGCTCTCAGATCACTTCTGGTATCTGTAAACTGAATAATCGCCTGTCCGACATCACCCTGTGGGAAACCAAAATACCGCAATGCATACGTATATCTGTTTGAAATTATGTACAGTACAATGATTGCTGCAATTGCAGCTATGCTGGTAATCATAGTTGTGAAACGGAAAGCTGTTGTGAGCCGCTTTCCAATTTGCATTTCATTGAGTTTTTTCATACTAGACCATCCTTTCCATTCGTTTTTATTTACTTAAGAATAAAAATAATTCTTTCTCAAATATTATATAATATTAAGCTCTTTTCTTCAATTCCTACGGACTATTTTTTTATTGACTGAAGTGAAAAGTTTATTTCCACTTTGAAGTAGGCAAAATTAAATTATGAAAATAAAATTACTGAATAATATTTTTTACCTTTTTGGTTACAAACAATCATATTATAAGTGATTGCAATTCATGTATATGAAGTACAAAAATCTATTCTCCAATCTTAGAAGGATCTGCTTGTGGAAAGCAGGTTTTTTTTATACAACAAAAGCTGGCATAAACGCCAGCTTTGTTACTGTTCAGAATCATCCAGATTATCTATTGCATATTCACAGCATTGAACGACTAATTGATTAAGTGAAATATTTTTATCAGAAGCCAATTTGTTAAGCTGTTCTAAAAGCTCAACAGGCAATCTAAATGTTCTGTTTTCGTATTCTTGTTTTTTAATCTTAAATTTCATATAAATCACCCACTTATATTTTAGTGTAAAAATACTTAATAATATACGCTTATATTTACAATGTAAAATAATATGCAAATAACACAATAATAATTAAAAAATTAGTGAATTATAATGTATACAGAAATAAAAAAGAATGAAAAAAAATTATTTTCGGTGTTGTTTGTAGCAGCGCAGCAACCAGAATAACTGCTGCCACAGAACCAGAAAAAACCGCACAGGCAAATAATTGTCATTAAATGTTTATCATTTGAATATATCAGATAAAAGAAAGCTGGGGTAAATGCCAGCTTTTTTAATGCCCGAATTACTTAACAGCATACTGTTTACAACAAAAGTCATAATGCTTCCGATTGCCTGCATGATAATGGTTGGAAGTCCTACGCGGTAAATGTCCGCGATATCCTGCCAGGCTTCCGCTGCTTTGTGTTGTCCAATTTTACGGGAGAGTAAGGCATTTAAACCTACAGCAGTTCCGACTCCGACAGCAATCATCAGAAATTGGATAGAATATACTAAAGATGCCGCAGTTAAAGCAGTTTCGGATAATTTTGCTACAAACATACTGTCAACAATGTTATAAAGAGATTGTACAAGCAGAAAAAATGCAAGAAAATTTTTGTTTGACATTTTTTAAAAAGAAAAATATAATAATTTCTAAACGAGTGGCAGACTAGCGTAAATCCAGTTTGCTGCTCGTTTTTTG
>FR886175.1:0-42293 GCA_000436475.1 Eubacterium sp. CAG:248
GCTAAGACTATAAAGGAAGCAGTTAATCAGTAATTAATCAGCCCTTATATCATATATGAGATTCTAATATATGACATAAGGGCTGATACGAGAGAGGAAAGATAGATGAAAGTAAGATTAGCGGATTATGTAGCAGATTTTCTTGTAAAGCATGGTGTTACAGATGTGTTTTCAGTAGTAGGTGGTGGTGCTATGCATCTTAATGATGCATTAGGACACAATGAGAATCTTAAGGTAACTTATAATCACCACGAACAGGCATGTGCTATAGCAGCAGAAGCCTATGCAAGAATAGATAACAGAATAGCGGCTGTATGTGTGACAACAGGACCAGGTGGAACTAATGCACTTACAGGAGTAGTAGGTGGATGGCTTGATTCAATACCTATGTTTATAATAAGCGGCCAGGTCCGTTATGATACAACTTCAAGATATGCACTTAAGTATACAGAAACTCCGTTAAGGGCTATGGGAGACCAGGAATATGACATAGTAAAGTCAGTATCAAACATGACTAAGTATGCAGTCATGATAGAGGATCCTATGGATATAAGATATACACTTGAAAAGGCGTGGCATCTTGCGACAACAGGAAGACCTGGACCTGTATGGATAGATATTCCAGTTAACTTCCAGGGTGGATACATAGAAACAGAAGAACTTAGGGGATATGATCCAGCGGAAGATGATAAGCTTCTTCCACCAGAAGTTGATATGGATACTATAAAGACAGTTCTTGAAAAGATAAAGAATGCCAAAAGACCAGTGTTCCATGCAGGTTATGGCATAAGGCTTTCAGGAGCTTATGAGGTGTTCAGAAAGGTTGCAGAAGAGCTTAATATCCCAATAGTAACTTACTGGAATGCCGTAGATCTTATAGAAGATGACAGTCCTCTTTACTGTGGAAGAGCTGGAAATATGGGGGACAGACCAGGTAACTGGGCTATCCAGAATGCAGATCTTATATTAGCTGTCGGAACAAGAATATCAATAAGACAGACAGGGTATAACTGGAAGACATGGGCAAGGGCAGCCGAGGTAATAATGGTAGATATAGATAAGGCAGAGTTAAAGAAGCCTACTATACACGTAGAGATGCCGGTATGGGCAGATGCTAAAGATTTTCTTACAAAGCTTGAAAAAGAGGCAGTAAAGATGGCACCAGTATCACATAGTGAAGAGTGGTTTGCAACTACACAGAAGTGGAAGAAGGAATATCCTGTAGTACAGCCAAGACAGTGGGAGGAGAACGGAAGCACCGCCAATGTATATGCATTTGTAAGATATATGAGCAGTAAACTGCCAGAAAACAGCCTTACGGCAGTATCCAACGGAGCATGCTGTGTTGTCGGCAATCAGGCTTATGTTATCCAGAAGGGAAGCAGAATGGCTAATAACAGCGCCGTAGCAAGTATGGGATATGGACTTCCAGCGGCTATCGGCACATGTATAGGTGGAAAGAGAAGAACAACTATATGTCTTGAGGGTGACGGCAGTATCATGATGAACCTTCAGGAACTCCAGACAATCATTACTAATAAGCTTCCAATAAAGATATTCCTTATTAACAACAATGGATATCACTCAATAAGACTTACGCAGAATAACCTTTTTAAAGAACATTGCAAGGTTGGTATAGGTCCGGAATCACAAGACCTTTCATTCCCAGAGTTTAAAAGGATAGCAGAAGCCTTTGGATATAAGTATTACAGTGCATCATCTAACGAAGAGATGAAAAAGACCGTTGATGAAGTGCTAAAAGAGGATGGACCATTATTCTGTGAGATATTTACTGATACTAAGCAGGTATGGGAGCCAAAGAGCAGCACAAAGCGTCTTGAAGATGGAACTTTAGTAAGCCCACCACTTGAAGACCTTGCACCATTCCTTCCAAGAGAAGAACTTAAGGAGATTATGTTTATTCCTTTGATGGATGAAAAATAAATAAAAATATTAGGTGGAAAAATGAATATATTTTATTTTAGTAGTGATTTATTTATAGAAGTACTGGCTGTATCTTTGGTTTCATTGTTAGAGAATAATAAGAACTGTAAAGAAATTAATGTATATATTGTAGATGATGGTATTACAAAAGAAAAGAAGAATAAATTGCAAGGCATGGTAGACAAATATAGTTCAACAGAAAATATAAGGAAAATAATATATTTAGATGCACCATCTCCTAACGATTTATTAAAATTTAATTTTAAGACGAGATATCAAATTGGACATTCATACTTTAGAATGTGCATAGGTACGTTGTTACCAGATAATGTTGAGAGAGTTATATGTTTAGATAGCGATACATTGATATGTTCAGATTTAGAGGAATTATGGAATACAGATATGGCTGGGAATATACTGGCAGGTGTAGCTGATTGCATGAATATAAAGAAGTATAAAAGACAGTTTGATATGGATGATGATGATATTTATTGTAATGCAGGCTTTTATTTAGTTGATTTAAAAAAATGGAGACAGGAAAATATTGAAGAAAAAATAACAAATCGCATATTTAAGCAGAATGGTAATGTCTTCTTTTTTGAACAAACTTTAATGAATTGGTCTTGCAGAGGTAAGATATTAAAATTATCTCCAAATTATAATGCATATACATTATTCTGGGCATTTGAATATGATAATTTGCTAAGATGGCGAAAACCTAAAAATTTTTATACACGTGAACAGGTACAACAGGCAAAAAATAATCCTGTGATAATTCATTATACAAGAAATTTTTATATGCTTAGCCGACCATGGGTTGAGGGATGTGATCATCCTATGACAGCTAAATATTTAGAGTATAAGGAATTAACACCATGGAAAGAAATGCACAAAGATACACGTAGTAATATTATGAAATTAAAATATAAAGTATATCATATGTTACCACAATCTGTTTTATCCTATATTGTCTGTTTTTTGTATAATGAAGTGAGACCTAGAATGCTATGGAAGAATGAGTAAATATAAAAGGAGACATAAATGGATAACGAAAAGTTATTGACTATTGCAATACCTACATATAACGGGGCAAAAACAATAGCAAATATGTTAGAAATTTTATTACCACAATGTGATGAACGTGTTGAGGTTTTGATATCTGATAATGCATCAACAGATAATACAAAATTAATTATTGATAAGTATATTGAAAAATATGAAAATATTAGATATGTCCGTAATGTTAAAAATATTGGTCCAGATTCCAATTATTTACAATGTATGAAAATATCCAAGGGAAAGTATACATTATTATTGTCAGATGATGATATTTTAATTGAAGAAAAATTATGTATTATATTAGATTTTTTACAAAGTAATAAGGATATGTCATTAGTATATCTGAATGCAAAAGGATTTCATGAAAAATATGAAAATGAACAGAAATGTATTTTTTATGATAAAGCAATTTATGATGGACAAAAAATAGTTACTTATGATAAGCAGCTTTTCATGAGTTATGCAGGAAGAATGTGGGGCTTTTTATCCTGTTTTATATGTTTAACAGAGGCATTACACAATATATCAGATGTAAATAAATATAAAGGTTCGAATTGGTTACAAAGTTATGTACATATATTATGTGCAGATTATAAAGAACAAAGATTAGGGATAATAAGTATTCCATGTATCGGTGCTGGTATATATAGCAGCATTTCTAATTTCGATTCAGGAAGAGTTGATGGAATTACTTATAGAAATATGTTGGATTTTGCTATTAAATATGGATTTAGTAAAAAACAATTAGATGAACTATTTATATGGAGAATTGGTTTCATAAGTAAAAGAGCATTAATAAAAGAAAGGGCTGCGGGAATTAAAAAGACAAGAGTATTAAATATAATTAAATGTACAATAAAATATCCAATATTATGGATTAAATTATATCCGTTCTTTTTGATTCCACCGTTTATGTGTAAATATATTGTTAAAATAAATAACAAAAGAAAGGGTTATAAATCAGAAGGTACAACAGTTAATAGACAAGGAGATGTTATAGGATAGATTTAAAACAGATGGATATTTGTTGGGAGAAATGAAATGATTTTTATAGGATTATATTTAACAGTTGGGTTAATATGTTTTATTACAAATAATGGAAAAAATAGAATGCCAAGAAAAATAGCTTGCATAGTTATTTTTATATATATGCAGTTATTAATAGGATTACGAAATATCAATTATGGAGGTGTTGATACACAGGTATATGCTAGAGATTTTATGCGTATTGTAAATCAAAATTATTCTTTTTTTGATATTTTTTCGGGATTTTTTAAAGATTTTGGATTTTATTTATTTGCTAAGTTATTTTCATTATTTTCATCAAATATGAACGCTTGGATATTTGTTAGTGCTTTGCCATATACAATTGGAGTAACATGGTTAATATATACATATTCAGAAAATATATTTATTAGCTTTATTATGTTTTTATCATATGGTTTTTATTTATATAATTTTCAGCTTATGAGACACGTTTTTGCATTGGGAATTATAATCTTAGCATTTAAATTCTTACAAGAAGAACAATATAAAAAATATTTTATTACTGTAATAATTGCAACATTTTGTCACACAATTGCAATTATATTTTTAGGAGCATATTTTGTTCAAAAAGGAAAAATTGGTGCTAAACAATTGGGATGGGTAATATTTGGTGGAATATTAGTATTATGTATTTCGCAACCAGCTATTTTATCAATTTTATTTAAGGTATTACCTTTTCTTGGAGGAGATAGATTTTCAAAATTTCAGACAAAAGGAGGGAGTCTTACAGGTGATTTTATAATACAATTATTTTTTATATGTATTTGTTGGTATTATTTAAATGTAAAAGGATATCAAAATAATATTAAAAAAAATAATGCAAATGTGAAATATATTAATTATAGCAATGGTAAAATAATTTTGAGTAAAAAAAATAATAAGTTTTTTCCTCATTACATAAATATGACAGGGTTGTTAAATATGGCAATACTTGGATATGTGTTTTATTTAATGACTATTGCTATAAGTGAAAGCTACAGAATGGCACAATATTTTTCTTTGTTTACTATATTGTTGGTTCCTAATACGTTAGTATATATAAAAAATAAAAATATAAGGTATCTTTTATATTTGATAATAGTTTTATTTGGAATTAAACATTTCTTCGGTGGTCTTTTTGTAGAAGGTGGAGTATATAATCCATATGTTTTTTATTGGCAGGCAACGCAAAGATTATATTAATAATATAATTACAGTTTAAAAGGAGATTTTTGATTTGAGAGTGTTGTATATTACAGATCCAGGAGTAGTCGGTGGAGCTACAAGAGCTCTTATTGAAATGACTTACGAATTAAAAAAATTGGGAGTAGAGCCTGTTGTATGTACAAGTTCTTATAGTGAATTAAATGATATTCTTAATGGAATGAAGATAGAAAATTGTGCTATTGGTCATATGTCTGCTATGAATACAAAATCACCATACAAGTGGAAAAGACCCTTGAAATATCCATACGAATGTTTGAAGTATTATTTGTCAATTCCTAAGGCAATAAAAAATATTAAAAAAAATATAGATATTAAATCAATAGATATTATACATACTAATTCAGCGAGAAATGATATTGGATGCATTTTAAATAGAATGTATAATGTGCCTCATATTATGCATATTCGTGAATTTGGTTATGAGGATTTTGATTGTTGCACATATAGATATAATTATAATAAGTATATAAGTAAATATACAAATAGATTTCTAGCAATATCAAAAGCTGTAGCAAAATCATGGATATCAAGAGGTGTAACAAAAGAAAAGGTACAGATATTATATGATGGAGTAGATATCTATTCTATTAAGATTAAAAATAATTATAATAATGATAAAAAGTTAAAAATAATTATAGCTGGTGGGATATGTGAAGCAAAAGGTCAATATTATGCAATAGAAGCATTAAGTTATTTGCCAGAGCAAATAAAGAAAAATGTTTATTTAGATATAGCTGGTTGGGATGATCCGAAATATTTAAAGAAGTTAGAAAAATTAATAAAAGAATGTGGGTTAGAATCACAAGTAAAATTTTTGGGTACAAGAAATGATTTATATGAAATATATAAAGAATATGATGTTGGATTGACTTGTTCTAGAGCAGAAGGATTTGGTAGAGTTACAGCAGAATATATGTATGCAGGATTATGTGTAATAGGGAGTAACATGGGTGCTACTCCTGAACTAATTGAAAATAATAAAGATGGACTTATATATGATTATCAAAATATTCATGAATTATCCAGATGTATAGAACGAATTTATAATGATAGAGAATTATTAAGATATTTATCAAAAAATGGTAAAAAATCAGCAATTAAATTTTCTTCAACAAGAAATGCAAAAGAAATATATGAGGTTTATTTGGAAATATTAAATGAGGAAAATAAATGAAAATAGGAATTATAACTTTTTATAATGGCAATATAAATCATGGTGGAATGTTACAGGCATATGCATTACAAAAAACTATTGAAAACTTAGGGTATGATTGTGAACAGATATGTTTAGACAACAGAGTAACTGAAAAATTATCTTTTAAGGATAAAGTTAAATTAGTATTTAAATTAAAGTTTGGAGTATTTAATCTGATAAAGAAAAAGCTTTATGATAGAAAAATTAATGAAAAATTATTTTATATAAAACAAAGACAATCAAAAGCTTTTTTGGAATTTCAAAACCTAATACCACATACAAAAAAAATATATAAAGCAGAAGAAATTAATGAGTTAAATGATATATTTGATGAATTTGTATGTGGAAGTGATCAAGTATGGACACCATATTCAGGAGGAATTAGACCTGTACCACATAAATGGAATTACTATTTAGAATTTACTAATAAAAGAAAAATTTCATATGCTGCAAGTTTTGGTGCAGATGTATTACCAAAACAATTTGAAGAGGAAGCTGTTAAGAGAATTAATAATTTAGATGCAATTTCAGTTAGAGAAGCTAATGCAAAAAAACTGATAAGTAATAAGATACATAAAAATATACAGATTGTTCTTGATCCAGTTTTATTAATAGAACCAGATGAGTGGATGAAAATAGTAAAAAAACCAGTAGAAGAAAAATATATGCTTGCATATATTTTGGGCAATAGCAATCAAAGTAGAATTATAAGTCAAGATGCCTCCAATTTAATGAAAGAAAAGTTAATAACAATTCCATTTATAGGAGATTACAATGAGTTGGATTTTAAATTTGGAGATATACAGAAAATAGATATTTCTCCAAAAGAATTTTTAGGTTATATAAAATATTCAGATTTTGTTATAACGGATTCTTTTCATTGTGTAGTATTTTCAATTTTGTTTGAAAAAAGATTTGTAGTATTAAAGAGAAACTTGAATAAAGAAAAAAAAGCAATGAATTCAAGATTAACAGATTTACTTTCTTTAGTAGGTTTAGACGATAGAATTGTTGACAATATATCAAGTAGGAATATTCAAGAGATTTTAAATAAACCTATAGATTATTCGAGCGTATTAAAGAAAATAGAAGAAGAGAAAATTAAATCATTAGAATGGCTACGAAATAATTTATAATAAAATACGTTAGGAGTTATATATGAAAATATTAATGATTGGTGGAACGGGTACAATAAGCTACGATGCAACTAAATATTTTTTAGCACAAAATCATGATGTTTATTTATTGAATAGAGGTAATAGAAATAACCTTAGTGATAAGAGATTAAATTACATAATAGGAAATGCAAATGACGCTAAATCATTAGAGAGTGCATTGGATGGTAAAGAGTTTGATGTTATTCTTGATTTTATATTATACAACGTTAATCAAATGAAAGAAAGATTAGCAATTTATAATAATAAATGTAAACAATTCATATTTATATCATCAGCAACAGCATATAAACCAACAGATGAGATTATTACAGAAAAAACAGAATTAGGAAATGATAATTGGGAATATTCTAGAACAAAAAAAGAATGTGAAATATATTTAAGAGAGAATTCATCTAAATATAGTTTTTATTATACCATTGTAAGACCATATATTACATATGATAATAGAAGAATACCATTCCCAGTTATAACAAAAATTAGATATTATTCACTTATAAATCGAATTGAATCAGATAAACCAATAATAATGTGTGGTGATGGTAATAATAAATTAACACTTACACATACAAGAGATTTTGCAGTAGCATTAGAAGGGTTATTGTTAAATGAAAAAGCGTTTAATGAGGATTTTCATATAACAGGGGATTGTGTTGTAACTTGGAATGATATATTAGCAATTATAGAAAAAATTTTAAATAAAAAAGCAATAGTAATAAATATTCCAGTTGAAAAGCTTGCAGTATATTTTCCTTCAGAACGAGATGAATTATTGTATGATAAATCATTAAATCACGTATTTGATAATAAAAAAATATGTTCTGCTGCTCCACAATTTAAGACAACCTATACTGTTGAAAGCGGATTAAGAGATACAATAAATAATTTGAAAAATTCAGAAGACTTATCAAAGATAGATTCAGTGTGGGATTATTCAGTAAATACTATAATCGAAAAATATGAGAAAGAAACAAAAAGTAGTTATGTACATAAAGCTGATATATGGAGTAAATGTATGTATTTATTATATCAGAAGTCTAAATGTACATTTTTGAAAAAAGTATTTAACAGATTGAGATATTATAGAGGTAAAATCTGATGGATATAAATAAAATTATACAATTAGATATATTTAAATATATAAGATTAAATTATCTAATTGAAAATAATAAAGTGGATTTTAGACCATTAAAAGGAACAAACATAAGTATTTCCAATAACTTTGTGGCTGAAGGTAATGGAAGATTAGAATTAAATTCTATGAGATTTAAGCATGGAAAAATGAATATGTATTTTAAAGCAGCACAAAATTCAAAATTAATAGTAAATGGTGTATGTAATTTTGGATATGGTTGTGATATATGTATATTTGAAGGTGGTTGTTTATCTTTAAATAATACTTCATTAAATGCATACGGTCAAATAAGATGCAAGAATTCTGTTACAATTGGTGACAATACGATAATTTCTAGAAATGTGCAGATATGGGATGACGATTTTCATAAAATAGTATCAGATGAAGTAAAAGAGAATACAGGAATAGTCATAGGGAAAAATGTATGGATAGGTGCAGGAGTTATAATTCTTAAAAATGTGCATATAGGAGATGGTGCTGTTATTGCTGCGGGTTCTGTTGTTACAAATGATATTCCGTCTGATTGTTTAGCAGGTGGAGTACCAGCCAAAGTTATAAAAAATAGTGTTAAATGGGAGTTTTAAGGGTGAAACATAATTTGTTTGTTTTATTAAAAGAAAAATATAATAAGATTCCTATACCAGCTAAAGCATCAATTTGGTTTGTAGTGTGCAGTATTTTGCAAAAAGGAATTTCTTTAATAACAATTCCTATATTTACAAGAATAATGACCACAGAACAATACGGACAATATAGTACATTTATATCTTGGTATAGTATAATGATAATTTTTACATCATTAAATTTGTATTATGGTGTTTATAATAATGCGATGATAAAGTATAAAGATCATAGGGATGAATATACATCTTCAATGCAAGGACTCACAATGTTACTCACAATAATTGTTTATATTGTTTATTTGTTATTTCATAGAAATATAAACGAATTTATAGATATGACAACATTATTAGTTAGTTTAATGTTTTTGAAATTACTTGTGTCACCATCAATGGAATTTTGGCTAGTAAGAAATAGATTTGAGTATAAATATAAAATGGTTGTTACAATTACATTAGCCCAAACAATATTAGGTTCAGTAATTGGTGTCATTTTTGTTATTATATCAACTGATAAATCCTTAGCTAGAATTGCATCTTTAGTGTTGGTAGATAGTTTTTTCTGCATAGTAATAGCATTATTACAATATAAGAGGGGAAAAACTTTATATAATAAAGAATATTGGAAGTATGCAATATCATTTAATCTGCCATTATTACCTCATTATTTATCAGGCATTATATTAAATCAAGGTGATCGTGTAATGATTGGTTATTTTGAAAATGCCTCAGCAGTAGCCTTTTATAGCGTAGCGTATAATATTGCAATATTAATTAATATAATAATACAAGCTATAAATGCATCTATGACACCATGGATGTATGGTAAATTAGAAGAAAGAAAAACAAAAGATATAAGAAAAGTAACTAATATATTATGTTTAGTTATGTTATTTGTTATCTTGATGTTAATTATTTTTGCACCAGAATTATTAAAAATAATAGCATCGAAAGAGTATGGAGAGGCGGTATATGTTATTCCTCCAGTTGCAATGAGTACTTTTTTTACATTCATGTATAATATCTTTGCTAATGTAGAATTTTTTTATGAGGAAAAAAAGTTTGTATCAATAGGTTCTATATTAGCTGCAATATCTAATGTTATTTTGAATGCTATATTTATACCTATATATGGTTATTATGCTGCTGCGTATACAACTTTAATCTGCTATATTATATATAGTTTATCACATCTGTTTTTTAGTCATATTACAATCAAGAAAAATATTGGTAACACAGATATATTCGATGTTAAAGGCATACTTATATTTTCTGTTATAGGAGTTTGTATGACTATATGCTCAAGTTTATTATATAAGTATAATATATTAAGATTAATATGTACGTTTATAATTTTTATTATAATATTTATATTTAGAAATAATATTTTAAGTTACATAAATAAAATAAAAAAAATAAAGAGGTCTTAAAATGATAAGTGAAATTATTTCAAAAGATAAATGTACTGGTTGTGAATTATGTGCGAATGTATGTAATCATAATGCCATTAAAATGGTAAGTGATGATATGGGATTTTATTATCCTAATATAAATGAAGCATGTATAGAATGTAATTTATGCAAAATTAAATGTGATGAAAGATTGATAAAGACTAATAATTATTTGGAGCCAGAAACATATGCAGCTTGGTCAAAAGATAAAGATATTAGATATAATAGTACTTCAGGTGGATTATTCTCAGAACTTGCAAATGAAATAATAAGGATGGGTGGCTGTGTAGTTGGAGCACAATATAATGAGGATAACCTTGTTGAACATGTTTTGGTGGAGAATCTTATTGGAATTGAAAAAATAAGACAGTCAAAATATATTCAAAGTAGAAGTGGCAATATATATCAGATAGTTAAAAAAATGTTGAATGAAAACAGGTATGTTGCATTTTGTGGAACACCATGTCAAGTAGCTGCATTAAATAGTTATTTAGGACACAAATCTTTTGAAAAGCTGATTACAATTGATTTTATTTGTAGAGGCGTTAATTCTCCGAAAGCTTTTAAAGCTTGGCTTAATGAAATAGAAAATTCAAATAATAGTAAAGTAGTTAAAGTATGGTTTAAATATAAGGAAGGTGGATGGAAAACATCTCCAAAAAGAACACGATTGGATTTTAAAAATGGTAATTTTAAAATAAAAGATGGAAAAGAAAATTTATTTATGTATGGATATCTTACATCCAATTTATATATAAGACCAAGTTGTGGTGATTGTGATTTTAAGGGTATTCCACGTCAATCAGATATTACATTAGCTGATTTTTGGGGAATTGAAAGCAAGTTAGATGATGATAAGGGTACATCTTTAGTACTAATAAATAATAAAAAGGGAAAAGCATTATTTAATAGGATAGAAAATAATATAATATCATATAAAAGGAATTTTTCTGAAATATTTGAAAAAAATGTATGTTTTAATTCATCAGTTGAAATACCACCGGAAAGCGAAAAATTTTTACGAGAGCTTTCTTATAAACCATTTAGTAAAGTGTTAAGTAAATATGATAGGATTTTTAAATTAAAAAAATGGAAAAGAAGGTTTAAAAAGGTAATAAATCTTTTTAGAAAATAATTTTATTTAAAATTTTTATTTAAATTATTGTATTTTGTTTTGGTTTAAAATAATAATATGTAATGTTATCATATGATTAATAAAATATAAAGATAAGGAATACTGTACTAATGATTGAAGTAATAATTACTTTAATAATCATTATATGCATAATAATATTTTTTTATTGATTAAAGTAGCAAGCTATGGAGAATTAAAAAAATAAAAAAGAAATGAGGACAAAGAGTAAGATAATATTTTTGATATTGAATGAATAATATATTGTAATATAGTGTCGTGCTAGAATTGTGCTGCAAAATGATGGGATTATCTTGTGGTTAATATAAGTGTGGATGCTATGTCATTCAGGAGCGTTATTGTGATTGATGGTAGTGGTAAGATTGTTGTTGGAAATAACACTATGGATTACAAGGCAGGAGACAGTTTCTTTGTTACAGCCGGGGAGAAAGTTATAAATCTTGAGGGGACAGGTACTGTTATTGTTACTAAGGTATAATTTTAATAATTCATCTTTTGACAATATTTATATTTGTCAGGAGATGAATTTTTTGATTTGGAGATAAATTTAGAAGTGTAAAAAACACATAATCTGTAATAAATATAAAAATATTGACAATTAAATTATAAAGTAGCATTATCTAAATAAGAATAAAACTATATATAGAAAATATTTATATTGCTTTGTGGACGATTGGAGAGAAAAATATGGAAGTATTGTTTGATAATAATACGATAGTTGTATTTATATTTTTCTTAATTAACATATTGGGTTATTCCGAAATAAAGTTCATTGAACAAAGGATATGTATTGCATATACTATAATATTTATAATGAGAGCTTTAAATATAATAGGAATAGCTTTAGCGATTATGTTGAATTTACTTACAATAATGGTGTACGTTGAGATATTAACTGAGGATAAGATGAAGCTTAAGCTTTTAACACAAATAAAATATATACTCTTAGATTATTTATATCAAGCCGTATTTACTTTTCATATATTTGAAGTTACATTCAGTTTGTTTTTTTATGAATTGTCATATAGTACCAATTTGTTAGAAATAAAAGTTGTAAGTATGGTTCTTGCAATATTTTTAAGTGTTTGGTCGATACATATTGTACTAAGTGAAGATATGGAATATGCTTCATTTACAGAAATTTACGATAAAATTATGTTATATCCTTTAAACGAATTTAAATATAATAAAAAATTTTGCCAAGTAAGTAAAATATTAACATATATTGAAGACAGACAATTTTATACTAGGAAAGGATATACAGTATTTTCTATAAGTTCAGCTAGAAATATTTTGGAGAAAAAAAGAGAAGAAACAAATTATAAGATGAGTAGAATTCTAATACTTTATTCTATGTTAAAATCCTTTATTTATAATATGAAAACACATAATAGAGGATATTCAACAATAGGTTCACAATTATTAAGAACATTAGCTATTAAACATGGATATGAAAATGCATGGAAAAGAAAAATATATGAAGTAATATATACCTATATATTTTTAAATTGTCTATATAAATATGAAGTGAAATATAGAGTTGCAAATAGGGAACATTTTAGGGATTGGATAATATATTTGTATTTTCATAATGTGAATACATTTCTTGGAAAAGAAGATATAAGATTTTCGAAAATATTAAATGCATTTGATATGCAATATAATGATTTGAATGAAAAAGACATATATGATATATCAAATGAAGGAGTATTAATCGCATGTTGGGGATTGAGTAAAAAGACAAAGTATATTACAAAAGAAAATATAAAGGATTGGATTCCTAATATTGAAGGCGTTGAATTTGATGTTGATAAATTAATAGATATGATTAAACACTTAGATGAACCATATTATAATGGACAGTATTTGAAATAAAAGTAGTTTATTTTGTAGAAGATATAAGGGAACGTATAGAGAATAACATAATAGCAGAGATACTTAATAAGATAGAAGTACAAGCCATTTGTGAGTGTTAACAGCGATGTGCCGGAAGGTGCAAGGTTTCTTGTAAGCTGCAAGCATTTTTGAATGTTATAAGTATGTACTGGGTAAGTCTGTGTATACAGATGATAGTTTTGATAAGGATATTTGTAATAATGATGATGGCAACAGTGATATAGTTGCAAAACCGGCAACAGACAGAATAAATATAAGTGAGGATACAATGTCATTCAGAAGTATAATTGTTATTGAGGGTTGTGGAAAATAACAGTTGGTGAGAATGAGATGGATTACAGGGCAGGAGACGGTTTCTTTGTGAAGGCAGGGGAGAAGGTCGTTAGTGTTGAGGAAACTGGAGTTATTATTGTTACGAAGGTGTGAGATATTCTGTATGTTTGGAAAATAAATTAATGTTAATTTTAAAATCGTTTATAATATTATGTAAGCAATGTTAGTATAGTGTTGTGTTAGAAATTGTACTACAAGGCAATGACGGGTATCTTGTGGTACAATTTTTATTTACAGATTTTGTTAAATAGATTACAATAAAATATATTATTTATATATAAATTATAAAGAAATGATTAGTATAAAATATTTATTTGTTGTTTAGAAAGTTTAATAGCATTAAAATAAAAAATGTGATAGATGAGGTTATAATTTATGGAAGAGATATTTTTTAATAAGTTATTAAATGATAAATTAACTAGTGTAAGATGTAGCAAATCAGAAATTGTTGAAAATGCATTAAAACAATTATCAAGATGTCGTTTTGAGTTTGAGGCGGATGTTTGCAGTGTAGTAATACGTTATAAAAATAAATTAGTAAAGATTTTATTTACTAATGATATAAGCTTATATAAATTTAGTGATTTATTATATTGTCATTCGAATGAACCATCTACTTATTTTATGAGAAATAAAATTAATTCATATGATAAAAGTTTATTTACTTATTTGAAAGAATATAAAGATAGGTATTATTTATTAGGTGGTGAATATAAAAATGCTAAATGGTATAAATTTTATAATACAGTTCCATTAAATGATCCGATGAGAATATTGTATAACGTAAAATGGATTGATTATG
This sequence comes from Eubacterium sp. CAG:248, assembly GCA_000436475.1. GTDB lineage: Bacteria > Bacillota > Clostridia > Lachnospirales > Lachnospiraceae > Lachnospira. The sequence continues at coordinate 15,017 of FR886175.1, forward strand.
AAAAACAATTGGAAGATGGTAATATTATATATGATGAGAATAATTTATGTGGGTTATGGGCTATGCCATATGAGATGGTTTTAAGTTGCTTTAATGAAGAATTTAAAAATAGATATGGAAGTAAATTGATGGTAGTTAAGCCTGTTTCAGATTGCCGATATATTAATGATGGGAAGGAAATTATAGGTGATAGATATTTAGTAACAGATAAATATGATTTAACTAATATAAATGATATGGGTAAATTTATACAATTTTATTGTTCAATTAAGGAAGAATTTTATTGTGAAAAGATTAGGGGATTGGAAACGGAAATAAGCGAACAAATAGAAGAAAATGAAAAATTAAATACACAATTGTATAATTTAGAAAATATGAATAATAAAAAATTAAAGTTTCTTTTGACAGCTAGCTGTGTATTATTTGGCTTTTTGTTAAGAGGGTTATTATAGCTTTGTTTTTTGATTGGCAGGTTGTATCTTTATTATATATATTGTGTTATTTCATATGCAGAAACATTTTACTTCTGATAAGATGAGATTAGAAATATTAAGCAAAGTACATTATAAATTAGTTGATTATATATACAATAAAATATCATTATTCAGTTTATAAATGAGAGATATAATATGTTAAGTATAATGCTATAAATGAACATATCTAAAAAGTTATATAATTTTGTCCGTGTTATAAAGAAAATATTTTGTGATTTATTGTAAATGTACCTAAGTCACAAACAAAAATAACTTATTTTTGTGTATTTTTCATCGTTTGCTCATATATAGTGTAAAGGTAATGTTAAAAATATTATGTGATCCGCCTTGATTCTGGAAATGACTCCATCGACAATGTTGCTGTTCTGATGGATGCAAACTGTTTTTTCATTATCAAGCGAAACCTTCGCCGGGAAAGCACAGATGACTGGTTTGAAATGGCAAAGCAGTACTGCCGGAATGTAACCAGTCCAAGAGACGGAAAAATCGTCTATATAGGCAGTGACTGGAAAACCATTACCAGTAAGCAGTTCAATACAGAGTATACATTCCGTGCCGGATACGAGATTATAGAACGAACCATAGATAAGTATGGTCAGTTCAACCTTGTTCCCGATATTGAAGTTGAAACATGGTGTACAAACCTTGGTGACCCGGATGAGGAAATCATCAATCTGTATCATGCCCATGGGGAATGTGAGCAGTTTCATAGTGAGGTAAAAACTGACATGGATTTGGAGCGGCTTCCATCCGGAAAGTTCGCGACCAATGCACTTATACTCGAATTGTGGATGATCGCATATAACATTCTCCGTATGATCGGTCAGGGCACAATTGGAGGACGGGCGCCCCGTCAGAAGAGGGATGTTAAACGCCGTCGTTTACGCACAGTTATAAGCAACCTGATCATATTGGCAGGCCATATAACCATGCATGCACGCCAGTTGATAATCGGTCTCGGAAAAAGCAACGCCTAGCGGCATATTTTTTCTGATATCTGCCAGAAATATGCTGTCGCAAACGCATAAGTAACAAAGCAATTTTATAGCAGGCTTATTTCGTGTACCTTTTTTTGTCCAATAAGCGTTTGGAGTCACGACATTTGTACTGAAAATAGACATTGAAGTATGTTTTTATCATGAAACCAACTTGCTATTGACATGTTAGTTCGCTTAAAGGATGAACTTCACGGATTCAGGATTTTATTAATATATTTATCTACAAGTGGTGTGATATTGTTTTTTTAAAAAAAATTTTTTGAATACATAGCTCAATGTGTATATGATAAATTATCAGAATATGGTCAGATTTTTATATTTGACATAACTAAAGGTGATATGAATTTACAAGATCAAATTAGGAGAAAAGATAAGGAAGATGGAAAATCTATAGTTATAAGATTTGCTATGTCATTGATATTTAATGTAGGTTGTGGTATTATTGCTTCGTTTTTATGCTAATTACAGAGAAAGATGTGAAGATATGATGAAAGCTATTTGGAAAAAGATAATAAAATATATTTATGACAAATGTTTAGAGATTGTATTAGATGATGATTATGAAAGAGATTATGACAGGAATTATTCTAAATATTTGAGATATTATAGAAAAAGAACATTTTGATATAAATGTAAGGCATATTTATCTAATATGTCTTACATTTTTTGTGGATGATAATAGCTGCAAAGGATTAAGACACAGGTAAATGCTTCAACGCATGTACCTACCAATAGATTTCCAAATTTGGTATAACCGTGATAACCAGTTTATACAACTTTAACGAATTGTACAACTAATACAAATTCACAGGATGTTATCACTATTGAAACCCAAAGAATTGGAAATACAGCACAATCTGACAAAGTGAGCTACGATAATAAAAGAATGCCGTTCAAGTGGTATGAAGATACTTGAATGGCTGGAACTTAACAACGTATCCAAAGACCAGTATTACTACTGGCAGAATCAAGTAAACTGAATGTAAAACTATGGTCAGTTTTAAGTATAAATCAACATATTTTTAGGAGGAGTATTTTCATGCGGTGTTTGAGGCTGCGAATGACACGCTTTGATAACTACAACATTTTTAATTATTATCATATGCAAAATGATGTAGTGTACATAATCAGAGTTCTATATAATAAAGTAGATTGGCAAAGTTTATTTAGTAGATAAATGGTCGGGATCAAGCCTCCAACCAATCAAGAAAGTATATGTAGAAATGGTAAGGCAGATTGTAGAAAGCGAGGCGGAGAATGATGAAGACGCTGAATGATTATATGGCAATGTCCTATCGTATGGAAATTGTGGAAGACAAAGATGAAGGCGGATTTGTAGTTTCTTATCCGGATTTGCCTGGTTGCATTGCTTGTGGTGAGACAGTGGAGAGTGCGGTAGCAAATGCACTGGATGCAAAAAAGCATGGATTGAAGCTGCATTAGAAGATGGTGTAGAGATTCATGAACCAGACAGTCTGGAAGACTATTCTGGACAGTTTAAATTAAGAATTCCACGAAGCCTGCACAGATCACTGGCAGAGCATTCTCAGAGAGAAGGAATCAGCATGAATCAGTATTGTGTGTACCTTCTTTCCAGAAATGATGCAGTGTTCTCAAAAATAAATGTTGTCAAACTTATTTACACCATTTACAATAAGCTGGCAACAAATTGGCAACAGAAAATCAGCAAGCCCCAATAATATATGTAACAGAGATAAAATAACGGCAGAAGAAAGATAAAAGCTAAACAAATATGTTTAAATGTTGTTGCAAAATGCTTACAAAAATCCTAAAATTAGACTTTTTCGTTCTTTCGTCACTACATATCAGTAACGTTTTTTCTTTTGGCTCTTGTGTTCTTGAAAAATTATATTGATTTTTTTATCAGAACTGCATATAATATAAGTGAGCAAAGAAATTTGTTCAATTTAAGTGCGTTGCTACTTTGAGTGCAAACCTTTAATTTAAGTGCTTCACTACTTTGAATGTGAACCTTTAATTTAAGTACTTCGTAGCTTAAAATGCGAATCGTTAATTTTAGGGAGATAAGCATCTTATCTCCCTATTTTGTTACACTATGGAGGATACAAATGGACTTTTACCGCATAAATGAGGAGTATAATAAATTTCTCCAGAGATACGAAAAGAAAAAAAGAGGAGTTACGAAAGTGCCTAATATTCGTTATACAGACCGTAATAAGTTTGCATTTGGTGCTGTTATGCAAGTAAATGGGATGAATTATTATGTGTCTGTATCTTCTTTTGATAAGAAGCAGGAAGCGAATATTTTGATTCGTGTTCCGGGAGATGAAAAAGAAGTGAAAGGCTCCTTACGATTTAATTATATGGTTCCTGTTCCAGATGAATGTATTGAAAAACTGGTAATCAAAGATGTTGAGGATGAGAAATATAGGCTATTGTTAAATAAAGAATATCAGTTTTGTATGAATAATGCAGATCGAATTCAGAAGAAGGCTAATAAAATATATGAGATGGTTACAACAAACCGCAAGCAGATTTTAACCGACAATAGCTGTGCGTTCCATATTTTAGAGGATGGATACTGGGAGTACATAGAAAAACGCTTAAAGAGTGATCCGAAGTGATTGCAGTTGAAAAATTCTTGCAAAAAGTTCTAAAACTATGGAGAATACATAGAATATTAAGAATAATTATACAAAATATAGCGATACAACACTTGATTAGACAAAATATATAGTTGCAAAAATCGAGTTTGAATAAGGTAAAATCAGCGAGAAGCCAGTGCTTATGCGGCTTCCCGTTTTCTGTGCACGTAAAATGCTTGCATTTTTTTTAAAAGAAATAGGTGATTATGGAAGAAATGGTTAATATCGAATTGAATTGTAAATAAAAATATGATATTCTTATTTTAAGAATATATAAAGTTTTACAATAAACATAATTTGATAGTGGAGATATAATGGTATTTAAGTTAAAAGGTAATGATGTTATTAAAGAATAGGATATAGAAGTGACAGAACTAGAGCAGAGGAAATTTTAAAATTCATTTTCAACTTGCGAAAAAGGTAAAAATGTAATTGATTATTGTAAAAAAATAAGTTACAATTTAACAAAATATAGATATCCGTAACTTGTAGAACTTCTTTACAGGTTGGGCAATTAAAGGTTTGCTCTGTCTAATACAACATTGAGAAATTTTGTGTTGTTATTAGGCAGTTTTTGTTTTATTAGTGAGGCGAGAAATATGGCAAAAGTAAAAGTTGATTTAGGAGTGGCAGAAGTAATTGGAAAAGTAAAAGATACCGAAACGATTAATCAAGCAGATAAAACAACGGCATTACTAATCAGAGCTGTTCATGCTGCGTTGTCTCCACTTGAAAAATGGGTTTTGCAAAAAGAAAGTAATATTGAACAAACTAGAAAATTGTTGGAGAAGAAGTTAAAGAATGTTCCAGTTGAAAATATCATTACACCTCCAATGTATATAGGAGTTCCTGCTTTACAGGCAATTTCATATTGTATGAATGATGAGAGTTTACGCAATATGTATGCAGAATTATTGGCTCATGCGATGAATTCGGATACTATAGATAATGTACATCCTACATATGTGGAAATTATCAAGCAAATGTCACCATATGATGCACTTATTTTTCAGAATTTAGTAAAAGAGTTGGTGAAGCCATGTATAAGTTTGCGATATGAAAAAATGGATGCTTCAGGATATCCGATTATAGATTGTTTTGCGTTTGCAGATATTGATAGTTTTCCTATAATTCCTACGCAGATTTCATTAGAAAATTTGGAACGTTTACGTTTGATTGAAATTAATAAAAATTTTCATTATAGTAACGAAAATAAGTATAGGGAGTTAAGACAATCAACCGGATTAAATAAAATGTTAGAAGAGTATGTAATAGATAATGAAAACAATCTGCCTAGCAATGAGTATAAAATTGTTGCAAGTGAATTTGCAATTATGGTAAGGGGCTTTGGTCAGTTTTTTGCAAGGGCCTGCTTGGGAACGAATTTCTCAGATATATCATAAGTTAAAATTTACAAGGAGATTAGTATGGCATATGCTAAATGATAAGGGAGAAGATAATGAGATTTGAAGTTGTATCTTCAGTAAATGATTGCAAAAACAAAGATACTATATATTTGATTCTGAATAATTGGGATGATTGGTTTACATATTCAACATTATTTAAGGTACAATATATTGATAAAAATGGGATTAAACATAAAATGTCAGGCGTGAAAATTGGACAAAAAGGACAGGGAAGGAGCCCTCGTCTGCCAGAAAAATTTAGCACACTCTCGAAAGATTTTTTTTCATTGGGAGCATGTGAAGATTATTATGATTCAATAAAATCTAATTTTCCAGAGGATAAGCAAAGAGAAGAGATATTTTCTGCATTAAATGATATTGCATTTGATTTAGAACTATTTGATAAAGTAAAAAACTTGGATGTTGTTCAAACATCATTAATGAGAGATTATACTTCTAGAGTTATAAAAAATCAGTTTCATAGAATGACAATGGGAGGAGCATGGTTAACACCATATAAATTTAGCTACTTTCCAGATGGTGAAGTGGATGTTTTTGATGAAAATGTAACTGAATTGGAATTTGAAGTGGAACATGAAAAAATGCCGCCATCAAATATACATGTGTTAATCGGAAAGAATGGAGTTGGTAAAACAACTTTATTGAAGGACATGATAAGTGCATTAGAAGAAACAGGAGAAAATCGTGGGAAATTTCAAACTTGGGGAGGAAAGGGATTTGCAAATATAGTTTATGTTTCATTTAGTGCGTTTGACGGATTTTTTGATATAGAGGATGATATTGTACAATATTCATATATTGGATTGGCAACTAAAGATGGAATTAAAAATATTGATATGCTAGCAAAAGATTTTGCAGGAAGCTTGTTTGAAATATCAAAAGGAAATAAAAAGAAACTTTGGAAACAAATAATAGATATTTTGGAATCTGACAATACCTTTATTGATTTGAATATAAAAAAGTGGTCTGAAGAATGTGAGGATAACGTAAATGAATTGCCTTCGGAATGCAGTACGGAGAGCCTTGGGGCAGATAGAAAAAGAATATTAAAAGAATCATTTATAGAAAAAATAATTCCAAGATTCAAAACTCTAAGTTCTGGACACAAGGTCATTTTATTAATTATTGTAAGGTTGATTGAACTAGTAGAAGAAAAAACACTGGTAATCATGGATGAACCAGAAGAACATTTACATCCACCGCTTGTATCAGCATTAATTAGAGCATTGTCGAGTCTGCTTACATATCGAAATGGAGTAGGGGTCATTGCTACACATTCACCAGTTATAGTGCAAGAAGTACCTAAAGATTGTGTTTGGATATTAAGAAGAGTAGGAGAAGAATTAATTGCAGAAAGACCAGAAATAGAAACGTTTGGTGAGAATTTGGGAGTGCTTACAAGCGAAATTTTTGGGTATGAAGTTACTAATTCAGGATTTCATACAATGATTCAAAATTCTGTAGAAAAATATTCAAGCTTTAAAAGAGCAATGAACTATTTTCATGGAAAATTAGGAAATGAAGGTAAGGCAATTTTGCGTTCTCTTATGTATGAAAAAGAACAGTTAGAGGAGGAGGCAGATGATTAAATTAGAAAAACCAGATATAGATGTGGCATCTATAATTACTGACTGTACAGCGAATCTTACAAAACAACCTATTTTAACACATATTAATGCAAGCAAAACCACCATTGTATCAAAAAGTGAAAAATATAATGAACTTGCAGAAAAAGGTCAATTGGGAACATTAGAAACTCATACGATGATTGAGGGTGGAGCAACTAAAGATGATATGGTTTGGTTGTATGATAACAAATTTGTGGCAGATGGTGGAAGAAAGTATTATGACAAAATAAAAGCTATTCCTAAATATAGCAAATGCCCATTTTGTGGCGTGGGAATAGTGAGTACGTTAGATCATTATCTGCCAAAAACAAAATATCCAACATATGCACTGACTCCTGTGAATCTTATTGCATGCTGTGCAGACTGTAATAAAAATAAAAAATCGGAGATTAGTGAAACGAGGAACAATGAATTTATACATCCATATTATGATGATTTTAATGATGAAGTATGGTTAAAAGTAAAAATAGTATTTGATGAGGAAATAATATTTAGCTTTTATGCAGAAAAACCAAATACATGGGAACAAGAAAAGTATGAAAGAGCAAAAAATCATTTGAGAAAATTGCAATTGAACAAGTTATATGTCGCTCATTGTGGAGAGGAATTTTCTGAATATCGAGATACGGCAAAAGATTTGTATAAAAAAGGTGGAGAGGAATTGGTTAGAGAGGATTTGATATGCAGGATTGAAGAACGGAGGAGAGTGACTAAAAATAATTGGCGAGCAGCCTTATATGAAGGGTTGTTGGAGAGCCAAGATTTTTTTGATAAATTTTTAATGAGTTAAAATAAATTGAAGATGATATACTTTCAATTGAACTTGTAGATACTCCTGCTAATATATTTGGCAGGTTGGTTTTTAGCAACACAGATGACACAATATATATGGTTGATTCCAACAAGGAACACGTTGAGGGAAGAAGTGATGTTGTTGTGTATGACATTATTAATGCACGTGTGGCTGTTTTTGAAGCTAAGTATACAAGAGCTTTAGATAAGTTGGAAAGCGAATGTGATATTGCATTGGAACAGATAGATGAGCGTATGTATGCAAAAGAATATGAAGATGACTATGATGACATAATGTGTTATGGAATATCATTTTTTAAGAAAAGATGTTTGGTAAAAAAGAAGTAATATTCAACAGCACACTATTGACAGCACGCTATCAATAGCGTATTATAATAAAGTTCTTTAGCTGCAGAATGACTGCAGCTTTTTTGATATTCTTATTTGATATTCTAATTTAAGAAAGGATGTTGCAAGTGGTAAGAGATAAACTTCATTGTGGAGAGCTTATAAAACGCCTTAATGACATATTAGGAACATGTGCAAACAAGGAACTTAAGAGCGATGATATGACAGCATCACAGATAAAAATGCTTATAATCATCAGTGAAACTAAGAACGAAAGCATAACTCTTAAAGAACTTGAGAAGCATTTTGGTGTGGCACAGGCGACAGTAGCCGGAATAGTTGCAAGACTTGAAAAGAAGGCTATGATTGAAAGCTTTTACGAACCAGATGATAAAAGAGTAAAGCATGTAAAGCTTACAGACAAGGGACGTGGTGTATGTAAGCATGCATGGGCGAACATGGTAAAGAAGGAAGAATGGTTTTTATCCAGTCTTGATGATGATGAAAAAGAAGAATTATGGCGCTTATTACAAAAGATATATGATAATATGCGCAGAAATGAGGTTTGATGTATGATAAAAACATTATCGGCTTATATAGGCCAGTATAAGAAGGATTCAGTTAAAGCTCCTTTCTATATTATATTTGAAGTACTTATGGAGATTCTTATACCATTTGTTACAGCAAGCATTATAGATAAGGGTATTCAGGCAGGCAATATGAAAAACGTATATATATACGGAGGAGTTATGATAGTACTTGCCTTTATCAGTCTGTTTTGTGGTGTTCAGGCAGGAAAGTATGCAGCTAGCGCATCAACTGGCTTTGCCTGCAACTTAAGAGAAGGAATATATACCAATATACAGAATTTCGCATTTTCTAATATTGATAAGTATAGTACAGCAGGTCTTATTACACGTATGACTACAGATGTTACTAATGTGCAGAATGCATACCAGATGCTTCTTAGAATAGCTGTAAGGGCACCGCTTATGATGATATGCAGCATGGTTATGTGTTTTATCATTAACCCGACTATGAGTACTATATTTTTAGTGGCACTTATACTTCTTGGATTCGTGCTTTTCTTTATTATATATAAGGTAACACCTATATTCACAGAAGGTTTTGCAAAGTATGATAATCTTAATGCGAGCGTACAGGAAAATATTTCTGGTATACGTGTAGTTAAAGCATTTGTCAGGGAAGATTATGAGAATGATAAGTTCAAAAGGGCAGCAACTAGTCTTTATAATACATTTGTAAAGGCAGAATCATGGCTTGCCTTTAACAGCCCGGTTATGATGTTTGTCATATATGCAAGTATTATTGCTCTTTCATGGTTTGCGGCACATTTTATAGCAGATGGAACTATGACAACAGGTAATCTTACATCAATGTTTTCGTATGTTATGAGCATGATGATGTCACTTATGATGCTTTCCATGGTATTTGTTATGGTGTCTATGAGTGCTGCAAGTGCAAGACGTATAGCTGAGGTTCTTAACGAAAAGGCAGATATAACTAATCCAAAAGCTCCAGTTATGGAAGTTCCTGATGGAAGAATAGATTTTAATCATGTAGATTTCGTATATAAAAAAGACAGTGAAACAGATACACTCCATGATATAGATATACATATTAAGTCGGGTGAAACTATAGGTATCATCGGTGGAACTGGCTGTGGTAAGTCAAGTTTTGTTAACCTTATAAGCCGCCTTTATGATGTTAAGGACGGAAGTGTATGTGTTGGTGGAGTTGATGTAAGAGAATATGATATAGAAACTCTTCGAGATGAGGTATCAGTTGTTCTCCAGAAAAATGTGTTATTCTCAGGAACTATCCTTGATAACTTAAGATGGGGTGATGATAACGCAACAAAGGAAGAGTGTATAGAAGCATGTAAGCAGGCATGTGCAGATGAATTCATAGAGCGTATGCCAGATAAGTATGATACATGGATAGAACAGGGTGGAACCAACGTTTCTGGTGGCCAGAGACAAAGATTATGTATAGCAAGAGCTCTTCTTAAGCATCCTAAGGTTCTTATCCTTGATGATTCAACAAGTGCGGTGGATACAGCAACAGATGCCAAGATAAAGCAGGCATTTGCAACTAAGATTCCAGGAACAACTAAGCTTATAGTATCCCAGAGAATATCAAGTATCCAGGATGCAGACAGAATACTTGTGCTTGAAAACGGAGAGATCAGTGGCTTTGATACACATGAGAAGCTTATAGAAAGTAACAAGGTATATCGTGAGATATATGAAGTCCAGACACAGGGCGGTGGTGATTTTGATGAGAAGAAGGGAGGAGAAGATAATGAGTAAAAATGTTGGAAATTCTGATAAAATATTGAATAAATCAGACATGAATCTAGGTGATGGAAAGCATAAAAGGAAAGATAGAGAAGGAAAGAATGCACTTCATGTTATGAAAAGATTATTAGGATATGTTTTAAAGAATTATAAGTTTTCATGTATAGCTGTTGTGGCATGTATTATAGTTTCATCACTTACAACACTTATAGCTACTCTTTTCATCCAGAAGCTGGTAGATAACTATATTATTCCGCTTACACAGTCAGCAGTGCATGATTATGCTCCACTTGCAGCTGCTATTATAAAGCTTTCAGCAGTACTTCTTGTTGGTGTGTTATGTTCATATATATACAACAGGATCATGGTAAATGTTGGGCAGGGTACTTTAAAAAAGCTAAGATTTGAGCTTTTTACTAACATGGAATCACTTCCTATAAGATATTTTGATACACATGCGCATGGTGATATTATGTCAGTATATACTAACGATATCGATACATTAAGACAGCTTATAAGCCAGAGTATACCGCAGGTTATCAACTCATGCATAACGCTTGTTTCTACATTTGTAAGTATGATAGTGCTTGATATTCCACTTACTATAGTATCTGTTATCATGGTTATTATTATGTTGTATGTAACATCCAGATTAAGTGAACTTTCCGGAAAATATTTCGTTGAACAGCAGAAGGATATAGGTAAGGTTAATGCTTATATTGAGGAAATGATGGAAGGACAGAAGGTTGTAAAGGTGTTCTGTCATGAAGAGGAAAGTATAGAGCAGTTCAGAAAGATTAATGATGCACTCCGTGCAAGCGCTAATAACGCCAATAAGATTGCTAACATTACTATGCCTGTTAATGGCAATATCGGTAACATAAGCTATGTTTTATGCGCTATTGCTGGTGGTATATTAGCACTCAGTGATTTTTCGGGACTGACTATAGGTACTCTTGTAGCATTTTTAAGTCTTAACAAGAGCTTTACACAGCCTGTAACACAGATAAGCCAGCAGGTAAGCAGTATAGTTATGGCTATGGCTGGTGCCGGACGTGTGTTTGAGTTATATGATGAGAAGCCTGAAACAGACGAAGGCCGGGTTGAACTTGTAAATGTAAAGTATAATGCAGATAAAGAGTTTACAGAAACTAAAGAAAGTACTATGATGTGGGCATGGAAGAGACCAGCTATGGATGGCAAGCCTGCAGAATACAGAAGACTTGAAGGTGATGTTACATTTGATGGTGTAGACTTTGGATATAATCTTGACAAGATGGTTCTTCATGATATCAGAATGTATGCAACTCCAGGTCAGAAGATAGCATTTGTAGGAAGCACAGGTGCTGGTAAAACTACGATTACGAATCTTATTAACAGATTCTATGATATACAGGATGGTAAGATAAGATATGATGGTATCAATATCAATCATATTAAAAAGGATGATTTAAGACGAAGCCTTGGTATAGTGCTTCAAGATACGAATCTGTTCACAGAAACTATTATGGAAAATATCCGTTATGGCCGTCTGGATGCAACTGATGAGGAGTGTATAGCAGCAGCAAGACTTGCCAATGCAGATGGCTTCATAAGACGTCTGCCTGAAGGTTATAACACAGTGCTTCATAGTGGTGGTGCTAACCTAAGCCAGGGACAAAGACAGCTTTTAGCCATAGCACGTGCTGCAGTAGCTGACCCACCGGTACTTATTCTTGATGAGGCAACATCTTCTATTGATACAAGAACTGAAAAACTTGTACAGAAGGGAATGGATGCGCTTATGTCAGGAAGAACCTCTTTTGTTATAGCACACAGACTTTCTACAGTTCGTAACGCAGACTGTATCATGGTTATGGAACAGGGCAGAATAATAGAAAGAGGAACACATGAACAGCTGATGGAGGAAAAAGGAAGATATTACCAGTTATATACAGGTAAGAGTATATCAGCGTAGGTACAAAAGCATGAAAATAGCTTATTATGAGATTGACAATTCTGACCTGGAAAAATATAATTAAATATTGTTCAGACAAATATATTGTTTAAATTCTTTGTCTGGAATAAAAGTATACATTGGTTAAGTTTAATATGGAAAAAGAGATGAATAATGAACTTATTGACTACGTAGTCAATGATTTCAAAAGTGGTATTAAGCATGGAGTGCTTGTTGCTAATCTGACATATGCCCTGGCTAAGGAGTATGGTATGTCAGAAGCTGAGGCATACGAACTAAAAGTGGCAGCTATGGTGCATGATATTGGAAAGCTTAAGCTTTCAGAGTATCTTTATGGAAGAACGAATGAGAGTCTTCCAGAAGAAGAAAAAAAGTATATGAGCATGCATTCAAAGATCAGCTATGATGTATTGAAAAAGTATGATTATTCAGATAATATTATGGAGGTTGTACTTTCACACCATGAGTGCTACGATGGAAGCGGATATCCTAATGGACTTGTGGGTGAGGATATACCGATAGGAGCAAGGATTCTTAAGGTTACAGATGAATTCGCAGCTCTTATATCAGACAGACCTTATAGAAAAGCATTTGATATAGATACAGCTGTTTCTATTATGATTGATGAGGTGAAGAATCTTGATATGAAGGTCTTTATATTATTTCAGAGACTTATTCATGAGGAATCAACGCTTGAACTTATAAAAAACAGCAGAATTGATATTGATGACCTGGATATAAGTGATATACTTGATATTTAGAATGATCTGATTATATGGCATCCATATGGTTTATTTATCAGAGTTTGTTTTAATCAAATATTTACAGGAATGAGGTAATTAACAATGGCAGAGTCAATGGTTGGCTTAAAAAGAACACACAGATGCACAGAGGTGTCAGGTGCTGACATAGGAAGCACAGTTACAGTTATGGGTTGGGTGGCTAAGAGACGTAATCTTGGTTCGCTTATATTCGTTGATTTAAGAGATAGAAGCGGCATCCTACAGATACTTTTTGATGAGAATATAGTTGGTAAGGAAGGCTTTGATAAAGCTTATACATTAAGAAATGAATTCGTTATAGCAGTAGTTGGTAAGGTCGTTAAAAGAAGCGGTGCAGTTAATGAGAATCTTAAGACTGGTGATATTGAGATAGCAGCAGAATCTTTAAGAATCCTTTCAGAGTCAGAAACACCTCCATTTCCTATCGAGGATGGTATAAATACTAAGGAGGATATCAGACTTAAGTACAGATGTCTTGATTTAAGAAGACCTGATATACAGTCTAATATTATCATGAGAAGTAAGGTGGCAACTCTGACAAGAGCATTTCTTGCAAAGGAAGGCTTCCTTGAAATCGAAACACCTATGCTTACTAAGTCAACTCCGGAGGGAGCAAGAGATTACCTTGTACCAAGCCGTATTCATCCAGGTAAGTTCTATGCTCTGCCACAGTCACCACAGCTTTTTAAGCAGATGCTTATGTGTTCTGGCTATGACAGATATATGCAGATAGCAAGATGCTTCAGGGATGAGGACTTAAGAGCTGACAGACAGCCAGAGTTTACACAGATTGATATGGAGCTGTCATTTGTTGATGTTGATGATGTGATCGATGTTAATGAAAGACTTTTAGCTTATCTTTTTAAGGAAGTGTTAGATGTTGATGTTAAGCTTCCTATCCAGCGTATGACATGGCAGGAGGCTATGGATAGATTCGGTTCTGATAAGCCAGACTTAAGATTTGGTATGGAGCTTAAGAATGTTACAGATATAGTTAAGAACTGTGGCTTCAGCGTGTTTACAGGAGCTATTGAGAATGGTGGTTCTGTACGTGGTATTAACGCTGAAGGTCAGGGAAATATGCCTCGTAAGAAGATAGATGCACTTGTTGATTTCGCTAAGGGTTATGGAGCAAAGGGCCTTGCCTATATAGCTATCCATGAAGATGGTTCACTTAAGTCTTCATTCTCTAAGTTTATGACAGAGGATGAGATGAATGCGCTTGTTGAGGCTATGGAAGGTAAGCCAGGAGATCTTTTACTTTTTGCAGCTGACAGAAACAAGATTGTATGGAATGTACTCGGTGCATTAAGAGTTGAGCTTGCAGGACAGATGGGACTTCTTGACAAGAGTGATTATAAGTTCCTTTGGGTAACAGAATTCCCACAGTTTGAGTGGTCAGATGAAGAAGAGAGATTCGTAGCTATGCATCATCCATTTACTATGCCTATGGATGAGGATCTTGATAAGCTTGAGTCAGACCCAGGTTCAGTACGTGCCAAGGCTTATGATATTGTACTTAACGGTACAGAGATAGGTGGTGGTTCAGTAAGAATCCATCAGGCTGATGTACAGTCAAGAATGTTTAAGGCACTTGGTCTTACAGATGAAGTTGCTAACGAGAAGTTTGGCTTCTTACTTGATGCATTCAAGTATGGAGTACCACCACACGCAGGACTTGCATATGGTCTTGACAGACTTGTTATGCTTATGGCTAAGAGAGATTCAATAAGGGACGTTATAGCTTTCCCTAAGGTTAAGGATGCTACATGTCTTCTTACTAATGCACCGGATGTTGTTGATGCAAAACAGCTTGAAGATTTATCTATCAGCATTACAGAGTCAGAACAGGAATAATATTTTAAGAGCATTTGAAAGTATTTAATGGATATTTTCAAATGCTTTTTTTAACTATATTTTTAGACAATACTTTGTGAAATCTGGATGAAAATAATGGCTTTATCAGCTTTTTTTTAGCAAAAATATTGCATTTGAATAATCATGGGTATATACTTTTTTTATAAATCTTTGCAAAACTATAACAAAAGACTGGAGAAAAATTATGACAGAGAATCAGTATATAAGGGCAAACAGGACTGTTTTATTTACAGTTCTCATAGTATTTGGTTATATTGCGCTGACCCTGATGGCAGCATTAGGAGTGGGTGACGGACATAACAAAGGAAAGATTTTAATACAGTTTGTTGTGGCACTTGCGGTAATTATTGTATCAGTAGCTGCTTATATTTTAAGGAAGAAGACCAGAGTGTGTGAATTAACGATTGCGGTATCAATGGCATTTGGATATGTTGTTCTTATACTGCTTAATTCAACTGATGGTGTATGGACATATGTACTTCCTTTGATTATGGCTTCGATGGTATATCTTAATGAAAAACTAATATTGTGGGCTGATGGCGTTGCGATAGCTGGTAATGTCATAAGACTTATTATGGATTATAATATGTATAATGGAGTGGCTATGGCAAGCAGGGTTCTTGCTATATTAGTATTGGTTATTGTTACATGTATATCTCTTAGTGTAACAAAGCTGCTTAAGCAGTTTTTTGCAGAGAATATGAATAAGATAGAGGCAGCAGCAGTTATACAGAAAGAGAATAACGAGAAGATGGTTGCTGTAGCTGATAATATAACCAGACATTTCGGACAGGCTATGGATATGCTTGATGAGTTAGAAAAGAGCATAGATATAAACCACAATTCAATGAAAGATATAGCAGAAAGCACAGAAAGCACAGCAGAAGCCATACAAAGACAGGCCACTATGTGTGCAGAGATTCAAGAAAACACTGATATTGCTGAAAAAGAGATAAGCGAGATGGTTGAGGCTTCACACAGAACAGATGAGACTGTTAATGATAGTAAGGCTATAGTAGTTGAACTTAAGGAACAGGCACAGAATGTACATGATGCAAGCAATATAATCGTAGATGTGATTAACAGTCTTACAGAAAAGGTTGATGATGTACAGGGATTTATTGGTTCTATCGTAGAGATTTCAAGCCAGACTAACCTTCTTGCATTAAATGCTTCAATAGAAGCAGCAAGAGCAGGAGAAGCCGGAAAGGGCTTCGCAGTAGTAGCCGAAGAGATAAGACAGCTCTCAGAACAGACTAAGAATGCATCTTCAAGCATAACAGATATAATCAATAATCTTTATGAAGATACGAAGAAAGCTAATGAGAGCATAAAAGCGTCAGTTGAGTCAGTTAATAAGCAGAATGAACTTATTGATAATACAAGAGTGACTTTTGAGGACGTAGGAAAAACAGTTGACAATCTTATGAACAATATAGATTCTGCAGAGCAGAGCATTAACAAGATACTGGATTCAACTTCTGTTATTTCTGATAATATTTCACATTTATCAGCAACAGGAGAAGAGGTAGCAGCTGCTTCAACTGAAGGCCTAAAAGTATCTGACACAACAGTTGAAAGTATGAAGAACTGTAAGAATATATTACATAACATATATCTTCTTGCAGAGGATTTAAAGAGTTCAGTAGATAACTAAATGGATTGTAAGAGATTAAGCAGATTACAATGTATTGCAAGACTAGCAGTTGATTATTATAAGTTGTAATTAATAATATAATCAGGATGGTTTTGCAGGGTTATTAATATTTATAAGACAACAGTATGTTTATTATAAGGAGTGCAAATGACATTTTATGTCTGCATTATTTATAAAAGACAGCTGTTGTTTTTTTATGTAATAGGGAATTTCGATAGAATTTCCTATACATAAAAGGTGCTATGTGCCGATGATGCACACTTGCACGAAGATGTAGGTTGTCGCAAGCGACAGTGCTTAGTGTGAGAAGGTGCTTCATATATTTTATTTATATAGGAATATTTTATGCTTGACTTGAAGTTAACTCTAAATGCTATTATCAAAATGTAGAGTTAATAATCAGGTTTAATTAATAATTATATGAGGTGACTAATTATGAGAGGAAATAATATTAGAAAAACAGAGGCACTTATAATGGCATTTGCATTATCAGCAAGCCTGTTGTTAACAAGTTGTGGCAACCAAAATACTAATGGTGACAGTGTTAATGAAAATAATAGTACAACAGACGAAGCTGGAATTAATCACGATTATCCGGTAATGTTGTTCTCTTATGATAAGAATGATACTAATTATGAAGAACCAGAAGCGTTTAATTCAGAACATCTTGGCGGCAATTATGGTGAGATTGAGAAGATAGAATATTATTCTCCAACTACTAATGCTACAAGAAATGCCAATGTGTATCTTCCATATGGATATGATAAGAGTAAAAGCTATCCTGTAGTATATCTTCTTCACGGAATGAGTGGAACATATGAAGATTACAGGGTTCTTGGTGCAAGACCAACAGCACAGAATATTGTGTATGAATACAACCGCAACGATATGATATTAGTAAGCTTTACTGTATTTACGGATGTTGACGGAAAGCAGGAATCTGATTATGGATTTTCGGATTTAACTGCAAGATATGATGCCTGTGAAAATGATGTGATTAATGCTCTTATTCCATATATTAATTCGCATTATTCAACTAAGATAGGCAGGGAATACACAGGAATTGCGGGATATTCATTAGGTGGACGGGAAGCTCTTTATTTATGCTTTGCACACCCTGATATATTTGGGTATGTAGGTGCATTTGAGCCTGTTGGAGGAGTTGTTAATACAGGAAGCGGTGAAACATTATATGGCAACAGGGGATATCTTCTTTCTGAGCTTGTTAAGGAAGGCGGGGAAGCACCACTTCTTACACTTATAGTAACAGGTGATGAAGATCCATATTGCAGGGTATCATCAGAGAATTATTCAAGATATATGACAGAACATTCAATTGACCATATATTCTATTACAGACACGGCGGACACGAGGCAGGTGTATGGAATAATGGCTTATATAACTTTCTAAGGCGGATATTCTAATGAAGATAGTATTAAATAACTTAATTATTGTACAAATGTATAATTATACATTGACTTATTGATAAATAATCTATAAAATTAATAGTCAAACAGGTTGTATAACTACAACTATAGAAAATGGAGGTTGTAATATGTATTCATTTGATGAAGTATTGAACTATGATCCAGAATTAGCTAAAGCTATGGATGATGAGTTAGCAAGACAGAGAAGCCATATTGAATTAATAGCTTCAGAGAACCTTGTAAGTAAAGCTGTTATGGCAGCTATGGGAAGCCCTCTTACTAACAAGTATGCAGAAGGATATCCTGGAAAGAGATATTATGGTGGCTGCGAATATGTAGATGTTGTTGAAACACTTGCAATTGAGAGAGCTAAGAAGTTATTTGGTTGTGAATATGCCAATGTTCAGCCACATTCAGGTGCACAGGCTAACCTTGCAGCATTCTTTGCTATGGTAGAACCAGGTGATACTGTTATGGGTATGAGCCTTGACTGTGGTGGACACCTTTCACATGGTTCACCAGTTAATATCTCTGGTAAATATTTTAATATAGTTCCTTATGGAGTTACAGCTGAAGGCTTTATAGATTATGATGAAGTATTAAGAATTGCTAAGGAATGTAAGCCAAAGATGATCATTGCTGGTGCATCTGCATATGCAAGAGTTATTGATTTTAAGAAGTTCAGAGAGATAGCTGATGAAGTTGGTGCTTATCTTATGGTAGATATGGCTCATATTGCTGGTCTTGTAGCAGGTGGAGAGCATCCAAGCCCTATCCCTTATGCTGATGTAGTTACAACTACAACTCATAAAACATTAAGAGGACCAAGAGGTGGTATGATTCTTTCATCAGCAGAAGCTGCTGAAAAGTTTAAGTTTAACAAGGCTGTATTCCCAGGAATCCAGGGAGGTCCACTTATGCATGTTATTGCTGGTAAGGCAGTATGCTTAAAGGAAGCACTTGACCCAAGCTTTAAGACTTATGCTAAGAACATTGTTGATAATGCACAGGCTCTTTGTACAGGACTTATGAACAGAGGTTTTGATATCGTATCTGGTGGTACAGATAATCACCTTATGCTTGTTAACCTTTTAAGCAAGAATAAGACTGGTAAGGAAGTAGAAAAGCTTCTTGATGCAGCTAACATTACATGCAACAAGAACACTATCCCTAACGATCCAGCTTCACCTTTCGTAACAAGTGGTATCAGACTTGGTACAGCAGCAGTTACAACAAGAGGCTTCAACACAGCAGATATGGATGTAGTAGCAGAAGCTATTGCTTTACTTGTAGATGACGTTGATGCTAATCAGGCTAAGGCTATGGCTATGGTTAAGGAACTTACAGACAAGTATCCTCTTTATGAATAATGCTGGAATATATAAGAAATGAACTTCTGGGGATGACTGATAAAGGAGAATATGCAGCATTTACATCCTCACTTATTCCTGGCTGCGATAATATAATAGGAATAAGACAACCGGTATTAAAGCAATATGCAAAACAGCTGATAAAGGAGAATAAGGATTTCCGGCAGCTGCTTAGTGAACCGGATATTTATCAGGAAGAAACACTGCTTAGAAGCTACATAATAGGAATGGGAACAGCGAAGGAGAAAGACTTTAAGAAGGCTTTAAAAGACTTCAACACATTCGTTCCTCTTGTGAACAACTGGGCTGTAAACGACAGCTTCTGTGTAGAATTCAGGGTTATGGATATGTTTCGGGACGAGTTTCTGCCATACATAAAGGAATGTATAGAATCGTTTGATGAATACAGGGCAAGAGTAGGGCTTATAATGCTGTTAGACCACTATTTAAAGGTTGATATGCATGGCATGAAAAGACCGAGAATGAAAAAGGTTACTATTAAAGATATAGAAAGCACAGATGAAATAAATTGTGCTAATGGTTTATATCTTGATGATATATTTTCACTTGTAAACAGGGATTTTTCGGCCTATGGATATTATACACAGATGGCAGCAGGCTGGCTTCTTGCGGAATGTTTTGTTACATTTCCAAAAAGAACGTGGGAATATCTTACAGATACCGACTGCTTAAAGTTAGATAAGTTGTCATATCAGAAGGCGGTACGAAAGATATGTGAATCGCTCACGCCGGATAAAGAAGTTAAACTAAAAGTTAAAAAGGATCTGAAGCAGATGTAATAATCTGTTTCAGGTCTTTTTTTATTGCTTTAGTATATTTTAATAATTTGAATATCAAAATAACCTTGACAAACACATAAGTTTTGTAGTATAAAAATAATGTTTGAAAATCAAAGTAAGATAATCAAATTGTTAGTAAGTCAAATAAATAAGGACAAAAAAGTATGATAAGAACAAGAATCATAGGAACAGGAAGCTATGTTCCACCAGATATATTGACTAACGATAATCTGTCAGAAATGGTAGATACGAGTGATGAGTGGATAAGGACAAGAACTGGTATATGTAACAGACATATAGCAAAAGATATGGATAATGCTGATATGGCATATAACGCTGCAAGAAATGCAGTAGAGGATGCACGTATTGAAGCTTCTAAGATTGGTCTGATTATAGTTGCAACGTCAACTCCTGATTATGCTTTTCCTAATCAGGCATCACTTGTACAGGCAAAGCTTAAAGCAGTAAATGCTATGTGTTTTGATGTAAGTGCAGCATGTTCAGGTTTTATTACAGCCCTGGATATTGCAGCTTCAATGTTAAAGGCAGGTTCGTATAAATATGCACTTGTTATTGGTTCAGAAAAAATGTCAGAAATAGTTAACTGGAAAGACAGAAGTGTGTGTGTGCTTTTTGGAGATGGTGCTGGTGCAGTGGTTCTTAAAGCAGTTGATAACAACACAGAAGATGTTACAGGTGCCTTAGTTGGTCATGAAAGAGGAATTATTGACAGCAATATCTACAATGATGGAACAGGTGCATCTGTTTTAACAGGTGGCAGAAGATTTTCTGATTCATGCAGCACAGATATATTTATACATATGGATGGACAGGAAGTGTTTAAATTCGCCGTAAAGAGTGTTCCTACAGCTATAGAAACACTTTTACATAATAATAATATGGATATTAATGAAGTTGATAAGTTCATATTGCATCAGGCTAATGTACGTATTATAGAGAGTGTAGCTAAAAGACTTAAGGCTGATAAAGATAAGTTTCCAGTCAATCTGAATGAATATGGAAATACATCATCAGCAAGCATTCCTATTCTGCTTGATGAGTTAAACAGGAATGGAAGCTTAAAACAGGGAGAGAAGCTTGTACTTGCCGGTTTTGGTGCAGGATTAAGCTGGGGAAGTATTCTGCTTGTATGGTAGCACGGTTAAAGATGCTAAGCTTATTATATAGATATTTGCAGACTGCTTACTAAAAGATATCAGGCAGCCGGATAAGCGGCATTTTAACATATATAAGATGTTTATGGCAAAAGCTTTGCCATAGATATCAAAGTTGTGGGCTTTTGACCCCGACAACATATAATAAAAAATAATAAGAATTAAGGAGATTTAACATTATGTTTGAAAAAGTAAGAGAATTAGTTGCAGCACAGTTAGGTATAGATGAGGCAGTTATTAAGCCTGAGTCTAATTTCAAGGAAGATCTTAAGGCAGATTCACTTGATCTTTTTGAACTTGTTATGTCACTTGAGGATGAGTGTTCAGTAACTATTCCATCTGAGGAGCTTGAAAAGATTCTTACAGTACAGGATGTTGTTGATTATATCGAGGCTAACCAGAAATAGTTATAAATGTCAGGAAGGAAGATAAGTTATGAAAACTCGTGTAACAGAGCTTCTTAATATAGAATATCCTGTTATACAGGGCGGTATGGCATGGGTTGCAGATGCTAATCTGGCAGCCCACGTCAGCAAAGCCGGTGGAATGGGATTTATTGGAGCAGCTAATGCGCCGGCAGAATGGGTTAAAGAACAGATACATATTGCAAGAAAGATAACAGATAAGCCAGTTGGTGTTAATATTATGCTTTTAAGTGATTATGCAGATGAGATAGCACAGCTTGTTATTGATGAGCATATAGAAGCAGTAACAACAGGTGCAGGCAATCCAAGCAAATATATGAAGGCCTGGAAGGAAGCTGGAATAAGGGTTATTCCTGTTGTGGCATCAGTTGCACTTGCAAGAATGATGGAACGTGCCGGAGCAGATGCAGTTGTAGCAGAGGGCATGGAATCAGGTGGACATATCGGCGAGGAAACGACCATGACACTTGTACCACAGGTTGTTGATGCAGTTAATATTCCTGTTATAGCAGCTGGCGGAATAGGTGATGGCAGAGGTGTATGTGCGGCATTTATGCTTGGTGCAGAGGCTGTACAGATGGGAACAAGATTCGTTGTGGCTAAGGAGTCAAATGTCCATCAGAATTATAAGGACAGAGTTATAGCTGCCAAGGATATAGATTCAGTAGTAACTGGCAGAAGTACAGGTCATCCAGTAAGGTCACTTAGAAACAGCATGACAAGAGAGTATCTTGATATGGAAAAAGAAGGCGTTGAGTTTGAAAAGCTTGAAAGACTTACTCTTGGAACACTAAGAAAGGCTGTTGTGGATGGTGATGTCAAGCAGGGAACTGTAATGGCAGGTCAGATAGCAGGTCTTGTGAGTAAGGAACAGACATGTGAAGAGATTATTAAGGAGCTTATGAAGGAAGTCTCTGAGGTATATAATTCACATAATAAGCTGGCATAAAACAGTGTATGGAAATGAGGATTTAAAAGGTATGGGAAAAACAGTTGTAATGTTTCCAGGACAGGGAAGCCAGCGTACTGGAATGGGAAGAGAAAGCTATAATAGCTGCACTTCATCAGTAAAGTGCTTTAAGAAGGCTGGTGAACTGACAGGTATCAATATGGAGCATTTAATATTTGAAGAAAATGATCTTCTTGATAAAACCGAGTATACACAGATTGCGTTATATGTAACAGAAATCGCCCAGCTTGCTGATATGGTTGAGCAGGGCCTTACGTATGATGCAGCTATTGGACTTTCATTAGGTGAATATAGTGCACTTACTGCAAGTGGTGCGCTATCTTATGAAGATGGTGTAAGACTTGTAAGAAACCGTGGAATATATATGGAACAGGAGGTTCCGGCTGGTATAGGCGCCATGGCTGCAGTTATCGGGCTTACATCAGATGAGGTTGACAGTGTACTTGCTAAATATAACAAGGATAAAAGTGGGAACACAGAGTCTGATAATGATATGTATCCTGATACAGTTTCCGCAGCTAATTACAACTGCCCTGGCCAGATAGTAATATCAGGTAAAAAGGAATGTGTACAGGAGGCTATGGAAGTGCTTAAGGAAGCAGGAGCAAGAAGAACACTCCTTCTTAATGTAAGTGGACCGTTTCATTCAAAGCTTCTTAAGGGCGCAGGTGATAAGCTTATGAAGGATCTTGAAAAAGTTACTTTTGATAAAGTGAAGTATCCTTATGTGGCAAACTGTACAGCTGAGTATGTGGATGAGAATACATCCAGTGGATATATAAAAGAACTTCTTTCAAAGCAGGTATATAGTTCAGTACGTTTTGAACAGTCAGTCAGAAAAATGATAGCCGATGGTTATGATACATTTGTT
Organism: Eubacterium sp. CAG:248; assembly: GCA_000436475.1. Classification (GTDB taxonomy): domain Bacteria; phylum Bacillota; class Clostridia; order Lachnospirales; family Lachnospiraceae; genus Lachnospira. The sequence goes on from FR886175.1 coordinate 38,965, forward strand.
GAGGTGGGACCAGGAAAGACTTTATCTGGCTTTGTTAAAAAGATAGCTAAGAGCATGGAAAAGGAAGTAGTTATAAAATAACAGGCAATAAATGCAGACAAGATATTGGTAAGGCTTTAGCAATATTGTATCGATGAAAGGCAGTGTGTTATGTGTATGGATAATTGTATAAAAAGATATGAAAACAAGATAGTGCTTGTAACCGGAGCTAGCAGAGGAATAGGAGCTGCTATAGCTGCCCGTTTTGCCAAAGAGGGGGCTGTGGTTATTGTTAATTACAGTGGTAATGATGAGGCAGCAGATAGAACAGTTGAAAATATTCTGGCTGCCAACGGAAAGGCAGAAAAATACAAGTGTCAGGTTGATTCGTATGAAGAAACTGAAAAAATGATTACATATATAATGGATAAATATAAGAGAATAGACATTCTTATAAATAATGCAGGTATAACAAAAGATGGTCTTATCATGAGAATGAAAGAGGAAGATTTTGACAGAGTTATAGATGTTAATCTTAAGGGAACATTTAACTGCATAAGACACGTAAGCAGATACATGTTAAAGCAAAGAAGCGGAAGAATAATCAATATGTCATCAGTTGTAGGCATAGCTGGTAATGCAGGACAGGTTAATTACAGTGCTTCTAAAGCAGGTGTGATAGGTATTACCAAATCTGCGGCAAAGGAGCTTGCATCGCGAGGAATAACTGTTAATGCAGTTGCACCTGGATATATTGATACAGATATGACAAAGGTTTTATCTGATGAACAGAAGAAGTCAGTACTTGATATGATTCCTCTTTCAAGAATGGGAAGCGTGGATGATATAAGCAATGCTGTAGCATTTCTGGCATCAGATGAAGCAGCATACATAACAGGACAGGTGATATCAGTAGATGGAGGTATGAATATCTGATGAGAAGAGTAGTTGTTACAGGTATGGGTGCAATAACACCTATAGGTTTAAGTGTGGATGAATTCTGGAATTCTGTTAAAGAGAATACAGTTGGAATAGATAATATAACAAGATTTGATACAACAGATTATAAGGTTAAGCTTGCAGCAGAGGTAAAGGATTTTGATGCTAAGAATTATATGGATTTCAAGGCAGCCAAAAGGATGGAAAAGTTCAGCCAGTATGCTGTTGCGGCCGCGCATGAGGCTATGAAGGATTCGGGGCTTGATATGGCTAAAGAGGATGCTTTCCGTGTTGGTGTATCAGTAGGCTCTGGTGTTGGAAGCCTTGAAGCTATGGAAAGCAATCACAAGAAGCTTCTTGAAAAGGGTCCATCTAGGATTAATCCGCTTCTTGTACCTCTTATGATAACTAACATGGCAGCTGGCAATGTATCAATACAGCTAGGTTTAAAGGGTAAGAATATAAATGTTGTTACAGCATGTGCTACTGGAACTAACTCTATAGGTGAAGGCTATAGAAGCATACAGCATGGAGAAGCAGATGTTATGTTTGCAGGTGGAACTGAAAGTTCTATATCTCCTATTGGAATCGGTGGTTTTGCTGCGCTTACAGCACTTTCAACATCTACAGACCCTAAGAGAGCCTCTATCCCATTTGACAAAGAAAGAAATGGCTTTGTCATGGGTGAAGGAGCAGGTGTGGTTGTACTTGAAGAACTGGAGCATGCTTTAAAGAGAGGAGCGCATATATATGCAGAGATCACAGGCTATGGCTGTTCTTCTGATGCATACCATATAACATCACCTATGGAGGATGGAAGTGGAGCTGCATATGCTATGACAAGTGCCATGAAGGAAGCAGAAGTAAAACCAGATGATATCGATTATATAAATGCACATGGAACAAGTACCCATCATAATGATCTTTTTGAGACAAGGGCGATCAAGCTGGCACTTAAGGATGCAGCTTACAATGTGCCTGTAAGTTCAACAAAATCCATGGTTGGACATCTGCTTGGTGCAGCGGGCGCAGTTGAGTTCATAGCCTGTGTCAAGTCAATCCAGGATGGTTATATACATCCAAATGTAGGACTATCAGAAACAGAGGAAGAAATGGATCTTAATTATGTCAAGGATGAAGGAATCGAAAAGGACGTTGATGTAGTCATGACGAATTCTCTTGGTTTTGGTGGACATAATGCAACTCTTATAGTAAGAAAGTATTCATAATATGATGAACGCTTAAAGTACATAAGTAGATTGCTGGTGAGATATATGGAATACCAGAATATGAATAAAAGGTCATGAAGAAATGGAGATAATATATGGAATTAGAAAATGTAATAAAGCTCATTAATGCTGTATCAGAATCTTCACTTACAAGCTTTAGCATGGAAGATGGCGACACTAAGCTTTCGCTTGGCGCTGACAGAAGTGACAGGGCAGCTGTTAAAGAAACTGCCGGTGCTGATGATATAGTTAATAGCGATAACGGCAATGAATCAGGATTGAATAAATCGGACATTAAAACTTCTGATGATAATGTGCTTACTGTTAATTCACCACTTGTAGGTGTATTTTACAGTTCAGCATCTCCGGAAGCTGATGCATATGTAGCAATAGGTGACAGGGTTAAAAAAGGTCAGGTAATCGGTATAGTAGAAGCAATGAAGCTTATGAATGAGATTGAAAGTGATTATGATGGTGTGGTTACTGATATTCTTGTAGATAATGAACAGATGGTTGAATATGGACAGCCTATGTTTGTTATAAAACCAGTCTGACAATACGTCGGTATCAAAGGCATGGGTTTTTGATACCGACATTATATATATGAAATTCGATTATTTAATATAAGGAGTTAAGTATGCTTACAACAAAGGAAATAATGGATATTATACCACACAGACATCCTTTTCTGCTTGTGGATACGATAGATGAACTTGAGCCTGGAATAAAGGCAACAGGATATAAGTGTATTACATATGATGAGCCTTATTTTGCAGGACATTTTCCAGCTGAGCCTGTTATGCCGGGGGTCCTTCAGATAGAGGCATGCGCACAGGTAGGCGCTGTTGCGATACTTTCGCTGGAAGAAAACAAAGGTAAAACAGCATATTTTGGTGCAGTTAATAATGCAAGATTTAAAAGAAAAGTAGTTCCTGGTGATAAACTTAAGATGGAATGTGAGATTATAAAGAAAAAAGGACCAGTTGGCGTGGGAAAGGCTGTTGCGACGGTAGATGGCGAGGTTGCACTTACAGCAGAGCTTACATTTATGGTAGGTTAATCCGTCTGATGTTATAAATATAATATGTGGATTATGGAATGATTATAAGGAGATGAAGCTGTGTTTAATAAGATATTGATAGCGAACAGAGGCGAAATAGCTGTTAGAATAATAAGAGCCTG
>FR886175.1:42339-107529 GCA_000436475.1 Eubacterium sp. CAG:248
AGACAGTTGCAGTATATTCTGAGGCGGATAAGGAAGCACTTCATACGCAGCTGGCTGATGAGAGTGTATGTATAGGAAAGGCAGCAGCTAAGGATAGTTACCTTAATATGGAAAGAATATTGAGTGCAACAGTAGCTACACATGCAGATGCAATACATCCAGGCTTTGGATTTCTTTCTGAAAACAGTAAGTTTGCATCATTATGTGAAAAATGTAACATCACATTTATAGGTCCAGATTCAGATATCATAGAGAAAACAGGTAATAAACAGGAAGCAAGAAATACAATGATATCAGCAGGTATTCCAGTTATTCCAGGAACCAAAGAACCAGTTATGGATGCGGAAAGAGGAAAAGAGCTTGCAGACAATATAGGTTATCCTGTTATGGTTAAAGCTGCACTTGGCGGCGGTGGCAAGGGGATGCGTGTTGTATATACAAAAGAAGATTTTAAAAGGGAATTCGATAACGCACAGAGAGAAGCTGTGAATGGCTTTGCTGATGGCACAATGTATATAGAAAAATATATAGAAAAGCCAAGACATATAGAGTTCCAGATATTAGCTGATAAATATGGAAATACAATTCATCTTGGTGAAAGAGATTGTTCAATACAAAGAAATCACCAGAAGTTAGTTGAGGAATCACCCTCTCCTGCGTTGAATGATGAATTAAGAAAGAGAATGGGAGATACTGCAGTGGCAGTGGCTAAGGCTGTTAACTATGAAAATGCAGGAACAGTTGAGTTTCTTCTGGATAAAAACGACAATTATTACTTTATGGAGGTAAATACCCGTATTCAGGTCGAGCATGGTATAACGGAACTTGTGACAGGTGTTGATCTTATAAAGGAACAGATAAAGATAGCAGCCGGCGAAAGTCTTGGTATTAAGCAAGAGGATGTAAGGATACATGGTGCTGCCATGGAAATAAGAATCAATGCTGAAAACCCTGAAAAGAACTTTGCACCTAATCCGGGAACAATAAAGAATATACATATACCAGGTGGTAATGGTGTAAGAATAGATACTGCAGTTTATAGTGGATATACGATACCTCCTTTTTATGATTCCATGATAATGAAGGTTATGACATATGCAAACGACAGGAAAACAGTGATTGAGAAGATGAGAAGTGTCCTTGGCGAGATTATTATTGAAGGTGTCACAACAAATACAGATTTTATGTATGATATATGCCAGAATGAGAAGTTTATTAAAGGTGATGTCAGTACAGATTTCATACCAGAGGAGTATCCACAGGTATGTAAAAAATAGTTGTTCGTTATGCACAGTAAGAGTGCGTGGAAATGAGGATTTATATGCAGATAAAAGGCTTGTTTAAAAAGAATATCCATAAAAATAAAATCAACAATCTGGATAGTAGTAATATAAATGTTCCAGATGGATTATATACGAAATGTCCGGTTTGTTCAAAAATAATCTTAACAGAGGACATGTATCTGAATAATTGTGTATGTCCGGAATGTGGATATTATATGAAGCTGGATGCCAGAACAAGGATATCCATGGTAGTGGATAAGAATACATTTTCAGAATGGGATACTAACATTGAAGAGAGCAATCCATGTGAATACCCTGGTTATGAGGAGAAAATCCAGAATCTTAAAAGAAAAACAAATCTTGATGAGGCAGTAATAACCGGCGTTGGAAAGATAGATGGCAGCAAAGTTGTTATAGGTGTCTGTGATACAAGATTTCTTATGGGCAGCATGGGCGAAGTTGTAGGTGAAAAGCTTACACGGGCAGTTGAGAAGGCTACAGAGCAGAAGCTGCCGGTTATTATATTTACATGCTCAGGCGGAGCCAGGATGCAGGAGGGAATAGTATCTCTTATGCAGATGGCAAAGATAAGTGCCGCATTAAAAAAACATGATGAAGCAGGACTTTTATATATCACTGTTCTTACTGACCCTACAACTGGAGGTGTAACTGCAAGCTTTGCTATGCTTGGAGATATTATACTTGCAGAGCCAGGTGCCCTTATAGGTTTTGCAGGACCAAGAGTTATCAGACAGACTATAGGACAGGAACTGCCAGAAGGGTTTCAGAGAGCTGAATTTCTGTTAGAGCACGGCTTTGTGGATGCGATAGTTAAAAGGGATGAGCTAAAGAAGACACTTGCGCATCTGCTCGACATACATAAGTACAGTGGAGCTTATACAGAAGTTAAAGAAAATGTGGATACATACCGGAGCAATTCAGATATTATGAAGAAGTATCTTGAGTATCTTGATAATATATATTTCAAAAAGATAGATAGAGAAGAAGAAAAAAAGGCTGAGGCTGATAATAATCTGTATAATGAGTATGATGTATGGGAAAAGGTTGAAATAGCAAGAAGCAGTGAAAGACCTAATGCCGCAGATTACATAGAAAAAATAACTAAAGATTTTTTTGAACTTCATGGTGACAGAAACTTTGGTGATGATAAAGCGATAATAGGTGGAATCGCAACATTTGGCGGCATTCCTGTAACAGTCATAGGACATATGAAGGGTAAGACTACTAAAGAGAATATATCAAGAAACTTTGGAATGCCTAATCCCGAAGGGTATAGAAAGGCACTAAGGCTTATGAAGCAGGCTGAAAAATTTAACAGACCGGTTATATGTTTTATAGACACTCCAGGAGCATATTGCGGTCTTGGTGCAGAAGAGCGAGGCCAGGGAGAAGCTATAGCAAAGAATCTGTATGAAATGAGCAGTCTTACAGTTCCGGTGCTGTCAATAGTAACTGGCGAAGGTGGAAGCGGTGGTGCACTTGCACTAGGTGTTGCCAATGAGGTATGGATGATGGAGAATTCCATATATTCTATTCTTTCACCAGAAGGCTTTGCATCGATATTGTGGAAGGATTCTAAGAAAGCAAAAGAGGCTGCGGAAATAATGAAGCTGACGGCAGCAGATTTATATGAGCTTGGCATAATAGAGAAGGTCATTCCGGAATATCCGGTTATAAATGAAAATAATATAAAAAGAGTGACATTATATATGAAACGCATGATATGTGATTTTATGTACAGATATATTGATATGGACAAGGAAGAGCTTGCAAGACAGCGGTATAACAGATTCAGGAAAATGTAAGAAAGCACTAAATCTATTACATTTTTTTATGGTTGTATTAATATAATTGTGTTAATATGATTATGTTAATGTGATTGTTTTAATGTGATTGCGTTGGAAGATTACGGAATTGTTATATCTAAACAGAAAGAAGGAATATATATGTCATATGGATACAGACAATACAGGGATACTGCTCATAGATGGACACAGATAGGTGTTGGTTTAATATCTGTAATAGCAGGTCTTATACTTATTGTATGTGTAACGGCACCTATGTATGTCTCAAGCATGTTAAAGGATGCAGGACTGTCAGCTGCTATATCGCACCGTTTTATGGATACTGTTTTTGATTCACTTGGGGATAATATGGAGGCATTATCCAGAATTCAGACAAGTATAGAGGATTCTAAGATAGTAGACAGAATAGCACAGAAATATACAACGGCTATGGTTGACGGGATGCTTAAAGAAAAATCCTTTGATGATATAGAGATTAATATAGATGCAGAGCTGGATGAGCTTATGGATATGACATATAACAAAATAGCATCTAATATCAATATGGGAAATATACAGGAAACAATAGTCAGGGCAGCTCTTAGCTATAGTAAAAATGCTGCAAATGAGGCTATAAATAATTATGCCAGTGGTATATATGGTGATATATCTTATCGTCTGCAGCCGCTTATAAAGGTATATGGAATAATAACGTCTGTTGTGTTTAAGATATTGATGCTTTTAATATATATCACATTATTGATTGTTATCATTGCATTTAATCCTGTCAGGGTTGTAAGGTACACACTCCCATGTATATTTGTCATAACAGGTGGTATATATATTTTTATTGCAAATATAATTGGAAACAGATGTATGGCGGCTGTAAGTAACAGATATCTAGGAAGAACTGTGTTTATAGATACTCAGATTGCTTATAGGGTAATGGGTGTTATGTGTATACTGGCAGCAGCTTCTTATGTTATTACTTTTATATATGGAATGGTTGTGAAAAACAGGAGAAAAAGAATATAGAAATATCTGAGATTAATGTTTGATAAGATTTTATTAGAGTTTATAAGAGCTTATAAAAGCTCATAAAACATTATAAAAGATGAAAAATGGAGCTGCTACATATATATGTGGCAGCTCCTGATTTTGTTTTATAATACTTGTTATATAATATTTTTAAAGTATTATTTGTTATTCTTCTTTTCGTTCTCAAGCTTCTTCATAGCTCTTACCTTAAGTGAAAGACCAAAGAGGTTGATGAAACCATCAGCATCATGGTGGTCATAAAGGTCTCCTGTTGTGAATGAAGCGATAGATTCGTTATATAATGAATATGGAGATGTTGTTCCGGCTTTGATGATGTTGCCCTTGTAGAGCTTGAACTTAACTTCACCAGTTACATATTCCTGAGTCTTTTCGATGAATGCCTGAAGTGCTTCACGAAGAGGTGTTTCCCACTTTCCTTCATATATAACCTGTGCAAACTTGTTAGCAACATTTATCTTTTCTGTTGTTGTATCTCTGTCAAGTATGAGTTCCTCAAGCTGCTGGTGAGCTTCATAAAGAATAGTTCCACCAGGTGTTTCATATACACCACGTGATTTCATGCCAACAACTCTGTTTTCTACGATGTCGATAATACCGATACCATGCTTTCCACCAAGTCTGTTGAGTTCTCTGATGATGTCAGAAACCTTCATCTTCTTACCATTAACAGATGTAGGCACACCCTTTTCAAATGTCATAGTAACATATTCGCCTTCATCAGGAGCATCCTCTGGTGAGCATCCAAGAACAAGAAGGTGCTTGTAGTTAGGCTCGTTAGCAGGATCTTCAAGCTCAAGACCTTCGTGGCTGATATGCCATATGTTACGGTCACGGCTGTAGCTTGAGTCAGGGCTGAATGGAAGATGAATACCATGCTGTCTGCAGTATTCAATCTCATCTTCACGTGACTGAAGAGTCCATCTTGAATCTCTCCAAGGTGCGATGATCTTGATATCTGGAGCTAAAGCTTTGATAGTAAGCTCGAATCTGATCTGGTCGTTACCCTTGCCAGTAGCACCATGGCATATAGCAACAGCGCCTTCTTTACGTGCTATTTCAACAAGTCTTTTTGCTATAACAGGTCTTGCCATAGAAGTTCCAAGTAAATACTTGTTTTCATATACCGCATGAGCCTGTACACAAGGAACAACATAGTTATCGCAGAATTCATCTGTAACATCTTCTATGTATAACTTTGCAGCGCCACATGATAATGCTCTTTCTTCAAGGCCATCTAATTCTTCTTCCTGTCCACAGTCTGCGCAGACACAGATAACATCGTAATCAAATGTTTCTTTTAACCAAGGGATGATGGCAGTAGTATCAAGTCCGCCTGAATAAGCTAAAACAACTTTCTCTTTCATTAAAAAGTACCTCCATAGATATTTATAAACTCTGCCAATTATAATAAACTACTTATGGTGAAAATGCAATAGCAAAAAATGAATATTATGCAAATTTATGCATTAATTATGCATAAATATAAAAACATATCTAATAAACTCTTTACATAAGGAAAAAAGTTGCTATAATGGAACTTATCATTTTTGTTAATTCATTTTTATATGTGGATTACTGATGAAAATATTCACACGAATGAATAATTACACATTCAGATGGAGGACGTATGGTTAAGGTTGGAATTATCGGTGCTACCGGATACGCAGGTAACGAATTAGTAAGAATTCTTTTAGGACACAAAGATGTTGAGATTGTATGGCTGGGTTCAAGAAGCTATATTGACCAGAATTATTCAGATGTATATAGAAATATGTTTAAGCTTGTTGATGCAAAATGTATGGATGACAATATGGATCAGCTTGCTAATGAAGTAGATGTTATATTTACAGCTACTCCTCAGGGCTTATGTGCATCTCTTGTTAATGATGAGATTCTTTCAAAGGTAAAAATAATCGACCTTAGTGCGGACTTCAGATTAAAGGATGTTGATATATATGAGAAGTGGTATAAGTTAGAGCATAAAGCTCCACAGTATATTGATGAAGCGGTTTACGGATTATGCGAAATTAACAGGGATAAGGTGAATAAGGATACAAGAATAATAGCTAATCCTGGTTGTTATACAACAACATCAATCCTTACATTATATCCACTTGTAAAAGAAGGAATAATCAATCCGGATACTATTATAATAGATGCTAAGAGTGGTACATCTGGTGCAGGAAGAGGTGCAAAGGTAGCAAATCTTTTCTGTGAAGTAAACGAAAGCATGAAGGCTTATGGAGTTGGAACACACAGACATACGCCTGAGATAGAAGAACAGCTTGGATATGCATGTGGAAGAGATGACCTTAAGCTTATATTTACACCACATCTGGTTCCTATGAATAGAGGAATACTTGTTACGTCATATGCCAATCTTGCAAAGGATGTATCTTATGAAGATGTGAAGGCAGCCTATGATAAGTATTATGATAAGGAATATTTTGTAAGAGTTCTTCCTAAGGATGTATGCCCTGAAACAAGATGGGTTGAAGGAAGCAACTTTGTTGATGTAGGGTTCAAGCTTGAACCAAGAACAAACAGAATCATAGCTATGGGTGCACTTGATAATCTTGTAAAGGGTGCAGCAGGACAGGCAGTACAGAACATGAATCTGTTATTTGGCTTTGAAGAGAATGAGGGACTTAAAATGGCACCTATGTTCCCATAATAATACATTGAATTGCAGGGGCAATTCAATGTATACAAGTTGCAAAAGCAACTTGAGAAGAAAAATTACGGAAATGCAAAGGCAATTCGATGTATACAAGTTGCAAAAGCAACTTGAGAAGAAAATTACAGAAATGCAAAGCAATATTAATAATACATATTGAAATTCGGAGGTAGTGATTATGGAAATTATCGAAGGTGGAGTTACAGCAGCTAAGGGCTTTAAGGCAGCAGGTATGGCAGCAGGTATCAAGTATAAGAATGGCAAAAAGGATATGGCAATGGTATTTTCAGAAAAGCCATGTGTAACAGCTGGAACATTTACACTTAACAGAGTGTTTGCAGCACCTGTAAAGTGGGACAAGAGCATTGTATACAGTGAAGAGGGGGCACATGCAATAGTTGTTAACAGCGGTGTTGCCAATGCCTGCACAGGTACAGAGGGTGATGAAGTCTGCGCACTTGAAGCAAAGACAGCGGGAGAAGTACTTGGAGTGCCAGCTAAGTCAGTACTTTTAGGTTCAACAGGAGTTATAGGTATGCAGCTTCCTATGGATAGAATGTGTGCAGGTATTAAAGCACTTCCAGAGCTGCTTGATTCAACTAAAGAAGCAGGTACACTTGCAGCAGAGGCTATTATGACTACGGATACAAGAAACAAGCAGGTTGCATGTACCGTAGAAATAGGTGGAAAGACAGTAACAGTTGGTGGTATGTGTAAGGGTGCAGGCATGATACATCCACATATGGCAACTATGCTCTGCTTTATAACATCCGATGCTGTTATTGATAAAAAGGCACTTCAGAAGATGACAAGTGATATAGTTGAGGATTCATTTAATATGATATCAGTTGATGGAGATACATCAACAAACGATACAGTTTTAGTTCTTGCCAATGGAGAGGCTGGTAACGAGAAGATTACAGAAGGATGTAAAGATTATGATACCTTCTATGAGGCTTTAAGCTATGTTCTTACAGAGCTTTCTAAGATGATTGCAGGTGATGGAGAAGGCTGTACATGTCTTTTTGAGGTACAGGTAAAGGGTGCTAAAGATAAGGAACAGGCTAAGATTCTTGCAAAGTCAATAGTTACATCTAACCTTACTAAGGCTGCAATATTCGGACACGATGCTAACTGGGGAAGAATTCTTTGTGCTATGGGTTATTCAGGCGTTGATTTCGAACCAGAAAAGGTTGATATATTCTTTGAAAGTTCAGCTGGAAAGCTTCAGATAGTAAAGGACGGAACTGCTACTGATTACAGTGAGGAGAAAGCAACAGAAATACTTTCACAGAATCCTGTAACTGCTATAGCAGATATAAAGCAGGGCAGCGCAGAGGCTACGGCATGGGGCTGCGACCTTACATTTGATTATATAAAGATAAATGCAGATTATCGCTCATAACGTTAATTAATATTTTTTAGTTGAAGGAGTTAAAAATGAGTACAATAGATATGGAAGAAGAGTTAAAAAAAGCACAGGTATTAGTTGAGGCTCTTCCTTATATACAGAAGTTCAGCAGAAAGATTATTGTTGTAAAGTATGGTGGAAGCGCCATGGTTGATGAAGAACTTAAAAGAAAGGTTATTCAGGACGTAGTTCTTTTAAAGCTTGTAGGTTTCAAGCCTATTATCGTTCATGGTGGTGGCAAGGAAATCAGTAAGTGGGTTGAAAAGTCAGGCATGACACCAGAATTCAAGAATGGCTTAAGAGTAACAGACGAGCCAACTATGGAAATAGCAGAGATGGTTCTTAACAGAGTTAACAAGAGTCTTGTATCGCTTATAGAGGAGCTTGGTGTAAAGGCATGTGGTGTATCTGGTAAAGATGGTGGAATGCTTAAGGTAGAAAAGAAATATTCAAAGGGTGAGGATATAGGATATGTCGGTGAAGTAAAGGATGTTGACACAACTCTTATACATTCACTTCTTAAGGATGACTTTATTCCAGTTATATGTCCTATAGGATATGATGATGATTTCCATTCATATAATATCAATGCAGATGATGCGGCATGTGCCATAGCAAGGGCAGTTAATGCTGAGAAGCTTGCATTCTTAACAGATATAGAGGGTGTGTACAGAGATTATAACGATAAATCAAGCCTTATATCAGAGCTTTCTACAACAGAGGCAAGAAAGCTTTTAGCAGGCGGTACAATAGGTGGTGGTATGCTTCCAAAGCTTAATAACTGCATAGATGCTATCGAGCATGGTGTTTCAAGGGTACATATTCTTGATGGACGTATCCCACATTGCCTTCTTCTTGAAATATTTACTAACAAGGGTGTTGGTACAGCTATTCTTTCAGAAGGAGCAGAGAAGTTTTTTGAAACTAATCTGTAATATCGTAAGGCATAAGAAAGCAGAATGATTCCAACATCATAAAACGTCATAAAATGTATGATAAAAAAGAGCATATGGTTTTATTCTTTTTTATCGTATATCAGGAAAGGAAAAGTATATGGAAACTAAACAGATTATAGAAACAGCTGAAGAAAAACTGATTCATACATATAACAGATATCAGATTGTACTTGATAAAGGTGATGGAGTAAGGTTATATGATACTGATGGAAAAGAGTATCTTGATTTTGGTGCAGGTATTGCTGTATTCGCACTTGGTTATAACAATAAAGAATATAACGATGCACTTAAGTCACAGATAGATAAGCTTATTCATACATCAAACTATTTTTATAACGAACCAGCTGTCAGCGCTGCACAGGCTATAACTAAGGCATCTGGCATGGACAGGGTATTTTTTACAAATAGTGGTACAGAATCTATAGAAGGTGCTATAAAGCTTGCTAAGAAGTATGCTTATTTAAAGACAGGAAGAACAGATTCTGAAATCATTGCAATGCATCATTCATTTCATGGAAGAAGTATGGGAGCACTTGCTGTTACAGGTAATAAACATTACCAGGAAGCATTTGGTCCTATGATACCAGGAATAAAATTTGCAAATTATAATGATCTTGAAAGCGTTAAACAGTTGGTAAATGACAAAACTTGTGCTATTATATTTGAGACAGTACAGGGTGAAGGTGGAATATATCCAGCAACTAATGAGTTCATACAGGGTGTAAGAAAGCTCTGTGATGAGAAGGGTATTCTTCTTATACTTGACGAAATACAGTGTGGTATGGGAAGAACAGGTACTATGTTTGCATTCCAGCAGTATGGTGTAAAGCCAGATATTCTTACAGTTGCTAAGGCTTTAGGCTGTGGTGTGCCTGTAGGAGCTTTCCTTGCTACAGAAGAGGTGGCAAAGGCATTAGTTCCAGGTGACCATGGTACAACATATGGAGGAAACCCACTTGCATGTGCTGCAGCTACGAAAGTATTTGAGTTGTTTGAGAAACAGAATATACTTGCTAATGTTAAGGAAGTATCAGCTTATCTGGAAAAGAAGCTTGATGAGCTTGTGAAGGACTATGATTTTATAGTTGAAAGAAGAGGACTAGGACTTATGCAGGGACTTGAACTTTCAATCAGTCCTAAGGATGTTATAGCCAGGGCATTAGATAACGGACTTATTCTTTTCTCAGCAGGAACTAATGTAATCAGAATGGTTCCACCACTTGTGATAACTAAGAGTGATGTTGACGAGATGATAGATAAATTAAAGAAGTCATTCTAAAACATTAATAAAAACATCGTATGGTCAATGGTGGATTATCTGGTTGAGTGTTCCTTAAGTATATGAAAAGGTTGGAAAGATTATGAAGATAATTAAAAGACTTATATCAGTCACCATGGTATGTGTTATGCTTATATCAGTAACGGCATGTGGCGGGACTGACAGGGATGAGGAAGCAAGAAAACTTGATATAGAAACACCTGTAACGATTAATGTCTGGTATGATAATAAAGATTATGAAAGATACCTTAATACCGTTGCATCAGGGCTTAAAGCTGCTAATAACCTTATTACGGTTAATCCTGTGTATATAGAAGCACAGGATATAATAGACACATTATATACTGAAACTGTAAGAAACAATAATGCACCAGATGTATATCTTATGTCTGCAGAGAACAGTGATAAGGCATATCTTCTTGGACTTATGCTTGAAAATGATTCATATGGTGATATATATAATGAAAAGATATATGGAAAAGCTGCTATTAAATCAGCATCGTATAAAGGAAAGTTATATGGTTATCCTGTAAGCTTTGATATGCCGGTTATGGTATATAATAAAAAATACGCTTCATCTGTTGATTCATATGATGAGATAAAACAGATAAGTGATAATTACCAGGTTACAGAAGAAAACCAGAATATAACGAAGGTATTTGATTTTGATGCATCTGATATGCTTATTAATTATCCATACGTTGGACGATATATGGATATAGGTGGAGATGTATCAGAGAATGCTGATATATTTACGATAGATGAGCTAAAATTTAAGAGAGCACTTAAGGAATATGCTTCATTAAAAAATACATTTGGAATAGACAGAAATGAGTCAACACACGATTCATGTCTTGATGAGTTTACACAGAATAAACTGCTGTATACGATAGTAAATACAAGTGATTTAAAAAAGATTGATGATTCTGGTGTGACATATGGCATTATACCGGTTCCTTATCTTTCAGAGGGGCTTGAATCAGTGCCTATGTCTATAACGACTCTTGCTGTTGTCAATCCGTATACATCTGATATCTCAGTTGCAAAGACAGTTGCCAGAGCAATATCATATGATTATGCAGCGGATATGCAGGCGCTCAGCGGTCATGTGAGCGCACGTGCAGACCTTATTAAAAAAGGTAGAAAAGCAGATAACACAGATTATAATATGCTGCATGATATATATTCTGATAGCATAGTTAAAGCTAAATATGTAGGAGTACAGAATATATATACAAGATATGAAATACTTATTCATCAGATATGGGATGGAAAGAGTATTGATGATGCGTACAATGAGTTCCATAAAGGTGTAGAGAGTTTTCTTACATCTATAAGATAAGGACTTTATAGTTATAAGAGCTGTAAAAGTTATAAAAACATATATAAAACAGGTATAATTCCTGCTATTTAACTAATATTAATTAGTGGTTAAACTAATTATGGAGGTTGGTTAGATGGCAGGATTTATTATTGCTATTGTATCTGGAGCTCTTATGAGTATTCAGGGAATATTTAACACAAATGTTACGAAAAGCAGCAGTATATGGGTGGCAGCTGGCTTTGTACAGCTGACAGCACTTGCAACATGTCTTATTATGTGGCTTTTTAATGGAAGACCTGAGGTTAGTGGGGTATTAAGAGTTGATAACAAGGTGTCACTGTTGGGTGGTGTTATAGGTGCATTTATTACATTTACAGTTGTAAAGAGTGTTTCAGAGCTTGGAATAGCCAAAGCAGAAATAACAATAGTAGTGGCACAGGTAATAGTGGCTTATTTAATAGAGCTTTTTGGACTGTTTGGTAGTAAAAAGGCTGAGTTTTCATGGCTTAAGCTGCTGGCACTCATAATAGCAGCAGGAGGCGTGTTTATGTTTTATATGGTTGGGAAAAATGAGTCATAAAAATGTATACACTTAATATTTTAATGATTTAAACTAATATAATGATGTGAATGTCAAAAGTAAATCTTGACTCATTTATCATACAATTATAATGACAAAATATCAAAAAAAATATATAATGTGCGTGAACGAAAAATTAAAAAATCTAAATATATAGTGTATGGTTTAATTAAGAAAAATAAGCATAGAATAAAGCTTGAAAGAAAGTCATAATAAAGTATAAATAATGATAAAATCATAATAGATAAGAGAGGTTTATATACATGGAAGATTTGTTTAAAGTAACAGGAGAAGTAACACTAAAAAAAGGTGGCGGACGTGAACTTAAGGCCGGTGGTATGTGGATATATGATAACGAAATTGATACATATTCCAGTGGTGTCATAGATGGAGGACTTATAGAGCTTCATGATTTTGATGGATATTTTATGGGGATAGGTTTTGTTAACAGAAAGTCTAAAATAACAGTAAGAATGTTATCAAGACATGAAAGAAATATAGATGAAGCATTTATAGAACAGAGGGTAAGGGCAGCAGTAGAATATCGTCTTAAAACAGTTGATACATCTTCATGCAGACTTATATTTGGTGAGGCAGATTTTCTGCCAGGTATAGTTATAGATAAGTTTTCAGATGTGCTTGTAGTAGAATCTTTAGCACTTGGTATAGACAGACTTAAGCCTTTGATAGTTGATAAACTAAAGATGGTTTTAGCTGAAAATGGTATGACTGTCCGTGGCGTATACGAAAGAAGCGATGCCAAAGTAAGACTTCTTGAAGGAATGGATAGATTCAAGGGCTTCATAGGAGAAGAATTCGATACAAAGGTAGAGATAGCCGAGAATGGTGTGAAATATTATGTTGATGTACAGGATGGACAAAAGACAGGCTTTTTCCTTGACCAGAAATATAACAGAAGGGCTATTGGACATCTCTGTAAGGGTGCTAAAGTGCTTGACTGTTTTACACATACGGGTTCCTTTGCGCTTAATGCAGGAATATCAGGTGCCACAAGCGTTCTTGGAGTGGATGCATCAGAGCTTGCAGTAAGTCAGGCAAGAGAGAATGCGAAGCTTAATGGACTTGAGAATATAGTTCATTTCCAGTGTGCAGATGTGTTTGATCTTTTACCAGAGCTTGAGAAGAAGGGCGAAAAGTTTGATGTTGTTATATTAGACCCACCAGCGTTTACCAAGTCAAGAAATTCTATTAAGAATGCAGTTAAGGGTTACAGGGAGATTAATCTTCGAGGTATGAAGCTTGTTAAAGACGGAGGATTTCTTGCAACATGCTCATGCTCACATTTTATGGATCCAGAGCTATTTACCAAGACTATCGGTGAAGCAGCAAGAAATGTACATAAAAGACTAAGACAGATAGAATACAGAACACAGTCTCCTGACCATCCTATATTATGGGCGGCTGATGAATCACTGTATCTTAAGTTTTACATCTTCCAGGTTGTAGACGAACGCTAGGCGTTTGTCTGCAACCTGAAAATAAGGATCCTGCTTATATGGCTGTTAATATTCAGAAGCTTTTTCAGAAAGCTTTTCAAGTACTTCATAAGGTACGAAAAGATGTCCAAGACCACGTCCTAACTTGATGTTTGGTTTGTTTGCACCATGATAATCAGAGCCGCCTGATATAAGAAGCTTATGTTCAGTGGCTATTTTTCTTATATAGCGTTCATCTGCCGGCTTGTATGTTGAATATATGGCTTCTATTCCGTCGATGCCAGCACTGCATACATGTTCAAGCAATGCATTCATCTGGTCTTTTCCTAAGTGATATAAAACAGGATGTGCCAGTATGGCAGCACCATGAGCTTTATGTATCACAGCTACTGCTTCTTCTGGGTCAACCTTGTGCCTGTTTACAAAACAGGGCTTTCCAGGTGATAAATATCTGTCAAAGGCTTCATTTCTATCACCTGTATATTTGTTTTTTACAAGATAATCAGCAAAATGAGCTCTTGTAATAACAGCATCAGGATAAAGTTCACACATTTTATCATAAGTGATGTTAATACCGATATCACAGAATTTCTGGCACATCTGGATATTTCTGTCAATTCTCGACTGGCGCTGGTATATAAGATAATCATTAATCTGTTTGTTGTTATGATCTAAAAATAGTCCGACAATATGAACCTCGGTGTTATTAAAGTTAGTGCTTAGCTCAACACCCGGAATTAATTCGACAGAGCTGTTTTTAGCTGCATCAAGGGCATCGGGTATACCATCAAGAGTATCGTGGTCAGTAAGTGCAATAGCACTTAAGCCTTCATTCTCTGCAAGTTTAATAAGTTCTTTAGGAGTGTTGGTTCCATCAGAATATGTTGAATGAACATGTAAATCAACCTTTTTCATAGTAATCCTCCATAAAATGTATCTGGTATTTTAGATGTATTATAACCCATAAAACATATAAATGCATGGTTTTATTATTTATATAAATCATTGATAAGTTGTTTCATCAGATAAATTATTTGGTGAATATTTTATAGATATTTCAGATAAATTATTTCACACATAGTTCATTGAGAGTATGACATAGAATATGGTATACTATGTATAAACACTGGAACAGGCAAAAGCTTTAGATAGACATGGTTGATAATGATAAAATTAGTAAGTTCTGAAAAAACAGATCATAGGAGGTTTATTATGGCAAGACAATTAGTCATTGGTGGATTTTACAGACATTTTAAAGATAAATTATATCAGGTTAAAGGAACAGCAATACATTCTGAAACTAAGGAAAAGATGGTTATATATCAGGGACTTTATGGTAGCTATGAGATGTATGTAAGACCATATGATATGTTTCTTAGTGAAGTTGATCATATAAAATATCCTGATGTGGTACAAAAATACAGATTCGAGCTTATTGATATAAAGACAGGTAAATCACTAGAAGCTGATTATGAAGAAAACAATCAGAATATGGAATCAGAGAAATTAGAAGAATTAGAAGAATCGAAAGAATCAGAGAAATCAGAAGAATCGGAAGAATCAGAGGAAGACAGCAAGCTTATAAGATTCCTTGATGCGTATGATTATAAAGAGAAGCTTGATATTCTTACATCAATGAGGGGAGAACTTAATGATGGACTTATAGATATCATGGCAGAGTCAATAGAGGTGGCTGTTCCAGAGGGAGACATAACAGACAGATATAATTCACTTAGAAAATGTCTGATGGCACATACAAAATATGAAGGCCTTAGATTAAGACAATAATAAAAAATAATAAACTATTCAGATAATATAGTAAAATAGTTGTTTTGAATAACATAATTATCTGACAATTAACATAATATATGTGTAAAAAGAAAAAATATTCAATAAAATTTGCAATTCACTTAAAATGTGCATAACTATGTGGATATTGTGGAAAAGTATATGAAAAAGTTAGACTAAATATAATACTGATTGCATAAGTTGTTAATAAGTGATATTATTTACGCGGTAACAAGAGAAATTAAATAATCACATAGGTATGATGATGGAGGTCAATTATGAATATAGTAGTATTAGCCGGAGGTACAAGTACAGAAAGAGACATTTCTATTATGACAAGTGTTAAGGTATGTGAGTCACTTAGAAGAAATGGTCATAATGCTAATATTATAGATGTATTTTTTGGAATAGAAGACAAGGCGGCAGAGACATTTTTTGATGATAACGGCAATGATCTTGAAAAGATAGCAGCTGATATGAAGAAAAAAGATATTCTTGTTGATGATGAGCTTGCAGATAGAAAAAAGAGCGGCAATGGCTTCTTTGGTGATAATGTGTTAGCACTCTGTTTGAAGGCTGATATTGTATTCATGGGACTTCATGGAAGCAATGGTGAAGATGGTAAGATTCAGGCAGTGTTTGAGCTTATGGGAATAAAGTATACAGGTACAGACTATATAAGCAGTGCTATATCAATGAGTAAGGAGCTTACAAAGAAAGTACTTGTTCCAGATGGTATTCCTATGCCTAAGGGAGTGGCACTTAAGAAGGGACATAAGATAGAATACGTTCCTTATCCTTGTGTTGTTAAGCCATGCTGTGGTGGTTCAAGTGTAGGTGTATCTATTGTTTCCAATGAATCTGAATTCAAGAGTGCTTTAACAGAAGCATTTTCGTATGAGGATAATATACTTGTGGAGGAATATATAAAGGGCAGGGAATTCTCTGTAGGTGTACTTGATGGAAAAGCACTTCCAGTTATAGAGATAGAGCCTTTAGAAGGCTTCTATGATTATAAAAACAAGTATAAGGCAGGAGCAACTAAGGAGACATGTCCAGCGGATCTTCCTAAGGAGATATCAGAAAAAATGCAGAGATGGGCAGAAAAAGCATGTGAATCTGCCGGGGTAACTACATATGCAAGAGTTGATCAGCTGCTTACAGAAGATGGCAGCATATACTGCCTTGAGATTAACACTCTTCCTGGTATGACAGCTACAAGTCTTTTACCACAGGAGGCACAGGCAGCTGGTATTTCATATGATGAATTAACTGAAAAGATAATAGAGATATCGCTTAAAAGATATGAATAAAAATATGGAGAACGAATATGCGTGGAATGACGTTAAGAGCCATGACAGAAGCCTGTAATGGCGTATATTATGGAAATGAAGCTAATCTTGAAAAAGAAGTTTCTGATATAACAACTGATAGCAGAAAGGTTACTAAAGGAAGCCTGTTTATTGCGATATGTGGAGAAAGAACAGACGGACACAAATATATTGATGGCTGTTTTGAAGCAGGAGCTCTCTGTGTTATATCAGAAAAAGAACTTCCGGGACAGAAGAATTCATATATCAGGGTAAAGTCAAGTCTTCAGGCATTGAAGGATTTGGCGTTATTGTACAGAAATAATCTTGATATCAAAGTTGTTGGCATAACAGGCAGCGTTGGCAAAACAAGTACGAAAGAAACAATAAGCTATGTTCTTGAAGAAAAATATAAGGTTTTAAAGACAGAGGGCAACTTTAACAACGAAATAGGGCTT
Source organism: Eubacterium sp. CAG:248 (assembly GCA_000436475.1). GTDB lineage: Bacteria > Bacillota > Clostridia > Lachnospirales > Lachnospiraceae > Lachnospira. Next base: position 59,727 of record FR886175.1, read on the forward strand.
CCACTTACCGTATTCAGATTAAGAGATGATGATGAAATAGCAGTTCTTGAGATGGGAATAAGTGATTTTGGTGAGATGGAAAGACTATCAGAGATTGCACAGCCTGATATAGGTGTTATAACTAATATAGGTCTGTGTCATCTTGAGAATCTTAAGACAAGAGATGGAATACTGAAGGCAAAAACAGAGATGTTTAAACATCTTAAACCAGATGGTATTGCTATACTTAATGGTGATGATGATAAGCTTATAACAGTTGATGAGGTAAATGGAAAAAAACCGGTAAGATTCGGAATCAGCTACAAGGATGGTGTTTATGCGAGTGATATTAAGAATCTTGGGTTAGATGGAACAAGCTTTGTTATCAATGGTCTTAGCTGTGATGATACAAGCAAAGCATTTGAAGTGACAGTTCCAGTACCTGGATATCATATGGTATATAACGCACTGGCAGCAGCCTGCGTAGGTGCACAGTTAGGACTTACCAGTGTCCAGATACAGACAGGAATCTCTAAACTAAAAACTATAGCAGGAAGAAACAATATAATAAAAACAGATAAATATACAATCATAGATGATTGCTATAATGCTAACCCTGTTTCAATGAAAGCATCGGTTGATGTAGTTAATATGGCGCTTGGAAGAAAGGTATGTATATTAGGCAGCATGTTCGAGCTTGGAAGTGATGAAAAAAATCTTCATTATGATGTAGGGCAGTATATAGGAACAAGGAATATAGATGTGTTAATAACTATAGGTGAGCTTGCAAAGCATATAGCTATGGGAGCGGCTGATTACAAGGAAACACATTATGAAGCATATGAGTGTGATATACACAGCTATGAAACTATAGATGATTTTGAAAAAGAAGCCGGCAGTATTTTAAAAAATGGTGACAGTATTCTTATAAAGGCATCACATGCTATGAACTTTGACAGGATAGTTACTATGCTGTCAGAACAATAAAACAGATTACAGAACGGAGAATAAATATATGAAGAAAATGAAAAGAATTATAATATGCGTTACTGCAATTATGCTTATGTTGTCCTTTGTGGCATGTAAAAACAGCAAAAATTCAGAGCTTACAGGAAGCTGGACAGGCAGTAACGGAGGCTATGAGATAGCTTTTACTTTTAATGAGGATGGAACAGGTGTAATGTCTATAAGTGGTATCCAGTTAAATATAAGTTATTCAGTTGATGGTGAGAAGCTTACAATCAATAAGACTGTTCTTGATGGAACACAGACAGAAGATTATACATACAAGTTATCTAATAAAGGTAAAAAGCTTATACTTACAAGTGCTTCTGGCGAAACAGAGCTTACAAAGAATTAAAATGATACTGGGATTGTGGGAGTGCGTAACATAAGAACAATCCGTGTGTATAAAAGCAAGCCGGGGGTTTTTGCCCCCGGCTTCATTAAAATATAATTCTATATATTAAATATCTTATTCATAGCTGGTATTTTTTTCATAAGAAGTTTTGTGATATAGTAAGCAACTATGCCATATATAATGCCTGTTACAGTTCCTGCTAATACATCTGTAGGATAGTGTACAGTTAAATAGAGTCTTGATACAGCTATTAATGCAGCAAGAACAAGTGCTGCAGTTCCTTCTTTTTTCTGCCACATGAATATAGCTGTTGCAGCTGCAAATGATGCAGAGGAGTGACCAGAAGGAAATGAATAATCATGTATTGTCTGAAATATTCCATAAAGATTTTCAAAATTGTTACTGATTACAAAATTCTGGCCTTCAACCCAGAACGCACGAGGTCTTGCCCACATATGCTTCATAATACCATTGCAGAAGATGAGTGAAAGAATAAGGGCTATTGCCATTGACAGACCAACCTTTTTATATCGTTTTGGCAATATAATAAGCATAGCAACAGCTAATATTATCCAAAATATCCCTCCATTACCAAGAGTTGTTATAAAGTACATTATAGGGTCTGTTATCGGGTTATGAAGAGATTCAAACCAGTGTAATATCTGAATTTCCATATAAGCAATCCTTTCTATTATTCATTGAATGTTAAAAATATGTAAAAATTATAGATAAAAACATCGGTTATGTCAATTTTTAAATCTTATAGTACGTTCACAGCTTGTTTTTCCCTTCTGATTCATAAATCCATAGCTGTATTCTTCTGTAATAAGTATGTCTATAAGCATATTATCTGTGTCAGCATATAAAACAGAAATAGTAAAAGTTCCATCAGAATTGATGCTTTTTTTAAAGGCTTCGTTAAATATAAGCATCATATCATGCAGCATAGATTCGCTATTATTTACAGTGGATGTAAAACCAGATAAACCAGAATTATAAGACGACGTTGTCTTTTTTACGGCATAATCAAAGGCATCATTGATATTCTGGTTTATCTCCATGTCACGATAGTTTTTATTGATGATTGAACAGTGAATCATAATTACGAGTAATATTATAATGGTTAAGCAGCTGCTGCTGATTGCAATGCGCATAAGTTCACCCCGTTTCTTTAATAACTGATACTATTGAACTAAAGGAGCACATTTTTTCTATATTAAATATGCCGGATTTAACAGGATACATAATAGTAACATTATAGTAGTCGTAATTATTAACTGTATCAAAGTATTCTAAGTCTATAGAGCTGTTATACTGCATAGCGAGATTGTTTATCTTATGGTAAGTCAGGTTGTCGATATCGTGGGAGGGAGAGCTGTTGGCATGTATAGTTATTGTATCTTTTATATATTGCTGTAATTCCTGACCCTTGCATATACTTTTATTGATAAATATAAAATCAAGTGAGATTATGCAGATAAGAGCCATTATGACAAGATAGACAGAGCTTTCAATAATTGATTTCATATTAAACTGGATAATCCTTTCTTAGATGTATTATTATTCAGGACCATGAAAATCAGATAAGCTTTGCCCTGAATATTATGATGTCAGTGGTAAAACAAAACATTGAGCAGTGTGTTTTCAATCGATTCACATTTTGTAAGGAAAGCTGATATAAAGCCAATAGCTATACTAAAACAGATAAGCAGTATTATGATTCCGCCATATTCTTTTATAATAAATTCCATAAAACAGCAGCCTCCTTTAAGTCATAGTTTTATATAATAATTCTGAAAATGTGCCTATGGCAGGCAGCATAAATATGATAGCGACACCAATTTCGCCAAGCTTTTCAATAATAATATCCATAAGTACTCCTTTAAATGATTTTTGTGTGATTAAAGATATAGGGTTATGATTAACATCATGTCTACAGACATTTTCATAGCCATAAAAAATACAGGTATGTATTCCATGAATTTTAATATGCTTTCTTTGTCTTTATAGCTCAGCTCAGTCTGCTTGTTGATTAGATCGTTATTGCGCTGTATAAGAGTGTTTATTGTTTCATCAATACCTTTTTCATCAAGCTCAGATACAGAGTAAAGAGTTCTTATTGTTGCCATTATATCGGTCTGTTTGTATTCGGAAAGAAATTCATAGTATGGTTTTATGTCTGATGGATCAGCTTCTATATCGCGTATGAAATTATCAAGTGACAGCCTGATAAGATAAGGGCAATCATCATAGGTATCCTCGATTGAAGCAATAAGTGGTTTGTTTTCAAGGTTAATGGCTACGTTTCTTAACCAGTCAGAGAAGCAGCTCCTGAGGTTGTTTATAACCTGTTTTTTAGCTCTTCTTTTGTTAAAAAAAGGGTATGAGAGAATGGCTAAAACAGCGAGTGAAATATAAGCTGTTATCAGATATTTTTTCTTTATTATCATAAATATAAGAATAGCTATAAGTATGATGATCATCGGTAATACGTGCAGAATAACAGATGAAATACTAGTCTTATAAGCAAGCTTATAGTTACGGACAGATTGCTTTTCCTTGTCGGAGTCGTTTAGCAGGCTGCTGCCATAATTGGTCTGTGTATATGCGTAGAAGAAGATGCAGAGCAGTAAAAAGACAGTAGAGCTAAGCTGGAAGATATAGTTATTGGTTATACTGACGGAGCCTGTATTATACTTGTTAAGAATGCTGCACATAAGCATGGTTATTAATGAAAGTCCGATGCTTATAAATATGCCGGCAGTTGTATCGCGTTTGATTATTTTTAATTCATATTCGTATTGATATATATTTTTCACCCATCTGTCAAAGTCTTTAAGAAGCACCTGCAGGGCGTTTTTATATCTGCCACCTTTAGTTTCAATATTTATCAGGAAATGGTGCAGTGTACGTACACGGCTGCAGTTATAGTTTTTTTCGATTATTTCAAGAGCTTCATAATATACATTATCTCCCATACCATATTCAAGTTCGTCAAGTGCTTCTTTAAGCAGTGCTTTTAAATGACCATCAGCAATAGCATAAGTATCTGATAGTGCAGTGTGTATTTTGGGAGTTCGTATAAAAGAATAAACCATCTGATGAAGATAAATATCAACATCTGAGAATTCTTTCATTCTATGATTATTGTGGTACTTTTTTCTTATAAGAAGAGGAAGAATAAGAAGACTGCATAGTATTATGCATAGTATATATTTAAGCTTCAGCTTGAAAATAAGACCAACTAATGTAATACAGCCAGTTACACCTATTATTGAGATGATGTATTTACGTAGTGAAAAGCTATATCCATATTCAGATATATCACTTGATATAGAAGTTAAGGAAAAGTATTTAATTAACTTTTTCATATATATTCATAATCCCCTTTTTACTGAATTTGTTTATAATAGTTTCCGGTATTTTTTCATCTGTGAAAGAGCCATCCTCATATATTACTGTACATTGGTTGTTTCCGTTTTCACGTGATAAAAAGCCTACCTGTTTTATACGTCTTTTTTCATGTTTATCACATTCGATAAGAATGACTAGATCGATGTATTTATATATGCTGTTTATGAATCTTTCGTTTATGTTGCTGCTTCCAAGCATGTTATACATACGGTCAGGTGTATCACGTACATCATCAAGATGCATAGTAGTCATACAATATGAGCCGGTTGATAAACTGTTTAGAAGATGTGCAACCTCAGGACCACGTGATTCCGATAGCAGGATCCAGTCAATGTTATGTCTTAGCCCGGCTTTTATGATATCAGGGTAAGTGATCTTATCATCCACGAAAAATTCTACACATTTTTTGTTGGGATTGATTTTTCTATAGTGGATTTCCTGATTGTCTTCATATACACCGGCTTTTTCGTTGTGTGGGATTTTGGTCGTGAGATATTTGACAAGTTCGGTTTTACCAGCATGAGGCTGGCCTCCGACAACAATACTAAGATGTGCAGACACACTGTTTTCAAGAAGATTTATTATGCTTTCAGGAGCGTATCTGGATTCGATAAGTGTCATATGGTCGAATCTTAGATATTCAGGTATTTTTCTGATGGACATACTTTTTTTCTGACATCTGGATTCATGCCATATAGATATTCTTAAGTTCTCTGTGTTAGCTTCAAGTATGGGGCGGCTGCGGTTGAACTGTACGCCCATAATGTTAGCAAGCTTTATGGATATATTTTCAACATACTTGTCGCTTAGTTCCTTGCCTGATATGTAGCTCCCAATGCCAAGCTCTGTTATCCATAGATTATAGCCATCCCATTCAATATCAGTTATTTTTTCATTGTCTATTTCCTCTGATATTTCGCTGAATAATTCGTCTTTGTTTTTTTCTATTAATTCTTTTAAGTCTAAGCTGTTCATATTCTCCTCGTCTTTACTACAATGTTCTGCACATCTGTTAAAAATGCTGCAAAATCACATCACAACAGGTTAATAGCTGCATTATTATGGTGTGTTAAAAGCATTGCGGATCTGTGTTTCATATTCGATTCCACTGACAGCTGTTTTGGTTTTGTTTGAAATAGTTGTAACGACAGCAGCTGTTAGAAGAAGTGCTGCAAGTACTCCTGCAAGGGCAATTATAACCTTTCCGTAATGTTCTATGATATCATGCATATAAAATACCTCCTTTTGATATATAAAGTAAATAAAATGATAAAACAAAAAATAATCTTATAAAAAAATAAAGTTAATGGGAAACAAAATACCTGACAGGTAATGATAATACATATTGAGTTAATACATAAATTCTCTTAGATATAATGATAAGCGCTTTTCATGCTGTTACTATAACACTATATTTTATATTTGTAAAGTAATATTTTTAAATTTTTTCTTTTATTTAAAAACATATAGTAAATATAATTGTATTTTGTTTGTATTTTATTATTTTATGTATTGACATTTGAACATAATGTGCTAATATAAAACTGCTTTTATAAAGTACATTTATAAAAGCGATTTCAAAATGATATAAATAATAAAAAAGTAACAGTATGTACAATAATGTGCAGAATGGAGGTACAGAATTAAGATGAATAATGAAATGTGTGTTGAAAAGATGCCGATAACAGAAGAATATCTTGAGAAGATGAATGCATATTGGCGTGCAGCTAACTATTTATCAGCAGCCCAGTTGTATCTTTTGGATAACCCTCTTTTAAGAGAGCCTTTAAAGGCAGAGCATATTAAGAAAAAGATAGTAGGACATTGGGGAACAGTTCCTGGACAGAATTTCGTATATTGCCATATGAACAGGGCTATTAAGAAATATGATCTTGATATGGTTCTTATATCTGGTCCTGGACATGGTGGTAACTTCTTTGTAGCTAACTCTTATCTTGAGGGAACATACAGCGAAGTATATCCTAATGTAAGTCAGGATATGGCTGGTCTTAAGAAACTTTGTAAGCAGTTTTCATTTCCAGGAGGAATCTCAAGCCACGTTGCCCCTGAAACACCTGGTTCTATCAATGAGGGTGGTGAGCTTGGATATTCAATAGCACACGCATTTGGTTCAGTATTCGATAATCCGGATCTTATCACTACATGTATTGTAGGTGATGGAGAAGCTGAAACAGGTCCATTAGCAACTGCATGGCACTCTAATAAGTTTCTTAATCCTGTTACGGATGGTGCAGTACTTCCTATATTACATCTTAATGGATATAAGATCAGTAACCCTACGGTATTCTCACGTATATCTCACGATGAGATAGAGAGCTTCTTCCATGGCTGTGGCTGGAAGCCATACTTTGTTGAGGGTGATGATCCTATGACTATGCATAAAAAGATGGCAGAGACTGTTGATACTGTTATTGAAGAGATAAAGGAAATACAAAGACAGGCAAGACAAGATGGAAAAACTGAACGTCCATTCTGGCCTATGATCGTTCTTAGGACTCCTAAGGGCTGGACAGGTCCTAAGGTTGTTGATGGCAAAGAAATAGAAGGAACCTTCAGGGCACATCAGGTACCAATAATGATGGATAAGCCAGAACATTTACAGCAGCTTAATGAATGGTTAGAGAGCTATAAGCCAGAAGAACTGTTCGATGAAAATGGCAGACTCATCCCTGAATTAAAAGCACTTGCACCAGAAGGTGATAATAGAATAAGTGCTAATCCACATGCCAATGGCGGTAAGCTTTTAAGAGACTTAAGACTTCCTGATTTCAGGGATTATGGTGTTGATGTTCCATTCCCAGGAGCTAAGGAAGGCCAGGATATGATTGAGCTTGGAGGCTTTATAAGAGATATCTTTAAGCTAAATGAAGAAACAAAGAATTTCCGAATCTTTGGACCAGATGAAACTATGTCTAACAGATTAGGAAAGGTGTTTGAAGAAACAAACAGAGACTGGAACAATGCACTTAAGGATAATGATGAATTCCTTGCTAAAGATGGACGTGTAATGGATTCAATGCTTTCAGAGCATATGTGTGAGGGATGGTTAGAGGGTTATCTTCTAACAGGCCGTCATGGTTTCTTTGCAAGCTATGAAGCATTTATAAGAATAGTGGATTCTATGGCTGCACAGCATGCAAAGTGGTTAAAGGTATGTTCACAGCTTCCATGGAGACAGTCTATAGCATCACTTAACCTTATTCTTTCATCAAATGTATGGCAGCAGGATCATAACGGATTCACACATCAGGATCCAGGCTTCCTTGACCATATTGCAAATAAGAAGGCAGATGTTGTAAGAATGTACCTTCCACCAGATACTAACTGCCTGCTTTCATGCTTTGATCACTGTATAAGAAGCCGTGATTATGTAAATGTTCTTGTGACATCTAAGCATCCAAGACCACAGTGGCTTACTATGGAACAGGCTGTTAAGCATTGTACACAGGGCGTAGGTATCTGGGAATGGGCAAGTAATGACCAGGGTGAAGAACCAGATGTTGTAATAGCAGGTTGTGGTGAAACACCTACACTTGAGGCGCTCGCAGCAGTAACTATATTAAGAGACAACATGCCAGAGTTAAAGATCAGATTTATCAACGTAGTTGACCTGTTCAAGCTTCAGTCTAATACACAGCATCCACATGGTCTTTCAGATACAGATTATGATGCATTGTTTACAAAGGATAAGCCAATTATATTTGCATTCCATGGCTATCCAACACTTATACATGAGCTTACATATTACAGACATAACAGAAATCTTCATGTATTCGGATATCAGGAAGAAGGTACGATTACAACTCCATTCGATATGAGAGTACAGAATGAGATTGACAGATATCATCTTGTTGAGGCTGTTATTAATGCACTTCCTCAGCTTGGAAACAAGGGCTCATACCTTCTGCAGAAGATGAGAGACACACTTGTTGCACATAAGCAGTATATAAGTGAGTATGGCATGGATCTTCCAGAGGTACAGGAATGGAAATGGCATACACCAGAAAATAGATAAAATATATAACTGGTATGTATGGGGCTGGTTTAAAAAATGTTAAATAAAAATCATTGTACATATTGCAAAATACAAATAAAAATAATATTATATAAGTAACTTTTTGTAATGTATTTATTAAAAGTACAGGGTTACTATAACCGGATATGGAAAATGCGATAACAGATATGCATTTTCCATATTCAGGTTTAACAGAATGGAGGATTTTACAATGAATAACAAACCAGAGATTAAGATTGGTATTGTAGCAGTAAGCAGGGATTGTTTCCCTGAAAGTTTATCAGTTAACAGAAGAAAGGCACTTGTAGAAGCATATAAAAATAAGTATGATGCAGCAGATATCTATGAATGTCCAGTATGCATAGTAGAAAGTGAGATACATATGCAGCAGGCACTTGAAGATATAAGAAAAGCAGGCTGTAATGCACTTTGTGTATATCTTGGTAACTTTGGTCCTGAAATATCAGAAACTATGCTTGCAAAGTATTTTGATGGTCCTAAGATGTTTGTTGCAGCAGCAGAGGAAACATCAGCCAATGGCGGTCTTGTAGGCAACAGAGGAGATGCTTACTGTGGTATGCTTAATGCAAGCTATAATCTTAAGCTAAGAGGTGTTAAGGCTTATATTCCTGACTATCCTGTAGGAACAGCGGATGAATGTGCAGATATGATTCATGAGTTCCTTCCAGTTGCAAGAGCTGTATATGCACTTAATAATCTTAAGATAATAAGCTTTGGTCCAAGACCTAATAACTTCCTTGCATGTAATGCACCTATTAACCAGTTATACAATCTTGGAGTAGAGATTGAAGAGAACTCAGAGCTTGACCTTTTTGAAAGCTATAACAAGCATGCTGGTGATGAAAGAATTCCTTCAGTAGTAAAGAGTATGGAGGATGAGCTTGGAGCTGGTAACAAGAAGCCAGAGATTCTTTCTAAGCTTGCACAGTATGAACTTACACTCCTTGACTGGATAGAGGCACATAAGGGCTCAAGAAAGTATGTTGCCATAGCAGGAAAATGCTGGCCGGCATTCCAGACACAGTTTGGTTTCGTGCCTTGCTATGTTAATTCAAGACTTACAGCTATGGGTATTCCTGTATCATGTGAGGTTGATATATATGGAGCACTTAGTGAGTTCATCGGAACTGTTGTAAGTAACGATACCGTTACACTTCTTGATATTAACAATACGGTACCTTCAGATATTTATAACGAAGATATCAAGGGTAAGTTTAACTACACAATCAAAGATACATTTATGGGCTTCCATTGTGGTAACACAGCTTCAGGCAAACTTGCATTCTGTGAGATGAAGAATCAGATGATCATGGCACGTTCACTTCCAGAAGAGGTTACTAATGGAACTCTTGAGGGAGATATTGTTCCAGGAGATATCACATTCTTCAGATTACAAAGTACTTCTGACAGCCAGTTAAGAGCATATATAGCACAGGGTGAGGTTCTTCCTGTAAGAACACGTTCATTCGGTTCAATCGGAATATTTGCAATTAATGAGATGGGAAGATTCTACAGACATGTACTTATAGAGAAAAATTATCCTCATCATGGTGCAGTTGCATTTGGACATTTTGGAAAAGCATTATTTGATGTATTTAAATATATCGGTGTTGAAGATATTGCTTATAACCAGCCAGCAGGCGTACTTTACAAGTCTGAGAATCCATTTGCATAGCTTTGGACTACAGATTTAATATACTTACTTACTAAAGCTAAGCTAAAGAATAAAGTTAAGCTTTAGCCAGTTAACCAGCGGGATGGACATAAGAGATTACAGCAGCATATTGCTTATCTGGTGATCATAATATTAGTCCATTCCGCTTTTTTATTAGATAAGATAAAATAAGATAAAATGAGATAATATGAGATAATATGAGTGTCATTAAGTTCCAAATGCTTATTTTATAGGAACAGAGGCATCTGAGACTTTTAAGATATTTATATTATAAGGAGGTAGGTATGTATTATATAGGAGTGGATTTAGGAACATCATCAGTAAAGCTTATACTTATGGAGGCTTCGGGTAACATAGTTAACACAGTTTCTAAGAGTTATCCGATAGATTTTCCTAAGCCAGGCTGGTCAGAACAGAATCCGTATGACTGGTATGATAAAACATGTGAAGGCATAAGAGAGCTTGTTGCAGGATATAACAAAGACGATATTGCGGGCATAAGCTTTGGTGGACAGATGCATGGACTTGTTATATTAGATGAAGATGATAATGTTATAAGACCGGCTATTTTATGGAATGATGGAAGAACAACTAAAGAATGCGATTATCTTAATAATGTTATTGGGAAAGATAAGCTTACAGAATATACAGCTAATATTGCATTTGCAGGCTTTACAGCACCAAAGCTTCTGTGGGTTAAGGAAAATGAGCCACAGAATTTCAAAAAGATAGCTAAGATAATGCTTCCAAAGGATTATATAGCTTACAGATTTACAGGGGTTCATTGTACGGATGTTTCTGATGCATCCGGTATGTTACTGCTTGATGTTAAGAACCGCGACTGGTCTGATGAAATGATTAGAATATGCGGCATAAGCAGAGAACAGCTTCCTAAGCTTTATGAAAGCTATGAAAAGGTCGGCTGCCTTACTAAAGAAGCAGCTGATACACTTGGATTGACAGAAAAGGTGATAGTAGCAGCAGGTGCAGGAGATAATGCAGCAGCAGCTGTAGGAACTGGAACAGTAGGAGATGGTATGTGCAACATTTCGCTTGGAACAAGTGGAACAATATTCATCTCTAACAAAGAGTTTGGTGTTGATAATAACAATGCTCTACATTCGTTTGACCATGCGGATGGATACTATCATCTTATGGGCTGTATGTTAAGTGCGGCATCATGCAATGGCTGGTGGATGGATACGATTCTTAAAGATAAGGATTATAAATCAGCACAGGAATGTATAACAGATGATATGTTAGGAAACAATCATGTTTATTTTCTGCCATATCTGATGGGAGAACGTTCACCTCATAACAATCCACTTGCAAGAGCTACATTTACAGGAATGACAATGGATAGTACAAGAACAGATATGACACAGGCTGTACTTGAAGGAGTAGCATTTGCAATAAGGGATTCCTTTGAGGTAGCTAAGGGGCTTGGTATTAATATAACAGAAACAAGAATGTGTGGCGGTGGTGCCAAAAGTGAGCTGTGGTGCCGTATTATGGCTAATGTACTTGGTATAAAGGTTGACCTTTTAAAATCAGAGGAAGGTCCGTCTATGGGAGCAGCTATGCTTGCCATGGTTGCAGCTGGCGAATATGGAAGTGTAAAAGAAGCAGCAGATAATATAGTTAACATATGTAAAACAATAGAACCACAAAAAGCGATTGCAGACAGATACAATTCACGTTATAATACATTTAAACAGATATATCCAGCATTAAAGCCGGTATTTGATGAGATGTAGCTGTATATAACATGGCTTAAGCATACAGATATGCATAATACAGGTGCTTTTATGTGGATTTATGAGATTATCTTTTATGTGGATTTATAAGATTATCAAAGCAGATTATGAATAAGAGGAGATTACACTATGAAATTTTTTATTGACACAGCTAATGTAGATGATATCAGAAAAGCTAATGATATGGGAGTTATATGTGGGGTTACAACTAACCCTTCATTAATAGCAAAGGAAGGCAGAGATTTTAATGAAGTAATAAAAGAGATTACAAGTATAGTTGATGGTCCTATCAGTGGAGAAGTAAAGGCAACAACAGTAGATGCAGAAGGCATGATTAAAGAGGGACGTGAAATAGCAGCTATTCATCCTAACATGGTAGTAAAGATTCCAATGACAGTTGAAGGTCTTAAGGCGGTAAAGGTACTTTCATCTGAGGGCATTAAGTGTAATGTAACACTTATATTCTCAGCTAACCAGGCTCTTTTAGCAGCCAGGGCAGGCGCTGCATATGTATCTCCATTCCTTGGAAGACTTGATGATATATCACAGCCAGGCATACAGCTTATTGAAGATATAGTTGGTATATTTTCTAACTATGATATACAGACAGAGATTATCTGTGCAAGTGTAAGAAATCCAATACATATTACAGACTGTGCACTTGCAGGAGCTGATATAGCAACAGTTCCATATAAGGTTATAGAGCAGATGGTACACCATCCATTAACAGATGCAGGTATAGAAAAGTTCCAGAAAGATTATAAGGCAGTGTTTGGTGAATAAATGATATCTACAACTAGAATAACCACATCAGAGGTTAGAAAATATAATAAAAACAGAATATTCAGGCTTATATATAACAGTAACAGCATATCAAGACAGGAGATTGCTGATAAGCTTGGATTATCACTTCCAACTATCAACCAGAATATAAAGCTTTTAAAAGAAGAAGGACTTATTCTTCTGGAGGGAAACTTTGATTCTACTGGTGGAAGAAAAGCACAGATGATAACTGTAAATGCAGCGGCCAGATATGCTGTAAGTGTCAATATATGTCCTTTAGAGATAAGGACAAGTCTCATAGACCTTAATGGGGAAATAAAAGATGAGATAAGCCTTAAGACGGAGTTTGCTACTGATAGTGAGTATGGAGTCAAGGTATCCGAGCTTGTGGAAAATGTCATAAAGGCGAATCACATATCAAAGGACAATCTTTTAGGTGTTGGAATCACTATGCCAGGTGTTTTTAACGAAGATAACAGCATGATTATATTTTCACCACCTCTTAAGGTTAAGAATTATAAGACTGAAAATATAACAAAGCATATACAATATGATTATATTGTCCAGAACGATGCAAGAGCTAATGCATTTGCGGATTACTGGTATTCACATAAGAATGAGAATACAGTCAGGGAAGAATTAGAAGAAAAGCTGTATCTTATGGTCAGCGATGGTGTAGGTGGCGCATGTGTAAGCAACAACACTATTATGAAGGGTGAACATAACAGATATGGAGAATTCGGACATATGACACTTTATCCAGGTGGTAAGAAGTGCATGTGTGGAAGAAACGGCTGTCTTGAAGGATATGTGTCAACGAAGAACATATCAACAGACATAGGAATGACACTTGATGAGTTCTTTGAAAAGGTAGAGGAAAAAGATGAGAAGTGTACAAGACTGTTTGATGAATATCTTGATAATCTCACAACAGGTATTAACAATCTTTATGTAATATTCGACAGAGATATTATTATAGGTGGAGTTATGTCAAGATACCTTACAGGATACATGGATGACATAAAAGCAAGACTTGCATCAAAGTTCTCTTTTGATACAGATGGAAGTTACTTTTCACTATCACAATGCACCTCCAAACGAGCCGATACCGGAGCCGCCATAATGTTCCTCACAAACTACATAAACAGCATATGATAATACCAGGGTCGAAAATACACAAAGCCGTTCGTGCTCGCACGAAAAAGGCTTTGTGTATTTGCGACCCGCCAAACATGAGAATGGAGCGATTTACGAAGTAAATCAGCGGAATTCGAATGTTTGAAGAATTGCGAGAGCAGCGAAGCAGCGGAGCAATTCGTAGGTATTATCAAAAGTAGAGGGACGAAGGGCCGTTCGTGCTCGCACGAAAAAGGCTTTGTGTATTTGCGACCCGCCAAACATGAGAATGGAGCGATTTACGAAGATTTACTGTGTTAATCAGAAAGGGGATATATGAGGGGATTTACTACAACTAAATTAAAGAATATAATCAGTCTTGAACACTGCGTCGTTAGATTTGTTATGGCGTGGTGTTTTATTTGTATAATACAGACTATAACTATAAACAGCATGAATACTGCAATAAATGAACTGGAATATGTGAAGCTTGTTAACATGCCGGTTATGTATGCATGCATAATTATACTCACTCTGGCATTATATTATGTATTTTATAAGCTTGAGAAAAGGATGGGATATATGTCACGTCATATAGAGGGGATCATGCTTATAGTGCTTGTACTTGTTTATGCATGCATATGCGTTTTCCAGTATAATGATATATATTTTGTAGCAGCTATGGCAGCACTTGTATCACTGTCGATTATATATTATGCAGGATATGCAGGAATAAATGGAGTGACACTTACGAGAAAAAGCTATATTGCTGTTATAGCAGGAGCAGCAGCTTTGTATACATGCTTTGTCAGCTTCTGTATGGTGACAAGATATTTATCATATGGCTCACCTAATTTTGATATGGGGCTTTTTTCGCAGATGTTTTATTATATGAAAACAACAGGAACGATGAATACTACAAGTGAAAGAGACTACCTTTTATCACATATGTGTGTGCATATATCACCAGTGTTTTACCTTATATTACCTGTATACATGCTGTTTTCATCACCTGTCACACTGGAAATAATACAGCCTCTGCTTATAGCCTCAGCTGTAGTGCCATTAGCACTAATATGCCGAAGCAGAAAGCTGTCAAGGTGGGAAACGTCGCTTATTATAATCATATACAGCTTTTATCCGGTTATAAGCGGAGGCTGTTTTTATGACATACATGAAAATATGTTTTTTCCGCTATTCCTGTGCATGTTTCTTTTGTTTATGGAAAAAGATAACAATATAGGAATGTGTATATCAGCGGTGTTTGTATGGCTGATAAAAGAAGATGCAAGTGTACTTATGATGTTTGTTGGACTATATATGATGTGCGATAGCAGAAAACGTAAAAAGGGTATTATTCTTTTTATAACATCTGCTTTGTATTGTTTATGCGTGTGCCTGATTTTAAAAAATATAGGTACTGGTGTCATGTCGGGACGTTATAATAATATGATACCTAAGGGCGATGGAAATATGTTTTCGGTCATAAAGACAGCGCTTGCCAATCCAGCATATCTTGTGACACAGATATTTTCATCAGGTAAGATAACATTTATAATACAGACTATGGGTGTTCTTTTATTTTTACCGCTTGTTACTAAAAAGTGGTCAAGATACATCCTGACAGGTCCATATGTACTGTTTAACCTTGTAACAGATTATCAATATATGCATAGTATATATTTTCACTACGTATTCGGTTCGGGTGTCCTTCTTATATATCTTACTATACTGAATGTGTCAGATATGGATATGCATAAGCGACTGAAAATGTTATATATAACAGCTTCTGCTACGATAATATTCTTTACGTCATATAACATGCCAAAGCTTGAAAATGCTGTTGGTTATTTTGATGAGGACAGGCAGGAAACATACAGGATAATAGATGAAGGACTGTCATATATACCTGATGATGCGAGTGTTACAGCAACAACATTTTTATGCGCCAGATTATCAGAACGAAAAGAATTGTATGAGTTATATTATACGGATAAAAGTACAGAATATATCGCACTTGATTTAAGAGGACATAATAACGATAATGATGAAAATAAGTATTTGCAGGATGAAAGATATGAAACGGTTTATTATTCAAAGGGAAAGATAGCTGTATTCAGGGATACATTATATAAATGATTGCGGAATGATTATTGAATAAATTGCAGGATTTGATATAATTAGACTATATGATGTCTTTATGGACATTGACATGTAAAAGATGGAGGATAATAAGATGATAGCAGAATCTATGAAAGCACTTGTTAAAGGAAGCTCAGTAATAAGAGCTATGTTTGAAGAGGGTAACAGACTTGCCAGAATATATGGTGCAGAGAATGTATATGATTTCTCGTTAGGAAACCCTAATGTAGCGGCACCGGCAGAGGTTAATCAGGCGATTAAGGATGTAGTTGATGAAGAAGATTCTGTAGTCCTTCATGGATATATGAGTAACTCAGGTTTTGAGGATGTAAGAGAGGCTGTTGCACAGTCACTGAATAAAAGATTTGATACACATTTTAATAGCAGCAACATTGTTATGACAGTAGGAGCAGCAGGTGGTCTTAATACGATACTTAAGACTATTATTAATCCAGGTGATGAAGTTCTTACATTTGCACCATTCTTTGGAGAATACAGGAATTATGCATCCAACTTTGGTGCAAAGCTCGTTGCGGTATCTCCTGATACAAGCACATTCCAGCCTAAGTTTGATGAGTTTGAAAAGCTTATTAACAAGAATACAAAGGCAGTTATAATTAATAATCCAAACAACCCTACGGGTGTAGTTTATTCAGAAGAAACTATAAAGAAGCTTGCTAAGATTATGGAGGATAAGCAGAAGGAGCTTGGTATTGAGATATTCCTTATAGCAGATGAACCATATAGAGAGCTTGCATATGATGGTGTAGATGTGCCATATCTTACTAAGTATTATGATAACACTATTGTAGGTTACTCATATAGTAAGTCACTTTCGCTCCCTGGTGAGCGTATAGGATATCTTGTTATACCAGATGAGGTGGCAGATTCAGCAGATATGAAGGCAGCAGCATCAGTTGCCACACGTATTCTTGGTTTTGTTAATGCACCATCACTTCAGCAGAAGGTTATAGCAAGATGCCTTAATGCAAAGGTTAATATAGAAGCATATGATAAGAACAGAAGAGCATTGTATGAAGGACTTACTGAGCTTGGCTTTGAGTGTGTTAAGCCAGAAGGAGCATTTTATCTTTTCGTGAAGTCACCAACAGAGGATGAAAATATATTCTGCGAAACGGCTAAGAAGCATAATATACTTATTGTACCTGGTTCTTCATTTGGTTGTGCAGGTTATGTAAGAATGGCTTATTGTGTTTCTTACGATACTATAGTTAACTCTCTTCCAAAGTTTGCAGAGGTTGCAAAGGAAATGGGAGTTAAGAAGAACTAATCATAGTATGAATATATAAGAATAGATATGAAAAGAGGAAGAATACGTGAAAGCTTGGGAGAATAATATAAGAAAAGTTGAACCATATGTTCCAGGAGAACAGCCAAAAGATACAGATGTGATTAAACTGAATACTAATGAGAATCCTTATCCACCAGCTCCAGAAGTAAGAAAAGCAGTTATGGATACAGATATAGACAGATTAAGATTATATCCTGATCCGGATGTTACAGAGCTTGTAAGTGCTATAGCTGATTATTATGGCATGAATAAGAATCAGGTCTTTGTAGGAGTGGGTTCAGATGATGTATTGTCTATGTGTTTCCTTACATTTTTTAATGGAAATAAGCCTGTACTGTTTCCAGATATTACATATTCCTTCTACAGTGTATGGGCAGACCTGTACAGAATTCCTTATGAGAAGCAGGCGCTGGATGAAGATTTCAACATAAAGCCACAGGATTATTATAAGGAAAATGGCGGAGTTATATTCCCTAATCCTAACGCACCAACAGGATTATATATGGGACTTGATAAAGTAAGAGATATAATTGAACACAACAGAGATGTTGTTGTTATAGTTGATGAGGCATATATTGATTTTGGTGGACAGTCAGCAAAAGAGCTGGTTAATGAGTA
Organism: Eubacterium sp. CAG:248; assembly: GCA_000436475.1. Classification (GTDB taxonomy): domain Bacteria; phylum Bacillota; class Clostridia; order Lachnospirales; family Lachnospiraceae; genus Lachnospira. The sequence goes on from FR886175.1 coordinate 77,940, forward strand.
TGACAATGTTTTAGTTGTACAGACATTTTCAAAGTCACGTTCTATGGCAGGTATGAGAATAGGATATGCATTTGGTTCTCCAAAACTTATAAAAGCTCTTAATGATGTTAAGTTTTCTTTTAACTCTTATACAATGAATATGACATCTATTAAATATGGTGTGGCATCTATCAATGATAAGGCTTATTTTGATGAGTGCGTAGGAAAAATCATTGAAACAAGAGAAAAGGCAAAAGAATCACTTACAAAGCTTGGATTTACATTTACAGATTCAAAGGCTAATTTCATATTTGCCACACATAAGAGTGTGCCAGCAAAGGAAATATTTGAAAAGCTTAAAGCAAAGAAAATATATGTAAGATATTTCAACCAGCCGGGTATAGATAATTATTTAAGAATATCGGTTGGTACAGATGAACAGATGGATAAGCTTATACAGGCATTATCAGATATAGTAGCCTGATTATAAGTGCGTATCTATAATGTCATTAAAATATTTATGAATAAAATACAGGAGTGAAGAAATATGGCTGTACCATTTGAAAACAGGAATTTTCATAAAGAACTTGAAAAAATGGTAGAAAAACTAAAGACAGAAGGAAAGGTGCCTACGTTGCTGCTTCATAGCTGCTGTGCACCATGCAGCAGCAGCTGCATAGAGTTTTTATCAAAATATTTTCATGTTACTGTATTTTACTATAATCCCAACATATCAGAAAGTGCAGAGTATAAAAAAAGAGTTGAAGAACAGATAAGATTTATCAGGGAGTTTGACACGCCTTATAAGGTATCTTTTATAGAAGGTGATTATGAGCCGGAAAAGTTTTATAAAACAGTCATGGGGCTGGAAAAAGAGCCTGAAGGTGGTAAAAGATGCTTTAAATGCTATGAACTAAGACTTAGAAAGACAGCCGAATTAGCTAAACAGCTTGGCTTTGATTATTTTACAACAACGCTTACTATAAGTCCTTTAAAAAACAGTGTCATATTGAATAAAACAGGACTTAAAGTGGCACAGGATATTGGAACACAGTATCTTTTATCTGATTTTAAGAAAAAAGAAGGCTATAAAAGATCTATAGAACTGTCAAAAGAGTATAATCTATATAGACAGAATTATTGTGGCTGTGTATATTCTAAAAGAGAAGAAAAATAATATGATGTAATGGTAAAAAGGTTATGAATCAGTTATATACACCAGGCGTGTATATCAGTAAAATGTAAAGGAGATAAGTATATGGCTAAAAAGAAGAATAGTTTATTAAAGTTTGCAGTAGGTGTAGGTGCAGCAGCAGTTGCAGGAAAGGTAGCTTACGATAAGGTTAAGGCAGCTAAGAATAAGCTTACTAAGGAAGAACAGGATAGTGCAGAGCTTGAAGTACGTAAGTATAATGCAGTATGTGAAAAAAGAGATGTTGAAATAGAAGACGAAGAGTTCATGGGCTGCGAGGTTAAGGCGATAGCATCTAAGCTTACAGTTGATCTTTCACTGGCTGTTTTTGAAAAGGATGTTTATATTAACTTTGAAAGTATGATTAGTAATGTTTCTATCATACTTCCTGATGGAGTAAATGTTACATGCGATATCGATAAAAAGCTTGCAGGAGTACATAATTATGTGGAAAACACAGATGAAGAAGGTATTCATACTGTATATATAATTGGTAAAGCAGTACTTAGCAGTGTTGAAGTTATTCCAGTGAATTTCTATGTTGATGATGAAGATGTTGAGGAAGATTTTGATGATGATGCAGCATTTCCAGAATCAGATGATGTGGAAGTAAAGGTTATAAATGAAACAAAAGAAAACCAGGAAAAAGAAGACGATACAGAAGAAACAGAAGATGTTCTTGAAGGTATAGAAATAGAAGATGATTCAGATGTTGATAAAACAGAAACTATTAATCTTGAAGAAATATAATAATGTCATGAATTAAAGCGGGAATGGTGTTGTATGAAATACAGAGATAAGCTTATAAAGTATTTTGAGGATGCACCAGAGGGCGCTGTCATAGTTGCCAATGATATGTATGAAAATGGCTTTACAAAGATGAGTCATGATGCGTTTTTCAGGGCAGTCGAGAGATTATGTGATGATGGTGTTATCATAAGGGCTGGAAAGGGAATGTATATTAAAGCAGCTGATAAAGATAAGAATATCGAAGAATTACTGCTTAATTATTTCTTTGGAGAGAATAACGATAACGGATTATTCATAGGATACAGGCTGTATAACAAGTATATGGTTTCAGCTTATCAGACAGACAGGATAGAGCTGTATTCAAATGTACTAAAATCAAGAACCTGTGAGGTTGGCAATATATGTGTAAAGCGGCCGGGAGTGCAGCTGGATTTTGAGAATGCCAGGGTTATAGAGGCACTTGAAATCATGCAGAATTATTATAATATTGAACAACTGAATAAGCTTAAGTTCGCGCGTTTTGCCAAGCAGTTTGCCATAAGCTATAATGATGCAGCAGCTGTCAATGTACTTGAGCATATGAAATATAAGAAAAGTACGATAGCATTTATGAAAAAGGTGCTCGATATGTATAAGGTTGAGAACTCACTTCAGCAGTATTTAAGTTATGCATCTGACTATAAGGTTCCGGCAGTACAAAGAGTGGCACGATTGTGAGTTATGAAAAAATGAAAAAAGTACTTTACAATTATGTATACAATATATATAATAATGCCTGTACTACAGAAACAACATTAGTTTCTGTAAAATATTAAAATATAAAGCAGAGTAGGAATATGTGCGTTAAGTGCTGTATGGACAGGGAGTTGCCATATGGACGAAAAGGTTTTCTTGCGATACATAATCCGCATCCCGCTGCTACATACTATGGCGAACAACCTCCTATGTAGAGCGAAGATTACTGCAAAGGAGGTTTTTTTAATGTCAATTTTATTGAAGAATTTTGCATTTTCAGCAAAAGAGTTTAAGAGCATTAAGTCAGTTGTTGCGGCTGCACTTCTCATCGCTCTGCACACAGTATTAGCTGTGTTTGTATCTATTCAGGTGACACCAACATTAAGGCTGTCAGTATCATTTCTTGCAAACTGTGCCATAGGCTATATGTTTGGTCCTGTTATGGGCTTTGTATGTGGAGGTTTAGGTGACCTTATACAGTTTGTCATCAAGCCAACAGGTGCGTATTTCCCAGGCTGGACGTTAAGTGCAGCTCTTGCAGGCTTTATCTATGGTCTGTTCTTTTATGGCTGTAATATGAAGGTCGCAGAAAGCTTTGATGGTGATAAGAAGGGCATCTTAAAGTTTATTGATGTTAAGTTCTTACTAAGATGTATACTCGGACTTACAGTTGACACATTGCTTGTAAATGTTTTACTTGGCACATACTGGTGCAGTATAATGTATGGAAAGGGTTTTGCATTCTATTTCTCAATAAGATTTGCAAAGAATATGATACAGTTGCCTATTAACATCATCCTCACATATTATGTGCTTGGATTTGTTAAATATATTGATAAAAAAATATATAATTAAACATATATCATGTTATATGGGATTGGAGAAAATAAAATATGTCAAAAATAATGATAGCATCAGATATTCATGGTTCTGCATATTACTGCAGGCAAATGTTAGAAAGATTCAAGGAAGAAAAGGCTGAAAGACTTGTTCTTCTAGGAGATATATTATACCATGGACCAAGAAATGATCTTCCAAAAGAATATGCTCCCAAAGAAGTTATTGCAATGCTTAATCCACTTCGCAACAGGATAATATGCGTAAGAGGCAATTGCGATACAGAGGTAGATCAGATGGTGCTTGATTTTAATGTTCTTGCAGAACAGGCATATCTTAACTTCAATAACTATTCAATAGTTCTTGCACATGGACATAAGCTTGACGAGAAGAATATACCGGCATTATGCGATGGAGATATACTTCTATGTGGGCATACACATGTTCCTAAGTGTGAAAAAAGAGATGGATATATATATATGAATCCAGGTTCAGTATCTATACCAAAAGAGAACTCAGCACATAGTTATATGATACTTGAGGACAGATTCTACTGGAAAGATATAGAGGATGGAAGCACTTATATGAACTATTAGATATTATGCAGGTTTCATAATTGTTTATATATTTTTAATTGTATTTAATTATATATGTGATAGAGTATTATTTAGTGATTACATAAGCACTATATTATATATAATTATGAAAGGCTGGATGGTTTGATGAATAGATTTAAAGATAAGATGGCAAGATTCATGTATGGAAGATATGGTATGGATCAGCTCTCAAGGAATTTATCTTTAATATGCCTGGTGCTTCTTATCGTTACTATGTTCGTAAGGAATAACGTTATATATATGATAGCACTTGTTGGTATTGTGTATACATATTTCAGGGTGTTTTCACGTAATATATCCAGGCGTTCAGAGGAGAATGAAAAGTATCTGAAATTTCATTATAAGGTAGTTGGAAAGCTTAATAAAATCAAGTTCAGAATTACGGATAGTAAGACACACAGGATATTCAGATGTCCTAGCTGTTCGCAGAAAATAAGAGTTCCAAGAGGCAAGGGAAAGATAAGTATCAAGTGTCCTAAGTGCAGGATAGAATTTATAAAGAAAACATGATAAATGCATGTTCATACGTATATTAATATGAAGCTTTAAAGCACATTTGCAGCCAGTATATATTGGATGTGGATGTGCTTTTTATTTTATACTTTAGACACTTACTGATGTATCAGGATTGCTGCATTGCTATGCAATCCACGTACACTTACATCATATAATATCAGAAAGATGATATTATATGGTAAAGCTATGAACCAGAAAATAGAAAACCTGCTTAATGTTTCATTATCTGCCACAAGAAAAGAGCTTGAGAATTCAGAGAGCCTTAGTACAGGGTTTAACTGGAGAGATGATACATGGGAAATAATAGTAAAGTATTCAGGAAATCTTGAAAATATAAGAAAAAAGTATAATGTATATATAAGAGAACTGCTGTATAACTATGCTATAATTGTGACAGATAAGAATACGATAGAGCTTATATCACAGGAAACGAATATAGATTATATAGAAAAACCAAAGAGCATATATTTCCAGCTTGAAAGGGCGAAGTCAGCGGCATGTGCTAACAATGTGCGGGCTGGTAATAAGAATATTGTTAATAAAAATGTTATAAGAAATGCTTATGATGGGACATATCTTAGTGGAAAGGGTGTCATCGTTGCAGTTATTGATACTGGAATAGACATATTAAGTGAAGAGTTCAGGAAAAGTGATGGCAGTACAAGGATATTAAACATATATGACCAGACACAGCAGACGGAATACAATGAGGAAGATATAAATGCATATTTAAACAAAGCTATTGTAAATAAGGATAACACATATAATGGGAGAAGTATACAGATACCAGGCGCTGATAATACACAGCATGGCACTAATGTTGCTGTAATAGCATGTGGAAGAAGTGGCGTTGCATATGAAGCAGATATAATAGCTGTTAAGATGGGATATTCATATAATAATCAGTTTCCACGCACAACAAGCCTTATGGATGCCATAGATTATGTCATAAGGAAGGCTATGGAGTATGAAAAACCAGTGGCAATAAACATAAGCTATGGCTTTAATTATGGAGATCATGATGGAAATACACTGCTTGAACGCTATATCAATGATGTTGCAGCGGGCTATAAATGCAGTATATGCATAGGAAGTGGAAACGAGGCAGACAAGGCAGTACATTATGGAAATATAATAAAGAAGGGACAGACAGATACAGTTGAGATATCAGTAAGTGAATATGAACATTCGATAGATATACAGATATGGAAATACTACTGGGATGTTTACAGGATAATGCTTGCTGGTCCGGATGGAGTGCAGTTTAATATAACAGGACAGGGATATATAAACAGATTCAGGATTCTTGATACAGATATAATAAGTCTATTAGGTGAGCCGTCACCTTATAATCTGTATCAGGAAATATATATTAATCTGCAGCCTTCTAAGGATTATATAACACCGGGAATATGGAAAATCATCATATATGGGGAAAGTATACGTCAGGGAGTATATAATATATGGCTTCCGTCAAGCCAGTCTTTAAATACTGCGACAGGCTTTGTAAAACCGGTTCCATATGATACTATAACGATTCCAGCAACAGCCACAGGTTGTATATCTGTAGGGGCTTATAATTCATATACAGGAGCATATGCTGCATTTTCAGGCAGGGGAAAAGGCGTATGGAATAAAGATATCAGATATACCTATGACAATTTTAACTATGTTAACAATCTTAATAATGATAACCAGGTGGGCAATAATGCTGCTGTTAACTACATAGATGCCGGAATAAAGCCAGATATACTTGCACCAGGAGTGGATATAAAGATAAGAAAACAGACAGCTTATGAAACTGATATAGTGAGTGTTACTGGGACTTCATATGCAGTACCGTTTGTGACAGGCGGTGCAGCCCTGCTTATGCAATGGGGGATAGTTATGGGCAATGACAGATATATGTATGGTGAGAAGCTAAAGGCGTATTTAAGACGTGGTGCCAGACCGCTTGGAATAGAGATGTATGCAGCAGCTCCCAATCCTGTGACAGGATATGGAAGGATATGTATAGCAGATAGTATGCCAGTGTAAAGCATGGAAAAACAAAAAAAGCATAAAATATAAAATAAGTCTTGAAAAGTATACAAACATTGTGGTAAAGTATGTTTATACAATAAGAGTATGATTGTAATAATTGGAGGAGAATATATGAAGATATCAACAAAGGGAAGATATGCACTCAGGGTTATGATAGACCTTGCTGAGCATGATAACGGTGAATATATAACGCTTATGGATATAGCTGAAAGACAGGGCATATCTGAAAAATATCTCGAGTCCATAGTATCGATGTTAAGTAAGAATGATTTTCTTACTTCGCTTCGTGGAAAAGGTGGCGGATATAAGTTATCAAGAAGACCGGAAGAGTATTCTGTGCTTAGTATATTGCAGTGCACAGAGGGTTCACTGGCACCGGTAGCCTGTCTTGAGAACAAGCCTAACAAGTGTCCTAATCTATCAGAGTGTAAGACTATAACTATGTGGGAAAACTTCGAGAAGACTATAAACGATTATTTTGGCAGTATCTCGATAGCGGATCTTATTAATTCAGGTAATGGAATAGATAATTATGTTATATAATACATGAATCTTAGTGAATAAGTAATAAGCAATAATAAGCAATAAAAAAACAACCATCTATGTGCATGGAGCATAGATGGTTGTTTTTTTATACTACTGAAGAAGTGAAAGAACTCCCTGGTTAGACTGGTTAGCCTGAGCAAGCATTGACTGACCTGCCTGAGCAAGAATGTTGTTCTTGCTGTAGTTAACCATTTCCTGAGCCATATCTGTATCACGGATACGAGATTCAGCAGATGTTGTATTCTCAACAACGTTGTCTAAGTTAGCAATTGTATGCTCAAGTCTGTTCTGTGCAGCACCGAGAGTTGAACGCTGTGAAGATACCTTCTGTACAGCTTCTGCGATACGGTCGATAGCAGCTGTAGCATCATCCTCTGTGTCTACCTTAAGACCATAAACACCGATACCTTTTGCACTCATAGAATCGATTTTAACGGCAATCTTGTTGTCTTCAGCAGAATCAGCTCCAACATGAAGACTGAAAGAGATAGCTCCATTTACTTCATAACCTTTTGTGAAAGCTTTAGCATCATCTTTTGCTATTTCCATATTGGTTTTATCTTTACCAGCCTCTCCAGCATTACTTGTATAATACTTGTCTGCGGCTGTACCATCTGCATTTTTTGAATCCTGAATATTCTGTGCAGTTACCTCTTTGCCATTTTTATCGTATAATTTTGTTACATATGCATAATTTTTACCTTTAACGGCAATTTTATCAGCAGTCTGTGAATTATTAGTCTTATCATATGCTTCTGTATAGAGCTTTTTGCCATCTTTAATAGCTTTTTCTAAATCTGTTGCAGTAGTGATTTCTGTAGCTGATCCTTCTGCATATATACCACCTGTAACGTTATATTTTGATTCCATAAAATATGCTGTATCAGCTTTAGTAGGATCACCCTTTAAAAGATAAGTTTCATTAAACTTAGTTGTCTCTGAAACTCTGTCAATCTCAGATGTAAGCTGATCTATTTCATCCTGGATAGCCTTACGGTCTGTCTGAGAGTTAGTACCATTAGCAGACTGAACAGCAAGCTCGTTCATTCTCTGAAGCATTGAGTGAACTTCTGTTAAAGCACCTTCAGCTGTCTGAACAGCAGATACACCATCCTGTGCATTTGAAGAAGCCTGTGTAAGTCCGCGGATCTGCTTTCTCATCTTTTCAGAGATTGAAAGACCAGCTGCATCATCAGCGGCACGGTTAATCTTATAACCAGAAGATAACTTCTCAGCTGATTTAGACTGTGCTGAAGTTGTTACATTAAGCATTCTGTTAGCATTCATTGCTGTTAAATTGTGTTGTATTACCATAATACATACCTCCGTGTAAATAAAATATTTGTCAGAGGGGAATCCGTTCCCCTTATGAAAGATATATAATAAGCAGTGTTACCATGCTAACCCTGCGTATTATCATTAGATTTGCGTGCCTGCTTATCTTCTTTGATAAGACGGCGTATCTTGTTTAGTGTTTCAGGAGAAAGTCCCTGCTCAGCGTAGTAAGGTGATATGAATCTTGAAGTTTTCTTATCAGAATCAGAGCTGTTTGCACTGTTTCTTGCAAGAACCTTGCTTCGTACGATATTGAGCTCTCTTGGTGCATCTATGAGAAGGTGTATATTACCTTCTGAACCACCTGAGTATATGACCCTTACGTCATCACCGATGTTGATGAATTCGCCGGGTTTGATAGTGAGTTTTAACACATTAACCTCCTTGTCTATGCAACAAACTGTTTCAAAATGTTGCATCCCAAAACATATAGATGGAGGTAATAACATATGAGTACATCCCAGCCTATAAGGAGTACAGATGAACTGGAGGCATTCAGACGATTCTATCTGGATGAAGAGCCTAACTTGAGAAACTATGCAATGATATGCATGGGAGTGAATACTGCATTAAGAATAAGTGACCTGTTAGAGTTAAAATGGGGAGAAGTATATGATTTTAATGAACAGTGTTTCAGAAAACATATGGTAATATGCGAAAGAAAGACAGGAAAAGAATCAAGGATTGCAATTAATGGCAGCACTAAAAAAGGACTTTTGACATATATGGACACGTTAGATGGTGTTAAAAAAGGTGACTATATATTTACAGGTAGATACGCAGGAACGCATCTTAGCCGTTCACAGGCGTTCAGAATCATAAAGCATGCTGCGTATTCACTTAATATGGAGAGGGGCATAAGCTGTCATTCCATGAGAAAAACATTCGGATATTATGCGTGGAAATGTGGAACACCACCGGCAATGCTCATGGAGATATATAATCATTCATCATATGAGATAACGAAAAGGTATCTTGGTATTAAACAGGATGATAAAGATTCTGTGTTTCTTAAGGTTAATCTGTAAGGACAGGATTAATATATAAAACAACATAAGTGATAAGCGTATTGATTTGCTGTTTTAATGTTATAGAAAATTTATATAGAATTTTATTAAGAAACCTGCTAAAGTGTTGAGGGAATATGACGATATATTAATCGTAATTAAGAATATGAACTAATAAGAATTTATATTGGGATGCAACATTTTGAAACAAATTGTTGCATCCTTTTTGTATATTAGTATATGAAGTTAATGGGGATAATATGATGTTCAGAAGCTTTACAGAAAATACCAAATCAGAAAATATCAGATTTTTCATTCTAATTAAATAACATCCCCCGGAATACATCAAATCAAATGACTTAATCATTGCATTCCGGGGGTGCATTATTTTTAATAATTAGTTATTGTTTTCTTTTGGCTTGTCAACAATCTTAAGTATGATAGATTCAGCCCTGTTAGAAGATGATCTTTCGACGAACAGCCATACATTATCTATAGTAAGCTTATCGCCTGCTTTAGGTATGCGGTCAAGCTTTTCTGATACGAATCCGCCTAGTGAATCGTTATCCTCTGAATAAAGTCTGGTTCCTAATTCATCATTTATGTCATCAAGCTTACATGAAGCGTTTATACGGTAAGTATTTTCGCGGATCTTAGTCATATCATCCTTTTCATCAGTATCATATTCATCACGTATTTCACCAACGATTTCCTCTAACAGATCCTCAGTTGTTATCATGCCGGCTGTCTGACCATATTCATCCAGCACAATAGCTATGCTGTAACGCTTAAGCTGCATTTCTTTAAACAGCTCAGAAGTGTTTTTATGTTCATATGTAAAGAAAGGCTCACGCATAATCTTCCTTATGTTAAATGAATCATCAACGTTAGTAACTATAAGATCTTTTATATTAAGTGTACCAATAACATTGTCAGTATCATTTTCATATATAGGAATACGTGTATACATAGTACTCTTAAAAAGAGTGATGATGTCATCATATGATGAGTTAACATCAGCGACTGTCATATCTATACGAGGTATCATAACATCCTTTACCGAAGTATCACCAAAATCGAAAAGGTTGTCAATAATCTGTCGTTCGTCTTTTTCTATGATACCCTCTTCATGGCTTACCTTAACTATTGTACGAAGCTCTTCTTCTGTTATAGTGTTGGAGTTGCCTTTGGAGCTAGTTCCAAAGAGCTTTAATACTATGCCTGCAAGATGGTCAACTATAAAAATAACAGGTGTCAGTATGATCATAAGTCCATATATAACAGGTGCATATAATAATACGAGCTTAGTGTTAAACTTTGAAGCAAGATTCTTAGGGGTTATCTCTCCGAATATAAGAACGAACAGAGTAAGAACACCAGTTGCGATACCGGTAGCATAGCTGCCCCAGACATTAATAGTAAATGTTGTTGCAAGAGCAGAACATGATATGTTAACTATGTTGTTACCAATAAGTACAGCACTTAACATCTTGCCTGAATTGTCGATAATCTTAGCTACTAAAGCAGCATGCCTGTTACCTTCGTCCATAAGCGAGCGGATCTTTATACGGCTTACCGTCATAAATGCGGTTTCAGCAGATGAAAAGAAAGCTGAAAGAAATAATAAAATAATAATAGTTATAAGTTGAATATAACTGTCAGTGTCCAAGGAAATATTCCTCCAATCCTTAATAAAAATATAGTAAACACATTTAAGTGTTATATTTCAACATTTTACAGTATCAGTAAAGGACTGTCAAGTAGCTGGAGGCTCTGCATATAATCAGGCTTTAATGAAAAATTGGAATAAAGGATAAGATAAATATAAGATAAAAGATAGTATACGAATGAGATTTCCTACATATTTATATAGAGAACAAAGAATGTATGACTATTAAGTCAGAGGAATGTATGAAAAAGTTATCTATTATATTAAAAACGCTTATAGCAGGATATATTATAACAGTTCTAGCCCTGCTTGTGCTTGCTTTCTGCCTGTATAAGTTCAGGGTGTCTGGTAATGTGATATCTATAGGGATTTATGTTACTTATGGTCTATCAGCTTTATGCGGAGGTCTCATTCTTGGAAAAGGCATGCAGCATAGCCGCCTTGTGTGGGGAGTACTGTATGGAATAATATATTTTCTTGTATTATGTGTTGTTTCAATAATATTAAGCAGGGGAATATCATCAATAGATATGTCACAGATGGTTAAAGGTGCGATAGTATGCATACTTTGCGGTGCAATTGGAGGGATTGTATCTTAAATATGATTTTATAACGTGAATCTGAAATAAGAATCAGCGATAAGAATCAGCAGTAAGAATCAGGATGTAAATTGAAGTATAGATTAAAATGAAAATCAGAATAAAAATTTAAAATAAAAAAAGGAAATAAGGTATCTGTGTTTAATACATTAAAAGTAGGCAGTTTTTGAATACATATTGAATACATAGGGAAAGAAGAGTTAATATGCCAATATATTCAAGTGAAGTAATAGAGGAAGTTGTATCGCGTAACGATATAGTAGATGTTATTTCAGGTTATATAAAGCTTAAGAAAAGTGGCAGTTCCTACGTAGGGCTATGTCCGTTTCATAACGAGAAGTCACCTTCTTTTTCTGTATCAGGAACAAAACAGATGTATCACTGTTTTGGATGCGGAGTCGGAGGCAATGTTATAACATTTGTTATGGAATATGAGAATTATACGTTTCCAGAGGCAGTAAAAATGCTGGCTGACAGGGCAGGTATAGCTCTACCTGTGATGGAATATTCAGGTGAAGACAGACGAGAACGGGATATTAAAACAAAGCTGTTAGAGATTAACAAGATAGCAGCAACATTTTACTATCATCAGTTAAAATCACCAGCAGGACAGAGTGGGTTGGATTATCTGAAAAAAAGACAGCTTTCAGACAAAACTATAAACACATTTGGCCTTGGATATGCGCCACAGCTTACAGGTGATCTATATAGAATGCTAAAGGAAAAAGGGTATGATGATGAGCTCTTAAAAGAGTCAGGTCTGTTCACTTATGAAAAGGGAATAAGGGAAAAGTTCTGGAACAGGGTAATATTTCCAATCATGGATATTAACAATAAGGTTATAGGTTTTGGTGGCCGTGTTATGGGAGATGGAAAGCCGAAGTACCTGAATTCTCCGGAAACAAAGCTTTTTGATAAAAGTAAGAATCTTTATGGACTTAATGTTGCAAGAAGTTCAAGAAAGAATAACCTTATAATATGTGAAGGCTATATGGATGTTATATCTATGCATCAGGCAGGCTTTAATCAGGCGGTAGCATCGCTTGGTACAGCACTCACACCTGGACATGCCCGTCTTATGAAAAGATATACAGATAATGTCCTTATAACTTATGATAGCGATGAAGCAGGGGTAAAGGCAGCTTTAAGAGCCATACCTATATTAAAAGATGCAGGACTATCTACTAAGGTTATTAATATGAGGCCATATAAGGATCCGGATGAGTTTATCAAGGCATTAGGAACTGAAGCATTTCAGGAGCGTATAGATAAAGCAGAAAACAGCTTTATGTATGAAATCGGTATTATAGAGAAGAATTATAACAGAAGTGACCCGGAGAGTGAGACAGCATTTGAAAGAGAAGTTGCTAATAAGCTTGTACAGTTTAGTGAGAAACTTGAAAGAGATAACTATATGAAAGCTGTCTGCCGTCAGTTTATGATACCAGAGGATGGTATGCGTGAAATGGTTATAAGGATAGGAAGCCAGGGCGGAATAATACCAAGACAGACACAGCCTGTCAGGCGGGTGGAACCGGCAAGAAAGAAAAAGGAAGATGGAATAAGGCAGGCAGAGAAGATTCTGCTTACGTGGATGATTGAGGATGGTGATATATATGATAAAGTCAGTGAATATATACAACCAGATGATTTTATAGATCCATTGTTTAAAGATGTTGCATCAAAGGTATATGAACAATATGAAATTGGAAGTGTTAATCCGGCAGCTATTATTGGCTCATATAGTGATGGTGATATGCATAGTGAGATAGCGGCGATGTTCAGCGCTGAATTAAGCGAGTCGCTTAGTAAGTCAGAAAGAGAAAAAACACTTAATGATACAGTACTAAGGGTTAAGAAGAGCAGCCTTGATTATAAGCTTGAACATGCAGCAGATGCAAAGACTATGCAGGATATCATAGGCAGACAGATGAAGTTAAATAATATTCACATTAGTTTATAATACATGCGAAAGGTGGACCATTGTAATGGCAGTAAAGAAGGAAAACTTAAACGAGGAAGAATTAAAGGAAACTAAGAAGACAACTAAAAAGAAAGCTGATGAAGCTGTGGCAGCAAAGAAACCTAAGAAGTCAAAGAAGGAGGAAGCTGCACAGCCAGAGCTTTCAGAAGAGGAACAGGCAAGAATTATACAGGAAAAATTCATGGAAAAGTGCAGGGGGATTCTTGCTATAGCCAGAAAGAAAAAGAATGTCCTTGATTATAAGGAGATTATGGATTATTTCCAGGATACAGATTTTGAAGCTGATAAGATGGAAAAGGTATTCGAGTTTCTTGAAGGCTGCAATATAGATGTCAAGATGAATGATGATGATGGAGATGTAGAAGATGATATTATTCTTTCAGATGAAGATGATATTGATATAGAAAAGATAGATCTTTCTGTACCAGATGGAATCGGACTTGAAGATCCTGTAAGAATGTATCTGAAGGAAATAGGTAAGGTGCCTCTTCTTAGTGCAGAAGAAGAAATAGAATATGCACAGAGAATGGAAGAGGGTGACGAGGAAGCCAAGAAGAGACTTGCGGAAGCCAACTTACGTCTTGTTGTAAGTATTGCAAAGCGTTATGTCGGCAGAGGCATGCAGTTCCTTGATCTTATCCAGGAGGGTAACTTAGGTCTTATCAAAGCTGTTGAAAAGTTTGATTATCGTAAAGGATATAAGTTCTCAACATATGCAACATGGTGGATAAGACAGGCTATTACAAGAGCTATAGCTGATCAGGCACGTACTATACGTATACCTGTTCATATGGTAGAAACTATCAACAAGCTTGTAAGAGTACAAAGACAGCTTTTACAGGAGTTAGGAAGAGAACCATCTCCAGAAGAAATAGCAGAGACTATGGATATTCCGGTTGAAAGAGTAAGAGAAATCCAGAAGATATCACAGGAGCCTGTATCGCTTGAAACACCTATAGGTGAAGAGGAAGACAGCCATCTTGGAGATTTTATACAGGATGACAATGTGCCTGTACCAGCAGAAGCAGCAGCATCTACTCTTCTTAAGGAACAGCTTGTAGAGGTGCTTGGAACACTTACAGAAAGAGAACAGAAGGTTTTAAGACTTCGTTTTGGCATGGATGATGGAAGAGCAAGAACTCTTGAAGAGGTTGGTAAGGAATTCAACGTAACAAGAGAGCGTATCAGACAGATTGAAGCCAAGGCGTTAAGAAAGCTTAGACATCCAAGCAGAAGCCGTAAGCTTAAGGATTATCTTGACTAATCAATGTCCAGGAATAATATTTAAGGATAGAATTCAATAATAAAACTATGAATATAGATTTCTATTTATGATCGTGTCAGGATAAAGGATGATTTAATATAGTATAATAAATCAACAGGAAAAATGTATGAACAATATTATTAATATATCGGAAAGACTGAAATGTGTTGCAGGTCTTGTTAATAAAGGTGCAAGGGTGGCTGACATTGGCACGGATCACGCATATCTTCCTATATATCTTGTGCAGAACGGGATAAGTAATAAAGTATATGCGTGTGATGTACGAAAAGAACCATTAAGGCGTGCAAAGCTTCACATTGATGAATATGGTCTTTCAGATAAGATAACTACACAGCTTTGTGATGGGCTCAAAGGGATTAATAAAGGCGATGTTGATACAGTAACAATATGCGGCATGGGTGGAAAGCTCATGAAGAATATATTAAAAGCAGGTATAGACAAGCTGGGGGATAATACACAGCTTGTCTTATCTGCACAGTCAGAACTAAGGGATTTTAGAAAATACCTTCTAGAAACAGGCATAGATATTAAGTCAGAACATATGCTTTTAGAAGATGGAAAATATTATTTTATATTTGACTGTGTATACAACACACAAGATGAATATTATCTAAATGTAACTAATATTCAACAAAATAACATTTATGAACATGCAGCTGTTGCAGGAGATATTCATAACAATAATATTCATAACAATGATAGTCACAAGGAAGATTATGACAAGGAAGATAATGATAAGAAAAAGATAACAGCCTACGCAGAGGAAGAATTAAGATATGGAAGATATCTTTTGGATAATAAGTCAGAGGTGCTTTACGAATATCTTAATAAGGAACTGACAAGCTGTAACAATATTAGAAATAGTCTTATTAATAATAAGGAACAGTCAATATCGATAGAGAGCAGAATACATGCTATAGATGAAGATATTGCTGTTATTAATAAGGCATTAGGAAGATGGAAGGAGTAATAATAATGCTTTTATCGCAGATGGCAGCAGATGCTGCAAAGGATTACAAGTATGATATTATTCTTGCCAATGTAAATGGCAGGCTTACAGAGATATCAGATATGGATATAACTGATGAAAAAGTGGAATTCATTACAGTAGGAGAGGCAGTGGGAAATGAGGCATATAAAAGAAGTGTTCTTCTTTTAATGCTCAATGCAATACATAAGCTTGATACAGATAATAGAATTAAGAGAGTTACTGTTGAGTTCTCGCTTAGTAAAGGTCTTTATTGTGATATAAAAGGAGATTTTGTAATCACACAAGAATTTCTTAATGATGTGAAAGAACTTATGAGAGCCGATGTTAAGAAAAATCTGCCTATTAAGAAGCAGGGAATGAAGACATCAGAGGCTATTAAGCTGTTCAAGAAGTTCGGAATGGAAGATAAGACACAGTTATTCAAATATAGAATTAGTTCTTATGTTAATGTATACAGCATAGAGGGTTATTACGATTACTTCTATGGTTATATGGCAGCTAATACAGGAATATTAAAGACATTTGACATATTCCAGTATGACAAGGGGTTTGTTCTCCAGTTACCAACTAAAGAGAATCCTGAAATAGTGCCGGAATTTGCACCACAGGCTAAGCTTTTTAATGTACTTATGGAAAGAAGCGAGTGGGCAGATATGCTTGGTGTTGATACAGTTGCATCATTGAATAAGCATATAATAAGCGGGGATATTAATTCACTTATTCTTGTTCAGGAAGCATTACAGGAGCAGAAGATTGTTGAGATTGTTAATCAGATAAAAGAAAGGGAAGGCGTTAAATTTATTATGATAGCCGGACCATCATCATCTGGCAAGACAACATTTTCACACAGATTGTCAATACAGCTTCGTGCAAGTGGATTTAAGCCACATGCAATAGGTGTTGATAATTATTTCGTTGAGAGGGAACAGACACCTCTGGATGAGAATGGAGAATATAATTTCGAGGATATTCATGCAATAGACATAAAGCTTTTTAATGACCATATGAATGCATTGCTTAGGGGAGAAAAGGTCGAGATACCTCAGTTTAACTTTCTTACAGGTAGAAAAGAATACAATGGTGAATATATACAGCTTGGAGATGAAGATATTCTTGTGATTGAAGGCATACACTGCCTTAATGATGAGTTATCTTACGCACTTCCAGTTGAAAGTAAGTTTAAAATCTATATAAGTGCACTTACACAGCTTAATGTTGACGAGCATAACAGAGTGGCAACGACTGACGGTCGTCTTGTAAGACGTATGGCGAGGGATTACAGGACGAGAGGTGCTTCTGCTAAAAAAACTCTTTCTATGTGGGAGTCAGTAAGAAAAGGTGAGGAAAAGAATATCTTTCCTTATCAGGAGGAAGCTGATGTTATGTTTAACTCAGCACTTGCGTATGAGCTGTGTGTTTTAAAGCCGATAGTAGAGCCGCTGCTATTCTCAATAACAGAGGATGACCCGGAATATCAGGAGGCAAAGAGACTGTTAAAGTTCTTAGCGTACTTCCTTCCTTGTCAGTCAGGCAATGTTCCAATCAACTCTATAATGAGAGAGTTTATTGGTGGAGGGTGCTTCAGGGTATAATAAAAAATAAGTGCTTAAGTTGTTAGTGGAAGAATACTCGGTCACAACCGACTCGGTTGTGACCGAGTATTTTGTTTACATTATTAGAATATAATGATATACTTTCTATATAAAAGTAAACTCTTGGAGGGTAGGATGTATGAAATTTATAGGAAGGGAAGAACAGCTTAAAAAGCTTGACCGGGTTATTAATACAGATGAATTAACATTTTCCTTAATATATGGAAGAAGACGTGTTGGCAAGAGTGAGCTTGTGAAGCAGGCTGTTAAAAGAAATAATGTTAAAAGCTTTTATTATGAGTGCAAGCAGGTTTCAGAAGCTGGTAATGCGGCAGGTCTTGGTGAGATAGTATCGGAGATTATGGGATTGCCGAAGCTGGGCTTTAGTGATATAGAAGCGGTGCTTAAATATATTTTTGAGCTATCTGTTAAAGAAAAGATTATTCTTGTTCTGGATGAGTATCCATACTTAAGGGAAAATATCAAGGGAATGGATAGCATATTGCAGTCGCTGGTTGATAAATATAAAGATACTTCAAAGATTACGTTGATAATACTAGGTTCTTATGTTGAAGTAATGCGTTCACTTTTAGAACATTCGAATCCTTTATATGGAAGGGTAGACTTGACTATAGATTTAAAACAGATGGACTATTATGAGTCAGCCTATTTTTATCCGAATTTCTCTGTGGAGGATAAAGTAAGGATATATTCTGTATTTGGGGGGATTCCATATTATAACCGTCTGATTGATGACTCTAAAAGTGTTAAAGATAATATTATTGAATTGATTGCATCTTCTGGGGCAAGACTTGAGAATGAGGTTTCAATGTATTTGAATGCAGAGATATCTAAGATAACAAATGCGAATGAAGTTTTTGAAGCACTCTCGAGAGGATATACAAGGTACAGTGATATATTGTCACAATCACACGTTTCAAGTGGACCAACACTTGTAGATGTTCTTGATAAGCTAATGAGAATGGAGGTTGTGGTGAAAACAGCACCGATTAATGATGGTAATAATAAAAAGAAGGCAGGATATTATATTTCGGATAATCTTTCACTATTTTACTATAGATATATTTTCAAATATTCATCTCAGATGAAGATAATGGACTCAGAGGTGTTTTATAAAAAATATATAGAAACAGACTTTGAAGAGCATTATGTACCACATATATTTGAAACAATATGCAGTCAGTATCTGATAAGAATGAACAGATTAGGGAATATAGAACCTGTATTTGAAAAGATTGGAAAATACTATTATGATAATCCAGTAGAACATACCAATGGAGAGTTTGACGTTGTTACAGAAGATGAAAATGGATATATATTTTACGAAGTAAAGTTTAAAAAGACACCAGTGACAGATGAGATTATAGAAAAAGAAATAAGTCAGGTGGAAGCAACAGGACTTAACTGTTATAAGTATGTATTTATATCAAGGTCAGGATTTAGTTATCAGCAAAGGGAAAAAGTGAAGCTTGTTGAACTTAATGAATTGTATGCAGTGGATTAAACTGGATTTAATGAAATTGGATAATTATACTTGTGGATTTTATAGAATACTCAGTCACAACCGACTCGGTTGCGACCGAGTATTATTTTTGAATAAATTAACGGCAAAAACTATACAAATTGATATATAGATGTATATACTATTTTTTAAATGAATTCTTATATTCCCTTGACATTTCAAAAAGTTCATTAACATATCCTGGGGTTTTGTTATCAATATTTTTCTTGATTTCACTTAATATGTCTATATAGTCACCAAGCAGTACGCTTATATCTTGTGAGTTAGAAGCACATATCTGATCCCACATTTCAGGAGATGAAGCAGCTACCCTTGTCATATCACGAAAACTTCCAGCTGCTAACTGCTGCATATGCTTGTCGTCATCGTCCTGTTCAGATACGAGCTTTACAAGTGCTGTTGATATAAGATGTGGAAGGTGGCTTATGGCAGCTACACTTTTATCGTGGATTGTATAGTCCATGATAATAGGATTAGCTTTCATATCACACACAAGTGCTTTGAAGCGTTCAAGCTGTTCTTTAGTAGTTTTTGATGTTGGTGTGATAACATAGCGGGCATTTTTCATTATTGCGGAAGATGAGTTGGCATAACCTGTGAGCTCTGAACCAGCCATAGGATGACCACCAATAAAAACATCTTCCATATCAAGCTCTTTAACAGTGTTATGTATTGAAGTTTTGACACTTCCAACATCCGTTATAATACAACTTTTTTTCACAATGCTTTTTAACTGTTTAAGATAATCATTCATAGTTATAACAGGTGTACATAGTATTATAAAATCACAATCAGATAATCTGTTATCAACAGAGTCAAGAACTTCGTCTACAACTCCATCTTTTTTAGCTTCATATACAGGTCCAAGCCTTCTGCTTGTAGCTATAATAGTATAATTGCTGCCTGATTCCTTAAGTGAATGTGCTATAGAGCCTGCAATAAGACCGAAGCCTATAAAACCAACTTTGCAATCCATAATATATTTAACCTCGTTTCTTTGTTTCGTTTAATTCAGTAAAATAAATGTTTTGAAATATTTTTAATGAGTTTAACACTTTAAAGCGGTAATGTAAAGGGATACGACTTATAAAATACTTTATTTTATAGATGTTAATATATTGTGTGATATATAAAATATTCTATTTGTTGACAATATGTTGCTACTGTGTTATAAATATATTATCAATATGCATAACGATAATAATTTAGAAGGAGAACAGCATATATGCGATAGTATAATAAGTGAGCGATTCATTAAATAAAGACACGAATACTGACAGTTATAGAACAGCTAACGACAATTCTTATGCTTATGATTTTTTATCGGCAGTCCACAATAATCCCAATCTTGCTTCAGACGATGGAACATAAGACATTTTCTTATAAGGATATGAGAAATGTACATACTATTGTATTGTTTGAACTGTGAAAATTTTGTGAAAATTCTGGTTGAAAATTATTGACAAAAAATTACCGGGGGGGGGTAAAATCAGAAAGGAGTATTTGTTTGGATAAAAAGGCAGATGCTACTATATTTAATAAATATGAGGAGGACTTATATGCGAAAGAAAAATTGGCTTATAGGTGCAGCTGCATTAGCAGCAGTTGTAACATTTGGCGCTTTTGGAGTACATTCAGTTAAGGCTACTGAAACAGATAGTAAGAGCGCTAAAGAAAGTATTGTGTTTGAACAGTTGGGAAGAAATTCATATTCAAATATTGAATATGGCGATTATGGTATGGCACTTGCTACGGAGGATGGCAAATACTATGCAATGGTAGATGGAGATGGAACAACAACAGAAATTGATAATTCTGATGGAAAATATGAAGAAATTTCCTTGATATCAAGTAACCTTTTCAACAACTGTATGTATGTAGTGGACAAGGATAATAAAGGTGCTGTTCTTAAATATAATGGTGATTTTGCCTATGGCACAGATAAATATTATGATTACATAACAAGTGTAGATATTAATAATGAAAATATGTGTGCATATATTGACGAAGGTAAGGTTATTGTAAAAAAAGCAGACGGAACTGTTTTCTTTGAAAAAGAGTTACCAGATGTTGAATATAGTAGCATTAGAATATTCAGTTATGCGAACAGATTTATTGGTCTGAGATTTGATAATCCTAATCCATATAAGAGAGCGTATTATGAATTTGATGGAAGTGATGTAACAGATAAATTGATTTATAATGATGCATATCCTTTTAGAATTGCTCAGAATAAAGATGGCGTTATTAAGATAGGATATGGTATATATTCTAGAGACTATGTTTATCTTGATAAAGATTTAAATGTTATAGAAAATACAGCCGAATATGCCTCTGTTGGTTTTGATTCAATAGAATACAAGGATTTGGTTAGAGGAAATGGTAAAGTTTTCACATCACCAGCTGGTGGAGAATTTACTGAAGATGACTATAGATTATATCAGGCAGGAGTTATAAAAGGATATAAAGTTACTTGCGGATATAAATGTTTCTATAAAGATGTTGATACAGATAATTTTCACTATTCACACTTAGATCGTATTGTCTATGCTATTTTTGATGAAGATAACAATATGCTTTTAAATGATTATAAAATTAATACAGCATATGCTGATAAGTTAGTAACAGAGATAAAGAACGATGCTGGTAAATCTGAATACCGCATAATGAAAGCTGTATTAACAACTGAAACAGGTGTTACAGATATTAAAAAGGATAATGATAATAATTCTATTGCAAACATTGTTGCTAAGGATGTAGATCCAATTGATATAAAGGATGCAGAAGGTAAAAGTTTATCATATGATGACCTCGACACAGATGCACAGGAAGTATATAACCAGAAGTTTAACTTCAGTGCCAAGGCAGCAGATGGTGTTATAGCAGATGGTGCTTCACTTTCTGTAGAAAAGGTGCTTGCAGGCAAGGATTATGAAGCTGCTAAGAATGTAACTAAAGATGTTGCTGATCATATAGCTGTATTCAACATAAACCTCTTTAAGGAAGGAGCTAAGATTCAGCCAAATGGCAAGATTGAATTCACAGTAGACGTACCTAAGAACTTTAACAGTGATTTAGTTGCTGTATACAGACTTTCAGAGGATGGAAAGTCATATACTAAGCTTGAATCAACTGTAAAGGATGGAAAGGTAACATTCTTAACAGATCACTTCAGTACATATATGATAGTAGAAGAAAAGCAGGAAGTTGTTGAACCAGCTAAGCCAGAAACAGATAACAACGAAGTAGCTGATACAACACCAGGAACAGGTGATGTTGCTAACTATGCTATATATGCAGCAGCTATGTTATGTGCAGCTGGTATGCTTGTAATAGCTTCTAAGAAGAGAGCTAAGTAATCAGATTTATATTAAATAATATTTTGTATTGACTTATGGGCTGTCGTGTATAGGAATATATACGATGGCCTTTAAAATTATTATTTTAACACTAAACAAATATAATTTTAAAGACTTGTTTTACAACAATTCACAACGTAGTCAGATGGGAAGCGGATATGGAGAAAGTGGTTGATAAATCAATAAAGATAATAGTAAGTTTGTATTTAATTGTTTTGCCATGGCTGGTCATGCCATATAGAGCTTATTACAATGAAGATGAGAAACTACTGTTTCCATCAGGTGTAGAAGGTGTATATGATATTTTCCTTTACGGAAAAATGCTGTTGACGATAATAGCTGCGGTTATTCTGTTTATATTATTGATAATCAGTGTATTAAAATATGGATATGAGCTTTTTGATTTTAGTATTATGACAGATAGGATTATATGTATATGTATTATAATTTATCTGTTATGTACGATTATGTCATATGTATGCTCGCCATATAAACAGCTTGCGTTATCAGGAGGAGTTAATAGCTTTGAAGGAACACCGGTTCTTATAGCCTATGTAATACTGTTTTTTGGTGGGAGATATATTATAGAGAAAACAAAAATTAATATATTGGAATATATAGCTATGTTTAATGCATGCATTTTACTTTTATGTACGATAATAGAGGTTAATTATAAGACTATAGCTGAAATTGTTGTGGGACAGGCTGTTGAATCAGAGTATCCAGATATGCTTTGTCTGACATTTTATAATCCGGCATATTGTGCTGGATTTGTTATTATACTTTTTTCTGTATGTTTATATTATTTTTATAAGGCAGATATATTAATCAAAAATGTTATATGGTGTCTGTTGTCTGCTACAACATTTATAAGTGGTCTTCTCACCAGATCAACAGCAGCTTTTTATATAATAATGCTGGAAATGCTGGCATATATATGCATCATTATTATTTCATGTATAATGAGTAGAAAATTAAAATGTGAAGAAGCAGTGGAAAGATTGTGTGTTGATAAAAAAAATATTGACAAATGCACAAAAGGAAAGAAAACTGATATTAATAAAAACATAGCCGGAAATAACGCAATATGTAACATATTAAAACTAGCAGGAATGTTATTTATTATTATAGCAATATGCATGGTAGACTTAGTTATAGGGACAGATAGAGAACATATATTAGAAAACGCTAAAAAAGCTTCTGTAAATGAAACAACATCAATTCATGAAGAGAATTATTATAAGGTCAATGATATAGAACTGCATGGGAATGTAGTGCAGATAAGTGGAGATTATAATAAATTTATATGTGGGATTGACAAAGATGGAAGAATATATTTTACGGATGAAAATGATAATATTATAAATGCAGTTTCGCAGAATGGAATGATTACATTTTCAGAGCCATATTCCATGATACAGGCTTCTATACAGAATAATGCTTTGTGCATTAATCTTGGCTATAAAGGAAAACTGCGTTTCCTTATGTATAATGATAATTTTTATCCAGTTTTATCGGATGGTTCGGT
The DNA here is from genome assembly GCA_000436475.1 of Eubacterium sp. CAG:248. Lineage (GTDB taxonomy): Bacteria > Bacillota > Clostridia > Lachnospirales > Lachnospiraceae > Lachnospira. The sequence continues at coordinate 102,047 of FR886175.1, forward strand.
TGTTAAAGATATATCATCACAAAGTAATATAAAGACGACAGGTTCAGATAGTATGTTTACAGGCAGAGGTTACATATGGAGAAACACATTGCCATTACTTAAGCATACAATAGTGTTTGGACATGGCGCCGGTACATTTGAAATGTATTTCAAACAGTTTGATTATGTGGGACTTCTTAACTCGCAGGGGAATGTGGATCTGCTTATAGACAAGCCGCATAGCCTGTATCTTCAGATTGCATGTAATCAGGGTGTTATATGTCTTTTGGCAGTTGTTATCATAGTTGTAACAATAGTGCTTCGAAATATATTTGGATTTATTGTTAAAAATAAATATGATGAGAATGTCAGAAAAATAAATTATTATAAAGATAGTCATATTGAGTTTATATTTTCAATAATTCTTATTGTATCATTTATGATATTTGAATTAATAACAGATAGTAATATATCTGTTAATCCGGTATTTGTGGTTATAGCAGGGATGAGTGGGGCAAGGTATAAATATGGACGATAAGAGAATGATTAAAGATAAAAAAAATATAGATATTGCTTTAAAGGAAAATACTGCATTTGGAAATAAAGCGAAAAAAAAAGTAGTAATACTGATTGTGCTAGGTGTTTTAATAATATTTGTATTAAGTGTACTGATATTTTTTAAAACAGCCAGACATACACTTAAAAGTAAGAATGTTGTAATAAATGGTAAAAATGTTTCACATAAGTCTATAGATGAAGTTGTGGATTATAATGGAAAAAAATATCGTTATAAAGAGGGATTAGTAAATATAGTTGTTCTTGGAGCGGATAATGATCTTCCTGTATCAGAAAAACAGGAGCAGATAGGTGATATGGGTCAGACAGATGCGATATATCTTGTTAGTATAGATACAAACAAAGATTCACTGAGAGTTTATGCGATACCAAGAGATTCTATGGGAGAAATAGAAGTACGTAATGAATCGGGACAACTGGTATCACTTCTTAACGCCCAGCTTGCGCTTCAATATAACTTTGCTCTTAATTGTGTTGACTCATCTAAGCTGTCAGCAGATGCAGTATCAAAGCTTATGTACTATGTACCAGTAAACAGAGTGTGCGTATTCAACTCTGATGCCATAGGTGTGATTAATGATGCAGTAGGCGGAGTCGAGATTACAATAGAAAATGATTTTACAGATGAGAGCGGCGAAGTGCTTGACCCGGAATTCTACAAGGGTAATACATTAAAACTTACTGGTGAGCAGGCAGTTACATTTGTAAGGGAACGTGATTGTAGTATGTTTAAGAGTGCGATGGACAGAGTGTCAAGACAGGAGCAGTATATAGGCAGTCTTGTTGATATAGCAAAATCAAAGTTAAAGAAAAATCCGATGTTAGCAATATCCATTCTTAATAAGCTGAAAGAAAATGACTGTATATATACAGATATATCTGTATCAGAGTTTATGTATATAGCACAGCTGGCAGCCAGAACACATTTTTCGATGGATGATGTTACAACCATTCCGGGTGAAGTTATGATGGGAGAACAGTTTGAGGAATATCATACGGATTCTATGGCATTGAAAAAGCTTGTGCTTGAACATTTTTATAGTGAAGTAAAATAAACAATTATACTATAATGCTTACCTTAAAGATATGGCAAGCGTGTTAAAAATATTTGGTAAGTATATAAAGAGCGCATAAAGAAGTGGTCAGTTATTGACAAATCCTTTCATTGTGATAATATTTGAAAGTGAGTAAATATGTGATTGAAAGCACCGGAAGAGAATAGCCGGTGCAGGAATGAGGTTTTAAGATGGCTAATACAACAACTTATAATCCCAAGTCTATCGAGCCAAAGTGGCAGAAGTATTGGGCAGAACATGAAACATTTAAAACAGATGTATGGGACTTTTCAAAGCCAAAGTACTATGCGCTTGATATGTTCCCTTATCCATCAGGAGTAGGTCTTCATGCAGGTCATCCAGAGGGATATACAGCTACAGATATCACTTCACGTATGAAGAGAATGCAGGGATATAATGTACTTCATCCAATGGGATATGATTCATTTGGACTTCCAGCTGAACAGTATGCTGTTAAGACAGGTAACAATCCTAACGGATTTACACAAAAAAATATAGAAACATTCACTAAGCAGCTTAAGGAGCTTGGTTTTGATTATGACTGGAGCAAGACTTTAGCAACAAGTGATCCTAAGTTCTATAAGTGGACACAGTGGATATTCAAGCAGTTATATCTTGATGGTTATGCTAAGTATATAGATATGCCAGTGAACTGGTGTGAAGAACTTGGTACAGTTCTTTCAAACGATGAAGTTATTGATGGCAAGTCAGAACGTGGCGGATACCCTGTTGTAAGAAAGAACATGAAGCAGTGGGTTATCGATCAGGTGGCATTTGCAGATAAGTTACTTGAGGGACTTGAACATATTGACTGGCCAGAATCAACTAAGGAAATGCAGAGACACTGGATAGGTAAGTCAGAAGGTGTTGAAGTTGACTTTAAGATTGATGGTGGTGGAGATTTCTCTATCTTTACTACTTGTATTGAAACTATATATGGTATTACATTTATGGTGCTTGCACCAGATGGAGATATCGTTAAGGAGCTCATGCCAAGAATCCAGAACAAAGAAGAGGTAGAAGCTTATATAGCAGAAACAGTTAAAAAGAATGATATGGACAGAACAGAGCTTAACAAGACTAAGTCAGGCTGTGTTCTTGAGGGAATCTACGCTGTTAATCCTGTTAATGGTAAGAAGGTTCCTGTATACATTGGTGATTTCGTTCTTGCTAACTATGGTACAGGTGCTGTTATGGCTGTTCCAAGCCACGATCAGAGAGATTTTGAGTATTCAGAAGCACATAATATTCCTAGAATACAGGTTATTGATGGTGCTGATGTATCAGAAAAGGCCTTTGAGAAGTATGATTATCTTGGCAAGGGCTGCAAGCTTATCAATTCAGAGGAATTCACAGGTCTTACAGTAGAAGAGGCTAAGGAAGCTATTACCCAGAAGCTTGAAAAGATGGGAGTAGCAAGAAGAAAGGCTAACTATCACTTCAGAGAGTGGATATTTGCAAGACAGAGATACTGGGGTGAGCCAGTGCCTATCGTATATCTTGAGGATGGACAGATTCATGTCCTTGATGATGATGAACTTCCACTTATCTTACCAGAGCTTGAAGACTACAAAGGTAAGAATGGACAGGCACCTCTTGAAAATGCTACAGAATGGAAGAAGTATGAGCATAACGGACTTAAGGGTAAGAGAGAAACTTCAACAATGCCAGGTTCGGCAGGTTCAAGCTGGTATTATATGAGATATATTGACCCAGATAACGATAAGGAGCTTTGTGACCCAGAACTTCTTAAACACTGGCTTCCAGTAGATCTTTATATTGGTGGACCAGAGCATGCAGTTGGACATCTTATGTATTCAAGAATATGGAACAGATATCTGTACGATAAAGGCATATCGCCAGTTGCAGAGCCATTCCAGAAGTTAGTCCACCAGGGTATGATTCTTGGTTCAAACGGTATCAAGATGGGTAAGAGATTCCCAGAATTCGTTATTAACCCAAGTGATATCGTAAGAGAGTATGGTGCTGATACTTTAAGACTTTACGAAATGTTCATGGGCCCTCTTGAGGCTTCTAAGCCTTGGAGCCAGCAGGGTGTTGAAGGTGCAAGAAGATTCATTGGTAAGGTATGGAATTTCTTTACAACTGAGGGTAACGTTGTTGATGAGGATGTTAAAGAGCTTGAAAAGGTATATAACCAGACAGTTAAGAAGGTTACAGATGACTTTGAAAAGCTTGGTTTTAACACAGCTATCAGCCAGATGATGATATTTATGAATGCTGCAACTAAGCTTGGCAGATGCTCAAAGGAATATGCTGAAGGATTCATAAAGATGTTCTCATGTATATGTCCACACGCTGGTGAAGAAATGTGGAGTGTATTAGGACATGATGATACTATAGCATATGAAAGCTGGCCAGCATACGATGAAGAAGCCTGCAAGGAAGATACTGTAGAGATAGGTGTCCAGGTTAATGGTAAGGTTAAAGGAACTATATCTATAGCGGTTGATGAAGCTAAGGATTCAGTCCTTGAAAAGGCTAAAAAGGCGGTAGAAGGCAAGATTACAGGTAATATAATTAAGGAAATCTACGTACCTGGCAAGATTGTAAATATTGTTGCAAAATAAAAGCTATATTGCAGGTTTTGCATATATTCACATAACATGGATTTAACTATAAACATGGCCCTAATTGTTAAATGTCAATTAGGGTCATATTCACGTGTAAGCTAATCAATCATTCTGGTATATTTCCACCTGGAACTATCTGCTTATATATCATTTCACAATCCTGCTTTGTAAATTGTATACCAGCCTGTTTTGCCTTCTGGCTTAATGCGAATACAAGAGGAAGCAGTTCTTCCTTACTTTTTCCTTTGGATAGTGTCTTGAATTCATTTAATAGCAGCTGCTTTCTAAAATCAGTTTCTGACATAACTATATTCTTACCTCTGTCAATATGTTTACATATATAGATATGAAGTGTGTAGAACAAATATGTATATTTGTTAGCAGTTTAACAGCCAGACTCATCATCTGGATTCATTCTGGCTTACATTAAAGTCGAGGGAATCAAGCTGTTTTATATATTCGTTATATAGATCTTTCTGGCTGGAATTCATAATATTTCCAAGCATGTCAGAAGTATTTATGGAACTGTTACTTTTATAGTTATTGTTTCCATCGTTATTATTTTTATCGTTATGAATTTCATCGTTATTGCTAGAAGAGTTATTGCTGGAAGAGTTATTAAATATATCCATCATATTAAACATATCAGACATTTTGTTTAAGTTTCTGTATGTATTAATCATATTTACTATATTTCCAGAACAATAAGTTTTTACTGTGTTTATAAGCTGTTCGTTTCCAAGTATTTCGCTTATGGGAGTGTTGAAGTTTATACCGCTGCTGTTACAGCAGGATTTAAATATGTTACAGTTGACGGGTGAACTATAAAAACGTATCGTGTTTTTAAGTTCACTGGTACGGATAAGAGTGGAAATGCTGCGTTGCATATTGTATTCCATAAAGGGAAGAATAGCTTTAAGAAGCTGGATATAATCAGGCTGGGTTATCATATCAAATTCTGTCATGGGAATCGACTTAGACATAATATACAGTAGTCCTATATTGATTTATATAAATATATTCAGAAAAACTAAGCATATGACATCAATAAATTAAATATAAGCAGTTTTAAGACAGCTGCAGACAATAAAAAGCAGCCATATAGCTTTACACCTGTAGATAATGTGAATAATGCGTGCTTATAAATCAATGGCAAAATATCAAGCAGGTGTATGCAATATGGCTGTGATAAAATATTATATCATAATTTACTCTTTCTTAACCCATACACTCACGAACCCGCGCTACGCGCTATCTC
>FR886176.1:0-201 GCA_000436475.1 Eubacterium sp. CAG:248
AAAAATTTGATATAACCATAATAATCCAGTTGCACAAGTTGTACTATTTTAACAAATTGTACAATTCGTACAATTATTACAAATTTTTCAGGAGGTTATAATTATTGAATGCTAAGGAGCTGGAAACACAGCACAATCTTAAAAAGTGGGCAGCTATAATAAAAGAATGCCGCTCAAGCGGCATGAAGATACTTCAGTGGC
>FR886176.1:265-1032 GCA_000436475.1 Eubacterium sp. CAG:248
ACTGGCAGAAAAAGCTTAAAGAAACATGTATTGATACTTTTGAAAGACAGGCAGCTACATTTGTGGAACTTCCTGTAACTAAAGAAGTCCCGGCATCAACAGAATTAACTGTTACACATACTATATGTGAAAACAAAAATGATGGCTGTTCTTTTAAAGATAATACAATAGCTGCTGTAATAAAAGCCAATGGAGTTACATTTGAAATCACTAATACTGCTACACCTGATTTTATAAAAAATCTTATAGAGGCATTTAACCATGCTTAATGATGCAGCCGGTTTTAAACGCATATTTATAGCAGCCGGCTACACGGATTTACGGAGAGGAATAGACGGACTTGCAGGAATCGTACAGTATCAGTTTGAACTTGATCCACACGATAAAGATACAATCTTTTTATTCTGCGGAAGAAAGAATGACAGGATAAAAACACTTCTATGGGAAGGTGATGGATTTCTGCTTATGTATAAAAGGGTTGAAGAAGGCAGTTTCAAATGGCCAAGAAATGTAACAGAAGCATTGGAGATAAATGAGCATCAGTTTGAACAGTTAATGAAAGGCTTTGAGATTATAGCAAAACGCCCGATTAAGCCACAGGATAATCCTGGAACACTGATGTAAACATTGTGCAGAAAGTAGATTTTTTATAATATAAAAAGTTTTCAAAACTATAATCGTGACAGCAAATATATGGATTATCCACTAAATGCAGGACATAAACGAATTAATACATCCCTGTGTCCTGCCTTATGTGGATAATAGTT
>FR886177.1:0-3625 GCA_000436475.1 Eubacterium sp. CAG:248
AGGAGGGATTTGAACCCTCGCGCCGGTTGCCCGACCTACACCCTTAGCAGGGGCGCCTCTTCAGCCTCTTGAGTACTACTCCAGATTCCATGAATGCGAGCCCTAAACCATTAATGTTTAACTCATAATATGAAATTCTGCGTTACACGCAAGAGATATATTATCAAATTTGTTATAATATGTCAAGCCTATTTTCATATAATATCACATAATATTTCTATATAACATTATATAATATGACGCCGTGTAAAAAATCTTATTTTTCAATCTAATACCTTTTAAGCTAATAGCCCACATTTTATTATAATGTACAGTATTCTTTTATAGCTGTTTCATAAAGATTGTTACCATCACTATCAATAACTACAACAACAGGTAAATCTTCTACTTCAAGTTCACGTATTGCCTCTGTTCCAAGATCATCATATGCAATTACTGTAGATTTTTTGATACATTTTGAAAGAATAGCACCTGCACCTCCAACTGCCGCAAAATATACCGCACCATTTCTTACTATTGCATCTATCACAGCCTTGCTTCTTTTTCCTTTTCCAATCATTCCTTTTAGTCCAAGATCAAGAAGGTCTGGTGCATACTTATCCATTCTGCTTGCTGTTGTTGGACCTGCTGAACCTATTGGTCTTCCTTCTCTCGCTGGAGATGGTCCCATATAATATATAATATTATTTTTCATATCTATTGGAAGTGGCTCTCCTGCTGCCAGAGCCTCTGCCATTCTTTTATGTGCTGCATCCCTGGCTGTGTATATAGTTCCTGTTATGTATACATAATCTCCTGAATGAAGACTCTTTGCATCTTCGTCACTTATAGGAGCTGCTATGTGTCTGTCCATAATAATCCTCCATTCTTGCGCTGCTTTTCAGCGCATCTCAAGTTTGTGCGAAGCACAAATCTTGCGTGTGAAAAATCTTATTTTTCACACTAAACCTCTTTTCTGCACACATTTTTTGCTCATATCAAATTTGTGTCAAGTGTGCGCAGACACAAATCCCACATGTGAAAAAATTTTCACATCAATCATGCATGACTGTCATATTAAGATACGACTATTCCTAATTGTAATTATAATTTTATTTATAATTCTAACTCTATTTATAATTCTAACTATATTTATAATCTAAATTATATTTATGTTTCTATGATCAACTATATCTGTCTATGTGCGTGACGGTTGACATGACAGCACATATTAACTGCTACTGGAAGACCTGCTATATGTGTTGGGTATGTTTCTATGTTGATAGCAAGTGCTGTCTGCGTTCCACCAAGTCCTCCTGGTCCTATTCCAAGCTTATTTATTTTTTCAAGCATTTCTTTTTCCAGCTCTCTTACATATGGAACAGGGGATTCTTCCTCTACATTTCTTGTAAGTGCCTTTTTCGCAAGAAGTGCACACTTTTCAAATGTTCCACCAATACCAACTCCTATAACCATAGGTGGACATGCGTTAGGACCGGCATCTTTTACAGCTGTCAGTATTGCATCCTTTACACCTTCTATGCCATCAGCTGGTTTTAACATAAATACACGGCTCATGTTCTCGCTGCCAAAGCCCTTAGGTGCAACCGTTATATCCACTTTATCTCCTGGAACTATATTATAGTGAATCACAGCTGGAGTATTGTCCTTAGTATTCTCCCTGATAATAGGGTCATTAACTACTGACTTTCTTAAAAAACCTTCAACATAACCCTGACGCACACCTTCATTTATTGCATCTGTTATATTTCCACCTGTAAAATGCACATCCTGACCAACATTTATGAATACTACAGCCATACCTGTATCCTGGCATATAGGTATCATATCATTGGCTGCTATATCAAGGTTTTCATTTAACTGGTTTAGTACCTGCTTTCCTAATGGTGATTTTTCTGACACAACTGCATTCTTAAACACCTTTTTCATGTCATCTGTAAGAAAATGATTAGCTTCTATACACATTTCCTTTATGTTTTCAGTGACTTTATCCACATTTACCTCTCTCATATCAACCTCCATACGTTAATATCTCTCGTATATACGAACTTTATTGTTCATAATCCATCTTAAAATGCTATACATAGCTATAAACTTTAACACATAAACCCCGGTTACACTTACTCTGTGCAACCGGGGTTTTTAATATTAATCTTCCTGATTATCTTTATTAGCTGCATCAAGCAGTCTGTCTATTGAATCGTCTGCTACATCTGATGTATTGCTATCTGATGTATTTTCATTTACTTTATTCACTCCATCAATATTTTCAGAATCACTTTCTGCATCAAATTCCTCTGTTTCGTTACCATCATCACCTGATGGACTCTTTCTTACCTTGGAAACCGTCGCTACCTTTACATTATCATCAAGATTAATAAGCTTAACACCTGAAGTTATTCTTCCAAGTGTTGAAATATCCCTGCATGCCAGTCTTATAATTATGCCCTCTGTTGTTATAAGCATAACCTCTCTTGTATCATCTACAGCCTTTGCACCTATTACATTACCGGTTTTTTCCGTAATCTTATAGCACTTAACACCTTTTCCTCCACGATGCTGTACTGCATATTCTGATATGTCAGTTTTCTTACCCATACCATTTTCTGAAACAATAAGCATAGTATCGCCCTGTGTATTAAGCTGTACTCCTACAACCTCATCAGTATCCATAAGATTCATGCCTATAACCCCCATTGCGGATCTTCCTGTAGGTCTTACATCTGTTGCCTTAAATCTTATACACATACCTAACTTAGTAACCATCATTACTTCTGTAGTATCATCAGTTAACTTAACCTCTATAAGTTCATCATCATCCCTTAGTGTCATAGCTTGTATGCCATTCTTTCTTATGTTAGCGAATTCCCTACAAGGAGTCTTCTTGACTATACCATTCTTAGTAGCCATAAACAGATAATCATTATCACTTATATCCTCTACCTTCACTGGAACTACAGCTGTTATTGTTTCACCTGGTGCAAGCTGTAAAAGATTAATGATTGCTGTTCCTCTTGATGTTCTTCCTGCTTCTGGTATCTCATATGCCTTAAGCTTATATGCTCTTCCTGTATTCGTAAAGAATGTAAGCACATGATGGGAAGTTGTCATGAAAAGATCTTTAATATAATCCTCTTCAAGTGTCTGCATACCCTTAATTCCCTTGCCACCTCTATGCTGGCTCTTGAAATTATCAGGTGTCATTCTCTTTACATATCCCATATTCGTACGTGCTATAACACAAGCCTCATCTGGTATAAGGTCTTCCATTGAAAGGTCATATTCATCATATCCTATTGAAGTTCTTCTTTCATCACCATACTTGTCTGCTATAAGAGATATCTCTGTCTTTATAACGGTAAGAAGCTTATTCTTATCAGCAAGTATAGCTCTGTATTCCTCAATCTTCTTCTGTAAATCAGCAAGTTCTGCCTCAATCTTACTTCTCTCTAAACCTGTAAGAGCTCTAAGACGCATATCTACTATAGCCTGTGACTGTGCATCTGTAAGATTGAATTCTTTCATAAGACTTTCCTTGGCAGCCTGTACCGTTGAAGATCCTCTTATGATTGATATAACTCTGTCTATATTATCAAGGGCTATTATTAATCCCTCTAATATGTGT
>FR886177.1:3652-11534 GCA_000436475.1 Eubacterium sp. CAG:248
CTCTTTCCTCTGCCTTATTAAGATCATACTTAGTTCTTCTTGTAACAACATCTTCCTGATGCATAAGATAATACTTAAGCATTTCGTAAAGATTAAGAACCTTTGGCTGATTGTCAACAAGTGCAAGCATTATAACACCAAATGTATCCTGAAGCTGAGTATGCTTATAAAGCTGGTTAAGTATAATATTAGGATTCACATCTCTTCTTAACTCAATAGCTATACGCATACCTTCCCTGTCTGATTCATCACGCAGGTCTGTGATTCCTTCTACTCTCTTATCCCTTACAAGATCGGCAATATTTTCTATAAGCCTTGCCTTGTTAACCATGTAAGGAAGCTCTGTTACAACTATTCTGTTTTTTCCGTTAGGCATAGGTTCAATATTCGTAACAGCTCTGACTCTTATCTTAGCCCTTCCGGTTCTATAAGCCTCTTCAATAGCTGTCTTTCCTATGATCGTACCACCTGTAGGAAAATCAGGACCTTTAACTATCTCAAGTATTTCCTCAAGTGTAGTTTCCCTGTCCTCGTTTATCTTGTTATCTATAATTTTTACAACAGCACCTATAACTTCCCTTAAGTTGTGTGGTGGAATATTAGTTGCCATACCTACCGCTATACCTGATGTACCATTGACAAGCAGATTAGGATATCTTGATGGAAGAACAGTTGGCTCTTTCTCTGTCTCATCAAAGTTAGGTATAAAATCAACAGTATCTTTGTTAAGATCTGCTGTCATCTCCATAGATATTTTACTGAGTCTTGCCTCAGTATATCGCATGGCTGCTGCCCCATCACCATCAACAGAACCAAAGTTACCGTGTCCATCAACAAGTGGATATCGCGTATTGAAGTCCTGGGCAAGCTTTACAAGTGCCTCATAGATAGATGAATCTCCATGAGGATGATATTTACCCATTGTATCACCTACGATACGGGCACACTTTCTATGTGGTTTATCAGGACCATTGTTAAGTTCAACCATAGAATACAGTATTCTTCTTTGAACTGGCTTAAGACCATCTCTTACATCTGGCAATGCTCTTGAAGCGATAACACTCATGGCATAGTCTATGTAATAATCCTTCATAGTCTTTTGCATATCTACTTCCTGAACTTTATCAAAGATATGTTCATCCATTTGATTAATTCCTTTCTTTGCTGCATCACTATATACAGTCTGTATAATATTTTACATTCATTTAGATATCAAGATTTCTTACAAATCTGGCATTATTCTCAATAAATTCACGTCTTGGTTCTACCTTATCTCCCATAAGTGTTGAAAATGTAACATCAAGATCTGCCTCATCATCTTCCTTCATATCTACTCTTAAAAGTACTCTCTTATGTGGATCCATAGTTGTATCCCATAACTGCTCTGCATCCATCTCACCAAGACCCTTATAACGCTGTACCTTGTTGTTCTGGTCTCTTCCGATTTCTGTCATAATCTGATTCAGTTCATCATCACTGTACGCATACCAAACCTTCTTGTTCTTCTCAACCTTGTAAAGAGGTGGCTGTGCAAGGTATACGTGTCCCTGCTTTATAAGCTCTGGCATAAATCTGTAGAAGAATGTCAGAAGAAGTGTTGCAATATGTGCTCCATCAACATCGGCATCAGTCATGATTATTATCTTGTGATATCTTAACTTTTTAATATCAAAATCATCATGAATACCTGTACCAAATGCTGTAATCATAGCTTGTATTTCCTTGTTTCCAAGTATTCTGTCAAGTCTTGCCTTTTCTACATTAAGAATCTTGCCACGAAGTGGTAGAATAGCCTGAGTTGCACGGCTTCTTGCAGTTTTAGCTGAACCACCGGCTGAATCTCCCTCAACTATATAGATTTCACAATTCTCTGGATTCTTGTCTGTACAGTCAGCAAGCTTGCCTGGAAGCGATGTACTCTCAAGTGCTGTCTTTCTTCTTGTAAGATCTCTTGCCTTTCTTGCAGCCTCCCTTGCTCTTTGTGCAAGTAACGATTTCTCACATATAGCCTTTGCTACCGATGGATTCTGTTCAAGAAATATCTGAAGCTGTTCTGATACTATGCTGTCAACTGCACTTCTTGCTATAGTATTACCAAGCTTCTGCTTAGTCTGTCCTTCAAACTGGGGATCCTCTATCTTAACACTTACTATCGCTGTAAGTCCCTCTCTTATATCATCACCAGAAAGACTCTGCTCGCTCTCTTTAAGAATCTTATTCTTTCTTGCGTAGTCATTAAATGTTTTAGTCATCGCATTTCTAAAACCAGCAAGATGTGTTCCACCCTCAGGAGTCTTTATATTGTTAACAAATGAATCTACAACCTCATTAAAACCATCATTATGCTGGAAAGCTACTTCAACCTGTACATTATCCTTGACACCTTCGCAGTATATTACCTGGCTGTAAAGTGGCTCCTTGCTCTTGTTTATATACTCAACGAATTCTCTTATACCGCCCTCATAATGGAACGTTTCTTGCTTTTCCTGACCTTCTCTTAAATCAGTAAGTATAATCTTTATCCCTTTAGTAAGAAACGCCATCTCTCTTAATCTGTGTTTTAATATGTCATACTCAAACACAGTTGTTTCCTGGAATATCTCCTTATCAGGAAGAAATGTTACCTTAGTTCCAGTTTCATCCGCCGGACAATCACCTACTGTCCTTAATTCATAACATACATTTCCTCTTTCATAACGCTGCTCATATATATGTCCATCTCTTTTAACTTCAACTTCCATCCACTCTGATAAAGCGTTAACAACAGATGCACCTACACCGTGAAGTCCACCAGATACCTTGTATCCTCCACCACCGAACTTACCACCTGCATGTAACATTGTATACACTACTTCAATGGCAGGCTTTCCAGTTTCGTGATTAATATCTACAGGTACTCCTCTTCCGTTATCTGTGACAGTTATTGAGTTATCCTTATTGATGAATACCTTAATAACATTACAGTATCCTGCAAGTGCCTCATCAACCGCATTATCTACTATTTCATATACAAGATGATGTAATCCTCTTCCAGATGTACTACCTATATACATACCTGGTCTCTTTCTAACAGCTTCAAGACCCTTTAATATCTGAATCTGATCTCCACCATAATTCTGCTCTGCCATATTACCTCATTTCTGCGGTACCATCACCGCATTGTACGTGACTTACTGTTCCATTAGTTACTTTAAAAACTTTATTAATATTTATTCTGTTATTAATAAATTCATCTAAACCTGTACACGTGATAATCGTCTGTATATCACCTATACTGTTAAGCAGATAATTCTGCCTGTTACTGTCAAGTTCTGACAGCACATCATCCAAAAGAAGAATAGGATTATCTTTAGTAAGCTTCTTTACAAGTTCAATCTCTGACAGCTTAAGTGACAATGCTGTTGTCCTCTGCTGTCCCTGGGATCCATACTTTCTTACATCTTGTCCATTGATATAAAAAACAAGATCATCCTTATGTGGTCCAATTCCTGTGCTTTTATACCTTATATCCTTATCTCTTGATGCACTTACCATATCTTCAAGCCTTTCGGCCGTCGTATATGGGGCATACTCAACTACAAGCTTTTCTTTACTTCCTGTAAGATTAGAGTGAATACTGCTTATTATATCATTAAGCTCTTCAACAAACTTAATTCTTCCATCGATTATGCTTCTTCCATAATGCACAAGCTGCATATCCCATATATCAAGAGTTGATAAAAGTTCATCTGTCATATTAAATGACAATTCCTTTAGCAGCTTGTTACGCTGAACCAGCACTTTATTATAATTAACAAGATTGCTTAGATATATCTTATTAAGCTGGCTTAGCTCCATATCCATAAATCTTCTTCTCTCTGAAGGACCATTTTTTATAATATTAAGATCTTCTGGTGAGAAAAGCACTATCTGTATTATACCAAACAGGTCAACTGCCTTTTTGATTGGTATTCCATTTATTGCTATACCTTTGGCTTTGTTTCCCTTAAGATGCATATCGATACGATAGTTTATGTTATTTTTTAACACGTTGGCTTTTATATGTGATTCTGACTCTCCGAATCTTATCATTTCTTTGTCTTTACTGCCACGATGTGACCTTGAGGTGGCACACATATATATAGACTCAAGTATATTAGTCTTTCCCTGTGCATTGTCACCATATATAATATTGACATTTTTATCGAAATTCATATCAAGAATATCATAATTCCGATAATTCTTTAAATCTAGAGAATCAATAACCACTGTTTCACCTGCCATAATTTGTTATCGTTCAGAGCAATGTATAGCATATCAGCTTGTCCCTGAATAGTTTATTTGCTGTTATCAGCGCTTAATAATAAGCTTATTTCCGTTGAATTCTACAACTTCTCCACCAACAAGCTTTTTTCCTCGTTGTTTTTCCACAACTCCATTGACTTTTACAAGTCCACTCTGGATAACTTCCTTAGCTTCCACTCCTGATTCAACGAATCCAACAGCTTTAACAGCCTGACCTAACTTGATGAAGTCATCACCTTTTCTAATAGTTAATTCTTCCATGATAATCCTCATTTCTGATATTTTATCTAAAATCTAACTTATACATAAACTCATATATAACTTATACACAGCTTTTATATAGCTTATATATAACTTTTTTATAATAAATTTATTGATTGCCTTATAACTTAGCAAACAGCATAATCATAAACATTATATTTAAGCTGTAAAATTAACAGGAAGTATAAGATATATATATGACTGGTTAGCATCTCTTATAAAACAAGGTGCCTTAGGGTTAACAAGATATATATCTACTGTTTCATCGTCAATAACTTTTAATGCATCCATAAGGAACTTAGGGTTAAAGCCAATCATAAGATCCTTACCCTCTTTTTTAATATCTATATTTTCGTTAGACTTTCCCTTTGATGAATTAACATTAACTTCAAGTGAACCATCTGTAATATTAATAATAATTGGTTTCTTTTCGCTCTCAGTAATAAGAAGATTAGCTCTATCTATAGAATCTATAAATTCTTTTTTATTAATAACAACTTTTGTTTCATAATCACTTGACAACATCTGGCTTATTTTGAAGTATTCACCTTCAATAAGTCTTGAAACCACAATAGTGTTATCAAACTCAAACAAAATATGATTATTAGTAAAGTATATATTAACCATATTTTCTGCATCAGTAGATAATATCTTACTTATCTCCTGTAATGTTTTTCCAGGTACTACTACCTTAACATCATCAGCTCTTCCTTCAAGTGTAATGTTTCTTATAGCAATTCTATGTCCATCAAGACCTACAACCTTAAGAGTATTTTCGGATACCTCAAAAAGTTCACCTGTCATCATTTTATTGTTATCGTTAGGTGCTGTAGAGAAAATAGTCTGGTTGATTATTTCCTTAAGTTTAAACTGGGAAATAGTGATCATTTTATCTTTGTCTATTATAGGTAAGTAAGAAAAATCATCTCCAGATTTACCAGCAATGTTAATTTTACTGTTTTCACATGTAATTAAAGATGTATAGTTGGAATCTGTAGTAATAGTTACTTCACTGTCTGGAAGTTTTCTTACTATTTCGGAAAAAAGCTTTGCTTCAATAGCAACCTTACCTTTTTCAAGTATCTCACCATCAACAATAGTTTCAATACCGAGTTCCATATCATTACCTGTAAACTTAATAACATTAGTAGTAGCATCTATTAAGATACATTCAAGAATATTCATAGTGGTACGTACTGGTACCGCTTTCATAACAATACCAACGGCTTTATTAAGTTCACTTTTTGAGAATACAAGTTTCATAATTGTTCAAAACTCCTTTCGGTGTGAGGAAACCTTCCCCAGACACATATATATATAAATATAATTCAGTAGTAGTTATAGTAGGGGCTGTTAATATGTTAAAAACCCCTACCAATCCAGTAAATATCAGCGTTTTGCAAAAGGATAAGCCAGTTAAAACGGACTGAGTATACTGTTAAAAAAACAAAAATTATGTTGATAAAAAAAATCCAAAAAAAATTGAAAAAAAAGTTATAAATTAACATCAACATAAAAAGCACATATTATAAACAGGTTATAACAAATACCATGTGGAAAAATCCACAATCTGTTGATAACTTTGTGGATAACTGTTTATAACACAGTTAATAATTGTTAATAACATCATGAAGGATTGATCTTTTTGATGATAATATCAATAGTATTGCGTACTGATTCGTTCTGGACAACTTCTTTGGCAATCTTTTCAGCTCCGTGGATAACTGTTGTATGATCTCTGTTACCTAAAGCTTTACCTACGGCCTGAAGAGGAGCTGTTGTCATCTGACGGCATAGATACATGGCAATTTGTCTTGGATGTACTATGTTTGCATTACGCTTAGACGATATTATGTCATCGTATTTAACATTAAAGTGATCTGCCACCGTCTGTATAATAAGCTCAGGTGTGATTTCTTTTTTAGAATCAGGAGATATAAGATCTTTTAATGTCTGTTCAGCGAATTCTACAGTAATAGGTGTATGCGATAACTTTGAAAATGCAGATAACTTTGTAAGTGCACCCTCAAGCTCCCTTATACTTGATTTTATATGGGTTGCAACGTAATCCTGTACATCATATGGAATATCAAGTGATGATAATTCGGCTTTCCTTTTTATAATAGCCATCTTAGTTTCGTATGTAGGAATCTGGATATCAACAGGAAGTCCCATCTCGAATCTTGTTCTTAGACGTTCCGAAAGAGTTTCCATTTCCTTAGGTGGCTTATCAGAAGATATAACAATCTGCTTTCTATCCTGATATAAAGAGTTAAAGGTATGGAAGAACTCTTCCTGTGTAGATTCCTTACCTATAATAAACTGTATATCATCAATAAGAAGCACATCAATGTTACGGTAACGGTTTCTGAAAGCAGCATTGCCTTTTTCAGCATTTTCTTTATTACGGATGGCATCTATAAGCTCATTGGTGAAAGTTTCACTTGTTACATACAATACCTTTTTATTAGGATTGTTTTCGATAATAAAATGTGCAATAGCCTGCATAAGATGAGTCTTGCCAAGTCCAACACCACCATATATAAAAAGTGGGTTATATACTTCGCCAGGCGATTCGGCAACAGCTACAGAGGCTGCATGTGCAAGGCTGTTATTGTTACCAACGACAAATGTGTCGAATGTATAATTAGGATTAAGATTAAGGGAAAGATTGTTAGAATTGTTATTATCTTTCTTAGGCTCATCTTTTTTAATCTTTTCTTTTTTAATCTTTTCCTCATGTTCAAGGTCTTCATCGGATATAAGACGGATCGTGTATTTATCATCCATAACCTCACAGACAGTTATTTCAAGAAATTCACGATATTTCTTTTCTATGAGGGATACACCCATACGGCCCTTAGATACTAATAAGGTAATTACGTTATCATCTACTGAATATATCTTAAGGGGTTTAATAAATGTATTAAAGGAAATATCCTGTATGTCGTATTCCTCTTTAAATATTTGAAGGATTCTATCCCAGCTGTTAATTAATTCTTCCATAATAATTGCCTTTCTGGCTGTATTAGAATGATAAAAAAACATTCCTTTATAATCATAAAGCATTTGTGGATTTTTTTCAATAAAATTGTGGATAACTTAAAAAATCTTTAAAAAATTCCGAGTTATACAAAATTGTGTTGATAATATATAAACAAAAAAAACATAGGAAAATAGCGGAAAATAGCAAAAAAACACACATGTAATCACAAAAAATAGAAAAGTTATGCACAAGTTATGCACATGTTGTGCATAACTCTGTATAAGGTGTGGATAGGTGTGAATATGATTGTTTAACACATATTCTTAACGTACGGACGACAGCATATATGAG
>FR886178.1 GCA_000436475.1 Eubacterium sp. CAG:248
GATTTTTGTTGCAGCTTTGTGTGGTATAGTGTGCAGGAAAAAACGATTTTAAATGTGCATATAGACAGCTGACAACACAATAGAGATAAATAATGAAAGTAAGAAAAGGAATAAACAGAATGTTATATATAATGAGACATGGGAAAACAGACTGGAATGAACAGCATAAGCTGCAGGGAAGAACAGATATACCACTTAATGAAAATGGAATAGCTATGGCAAAAAAAGCAGCAGAAGAATATAGAGATATACATTTGGATATATGCTATTGCTCACCACTTAAAAGAGCAGAACAGACAGCCAGGATAGTACTCTCTGGCAGAAAAACGCAAGTTCCTGTTGTCATAGATGACAGACTTATGGAAATGGGGTTTGGTGAATATGAGGGAGTACAGAATAGTTTCAATATTTTAGATTGTAATGTAAATGTGTTATTTAGAAATCCAGACAGATATATAGCAGATAAGGGAGCTGAAAGTCTTGATGAGTTGTTTGAAAGAACAGGACAGTTCCTAGATGAAGTGATTCAGCCAGAGCTTGCAAAAGGAAGAGATATACTTATAGTTGGACATGGTGCGATGAACTCAAGTATTATATGTCAGATAAGAGGTAAAACATATGCACATTTCTGGGATGAAGGAATTGAAAACTGCAGATTGAAGAGACTGATATAAAAATAATTAAAAATATATGAAATGTGCACATATAGCATATGAATATTCTTGTTAATATGATACAATGTTTACACTAAAATGTGTTAGAAAATATACATATAATTGTTTGCACGTTGCAGTATTGGAAAAAGAGTTAAGTGGAGGATGAATATGAACATTTCATTTTTTTTACAACCTAAGTGTAAGGTAGCATATATATATAATAATGATACATTGAGGCAGGGACTGCAGAAGATGAATTATTATGGTTATTCAGCGATACCTGTGCTTGATGAGGAAGAACGTTATGTAGGAACTATAACAGAAGGCGATTTTTTATGGCATATATGCAGGATTAACCAGAATAATGGATTGAGTATAGATGTAAAGGAACTTGAGAAAAAGAAGGTCGATGAGTTGTATTTCAGAAGAAATTATCCTAGTGTTAAAGTAGACACATCTATGGAGGAACTTTTCGAGAAAATTACCAACCAGAACTTTGTTCCAGTTACAGATGACAGAGGCATATTCATAGGTATTATAACAAGAAAGGACATTATTACATATCTTTCAGCTAAGAAGAAAGAACCAAAGATGTCATATTCGTATCAGATTACAGTGTAAAATGTCAACTTACAATACCAGGCAGTTGACAATAAGCTTTCATACTTTTATACTTATTAGCATATAAGCGCTTTATATAAGCGTATTTTATGACAACAAGGGAGAGTATAAGTATTATGTCAGAAACAGCTATTGAACAAATGTTGGATAATTGGAACGAAGAGCATATATTAACGAAGGAAGAGGCTCTTGATATACTTAATCTGCCGGATGATAAGCTTGATAAGCTTATAAGCACGGCATATGGATTGAGGTTAAAGTACAAAGGAAAGAAAGTAAGCATACAGCTTTTAACCAATGTAAGAAGTGGCAATTGTTCACAGAATTGTGCCTATTGTGCGCAGTCATGTGAATCACATGCGGATATAGAAAAGTATAGAAGAGTATCAGATGAGAAGCTTTATGGTGATAATGATCTAGTAGATGAAAAACATCTTGCAAGACATTGCATAGGACTAAGTGGAATAAGCTTTACAGATGCTGAAATAGAAGATCTTGCAGAAAGAATCCGTAAAATGAAGAAGAATGATACCCAGATATGTTGTTCTATAGGTTTTCTTACAGAAAAACAGGCAAGGATGCTTAAAGAAGCCGGACTTAACAGAATTAACCACAATCTTAACAGCAGCCGTTCATTTTATCCTAATATATGTACAACACATACATATGATCAAAGGATTAAAAACATACATATGTTAAAAAATATTGGCTTTGAAATGTGTTGTGGTGGAATAATAGGCATGGGTGAAAGTAAGAGTGATGTTGTGGACATGCTCATGGATATCAGAGAAATCAATCCAGAATCAGTTCCTATTAATTTTCTTCTCCCTATAAAGGGAACAAGACTTGCAGACAGGGATATATCAGGACTTACTCAGGAGTACTGTCTGAAAGTTCTATGTCTTGCAAGACTTATGGTACCTAAGTCAGATATAAGATGTGCAGCAGGAAGAGAGGTATACTTTAAGGGTATAGAACCGACATTGTTTAAGGTGGTTGATTCAATATTCGCATCAGGATACCTTACAGCAGGTGGACAGGGAATAGATGATACAATTAAGATGATAGAACAGGCAGGATTCACAGGCGAAGTTGAGAGTACTGACAGATAAAAAATATAGTGATGTCAACGTAAGTTGACATCACTATATTTTTTATTCTTTATCCAGAGAGGTAATAGTCTGTGTGACTTCGTTAATAGCTTTTTTGATATCATCGCTTGCCTCGCCCATACCTTTTGCAAGCTTCTGGACTTCAACAGCAACAACAGCGAAACCTCTTCCGGTATCGCCAGCTCTTGCAGCTTCAATAGATGCGTTAAGAGCGAGTATATTCTGACGTTTACTAAAACCATCAATCTGTTTTACTTTATCATTGGCAGTCTGCAGCTGTTCGGCAGCATTGCTTATGCCGGTCTTTAATTCAGAAAGAATATGTGAATTCTGGTATGAAGTATAGCTTGCACGCACAAACATATTGATAACATCACCAAGAAGGTCAGCAGATGCGTGGATTTCTTCACTCGTCTTTACATTAACCTTTTGGAGTGCAGCTATATATTTATCTTCATCAATTCCAAGCTCTCTTGCAGTAGCACGGAACTTATTTTCATCAGGATGTTCAGGGAGAACCTGGCCGCCTATTATGCTTCCAAGTACTGTACCATCATCCAGTGTTATAGGAATACCAAAATCAACAAGTCCGGCATGGCAAGGATATACACCATGTCCTTCACGGTCACACTTTTCACATCGCTTTTTGCCTTCTGGACAACCTCTCGTCAGGTCTATACAGAACTCAGTGAAGTTATAGCAGTCGCTTATATATTTACCATCAGATCCGACAGCTACTGTAGCGAGTCCTGTACTTTTAGCCCAGTTAGACATAATCTGTTCGAACTTATTCATATCACAAAAATCTTGTATTTTCATAAAACAACACCTCCAGTTGTATTATTTATTGTAAAATAATATGATGCAGGCATTAGAATACCTGCGCTCATAATATCATCAAAATATATCAGTAGATAAACTAAATTAAGCTCTTTTTTATTATATAATTATATCGTCAAATTTTCTAGTTAAATTTATATCAAATTAGAGAGAATAGCTGATATCAATAATAAAAAAGTTAAAAACAGATAGAGTTATGCAATTATTGACCTATTTGGGATATTTGGTAATATAATAAAATTTTCATAAGAAATGTTGGAAAAAAATGGAATTAAAGTCTGCAGTTATGTGGACTGTAATTTACTATGAGGATAAAGTAAATGGACAGCATGCATTATGAAGATTTATGTGAAAGAATGAAAAATTATAGAAAAAAGCTCGGCTTTAATCAGACTGAAATGGGGAAGAGGCTTGGTATATCCCAGGATGATTATTCAAAGCGTGAAAATGGGCATATTATTATATCTTTTAAAAATATAAAAGCATTGCAGGAGCTGGGTGCAGACATAGATGAGCTGGTGTGTGGAAGTAAGAATGATGTGCATACGGAAGATCTTGATATTATTATGAATGAATATGATGATAGCAGTAAGCCTTTTGCTATGAAAATTATTGCTGAAAGTATAATGCATTACCGTAATAATGATATATTAAGAGGAAAAAATGTAACCGATGATGATGTACTGCTTGATTATATGTTAAAGCAGTGGGATGGATTTTCAATGCTGGAATATGTAAGAACGGTTTTGCATTATTCGCAGGATACTATGTCCGAAAAACTTTGTCTGCCAAGGAAAAAATATCGTAAATATGAAAAGGAGCAGGAATATCCAGATGCTGAGGCACTTGTCCGCATGTATAACTTATATAACTGCAGGCCTTCCATGTATCTTAATATGTATGACAGAAGATATTATGCCATGCAGCGCATATGGGTGGACTTCAGTAAGGAGCAGAAGGACAAGGTAAAGCAGATGGGATGTGCCGTTAGAAGTATATTGTAAAATCAGCAGATAGAAAAGACCTGCTTATAATAAATATTATGAATTTATCAGGTAAAGATAAAGCTGCCCTCTGGTCAGATCTGGATTATATCAAGGTCTGACCAGAGGCTTTTTATATTTTTTGATGCATTTGAAACATTATAAATGTATGAAACAGATGTAATGTAGGTGTAATAATATAGGTGCAATAACACTAAAAATATAGAATCGGTGCAAGAAATATGTTAATATGATATAAAATGCAAAATGAAAATGCGATATAAGAAATGGGGACTATAAACTACAATGAGAACAGTACAACAGCTTTATGATGATAAAAGAGATAAAGTTATTATTGATATAAGAGATAAAGAAGAATATGATAAGGAAACTATGGATTCAGCTGTCCAGTATTTCTGGGAAGATATGATGAATGACCTCAAGATGGATAATATAAGTGGAAGAGAGAAGTTTCTTAATACATACTCAAAGAAAGTTCCTATATATCTGTTATGTTATTCAGGACAGAAAAGTGAAGAACTTGAAGATACACTTGAACAGATGGGGTATGAGGCATATAGCATAGATGGTGGATTTGTGGCATATCTTAAGTGGAAGTTCACACAATATATAAAAGAGGATGAGAATGAAAACGCCAATGAAGTAAAAGACCATGTTAAAGAGATAGAAAGAAGCATAGTAAAGAAGTTCAGGAAGCCTATATGGAGAAAGTTCACACAGGCACTTAACGAATATGATCTTATACAGGATGGAGATAAGATAGCAGTCTGTATATCAGGTGGTAAGGATTCTATGCTTATGGCGAAGCTCTTTCAGGAACTTAAAAGACATGGAAAGAATAACTTTGACCTTGTTTTTCTTGTTATGAATCCAGGATATAATGAACTTAATTATAATGTTATACTAAACAATGCAAAGATTTTAGACATACCTGTAACAGTGTTTAAAACAGAGATATTTGACACGGTAGTTGATATAACTGAATCTCCATGTTATCTATGTGCAAGAATGCGGAGAGGATATCTTTACAGCAAAGCAAAAGAGCTTGGATGCAATAAAATAGCACTTGGGCATCATTATGATGATGTTATAGAAACTATTCTTATGGGAATGTTATATGGAGCACAGATACAGACTATGATGCCAAAGCTTCATAGCACGAACTTTGAGGGAATGGAGCTTATAAGACCTATGTATCTTATAAGGGAGGCAGATATTATTCACTGGAAGGACTATAATAAGCTTCAGTTTATACAATGTGCATGCCGTTTTACAGAAGGCTGCGCCTCATGTGGTGGAACTGGAAAGGGCTCTAAGAGGGCTGAGATAAAACAGCTTATCAGGGATTTAACGAAGGTAAGTCCATATATAGAGAAAAATATATTCAGAAGTGTTGAAAATGTTAATCTGGATACCGTTATTGCATATAAGCAGCACGGAGAAAAACACAGCTTTCTAGATACTTATGAGAATAATAAGCAGGCCGCAGGCGATGAATAGAATAAATTAAAATAAGCTGTTAAATACAATGACAGGAGAGGAAGATAAATATGGCAGTAGCACGTTATAACTGTGATTATTGTAATAATATGGTATATGATGAGGAAATGGAAGAATATGTATGCGATGTAGATATGGATGAGGATGACTATGCCAGATTGTTAACATCAGAATACAGAGAATGTCCGTACTACCAGAGCAATGATGAATATAAAGTAGTAAGACATCAGATGTAAGTGTAATGTCTGATTTTTTCAAAAAATAAAGAGAAAAAGAGAAAATAGGAAAAAGAAGAAAGAGGTGAAAATAATTGGAAGATAAAAGATATGCAGTGCTTATAGATTCAGATAATATTTCTTCAAAGTATATATCAGATATATTGGATGAGATGACTAAATATGGCGTTATAACATATAAGAGAATATATGGAGACTGGACAAGTACGCAGGCTAACAAATGGAAGAAGGAACTGATGGAGAATTCCATAACACCTATCCAGCAGTTCCGCAATACAGTTGGAAAAAATGCAACAGATTCTACACTTATAATAGATGCCATGGATATTCTTTATACGAATAATGTAGATGGCTTTTGTATAGTTTCTTCTGATGGTGATTTTACAAGACTTGCAAGCCGCCTAAGAGAATCAGGAATGGATGTTATAGGTATGGGAGAGAATAAAACACCACGTTCGTTCAGGGCAGCATGTTCAGTGTTTACAGATCTTGAACTTTTAAGAGAACAGGCGCATGAAGATGAGCCGGATAGTAAGCATGTTAAGAAAAAAGCAAGTAATAATATTATAAAGCAATCAAAGATAGAAAATGCTATTATAGAGATAATTCAGGAAAATGATAATAAGGGTAAGCAGACCGGGCTTGGAGAGATAGGAAGCAGACTTCAGAAGAAATATTCTGATTTTGATGTGAGAAACTACGGTTACAGTTCATTGTCTACATTTCTTGAAGAGATGAACAGCCTTGAGCTTAAGAAGTTTAACAACACAGTTCTTGTACGGCTTAAAGAAGATAAGAATATGAAGGAAAAGGTTACAGAATATGCTGTTAATTATGTTAAGTCAAGTGATAACGGAGTTGAGCTTGGAGCACTTGGACAGAAGATACACATCAACTATCCGGACTTTAAGGTAAGAGAATATGGCTATTCTACATTGACAAAATTTATAATGGGAATAAAATGTCTTATTATAAGAGTGACAAGCGAAAACAGAAGAATGGTGTATATAAAGGAATAAATATTTCGCTTAATAAAATAATAGGAAGCTGATAAATATATTTTTATATTTTGGATAGCTGCATTGTTTAATGATTATATATGGAAAGGAAGTATTAAAACAATTATGAATAAAATAGCAAGTTTTACAGTTAATCATCTCGATCTTTTAGCAGGTGTATATGTATCAAGAAAAGATTATCAGGGAGATGTTGTGCTTACAACGTTTGATTTAAGATTTACAAGACCGAATGTAGAGGCACCTATGGATACAGCAGGCATACATTCAATAGAACACCTTATGGCTACATTTTTAAGAAATAATAAAGAATGGGCAGATAAAACTATATATTTTGGACCTATGGGATGCCGTACAGGGTTTTATGTGATATTTGCAGGTGACCTTAAGTCAGAGGATATACTTGAGGTGCTTAGAGAAGGTGCAGAATATGTACTTTCTTATGAAGGCGAGATTCCAGGTTATTCACCAAGAGATTGTGGTAACTATCTTGATAATAACCTTACACTTGCCAAGTTATATATGAAGAAGTTCAAGGAAGAGGTGCTTGATAATCCGGTTCCTGAGAGACTTAATTATCCACAATAATGATTGTATGGCAATCAGCTGATGAATACTATAAAAGTGAAGTGACTCCTGTTGAGACAAGCTTTGTGACCAGAGCAGATATCTCCTCAGGAGTTTCTTTTTTGCCGGTTACAATCCAGTTTTCAATAAGTCCGACACAGCCGTATACTAGAAAATTACTGAAATAATCATAGTTTGCAAGAAGTTTCGGAGTATGTGAAGATAACCAGTTTTCAATACATTTATGATGAAATAGTTCACGTATCTTCATAATAAATGATATATCACCATTCGGTCCGATTAGTGCAAGGATAAGGTCAGAGCTGCTGTCAATCAGCTGGAATATATCATGAAAAACCGGATATGGGAAGTTTTCGGCATTGATATTATCATATTTAAGAAAAATGTTTTCCAGATGGATTATCAATGTATTTTCGATAGTGTCAAGCATATCATAAATATCGTTGTAATGCAGATAGAAGGTGCCTCTGTTAACATTAGCATATTCGCATAGCTCTTTGACTGAAATATCTTTTATATTCTTTGAATGCATAAGTGCAGCAAGGCTGTTAACAAGAACATACTCAGTTTTTTCTATACGGCGATCCTTTTTATTATTATTAATCATAATAGTTATTCCTTTATAAGTATATTAAATATTTCTTAATTAATAAACATTATTAAACAAAATGTCTATTAATAGACATTTTGATGAAAAATGTTTATTGAGCAAATCGGTTACTATAATTATAATGATTTAACAGAAATAATCAACATAATGTCGATAAACAATATATGTGCATAAAGACCTGCACAGAAATGAGGATTAGCATGAAAGAGAAAGAAGAAAAGAAAAAGGGGAATTTCTGGCTGACTGTTGCGACGTTTATAGTTAACAAACGCAAGGCAATAGAAATACTCTTTGTTCTGGCTATTATTTATAGTGTTTTATGTATAAATAAGGTTCAGGTAAATCAGGATATAACATCTTATCTGCCGGCAGATAGTGAGACCAGACAGGGATTATCAATTATGGATGAGCAGTTTACGACATATGGTAGTGCCAAGGTTATGCTTACTAATGTGACTTATCAGGAAGCTGCTTCGCTTGTAGAAGACATAGAGCAGGTTAATGGGGTAAAGGAAGTCAGCTTCGATGATTCCAAAGACCACTATAAAGGGACTGATGCAATGTTTAGTATTACCTTCGATGGGACAGAGGATGATGAAATTAGTAAACAGGCTCTGCAAGGTATAAAGAACTTGTTGTCAGAGTATGATACATATGTTTCAACTGAGGTTGGGGCAGAGGAGAGCAGTTCTGAAGCATTGGCAAAGGATATGAACATAATATTAGTGCTCGCTGTCATTATTATAGTAGTGGTGCTTATGCTTTCGACAAAGGCATACCTTCAGATACCTGTACTTCTCATAACATTTGGAGTTGCAGCTATTCTTAATATGGGAACCAACTACTGGTTTGGTACAATATCGTCTATAACGAATTCAATAGCAGTTGTGTTGCAGCTTGCCTTAGCTATTGATTATGCAATTATTCTGTGTGACAGATTCATGGAGGAGCACGAAACACTTGATGCAGAAGAGGCAGTAAAGGTAGCACTATCCAAAGCGATACCTGAGATAAGCTCGTCATCACTTACAACTATATCAGGTATGGTTGCGATGATGTTTATGCAGTTCAGACTAGGCTATGATATGGGTATTATTCTTGTTAAGGCAATTATATTAAGTCTTATTTCAGTATTCTTCTTAATGCCTGGAGTACTTCTTATATTTGCTAAGGGAATAGATAAGACACATCATAAGTGCTATGTACCAAAGATAACCATTGTTGGTAAATTTGCTAATAAAACAAAATATATAATACCGCCACTATTTGTAATATTTCTTATATTTGTAGCAATATTATCAAATCGTTGTCAGTATATATATGACACAAGTTCAATAGTAAGTGCTAAAAAGAGCGAATCAAAGATAGCAGAGGAGCGTATAGAGGATACATTTGGTGCAAGTAACCAGCTTGTCGTTATGGTTCCTAAGGGAAACTATGATTCAGAAAAAGCGGTGTTACAGCAGATAGAAAAGCTTGATTATGTTACTTCGGTTCTTGGACTTTCTAATGTGTCAATCAATGATGATTATGTACTTACGGATAAGCTTAGTCCGCGCCAGTTTGCAGAGCTTACAGACATAGATACTGAGGTTGTAGATGTATTATATATGGCATATGCGTATAATCAGAAGCAATACGGACCGGTATTTACAGGAATAGATGAATATGATGTGCCAATTATAGATATGTTTTTGTTTCTGTATGACCAGTATCAGCAGGGGTATGTGACACTTGACAGTTCTCTGGATGATAAGCTTAATACATTATATGATACGCTCCACGATGCACAGCTACAGTTACAGGGAACAGATTATTCACGTTTTGTACTTAACATAGATCTGCCTGTTGAGGGGGATGAAACATATGCAGCACTTGAAGAAATAAGGCAGATTGCAGCAAAATATTATGGGGATGATGTAGTACTTGTAGGTAATTCAACAAGTAATCACGACCTTGAATCATCATTTGCTTCGGATAATATAGTAATAAGTGTTCTGACAGCACTTTTTGTTATGATAATACTGTTCTTTACATTCCAGTCAGCAGGACTTCCAGTATTGCTTGTACTTACTATACAGGGAAGTATATGGGTTAACTTTGCAGTACCGTCATTGACCGGACAGACAGTATTCTTTATTGCGTATTTAATTGTTTCAGCTATTCAGATGGGTGCAACTATTGATTATGCGATAGTTATATCTAACAGATATCTGCAGTTAAAGAAAGAGTATGAGCTAAAAGAGGCAATGATAGAGACGCTTAACCAGTCATTTCCTACAATATTTACATCAGGTTCTATTCTTACCTGTGCAGGCTTTCTTATAGGAGAGATAGCATCAGATGCAACAGTTGCATCAATAGGTGTTGCTTTAGGAAGGGGAACTCTGATATCTATTATTCTGGTATTATTTGTATTGCCACAGATTCTTCTTATGGGAGATATAATAATAGAAAAGACAGCACTTGCGATGAATATTTCAAGACCATCAAGGGAAATTGCTGGAAAAGTTAAAGTATCAGGACATGTTAAGGGGTATGTACAGGGAGAGATAGATGCTGATATTCAAGGAGTATTTGATGGTCATATGAATGTTTTGGTGGATTCCGTACTGCCAGGAAGACAGGGACAGATAGAAGACATCAAAGCAGCAGATGAAGTTATAGGTGATGATAATGAACATTTGTGCAAGGATGGGGCAGATGATATTGATAAAGGAGATGAGCAGTAATGTATAACAGAAAATGTAAAGCTAAAATAATATCCCTAAGCCTTGCGCTGCTGCTTGTCATAAGCACAATAGGAGGCTTTATGTCACAGTCTTTTACGGCTGAGGCTGCAGACACAGATATAATAGAAATATCTAATGAAGACGAATTAATAAGCTTTGCTAATAGCTGCAGAAATGATAGTTATAGTTTTGGCAGGAAGGTTAAGCTTACATCAGATATAAGTATTACAAAAGATGGATTTGAAGGAATAGCATATTTTAATGGAACCTTTGATGGTGGGAATCATACTATAAGAAACCTGAATAAGGAATATATAGGCTCTGATTATGGTTTTTTCAGATATTTAGGTGAAGATGCATATGTGTATAATCTCAGCGTGTCAGGAACAATAACAGCTAGCGGTTCACAGAAGAATATAGGAGGAATAGCAGGTGTCAATTATGGAACGATAAGTAACTGTGCATATGTTGGTAAGCTGAGTGGTGGAACAGCAGCCGGAGGAATAGCAGGTGTCAATAAAGCTGGAGCCAGGCTGATTAACTGTAATAGTGATGCTGATATTAGTGCGACTAATCAGACAGGAGGAATAGCAGGAAATAATCAGGGAATAATAAGTGGATGTATATCCAGAAGTAAGGTTAATACCAATGAGCTTAATTCTTCCTTTGACATAGGTGGCGTAGATGTAGGAACTCTTAATATTACACAGCATGTTGTGGATCGTAATGACATGGGAGGAATAGCTGGTTATTCTACCGGAGTAATATCAGATAGTACTAATTATGGTGCAGTGGGATATAGCCATATGGGTTACAATGCCGGTGGCATAGTAGGAAATCAGAAAGGTAAGGTATATAATTGTACTAATGAGGGAAGTGTATATGGAAGAAAAGATGTAGGCGGAATTGTTGGACAAGCTCAGCCCTATATTGAATCGGAGTATCTAAATGACCGTGTAAACCAGCTTAGTGAATCAGTTGATTCTATTGGTAATATTATGAGTGGTTTGTCATCCTCGATAGGAGATACATCTGCTGAGGTATCTGGATATGTAGAAAGTCTTACTGAGAAATATAAAGAGAATTCAGAGATTTTTGCAGAATCTATAAAAGATGTATCGGATACTATTGAAAAGAGTAGTCCGGATGCAGATAAGTATATTGATAATATCAATGCTGCGTTGGATAAAATATCAGAAATCCAGGGTGATGATATAATCCTGTCAGATAAGCAGAAAGATGATATTAATGAACAATGGAAAATAATAAGAGCTAATATGACTAATCTTGTAAATTCCATGACAGATACTACAGACAGTATAGAGGATTTTATAAAAAAAGTATCAGATCAGCTTAGCAAAGAAGATGCACAGTCAGATATTAATGGAATAGCTGACTCCATACAGAATCAGATGAATATAATAGCGGACAGTATTGATGGAATATCTGCTCAGATAAATAGTATAGGAGATATCACAAGTGATACTATTAATACTTTGATAGATAAAGAAGACCATATAGAAGATATATCAGCAGCAGATAATGCTAAGTCAGCTAATGGTGTAGTATTCGAATGTGTTAATCGTGGTGATATTAACGGCGATATAAATGCTGGTGGAGTTGCAGGAACTATGAATATAGAATATGACGTGAATCCAGAGTATGACCTTGATCTTAGTTCTGCAACGAATGTAAAACTTCGCACAACTGTAAATGTTGTTGTTATGAATTGCATTAATTATGCTGATATAACCGTTAAGAAAAATTGTGCTGGTGGTATAACGGGACTTCAGGAGCTTGGCCTCGTGTATGGATGCGAGGGTTATGGGGATGTAAAGTCAGAAACCGGCGATTATGCAGGAGGTATCGCAGGAAAGAGTGAAAGCAGCATATCAGATAGTTATAGTCTGTGTAATGTTGAAGCTGCTAATTATGCTGGAGGCATAAGTGGACTTGGATATACAGTTAAGAATTGTATTACTATACCGGATATAACCTGCGATGGTGAAGCAAAGGGAAGCGTTCTTGGGATTAATAATTCGGGTGGAGAATTAGCGGATAACCTGTTTGTCAATGATAAATATGGTGGAATAGATAATATAAGCTATAGGGGGAAAGCAGAACAGGTAACATATGAGTATATTATGTCATTAGAAGCTATTCCAGAAGGTTTTAATCAGGTAGTTATTACATTTAAAGCAGACTCTAAAGTACTTGGAAGTAAAAAAATACCATATAATTCAAGTCTTAGAGAGAAAGATTTTCCTTACATTCCGGCCAAGGATGGCTGTTATGCACAGTGGCCATCGGATGCTATACAGACACCAATAACACATAACAAAGTGATAGAGGTTGAATATCATTATTGGGTAGAAAGTATAGCTGGAAATATAAAGAGCAGTAATAATAAATCGTTGTTCCTTGTGGAAGGCAGATTCTATGGGGATGATGAGATGGTTATGGGACAATGTGATATCAGTGGGTTACATGGAAATGTAGAGTATGCTTATTCGTGGCAGCTACAGGGCTCACATAACAAAGCGGTAAATACAGTTATAGGTCATTTCTATATAACAGATACTTCAGGAAGTAACGAGGTGTGGTATAGGGACAAAGATAACAATGCGTGGGTAAAAGCAGATACCAATAAAAATGGAAGCTATATAACAGCAGAGATACCTTATCAGGCAGATTTTGCAGTTATACATAAAAAGACAGATGTGAAAATATATTATGTAATTGGTGCTGCTGCCATTATCATTGTTTTGGCAGGAATAGTGATTATCAGGAAGAAAAAGAAAATTGTTGTTTAATTGAATATTAGTTGGTGA
>FR886179.1 GCA_000436475.1 Eubacterium sp. CAG:248
CGTTCGTCACCAACTAATATTCAATTAAACAATGGTATAATAAATCACTGACAGAATGAATTATGATAAATCAGTTGAAAAACCTCTTGCTATATGTTATACTCTCATTAGTTATGAACAAAAAGGAGGTATTGTTGTGAAGCATATTAAGACTATCAGCAATCGCGTATTAAAGGATACAATGAAGCATGGTGGATGTGGTGAATGTCAGACATCTTGCCAGTCAGCTTGTAAGACATCTTGCACAGTTGGTAACCAGAGCTGTGAGAATAAGAACAACTAATTATTATCATTAAAGATAATATGTAAGTAAAGTAAGAGAGTGTGAATGCATTTTAACACTCTCTTATTTTCCTTATGTACATAGGGTGAGACCGGGCAGAATATAAAATCCATGATTATCTATTATTTAAGATAATGGACTGTTAATGCATATAAAACTATAAGCCTGTCTGGTACACGATAGAAATAAGTTGTCAGTTAAGATTAGAATTGAGGATTGTTTATTTATGATACACCAGTATAAGAATAATGGATATAACATAGTCCTGGATGTTAATAGTGGTTCAGTACATGTTGTAGATGATATAGTATATGATATTATCGCACTTTATGAAAATAACAGTGAAGATAAAATTATCGAAGAATTAAAAGATAAGTATGCGGTTGAAGATATTAAGGAAGCCTGTTTGGAAATATCTGAACTTAAAGAGGCCGGACAGCTTTTTACGGAGGATATATACGAGCCATATATTGATTCTTTTAAGGACAGACCTACAGTTGTAAAGGCACTTTGTCTTCATATAGCACATGATTGTAACCTTGCCTGCAAGTATTGCTTTGCAGAGGAGGGTGAATATCACGGAAGAAGAGCTCTTATGAGCTTTGAAGTTGGTAAAAAGGCACTTGATTTCCTTGTTGCTAATTCTGGCTCAAGAAAGAATCTTGAGGTTGATTTCTTTGGCGGTGAGCCTACTATGAATTTTGAGGTTGTAAAGCAGCTTGTTGAATATGGAAGAAGTCTTGAGAAGGAACATAACAAGAACTTCAGATTTACACTTACAACTAATGGAATTCTTCTTAATGATGAGATACTCGACTTTGCAAACAAAGAGATGGGCAATATCGTACTCAGTATAGATGGACGTAAGGAGATTAATGATCTTATGCGTCCAACAAGAAATAATCATGGAAGCTCATATGATATTATTATGCCTAAGTTCAAGAAGGTTGCAGAGAGCCGTAACCAGATGAACTACTATGTAAGAGGCACATTTACACATAATAATCTTGACTTCTCAGAGGATGTTTTGCATCTGGCAGATGAAGGCTTTGAACAGATATCAGTTGAGCCAGTTGTTGCACAGCCAACAGATTCATATGCAATAAGAGAAGAAGACCTTCCAGTTATATTTGAGCAGTACGATAAGCTTGCAAAGGAAATCATAAAGAGAAAAAAGGCGGGTAACGGATTTAACTTCTTCCACTTTATGATAGATTTAAGTGGCGGTCCTTGTGTAGCAAAGAGACTGTCAGGATGTGGTTCAGGATGTGAGTATTTAGCAGTTACTCCTTGGGGTGATTTCTATCCATGTCATCAGTTTGTAGGTAACGAAGATTTCCTTATGGGTAATGTTGATGAAGGTATTACCCGTAACGACATAAGAGATAGTTTTAAGAATTGTAATGTATATTCAAAGGAAAAATGTAAGAACTGTTTTGCTAAGTTCTATTGTAGTGGTGGGTGTGCTGCTAACTCTTATAACTTCCACGGAAACATCAATGATGCTTATGATGTAGGATGTGAGATGCAGAAAAAGAGAATTGAATGTGCAATTATGATAAGGGCTGCGATGGCAGAAGAAAATTAAAGCATATGTATTGAAGGGAGTATTAAAAAAAGTAACATGAAGTACAATTTAACTAAGAAGATTAGCTATAGCATCATCATTCTTGTTTTGCTTGTAGGTCTTACACTTACAACATTTTTTGGAATGAATGGCAAAGGCTATGGCAGTGCTAAGGACATCAATCTCGGTCTTGACCTTGCAGGCGGTGTCAGTATAACATATGAAATCCAGGAGGATAATCCAACTTCACAGGATATAGAAGATACTATTTATAAGCTTGAAAAACGTATCGAGGGAAGAAGTACAGAATCACAGGTATATAAGGAAGGCGATAAGAGAATCACAGTTGAGATTCCTGGTGTAACAGATGCCAA
Organism: Eubacterium sp. CAG:248; assembly: GCA_000436475.1. Classification (GTDB taxonomy): domain Bacteria; phylum Bacillota; class Clostridia; order Lachnospirales; family Lachnospiraceae; genus Lachnospira. The sequence continues at coordinate 2,225 of FR886179.1, forward strand.
CGAGATTCTTACAGAGTTAGGAACACCAGGTTCACTCGAATTCCTTGATTATACAGGATATACAGCATGGTCGCAGGGACAGGATTACACACCACTCCTTACCGGTTCAGATGTCAAAGCAGCACAGGCATATTCAGATACATCATCTAATGAAAGCACACCTTATGGTGTATCACTTACATTTACAGATGAAGGTTCAGATAAGTTCGCTGATGCTACATCTAAGAATATAGGAAGCAGAATATACATCATATATGATGGTGCAGTTGTCAGCTATCCTACAGTTAACACAGCAATAACAGGTGGTAGTGCATCTATCACAGGTATGGAAACATATGAAGCAGCAGATAATCTTGCTACATATATAAGAATTGGTTCTATTCCACTTACACTTAAGGAAGCAAGCTCTAATATAGTAGGTGCACAGTTAGGACAGGATGCTATCCATTCAAGTCTTATTGCAGCAGGTATAGGTTTTATACTTTTATGTATATTTATGATTGCTATATATAGAGTGCCAGGTGTTGTTGCAACACTTTCACTTATAATATACACAACACTTGTTCTTTTCCTTGTAAGTGTATATGACCTTACATTGACACTTCCAGGTATTGCAGGTATCATCCTTGGTATCGGTATGGCAGTTGATGCAAATGTTATTATATATACACGTATCAGAGAAGAGATTGCTGCTGGAAAGAGTGTAGAAAGTGCTATTCTTGCAGGTTACAACAAGGCTACATCAGCTATCGTAGATGGTAACGTAACAACTCTTATAGCTGCTATTGTTCTTTATATATTTGGTACAGGTCCTGTTAAGGGCTTTGCTACAACTCTTGCAGTTGGTAATATTGTATCTATATTTACAGCACTTGTTATTACAAAGGTTATAATGAAGCTGTTATACAACTTTGGTCTTACAAAGCCAAATATGTATGGTAAGACAGTTCATAGAAGAACATATAATATCCTGTCTATAAGAAAATGGACTATTACAGTATCAGTTGTTCTTATAGTTGTTGGTTTTGTAGCTATGGGAGTACAGAGTGCAGCAGGCAACAGAGCACTTAATTTCAGCCTTGAGTTCGTTGGTGGTTCAACAACAAGCTTTACATTTGACAAGGAATATTCACAGTCAGAGATAGAAAATGGTATTATTCCAATTATCAGGGAAGCAGCTGGTATAACAGAGGTACAGCAGCAGAAGGTACAGAACTCTACAAAGGTAACATTTAAGACAACAGATCTTTCACTTGAACAAAGAGAAGCGATAGAAACAGCAGTTACTGAAAAGTATCCACTTCAGGATGGTTCAATAGTTGAATCTGATACAATCAGTTCATCAGTCAGCAGCACTATGAAGAAGAATGCTATTCTTTCAGTTGTACTTGCTACAATAGCTATGCTTATATACATCTTTGCAAGATTCAGAGATATTAAGTTTGCCCTTGCAGCAGTTATGGCTCTTTTACAGGATGTATTAGTAGTTATTACATTCTATGCTGTATTCAGAGTACCAGTAGGTAACACATTTATCGCTTGTATGCTTACTATTGTAGGTTACTCTATCAACGGTACAATCATTATCTTTGACAGAATCAGGGAAATGTTAAAGAGTGCTAACTCTAAGACTAATATAACAGAACTTGTTAACTCTGCAGTAACAAGTACAATAACAAGAAATATCAATACAACTATAACAACTCTTATTATGCTTGTCATGCTTTATATCATGGGTGTTACATCAGTAAAAGAGTTCTCACTTCCACTTATTGTAGGTATTATATGTGGATTCTACTCATCAGTATTCCTTACAAGTTCATTCTGGTATATACTTGGTGGTAAGAAGAGAGGAGTTATAGAAGAAGCTGTTAACAAGAAAGCAAAGGCAGCTAAGATAGGTCCAGATGGCGCACAGGTATAAATATTAATAAAGTGCGATAACAATAATGCATCCATATTCTGATACATATAATGATTAATCATCATTAGTCAGTGTATCGGGATGTGGATGTTTTTTAATAACAATCATTAAATAATATGATGTAAGGGGCAGAATGTTTTTCACACTTACATCATCATATTACACAGGGAGATATGTCATGAAAAGCGACTGGAGAGTGTATGGTAAAAAGGCTGATTTTAAAAGGCTTGCAGATAAGTATAGTATAGACCAGGTTATAGCAAGAATAATAAGAAACAGAGATATATGTGGTGATAGTGATATAGATATGTATCTTAACGGAGATATTAAAGATATGCATGCCCCTAAGGACATGAAGGATGCTGTAGTTTCTGTTGATATTATTGAAAAAAAAATAAAGGAAAAGTGCAGAATCCGTATAATAGGGGATTATGATATTGATGGTATATGCTCTATATACATTTTATACAAAGGACTTCTTGCAGCAGGAGCAGATGTCGATTATGTTGTGCCACACAGGATAAATGATGGGTATGGTATTAATGAACATCTTATTGATAATGCATTATCTGATGGTATAGATACAATAATAACATGCGATAATGGAATATCAGCATATAGTCAGGTTAAATATGCCAAAGACAATGGCATGACAGTTATAGTTACAGATCATCATGATGTACCTTTTGATATGATTGATGGAGAAAAAAAGTATTGTATACCACCAGCAGATGCTGTTGTTAATCCCAAACAGACGTCATGTAAATATCCTTTTAAGCTGTTATGTGGAGCAGGTGTTGCATATAAGCTTATATGCCTTCTTTATGAAAGAATGGGAATAAGTGACAAAGCCTTAGAAGAATACAGAGAATTTATGGCAATAGCTACAGTAGGTGATATAGTTGATCTTGTGGATGAAAACAGAGTTGTAGTTAAATATGGATTGAAGCATATAGAACATACAGCTAATATTGGTCTGAGAGCGCTTATAGAAGAATGTGGCATAGATATTTCTAACATAAGCTCATATCATATAGGCTTTGTGATCGGTCCGTGTCTTAATGCAAGTGGACGTCTTGATACAGCAAAGAAAGCTATTGAGCTTATGTTGTGTCAGGATAGGAATGAAGCACATAATATGGCAAAGGAACTGATTCTGCTTAATAATGAACGTAAGCAGATGACAGAGGAAGAAACGGCTAAGGCTATAGAGCTTGTAGAAGGTACTGGTATGACAGAGGATAAAGTGCTTGTTGTATATCTTCCTGATTGTCATGAAAGTATAGCTGGCATTATTGCAGGAAGAATAAAAGAAAGATATTACAGGCCTACATTTGTTATAACTAATGCTGAGGATGGAGCTAAAGGCTCAGGTCGTTCTATAGAAGGCTATAATATGGCAGAAGAGCTTAATAAATGTAAAAATCTTCTCACTAAATATGGTGGACATCCTATGGCTGCTGGTTTATCATTAAATACAGCTGACATTGACACATTAAGGAATATGCTTAATGAAAATGCCACACTTACTGACAGCGATCTTATTCCCAAAACATGGATAGATGTTCCTATGCCTGTATCATATATAAGTATGGGGCTTGTTGAGCAGTTAAAGCTTCTTGAACCCTTTGGAAAAGGAAATGAAAAGCCGGTTTTTGCAGATAGGGATTTATATGTAAAGAAAGCAGATATTATCGGTGCTAATAAAAATGTATTAAGAATGCAGCTTGAAACAAAGGATGGATGTCTTATGAATGCTGTTCAGTTTAATGTGAACGAAGGTGATAAGATACCAGAAGTTGGAAGCAGTATTCTTGTTGTGTACTATCCGGATGTTAATGTATACAGAGGAATAGCATCGCTTCAGATAATAGTAAAAGAATGGAAGGAATAAGTTTATGAAAAAGAAAATCAGTAGATTAGCAGCAACCCTGCTTGTGATGGTTTTGATGACCATTGTGTTTACCGGATGTGACAAAAAGGCATCAACAAACGAAAACAGCGCTGCTGCTTCACAGAGTACAGATAGTGCTTATGAGAGCAAGGATATTAAAGTTGCGGCACTTAAGGGACCAACAGCCATAGGTATGGTTAAACTCATGAATGATAATGAAGAAAAGAAAACAGCCAATAACTATACATTTCAGATAGAAGCTGCCGCAGATGCTTTTACAGCAGGTCTTATAAAGGGTGAGGTGCAGATAGCGGCAATGCCTTGTAATGCAGCAGCAACACTTTATAATAAGAGCCAGGGAAAAATCTCTGTAGTAGGAATCAATACACTTGGTGTATTATATATACTTGATAACAAAGGGGAAGTAAAGTCAGTATCTGACCTTAAGGGAAAGACTATATATACAACTGGAAAAGGTACAACTCCAGAATATACATTAAGATATCTTCTATCTTCAAACGGAATAGATCCTGATAAAGATGTTACAATAGAATTCAAATCAGAAGCAGCTGAGGTGGCAGCTATTATGGCATCAGCCAAAGAAGAAACTATAGCCATGCTTCCACAGCCATTTGCAACAACAGTTCTTATGAAGAATCAGGACGTAAGAATAGCCCTTGATGTGACACAGGAGTGGGAAAAGACAGCTAAAGATGGTAGCAGTGTTGTGACAGGCGTTATAGTTGTTAACACAGAATATTATAATAATAACAAGGCAGCTGTTGATAAGTTCCTTGAAGAATACAGAAATTCCGTTGACTATGTAAACGCTAATGTAGATAAAGCCTCAGAGCTTGTTGAAAAATATGATATCACGAAGGCAGCTGTTGCTAAGCAGGCAATACCTAAGTGTAATATAACATTTATCACTGGTAATGAAGCCAAAACAAAGATAAGCAGTTACCTTAAGGTGTTATATGATGCGAATCCAGCATCAGTTGGTGGAAAAATGCCAGGGGATGACTTCTATAGGTAAATTGTTGTTTAGCAAACATTCGGTTGACGAACGGACGACATAATATAAGTGAAAATCGGTGCT
>FR886180.1 GCA_000436475.1 Eubacterium sp. CAG:248
GAACCTGGAACTGACGCAACCCTTATGTTGCCTTCTGTCTGTGTTATTGCCTCTGTCTGTTCCTTCGTTGCCTTTTCTGGTATTTTCATAATTATCTTTACCTGTATTGTGCTACTTTCTTGTATTTCTTGTGATATAATGTTGCATTATTATATTATAAACCAATGCAATATCGAACATCTATTCGCTTATTATACACTATTTTTATGTATATACAAACCTCAATTAAAATAATATATCATTTATATGTACCCAAAGTAGGACATAAAAAAATATTTAGTGTAATTTGAAAATAACACGTATATATTGTGGATTTTAGATATTTTTAAGGTTATTTATCTTTGATTGTATAATTTATCTGTGCAAATAAAAAAAGGGGCTGCATCTTATTGGTTTTTTTAATTTTGTCAAATACTGCTTCTAATCTTTTCTAGCTTTTTGACATAACATCATATCATATTGCTATAGCTTTTATATCAATTATATCTTTTACTTATTTCTGATTAAATAGTATAATCTAGCCAAAGTAATAAAAGGAGGATGCTGTTATGGATGAAAATACTCTATTTCCAAGAGAAGAAAAAACTGATGTTTTATTTAATAAAATTCTAAATGAGCCATGGGCTTACAATAAGCTTTTTCAGACATTTTGCGATAATCTGTTTTGTAATGATGCTTCTGTTACAACACTTTCACCACTGCAATTCACCAAATCATTATTCAACTGCTATTCCAATAAAGATTTATCTGCATTTCTTATGGCTATAACACAGAATACCATGTTTGATTTACTTAGGAATTCTTTTCTTATTCCATACCGCTTTAATGCTGATGGAAACCGGAATCCTGTCATTATGACAGATGATAAAGGTCTATTGTTACCAGAATATGCAGATATTTCCCATGAAAAAGATTATCAGCATTTTTATAATATTTACAAAGAGCTTGATAATAGTAAAAATATGTATTTTGCTAAAGCTTACAGATACAGCCATATATATAATAATGATCAGTCTGTAGTAGAACAACAGGTTCTTGAGAAAAGCACTGGTATACTGCTTATCCGTGAACTTCCTGATACTGTTAAAATGAAAGAAACCGAAGCAGAGGCTTACAGTGCAGTATGGGAGCTTATGCTTAAGCTTGAGAAGGAGCTTCCAATGGCATATATATTCTATGGTCAGGACTCATTTATTGAACATAACGAACGTTTTGATGAGCTTGGAATCTTCCTTCCTAATTCAGTATTCCTACACAACCTTGAACATCATGTCAAGAAAGCTGAGGCGATTATATATGCCAAGAACTAATTATATTGACATCATGGAAAAAAATCATATGGAAATACCATGGCATGACTATACTAACGCCGATAGCAATGCTCTTATTGCCAATGCTGACCTTATCGAAAAAGCTTCTGTTATTGGTCGTGTAGGGCTGATTATGCTCTCGTGTGGAACAGGTGCATGGCGTGTACGTACATCTATGAATAAGCTTTCTAAAGAGCTTGGTGTAACATGTACTGTAGATGTCGGTCTTATGTCTATTGAATTTAACTGTTTTGATGGCAATGACTGTGTATCACAATCGCTTAGTATTGCTAATACTGGTGTCAACACCTCTAAGCTTTACAGAATGGAGCAGTTTGTTGATAATTTTCCTAATGAAGAAGCATATCTTACTGGTGAAATGATTCACAAACGTCTTGATGACATTGAACAGATACATACACTATATTCTCCTATTATCCTTGGTCTGTCTGCTGCCCTCGCATGCTGTGGATTCACATTTCTTCTTGGTGGTGGACCAATAGAGATGCTTTTTGCTTTCATTGCTGCTGGAGCCGGTAATTTAATAAGGACAAAGCTTATCAAGCATCACTATACCCTGTTTATGAATATAGCTATTTCTATTTCAGCTTCATGCCTTATATATGCAATACTGCTTAAGCTGGCTATTCTTATGTTTAATATACCTTCTGTACATGAAGCTGGTTACATATGTTCTATGCTGTTTATAATACCTGGATTTCCTTTTATCACAAGCGGTATTGACCTTGCCAAGCTTGATTTACGGTCCGGTCTTGAACGGTTGACATATTCAATAATTATTGTACTGGTAGCTACTGTATTTGCATGGATTATGGCATTATTATTACATTTACAACCTGAAGAATTCACAACCTTACACCTAGGCAATATGCAGCATCTTATATTAAGGCTTATTGCAAGCTTCTGTGGAGTGTTTGGATTCTCTATTATGTTTAACAGCTCTGTTTCCATGGCTGCAATGACCGCTCTTATTGGCTGTATTGCCAATACTCTGCGCCTTGAGCTTATTGACTTTACATGTATGCCTGCCGCTGCTGCTGCTTTTATTGGTGCTGCTACTGCAGGACTTCTAGCTTCCTTTATAAAACAATATAACGGATATCCACGAATATCACTTACTGTACCTTCCATAGTTATAATGGTTCCTGGACTTTACTTGTACCGTGCAATATATAATTTTGGCACAATGTCTCTAACAGATGCATTCTCATGGTTTACATCTGCCATCATGATAATTATTGCGCTTCCACTAGGACTTATATTTGCCAGAATCATTACTGACCGCACATTCCGCTATTGTACATAAATATTACATTTATACATTTGTTACATAAAATTACCATTTGTTTTAGAGCCTTAACAGCGTTAAAACAAATGGTAAATCATCATACAGCACCTTCTTATGCGCAATCATCTTCAAGCTTAAGTGTCTTTATGCCAAATATAAAGTACAATACATGAAACAGCCACACTATCCCAAGAACAATCCTGCCAACAGGCACTGCATGCATCATAATAAAGCCTATACTCATAAGAATGGTGACTGTAAGCATAATTCTTACCTTCGTTTTTACTGTCATGCCCTTACCCTGCACAAAACTTTCAAGATTCTTTTTATACAGCCTTGTGGATATAAACCAGTTATGAAGCTTTTCTGAGCTTTTAGCAAAGCAGAACGCTGCAAGCATCAGAAAAGGAAATGCAGGAAGCAGCGGAAGAACTGCACCTAATGCTCCAAGCCCCAGTCCAAGACAGCCTAATATAACCAAAAATACTTTCTTTAAATTCATTCAATAATCTCCGTTTCTTCATATTATTCAGACAGTAAGCACATATGGATATCAACTTATAATACGGCTTATTGCAATATTGCACATATTTAATCTAATAATGCAAAAAGACATATAGTTAGGTGTTTCTAACCATATGCATTAAACGATATTATAATTTGCTTATTATTTCAACCACTTTAAGCGATTTATTAATGATATTATTTTTCAATATCAATATGTAAGTGTCAAAAGTATAAAAATAAAAAATGCGGAAATGCTACAAAAAGCGTTATAAAAAAATGCGGAAATATGATAAAATAAAGAATAAAAAAACGCGGAAAGGTAGATATGCTATGTTTAAACGTAAAATATACAATAAAATGCAAGAATGGAAAAAAGACTCTAATGGAAAAACTGCACTTTTAATTGAAGGTGCTAGACGAATCGGTAAATCAACAGTAGTTGAGGAATTTGCGAAGAATGAATATGAAAGCTATATATTGATTGATTTTTCAAGAGCATCAAAAGAAATCAAAGAACTTTTTGAAGATGTTTCCGATTTGGATTTTTTATTTTTACAGTTACAATTACAATATAAGGTAGATTTACATGAAAGAAATTCTGTAATTATATTTGATGAAGTTCAACTTTGCCCAACAGCGCGTCAGGCTATTAAAGCATTAGTTGCTGATCATCGATATGATTATATTGAAACAGGATCTCTTATTTCAATTAATAAAAATGTAAAAGATATTTTGATTCCAAGCGAGGAAAGAAAAATCAGCATGTATCCAATGGATTATGAAGAATTTTTATGGGCAATTGGAGATAAATCAACGTTCTCACTATTAAGAAAATGTTTTGATATGAATCAAGGCTTAGGAGATGCAATTAATCGTAAACAATTAAGGCAATTTCGACTATATATGCTTGTTGGTGGAATGCCTCAGGCAGTATCAACCTATATTGAAACAAATAATTTTAGGAAAGTTGATGAAATAAAAAGAGATATTTTAAATTTATATGAAAGTGATTTTGCAAAAATAGATACGACAGGACGTTTAGCTATGATATTTGATGCAATTCCAGCTCAGCTTAACAAAAATGCGGCCAGATACCAAACAAGTAGTGTACTAAATGGCGAAAGACAAGATAAAATATTAGAACTTATTGCAGAACTAAAGGATTCAAAGACAGTATTAATAGCATATAATACTGACAATCCAGATGCAGGTATGTCTAATACTAGAGATTTATCTAGATTCAAATTATTTTTAAGTGACACTGGTCTGTTCGTAACATTAATGTTTAAGGATAAGGATTTCACAGAAAATGAAATCTATCAGAAACTTTTAAATGATAAATTAAGTGTTAATCTAGGATACTTATATGAAAATATTGTAGCTCAATGTCTGGCAGCTAATGGGAATGAATTATTTTATCATACATTCATCAATAAAAGCTCCAAACACAATTATGAAATTGATTTTATTTTGGCAAAGAGAAATAAAATCATTCCTATAGAGGTTAAGTCATCAGGATATAAGGCACATAAATCACTTGATGTATTTACAGAAAAATATTCATCAAGAATATTAAAGAGATATTTGGTTTACACAAAAGATATGAATAAAGATCAGGATATTTTCTGCATACCAGTCTATATGGTACCTTTTTTGTAAATATATATTCTTGATGTGGGGGTAAAAGATATTTTGCCCCTCATTTATGATTAATTAGATTAATATATGCTCCATATTCAAACTTCTATAATAATTATAGGGGCTGAAAACTATATTTCCAGCCTCTCAGACCATATTTTCACCAGTCTTTCTACTGAATATGCAGCGTTTGCCGGACTTGTTGATGGAAGTGTTACCGCTTTAATTCCAAGCTCTTTTTCCTGATATTTCTTATAATATCTGGCTGATGTCGCACCATTGCAGAACACCTTGGTTATCTTAGACTGCTCCAGTATAGGCTTTAAGTCTGTTGGCACAACATTTCTTATGCTGCTGTCACTTGAGCCTATAATATCGCAGCTATATATAGCATCCCACAGGGCTATGTGATGTTTGTGAAGCATCGCCTTCTTTTCTTCTATTGTTGCTGGAACCACTATTCCGTTATATTCGCTATCAGGCTGTTTCTTTGATTTAACATCATTATATTTACAATACAGTACCTCTGCCATGACTTTCCAGAATCGGTTCTGTTTATGTCCATAAAAAAACATCTGCTCCCGCGACTTTACTGATGGCAGACTTCCAAGAATAAGTATTCTGGAATCCGCATCATATAATGGCGGAAACGGATGTATTATGTGTTCATATCTTGAGTCTATATTATCCATGTTTTTACACTGTCTCTCTCTATTTCACACTATTCTTCACTATGTCTCTCTATTTCTCACTATCCCTTACTATTTCTCACTACTCCTCACTATTCCACAACTAAATCTCCACACAACCTGTCTGTTACAAGCTCAGCACACCTTTGCTTATGTGCTGCATGGAGAGGATGATTCTGAAACTGCTGTAAAGCTTTCTCATCTCTTAGTTCTGCATAAAATACCAGATCATAGCCTCCGGCAATATTAGTTCCTATGCTTGCATTTATAAGTCCATCTATGTGTCCATTCATAGTATTAACTGAATCCTGTAAGAATTTAAGTGTTTCTTTCTCTTTATGTTCTGACTTTACTTTATCTGTGTAATTCCAGAATAATATATGTCTTATCATTATATTCACCCCATTGCAGTGTACTGAAGTGTCTTTTTGTCTTTTCATATCGCATTTGACACTATCCAGCCTATTATTATATATCTTATACATCTTATATATCTATTTATAATAAACATTTTAAAGCCACCAGCTGTTGCGAGTTCTACGGGAAAATAATATGAGTGAACCTAGACTCCAACAGTACAGCTTATGCTGCACCCCTCCCAGGACTGGTAACATATGTATTATAATACTATTCTTAAAAGAAGCAAGTTTTTACTTTTATCTGTTTTTTAATTCACAGGTTCATCCCGTATATTTATGCATGTGAAGTGTGACCCTTGCACTAGTCAAATTCCGCAGGAATATTAGGAAGGAAAGTTTGACCCTATTCGCAAAAAAGCAAATAGAGTCAATTTTCACAAGCAGATAGATACAGTTGAATAAATCCCTATTGGCAAATCTCTGATAATCAATAATCAATAAGATACCTAAACAATAAGTAAGTTCAACAACAATAGCTCTCACACATTCTCTGATACAACAGCACCTTTTACCACATTCACACTATCTGTATCTATGGTCATACCAGCACCTGCTTTTTCTTTATTGTAATTCTTCGCAGCAGATACTGCCTGTAAAAACACCACTATTCCTATGCAGAATAAAACTGCAATCATTCCTACACCCTTGTTAATATCTCCTGTGAGCTGTGATACTATACTTACAACTGTTGTTCCAAGAAATGAAGCGCCTTTTCCACATATATCCATAAGTCCGAAGTATTCCCCATTTTTCTCTTCAGGAATAATCTTTGTAAAGTAAGAGCGTGATAATGCCTGTATTCCACCCTGGAACATTCCAACCAGAATTGCAAGTATCCAGAACTGTAGCTGGCTTCTTAAGAATATCGCGAATACTGCTATTCCAAGATATGCCACTATGCAGACCAGTATAAGCTTTTCAGTACTCACCTTATATGATAATCTGCCAAATATTATTGCACATGGAAATGCTACTATCTGTGTTACAAGCAATGCAAGTAATAATCCTGTACTATCAAGCCCTAGTGCCGAACCATACGCTGTTGCCATATCTATAATTGTATACACACCATCTATATAAAAGAAAAACGCAAGCAGAAATAAAAATATATGTTTTTCTTTTTTTATATTTTTGCAGGTACCATACAGTCTCTTAAAGCTTTCCCGTACAGCATGTGGCTTTCTTTCAACATAATTCTTCTGTTCGTACTTCTTTATATGTGGAAGTGACATGCCCAGCCACCATACTGCTACTATTACAAATGCTATGCCCATAGCCAATTCCATGCTTATTCCAATCTTAGAGGAGCCAAGCACCAGCAGCAGACATCCAACAAATGGTATGCAGCTACCTATATAACCCCACGCAAACCCCTGTGACGAAACATAATCCATTCTCTTTTCATCAGTTACATCAACAAGCATTGAGTCATAAAATATAAGGCTTGACGAAAATCCTATCTTTGCTATAACAAACACAATAAGAAATACGAGCCATTGAACACATGCCCCAAGCATTGCACAGGCAATACTGCCAATAAATATTGATATAAGAAAAACTGGTTTTTTGAAGCCTTTAGTATCTGCAAGTGTTCCACACACAGGACCAAGTAGTGCAACAATGATTGTACATATTGATGCAGCATATCCCCAATAAGCAAGATAATTCACAGATGAAATCTCTGCTTTCCCCGCAAGATAATTAAAGTAAATCGGTATTATAGTCGATACAAGAAGCGCAAATGCTGAATTACCAACGTCATACATAATCCATCTTTTTTCTTTTCCAGTAAGTTTAATATTCATATTTCAGCTTTCCCTCTTTCACATCACACTTTATACTATCCTTAGCAGCTGATCCCATATCTGGATAAACGACTTCCTCACACAGCTTTGAACCAAATGTATAATTATATACTTTATTGTATTCTATTTTTCCATAAGCTGATGCCCTGAATTCGCTTATAAGATTAATAGCAAGCCCCTTAGCCACATCATACAACTCATATAACCGCTTTGTACTATCACTGCAAAGAGGATTCGCCTTGTAGTTAACAAGAAGTCCATGCATTTCCTTATAATTACCAGTTACACGAAGCAGTGCATATATAAACATTCTCTTTAATCTTGATGGCGCTACAAGAAGCTTATTATACGATATCATCCCCTCTAGTGCTTTAACTATGTCACCACTTGTCAGATAATCATAAAATCTGCATATATATGAAGCATTTGCATTATTAGCCTTAATATGGTCAGTAAGAATATGTGTTATAGGATCATAACCGTCCTTAAGCATAAGACTTCTATCGAATTCCACCTCTATCTCTGTATGGCTCACACCATCCTTAGCAATCTTTTCATCTATATATCCATGACAACTGACATCAAGTGCAAAGTGACAGCAATACCCATATATATACGCAAGCAATGCCTCCTTATCATCATCATCTGCCTCACAAAAAAGCTTTCCTGCTTTCTTAAAGAATTCAAGACCACTTTTTTCGTGCATATCATATCCCTGTTTATTAACAGCGCATACAGCAAGCGGCTGGTAATAAAATAATATATCCGGTCCATGCAGACCTATATCATACAATTCTTTATGATTATTAATAGTTGTTCTTGCAAGTGCTGGCAGACTTTTGTATACCTCCTGCCCCATCCTGTAATGTGCATATGTTGATGGCATAGACATCCTCTCCATTTCTGAATTTACATTCCTAATCTTTACATTATTGATTTTCTATATTTCTAGTTTTCTATGTTACATATGTCAGGAACCATCAAGATACATTTATACTTTATATCTCTTATAATGCTCTTACTCTGATAACATTCTTACTCTGACATTATTCTTACTCTGACATACTTTATAGTCTAAAAAACATTTGTAAAATCCATCGACAATACAGCGTAAATAATATGTAAATTGTTATTTAATTGAATATTAACTGATGACGAACGGACGACAAATATTTGTGCGTAAAGTGCACAATTCCGCCACTCAAAAACCTAAAAATAGTCAATACAATTTATATCAAAGGTCATCAAATGTCAGTGATCTTTTGACAACCTAATCCTATGGCATAAAAAATAGGGATTTCGCACTAATCCTTTAGTGCGAAATCCCTAGCCTAACATATGATAAATCTGAATTCTTTCTGCGAGCAAGTCACCCATTGCCTTACATCCAACTTTATTTCATTTATATTGTTAAAGTTCACAAATCAACAAATATCTACTATGTTACTCATCTAAGATAAGTACTCTTTTCCCATTTTTATATGGATACTCACGAACCTTCAATACATATTCCAAATTTACAATCTGCAATCCATCTTTATTCTCAAGTACAACTCCATTGTCGCTCACTTCTTTTACCACGCCGTCCGCATGTCCATCCAATAATTTAATATATACATCTTTTTCCATAAATCGACTTAACAATTCTTTCATGATTGCAATATCCTTTCTTCTTTGCTCTGAATTTTTTCTGTATTTTACATGTCTTATAGCTGCGGATTTTCGTCTTCTCTTACGAAGTAGGTAAAGCAAGAATATCCACACAAGCACCACCAACCATATATACCATGTATTTTGCATATATCTGTCCTTTCCTTGTTTATTCATATAAGATCTCCTGGCTGTAACTCATCAAAAATCAGAATAATTCCGGATTTTTACATAATCTTATTACCAGATTTTGAATATTTCAGACATTCCTTGCAATATATTGATACATTAATTATCCATATCAGACATACAAGAAACGATGGAAAGAAGCCAATACCAAACATAAGTGCACTGACAGCAAGAATAATTGCAAGAATGCTGCACACACTATTAGTTACTTTAAATGCTTTAAATGCACATTTACCAACTATAATCTTCTCTGCTTCATCACATGTATCTAGCCACTTTTTCTGAAACTTCATATCATATACTGATGCTGTTTTTTCTGGATTCATCACCTTTACACTGTCTACACTTTTCTGCTGTATAATAACAGCCTCTGCCATAATAGCTAAAAATGCTACTATAGCAACATCAAATCCCATCATGTTCTTAACATTTTCAAACATTGTAATGCCACCTGCATATGATGCTGCAATAAGGAAATATGAAATTATAAGTGAACCACTCGTAAACCATTGAACTATAGATAACTTATTTTCAATGTCATCCGATATTTCCTCATCTTCTCCATCCCACAAAGCAAGCTGTTTCTTAGCCTTTCTGTAATATGGCACTGTCACCGCTGGAAGGATAACTGCAAGTGCAAGCATAAGCCATGGTGCAGTTAATACTACATACTTACTTATGACCTCTTTTATATCCCCAGACATAGCATCAAGTCCATTCGTAGCAACTAAATATCCCATTATGCCTCCGACTAAACCACCTATAACACAAAACAATATGAACTTAGGCAGTGCCTTTTGGTTTGCTTTCTTAATCTGTTCATTTTCCATCTTTTTCTTCCTCCTGTAAATAAAATACTTCTTCAACAGTGACTCCGCATACCTTTGCAATCGTTAATGCAAGTGTTACTGATGGCGAATAATCTCCTCTTTCTATAAGGCTGATTGTCTGTCGTGATACTCCACACAGCTTTCCCATCTCCTGCTGATTAACTCCAAGCGCAGCCCTGCGTTCCTTTAAACGATTCCTCAGTATCATACATACCTCATTTCTATGCACGTTTTTCATATCAGGTTTGTGTCAAGTGCGCGCATACACAAATCTCACATGTGAAATATTGATTTCACATTGTATATCCATATGAAAACTTATTATTCTTTTGACAACTCTTATTATCAAATTGACAAATTTTCTTGTCATTTTGCATTATACTCTTGTCATTATATACTGTCAATACGTGACCATAAAAATATACTATTCAATTTATTTTGCCAAGATAATTATTTAATTGCGTAACACATCTAAAATAATTCATTATGTATTATGTTCAATTCTTATAACTGTAATTACACTATTATATCGCTGTTTTCCTTATCTATCTGCAATGCTGCATACAGTATAATATCGTTTATATTTCTAAGATATATTAAATACAAATAATACAAAACAAAAAGGAACATATCAGACACAACCTGCATCTGATACATTCCCTTTACTACTTATTTATTGGTTTATCTGTAATAGACAACTACTTAATTGCTATGATTATATGCATCCTCAATTATGCAATCACTCATTATACAATCACTCACTATGCAATCACTTATTATGCATTATCCTTCGATAGCAATTCTGTTGCTGCTTTCTATCTGTTCTGCTGCTTTCTTAGGAACTGAGAGTCTTAAGATACCATCTTCGTACTTAGCCTTTACATCCTCCTGCTTTATAGCATCACCTACATAAAAGCTTCTGCTCATAGAACCAGCATAACGCTCTTTCCTGATGTACTTGCCTTCCTTCTTTTCTTCCTTATCAAGTCCCTTAGCTGCACTTATTGAAAGATAGCCATTATTAAGTTCTACATTAATCTCATCCTTCTTAAAGCCAGGTAAATCTATATCAACCTCATATCCTGATTCTGTTTCCCTTACATCTGTCTTCATTTCGTGTCCTGCATGCTTACCATACAAAGCTTTGTCAACCTCAGGGAATCCAAAGTTCATCCAATCATCATTAAATAAGTTCTCTCCAAAAATACTAGGCATCAACATAAGTCATTCCTCCTTGTTATAAAACACATTAATTATATTGAAATTAGTTTCTTTGGAACTGGGATGCTTCAGGAATATCAGACCGGTACTTTTAATCATCTTTGTTCTGTACCTCTTTTTATTCCTTTCCTTTGTTCTTGACTATGTTATAGTTCTTTTTGTTAGCCAAGTCAAGTGTTGAGCGCTAATTTTATTTTTATTTAATATTTTTGATTATCTATACCTGATTTATTAATATATACATCTCTGTTTCCTTCATGTTCTGCAAGATATAATTTAAATCACACGGAATCTGATGAAAAATCAATATGCCATTGTTTCTTCATTTCAACATAATCAAATCTGCCTTTATTAATTCAATAACCTTCTGTACATTCTTTTGCTCATAATGTTTTTTGCCAGATGTATGCACAATAATCCTCATATAAAAAAGACTAACAATCAGCCTTTCTGTCATTAATACAGAAACTTCCTGATTATTAGTCTTCTTAATACATTCTAATATCCTGCCGATGGTGTAAAGGTTTCCTTTACAGCGCAATACTTATCAGCAAGACATACAAGCCATGCTTCCCTGCACATAGGTGGAACCACTGTGAGTGGAAACATATGTCTTGATATTATGTTTCTTTCTATATCTCCCAGCTCATATTCCTTCTCAGCATTCTTAAGTGCTGTACCCGGATGTGTAAAACCATGGAAATGATGTCCCTTTCTTTTCTCGTGCCAGTCATATAAGAAATAATCATGTAAAAGTGCACCCTTTACAAGCGCCTTTTCATTCACCTTTATGTGAAAAAACTCTGCAAGCTTAAGACTTGCTCCTGCCACTCCAACACTATGTTCATATACTGTTGTCGAACCATGCTGTATAGCCTTCTTCTCGTGTACAAGATTACCTTTCTGCTCTAATTCAGAAAGAACTAAGTTAAAAAGATGCTGTCTCTCCTCTGATAGCTTCAACTTACTCTCCATTCTGACATAATACTGTTCTGTTATAAACTATTCCACATCAGCTTATATGTCATATATCCCACATACTACAAGTTACTTTTTATGAATGGTAACAGATCATTCTGCATTCTGTTTTGGTTAGTTAGTTTTCTATAACTCTTAAACCCATTCGGCAACATTTTAGCATATGTTAGTATATATTACAATACATAAAATATATTTTCACATTTACATATTTCATACTTAGCGTTATACCTGACATTTGCATCAGCGTTATACTTGACCTATACTTAGCTTTATACTTGATCATATGCCGCTTATATCGCTTATACGTTTGCCTAGTAGTGTCCTATACTTAATTTTATACTTAATCATATGCTTGACCATATACTTAATATTTATGATACATCTCTACCTCTATAAAAGATATTTTTCTACCATAGCTTCTATTATGTTATTACTCAATGCGGATTGAGATGTTTCAAATGTGAGAATTAACCTCTCCCCTGGAAATATGCCATTTCTTTCATATGCTTCTATTTTCTTAATTGCATTCTTAGCATATACTGGATCATCCATCATACCATCATGTTCCCAATATATTTCTTTATCTAATCTCGGAGATAAAAAAGTAAAATCCGGATATATTATTCCGTAGCCATTTAATTTTAAAGGGCATTCGTATTTATATGAAATATTGTTATAATAAAAATAATCTGCTAAAATTTTCTCCGATTTAGAACGTACACGCTCCCCTTTCTGCGTATATATTTCCATTGTATCATCATTCAATTCTTTTCCTTTATATTCAGTTTTTTCCCATTCGTTAAGTTTACTTTCCCAAGTCGGTTCTAATGGGGTTATCAACCTTTGCTTTGCAATATGTTCTTTATATAAACAATTGTCTATCTCATCATCCTCATAATCTTCTAGTATATCTTCTATCTGTTTCAATCTTTTTTGTGCTCGTTTTAATAATTTATAATTATACTCATTCTGAGCCAGTTTTTTGGCAACCTCTAAATCTTTTTTTAGTATATAACTTCCCTTTTTATTATCCGGAGTACATTTATAATATCTTATGCGCTCTTTATCAACTGATATCCTTAACTTGTTTTCTAATATATCTCCTTGTATACCAGCTTTCTTCAACTGCAGCTTTGCTTTTTTTATAACTTCCTCTAAATACATTTTTTCGCTAGTAAGCATATCCTTCATTCCAACCATAACACTTGTCTCCTCTAATTCTATTATATTTTTTCGCTAAAACCTAACTTCCTTTATTAATTCAGTTATATGAAACATACCTCTTTTCTCTTATTTCATATTTTGTGACTCTATTTGTTTTTTCTATTTCCGGGTCACTTTTTCACCTCATCTTTCATCTTATTTTGTGACCCTATTTGCCTTTTTCTATTTC
>FR886181.1 GCA_000436475.1 Eubacterium sp. CAG:248
AACAGCAATTTCTACTTCACATGCTTAAGATATGCATCCACACTATCATTATCACTTATAACTTTAATGTGCTCATCTGACGAAAATCTATAATCTGCTGAAGGCATTATCTGTACTTCTTCTCCATGCACTATTCCTATAATATTCATCTTATATTTCTTTCTGACATCTGCCTCTCGTATACTCTTGCCGACAAGCTGTGGTATGACAGGCACCTCAAATATGGCATATTCATCAGAAAGCTCTATGTATTCAAACACGTGGCTGCGGCTGTATTTCTTAGCCAGCCTGTATGCTATATCCCTGTCTGGATATATGACCTCATCGGCTCCATTCTTTAACAGAAGCTTTGCGTGTATATCCCTGCTTGCAACGCTTATAACATGCTTAGCTCCAAGCTCCTTTACAAGACTTGTTGTTTCTATACTGTTCTGAAAATCTTCCGATATACATACTGCTACTGTATCAAAGTTAGATAAGCCAAGATTGTTAAGTACATCTTCATCTGTACAATCGCCTATTCTGGCACTTGTTGCCTTTGACATAAGCTCCCTTATCTTATCCTCATCCCGATCTATTATCATGACCTCATTACCAAGAGCTATAAGCTTCTCAGCAAAATGATGTCCGAACTTGCCTATTCCTATAACTAATATTGTTTTCATACTATTCCTTTCTTTTTCTAACTATCTGTTACAATATGATGTACATTTCAAAAATATATTCAGCCGCATAATAGGATCACTATTATTAACCTACGCTTACATTTTCCTCTGGATTCATAAGCTTCACCTGTTTTTTGTTGTATGCAAATGAAGAAGCAAATGTTACTGTACCTATTCTTCCTCCAAACATCAGAAGCATTATAACTATCTGCGAGCATGTATTAAGCTGCCTTGTTATTCCTGTTGACAGACCTACTGTTCCGACAGCTGAGAACACTTCAATACACAAATCTTCAAAATTAAAGTTCTGCATTCCACTTATTATGAGCAATGCCGCAACCGCCATAAACAGATTAAGACCTATAACCATACTTGCCTTTTTTATATCTTCATCCGTAAGTCTTCTTCCATATATATTACATCCAGCTGAATTCCTTAGATTAGACCATATATACACGATTATGACTACTATAGTTGTTGTCTTGACACCGCCAGCTGTTGAACCAGGGCAGCCTCCTATAAACATGAGTATTATTGTAAGAAGCTTGCTTGCCTGTGTCATTGCGCCTAAGTCCACTGTATTGTATCCTGCCGTTCTTGGTGTTACCGCAGCAAAAATTGAAGTTATAAATCTGTCCTTAAAAGGCATACCTGCTTCAACTCCATTTCTTTCAAACACCATGAACATGATTGTTGGAATAACAACTAATATCATAGAACTTACCACAACTATCTTTGTATGCAGAGTATATTTTTTAAAATGCAGCTTGTTATGCTTAATGTCTGCCCACACTGTAAATCCAAGACCACCTATAAGTATAAGTGCAATAATTGTTATGTTAACTACATAATCATCATAATACCCTGACAGCGATGAATATGGCTCATATCTGCCCATAAGGTCAAAGCCAGCGTTACAGAATGCCGTTATTGAATGGAATATACTGTTATATATTCCTCTTACAACTCCCATACGTGGAACAAATCTGATTGATAAGAACAATGCTCCTATACATTCAAACACCGCTGTTCCTAATATCACATTTTTCATAAGCCTTACTATACCCTTAAGCACATTTGAATTCACACTCTCCTGTATAAGTGTTCTGTTTGCAAGCCCTATCCTTCTGTTAAAGAAAAGTGCAAAAATCACACCTATCGATATAAATCCAAGACCACCTATCTGAATCATAACAAGTATAACAAGCTGTCCAAATACTGTCCAATAAGAAAATGTATCAACAACGACAAGCCCTGTAACACATGTCGAACTTACAGACGTAAATAATGCTTTAATAAACGGTGTCCATTGACCTGTCCTGCTTGATACAGGAAGCATAAGAAGAATTGTACCTGTTATTATGACCATAAAAAAACCCAGCGCCATAATCTGCGCATGTGAAAGTCTGTTTCTTATTCTGCTGAATATATTCATTACCTCGTTACCTCTTACATCAATCTGTTCACTTCAATCTGTTCACTTCAATCTGCTTACATATATCTGTTTACACTACTCTGCTTACATATATCTGTTCACATTTATCCACTCACATCATCTTTTTCTTCTTTAAAAACCACAATACACATACACATATAACAATTATAATACCAACTATAATATAGAACCCATAATGTGTTGTTGACAATGGCATCCATTTCTCATCAACATTCATACCGTATATACCTGATATAATAGTTGGTATAGCCATAACTATAGTTATTGATGTAAGGATCTTCATAACATTGTTCAACCTGTTATTAATCACTGATGATAGCAGCTCTCTTGTACCATCAATAATATCCCTGTATATGGATGTCATCTCTATAGCCTGCTGATATTCGACTGTTACGTCTTCAAGAAGCTCCATATCCTCTGGATACTGTTCAAGCCTTTTATATCTTCGTAACCGTTCAAGCACTATACTGTTTGACCTTAGTGATGTTGCAAAATATACAAGCGTTGACTCAAGCTCATGAAGTTCAATAATATCTGTATCATGTGTATCATCACCAACACGTTCTTCTATCTCTGTTCTCTTCTTGTCTATGCCACGAAGATATGCCTGATATAACATGGCAGAGCGGAACATCATTTCATATATAAAACGCATCTTTTTCTTTGTGCTAAAATCCTTTAGCTTGTTTCGTACAAAGTACGTAAGAACCGGTGTTTCTTCCCTGCATATGGTGATTATAGCATCATTTTTCAATATTATACCAAGAGGAATAGTTGTATACATCTTTTTTTCATGCCTCACCTCCGGCGTTGGAATATCTACAAGTATCAGTGTATATCCGTCTTCCAGACTTATACGTGAACTTTCTTCATCATCAAGTGCTGTTGCAAGATCATCTGCATCTATATCAAAGTATCCTGAAATAAGCGACAACTCACTGCTTGTTGGATTAACCATATTAATCCAGCAGCCTTCCTCTATGCTGCCAAGCTTACTAAGTATTTTATTATCGGTCTTATAGATATCTACCATAATCTACCTCCTAAAATCCTCAGCTGTTTTTGCCATCCTTGTCTGAGGATCCAGCTGTTTTTGCCTCATCTTTACAGTGTGCACGGCATGATGAACAGTTTCCACTACATGTATCACCAAGTCCACTTTCTTTATGTTTAGTTGATACCCATAAAAATGCTACTACTACAAGAAACAGAATAACTGCTCCAAGTATTATATTAATAATTCCTGACATATGTCCCTCCTTAATCCAGCAAATCAGCTGTTGCATTATTTTTCAAGCCTTGCCTTTCCTATCTGGTCAGTAAGCGATAGCAGCATGCTTCTTAGAAGCGTACGACTGTCTTTATCAAGGTTTGCATATTGTTTTATAACCTCTCTTGTACTTTTAAATCTGTCTACAGATATATCTGAAAGATTCTTTACACCACATGATGATATAAGTCCGAAAAGCGTTTCCACAAACTCACATCTTTTTTCATTATCAACACTGCTTATCCAGCTGCTAAATGCCCTATTAAGCCTTCTACTTTGTGCACTTAATCTTCTTACTGTAACCATATCTGGTCCTGATACCTGCCATGACATGGCATCATGCTGCATTATTCCAGTCTGTGAGCTTTTTACTATGATATAATCATCATCATGCTCAAGTAACATTCCAACAATGGAATTCTCTGGCACAATACTCCTGATATATGGAAGCATTGACTTATATTCCTCACTTTTAATGACTGAAATATCAAATCCCGGACCATCATTATTATATACACATTTAATTTTCTTTTTCACACGCTTATTACAGTTAATAGCTGAATATATCGCCAGATTGCCTCCTTTTGAATGTCCACCGACATATAGCCTGCCTCTTATATATGAACATGTATCATTAAGATATTTAACGGCATCCTCCTGTGATGGCACTGGAGAAATAAAACTCATATTAAAATCCTCTTTCCAGCCAACAAGCGTGTCATCAGTTCCCCTGAATGCAACATACGTTAACTGTGGTGTTAATTTAATATGAAATGCTCCAAACTGTTTTTCAAGTGTTTCATCGATTGTATCTACATAATCTGATAATATAACATCTTTAAAACGTTTTGTACTGGCAGCCTTTTTCATTAGATAAGGTGCATTCTTTATAAAAGATTTATCCCGGCTTAACTCCTCTTCTGTATGTAAATCAAAAAAAATCTCTGATGCTTTTTTCAAGGTTATGCCTCTGTTCATCTGTAGCGATGGAATAACATCCCTGAAATCAACATATGCAAGCTGTGCAAGTATGACATTGTCAACATCATTAAATGGTGACTGTTCAAATGTCAGGTCACCACGCCATTCGAGATAATCCATTACATTTCCCATAACAATACCCCTTTCCTGCCGGATTTTCAACCATTACACCATCATATTATTCATATTTTTGCATATTTTTAAATTCTGAATCATTTAAAATTTTTAAAGTCATTCAAAAGTCATTTATTTTTCTAATTCATTTGCAAGTTATTTTATATTTTTAAGTTCATTCACAAGCTCAATATCAGATGGCTGCACTTTCATATTCGCTGTAACAGGATTTTCACCTGGTTTTGTTATTGTCACTTCTACAATAGTTCCTTCCTGTATCCCTGTAGAAAAACAATAATTCAGAAATGATACAAACTTTGGATGTGTACCTGCAAACTTATTCTTTAAACTCATTAATTTCATAATAGAACCTGGATTCATCATAACATATTACCTTTCTGCTTATCATCTATATATGCTGCAAATAATATTTGCTGCTGATTGTTTTGTGCTACTCACTCTAACAATCATGCCCGTCTATGAGCGGGTTCATGTGGGTTAAGACCTTTTGATCCTGATATTGTTTAATATAATAAATAAAACACATACACAGGTTGTAATACTCTCTGCTGCAGGGAAGCTGCTCCAGACTCCATTCATTCCAAACAGACGCGATAAAATAACAGATATCACAACCATAAGAACAAAGCCTCTTAAAACCGAAACAACAAAGGATTCCTTTGCCATCTCCACAGCACTGAAATATCCCGCTGATATTATATTAAATCCTGCAAACAAAAATCCTATAAAATATATTCTCATACCTGTATATGCATAACCTGCCAGCTCTACAACTCCTTCACTGTTAAAAAGACTTACAAGCTGTCCGGTAAAGCATGCAACTACTGCATACATAACAGCAAATAATGCCACTGATGTAATTATACTATATCTGTAAACTCGTGACACTTCTTTTTTATTACCTTTACCATATGATTCACTTATCAGAGGTTGTGCTCCCTGCGATATACCATTGAATATAGCTGTGCCGATATAGGCATAATTAGCAACAACTCCATATGCCGCAACTCCAATATTTCCGGTAAGTGATAACATAAGCATATTAAATACAGTTGTTGTAACTGCTGATGCCATTTCACCTACAAATGCTGCTGTGCCAAGCATACATGACTCCCTTAACATTTTAAATGAAGGAAGATGCCATTTGAACACAACTGTATTTTTCTTACCCATAAAATGCGTCATACACACAAGTATACTGCACACTGGTGATGCTGCTGTAGCCATCGCTGCACCGAGCAGCCCTAGATTCATCGGAAACATAAATATATAGTCAAACACAATATTAAAAAGACTTCCAGACAACGTAGCAAGCATTGCCCTTGACGGATCATTGTCATTTCTTACATATGCACTGACTATATAGTTGCACATGAAAAATGGTGTAAACATCAGAAATGTTCTAGTATAACCTATACCTATGGCTGTAATCTTATCATCCGCTCCCATGATATGCAAAAGCTTATCTGGTGCAAAAATCCCGACAAGTATAAATAATATGCTTAAAATGCATGCACACATGATTGAATTAGAAAAATAATCATCTGCATGAGCATCGCCTCTTGCTCTTAATATCTTAAAGCGAATCGCTGAACCAACACCCATCATAGAGCCAAATGCAAATATTACACTAAATACCGGAAGAACAAGATTAAGAACCGTAATTCCATCTGCACCAGCATATTTTGATATAAAAAAAGTATCAGCAACAACATAACATGATATTCCAAGCATACCAAATATATTCTGTGATACATACTTAACAAACTTCTTACCTATACCCATTTCATTCTCCAAATCAACATCTTATTCTCATTTAAATTTCTCATTTAAATCTCATATTTATATTTTTTATTCATATTTCTTGTTCAAATTTCTTATTTGAATTTAAAACCAAAAGATAATATGTCCTTTTAATCCTTATAATATATTAATTTACATTAATCTGGAAAATAAAGCAATTCTTTTTAAACAAGAGCGCGAGACGGGTGCCACACGGTCCGGTGGACCTTGGCTCTGGCACGACCGAGGGGCGCTTTAGCGCTCCGAGAAATCGAACCCAAACTGCGAAGCAGTTGGGTTTCGAGAAGTGCATCGCACTTCTCGATAATAAAAAAGGATATCCAGACGGATATCCTTTTTTATTATCTAGAGCGCGAGACGGGGATCGAACCCGCGACCCCCTCCTTGGCAAGGAGGTGCTCCACCACTGAGCCACTCGCGCATATTATATTTAATGTTCTTAAAAACAATAGCTTTATGCGAATTGTGTTCCATGCGAACACAAGTGATATAATACACGCATAGCACCGATATGTCAAGTGGTAATTTTCAAAAAATGCAAAAAATAATTAATACCGCTTTATATATCACTCTTCAGAAAAGAAAGCCACAGCTATTCCACCTGGTCCTATATGAGTTCCTATTGTTGCACCTACCTGGACAACAGGAGGAATTAGTATTTTACCTTCCCATAATTCTTTACTATCTTTTATATATTTGTCCATAAGAACGGTAGAATATCCTGTATACCCTAAAAGCACTGGTAATGAATAATCTATGCCGCCATATGCCTGCACCTGCTGTATGAGGAAATTATTGCCTTGTTTAGAGCCTCTTGCCTTTCCAAGAAAAGAAACTTCACCATCAGCAATAGCTATAACTGGCTTTATGCTTAACACATTTCCAAGAAAAGCTGCTCCTGATGATATCCTGCCTCCCTTTTTCAAATATTCTAAAGTATCAAGCAAAGCTACAAGACGAATACGTTTTTTCATAGTATTCAGCTGCTTAACTATATCCTCAACGCATATGTTCTTATTTATCAATGAAACTGCATAATCAACAAGAATCTGTTCACCGACTGTAACATTTTCGCTATCTACAACATATACTTTGCCCTCATATTCTGAAGCTGCTATACAAGCACTCTGGTATGTTCCTGAAAGTTTGGAAGAAAGCGTAACTACAATTATTTTATCAACAGACTTAAGAAGGTTATCATAAGCCTGTTCAAAGTCATATGGACTTATCTGGCTTGTTTTAGGAAGCGTTGAACTTTCTATAAGCTTCATATAAAAATCATCAGGTGTAAGATCCACGCCATCTTTATAATGATTATCATCGAAAGAAACTGTTAAAGGAAGAACTGTTATATTTTTGTTGTTATTTTGTTTTATATCAGATGCTGAATCTGTTATTATTGCAATATTAGACATGTATTATCTACTCCTTATTGTATTGATGAATGACATATTATTATGTTACTTAATA
>FR886182.1 GCA_000436475.1 Eubacterium sp. CAG:248
AACATATATTAAAGTTTCTTGATGATACCAATTTTGATACCATTTTTTAACTATTTTTACTATAATATATCATTTTTTAATGTCAACAGAAAAATAAAATTTCACTCAGATTTTACTTTATTTTTGCATTATTATACATTATCTCAAAAGATATTCTATAATTGCAGCTGTAACTTTATCATTAAGTTTCATAGACATAATGTTTGATATAATAACATTTTTGTCCTCACCGGATGTAAATAATCTGTAAATACTTCTCTTGTCATTATTATCCATCTGTGCCTGCAGAAGAAAATCATATATTTTATCATTAACATTTTCACCGTTGTATACAAGATTGTTTTCTTTATTATCAGCAAATATTTCAAGCTCTGACGCACCATCACAGTTACATGTAACTGTCCATGTATTTGTTTTTATATCGTATTTGGCATTATCTGCATTTTCAAATCTTATACCACGTGCAAATCCTCTTAATATAAAACGGTACTTTCTGTTTCGTGGAATTACCGATAAGTCACCGCTTACATCTATGCTTATTTTTGCCTTATCTTCATTCCAGTCGAGCACAAACTCTGTCAAAGCATATTCGCCTTTTTCGTAGTCAAATCCATCTCCAGAATCTTCGTACATAACAAATGTATTTGATGCACCTGGACATATAACCACATCAACTTTTTTCGGATTAATAATATCATTACTGCCACATTCCGAAGCAAGCGGTATTATTGCACCTGCACGTCCAAGCACAGGAATACTTTGAAGATTTCTACATAAAATCTGACTTTTTCCATTTTTACCGCCATTGTATACATCACCGGTAAATATATCTGTCCATATTCCGGCTGGTATAAAACATTCCTCACCGCTTTTTTGTGAATGTTCATCAATCTTTGTTGTAACAGGACATACAAGCATTTCACTACCAAGAAAATATTGATTTTTATAACTATATGCTTTCTCCTCAAATGGATAATAATAATACATTGGTATTATTACAGGAATATGCTCGCAATGACATCTGTAATTAAGTGTGTACATATATGGAATAAGTGCATGCCTGAATCTTAAAATCTTTTCCATATCACTGCAGTATGGCTCAGGATAATTCCATGGTTCTTTTCCACAGAACGGATTAGAGCTGCTGTGAAGCCTGTTTATCGGTGAAAACACACCAAACTGATACCATCTTAATGCAAGCTCGTTGTCTTTATATCCGTTCATATGACCGCCTATATCATGACTCCACCACGTATATCCCACATTTGATGCCGTTGCTGTAAAATAAGGCTGAAATTCAAGCGATTTCCATGTAACTATCGTATCTCCAGAAAATCCTATCGGATACCTATGGCTTCCAAGTCCGCCATACCTCGAAAGAATAAGTCCTCTTCTTCCTCTTTTTTCCATATCTTTAAAATGAAAATAATTAAGCATCCATAATGGGTCAATTCCGCTTGCTCCTCCGTTGTTACCCTGTTGCCAGTCTATCCACCAGAAATCAACTCCAGCATTTTCATGTGGATGATGTGCAAACTTAAAATACGCCTCAACAAACTCTTTGTTAGTCATATCAAACTCTATAGTTTTTTTACTGTCAGAATTAATTCCTAGATACTCTGCCATATCTTTATACATTTTTTCAAAATACCGGATACCTGATGCCGGATGGACATTAAGTGTTACATGATAATTATGTTCATGTAGCCATGACAAAAATCTTTCCGGATTCGGAAATAAATCATTATTCCATGTATATCCTGTCCATCCGCCGCCAGATTCCATCGGCACATCGACTATATGCCAGTCCATATCCATAACAGCAACGGAAAATGGTATATTTCTTTTTTCAAATTCCGTCAGCAGCTCAATGTAACTTTCTTCACTGTATTTCCAATACCTGCTCCACCAGTTTCCAAGAGCGTATCTTGGAAGAAGCGGAACAGCCCCCGATAATTTATAAAAATCACGCAGACACGCAAAATAATCACGCCCATATGCAAGATAATAAACATCAATCTCTTCATGTTTCCTTTTTGATGGCATATTTTCTTCATCAAACACAAACGATTTGCTGTCATCAAAAAACGTCCTTCCACTCTTATCCATAAGCCCGTATTCAAGTTCAACTTCCCCGTCAGCCCTGTCAAGAGTTCTCATTGTGCCTTTGAGATTATGCTCCCGAGGCGGAAAACTATACGTCTTTGCACCAAAATACCACCTTCCACCGTAATTGGTAAAATCATATTTTACATCTATAAAAAGTCCTTCTTCACTAAATTTCTTTTTATCGTATATCATATGAAATGCTTCTGTCTCTATCTCAAGGCGGTCGTCACTTTGTGTCACTGAATATTCCGGTACCGGAAATTCCCTGTTAAGCACAGTCTGCGTCTGTAAATCTTCAAACACACCAGTCTCTGAATATTCCATTCTCATCATAAACGGCGTAAGCACCGAAAAACGATATTTTTCCCCCTGAACAATACATGCTTTGTTACAACAACTTTTAGCCATTTTTTCCTCCGTTATTAAAATAATCTTTACTTAAGGATTAACACAGTCAGTTATCTTTTTCTATATAAATAAAAATCAAAAATGCAAATAATACAGAAAAAAAGCTCCAAAACCCTATCAATTTTAAAATCATTTCAGTGTTCTGGAACTCTCTTCTATAAATTATTTGTATTCTACATAGTCAACAGTAACATATCCTGCTTCTGTTTTTATGCTATTATCATGGCATGCAAACATACCGCTCTTTACACCAACCCAGCG
>FR886183.1 GCA_000436475.1 Eubacterium sp. CAG:248
CATTCAAACGCATCTGGATGGAGCCGATAATCGTGTTGTAGTCTTGCATAGTTTTTGTCATTCCTTTCGCTTCGCTCAAGGCACAAACAAGTTATGAAAAATGTTGTGCCCCTCCACTCTTTGATTTATAATTCTTTCAAGGAATAGCAATACACTACAGAGCACGGAAGGAGAAGTGGCGAATTTATTTCGACCCCGTATAGTTATATGTGCCGTCATCCTTACAAGCACAAACAAGTGGGACATTGAGCCCGGACTCTTATCATTGGTAATAAACCATGTTTATTCAGTCGCAGGATGACAGTCAATGTTGCTATTCCCTTTTTATTAAGGTGGTGATACTTAATGATGAAGTTAAAATACTCCATCTGCTGTGGACTTGATGTCCACAAAAATGTTATCGTTGCAACCATCGTAACTACCAATAAGGACGGCATATCCGAATATCTGCAAAAATCTTTTTCAACCATCAACTCAGATATTCAAAGGTTTCACAACTGGCTTATCGAGAATAATTGCTATCATGTTTGTATGGAATCCACCGGAAAGTATTGGATTCCTATTTTTAATTATCTCGAAAATGACATTGATGTCTGCCTTACACATCCGAAGTATGTCAAAGCCATTAAAGGCAAGAAAACGGACAAAAAGGATTCTAAATGGATTGCCGACCTCTACAAATTTGATCTTGTCAGATGTTCCTTTATTCCTCCAAAAGATTTTCGTCAGCTTAGGGAACTTTCCAGATACCGTTTCAAGCTGGTCTGCATGAAGTCTTCCGAGAAGAATCGCATCCAGAACTGTATGACCATTTCCAATGTCGGCATTGCCAGTGTTCTTTCTGATCCTTTTGGCAAGACAGCAACTGAAATCATCTCTTATCTATTGGAGCATACTGCCGATTCCATGGATGAAAAAGCTGTCCGCAAACTCATAAAGAAAGGGGCTAAATCCAAGTCTGATGAAATCATCGAAGCCATCAAAGGCTACACTATTGAAACAGATCAGGCTAAAAAACTAGAGCTTGCCCGGGGGCATCTGGAATATCTCGATGATATGATTACCCAGACCGAAGTGGAACTCTATGTCCGCATCAAGCCTTATTACGAGTTCGTGGAGTTTGTCAGTACCATGCCCGGCATGACAGAGTTAAGTTCCACGATTGTTCTTGCAGAAACAGGCGTTGATATGGATATTTTTGATGATGCAAAACATCTGTGTTCCTGGTGCGGACTTTCTCCTGCCAACAATGAATCCGCTGGTAAGAAAAAGTCTGTCCGCATTGCCAAAGCAGGCGATTACCTGAAACCAATGATGGTTCAATGTGCCCTTGCTGCAATTAAGAGCAAAAAGCAGCCTTATTTTGCAATCAAATATGGTCGAATCAAAAAGCGACGTGGACACAAAAAGGCAATCATTGCCATTGCAAGAATGATGATGGTCTGTATTTACCACATGGTTTCAGAAAAGAAGCCCTTTACCCCTACTGACTATGAGGAATTGATGGACCCTCAGAATCATGTAGAGAGTGTCGTCTTGAATGAGAACAATGTGTTTGCTTACCTTGAAAGCCTTGGTTACGACAGCTCTAAGTTAGTGAAACGCAACGATAACTAACATTTTTTCTGCTTTCTATACTTGTAAAAACAGGGTTTTATGAACCCTTATATAAGTGCGCCCAAAAATCTACTTTATTTTTCACTCTTATGCCTCCTTTCGCAATCATTTGATGACTACGAAAGAACTATAACACGTTGAAAACTTAT
>FR886184.1:0-6799 GCA_000436475.1 Eubacterium sp. CAG:248
AGCTCCATATTTTATTATCAACATCATAATACAACAATTTATTATTTTTCAACACTATTATAAACTAAAATACAAATGGCATTATCTGCCAATTCTGTAATATTAAAGCTGATACCAGCATCAAAACCTGTAGAAATATACATGCAATTATATTTCTTGCAATTGATTTCTTCTTCCTGAACAGCACTATGCCCATTATTATCAATATAACTATCAATATACTTAAAATTATACTAACCAGGCTTCCATAACGCACAGCTATATATGTAAATACACATTTACTATTATAATCAGGTAAATATGATATTATCTGCTCTTTAGTAAATGAACTTCCTATGAGATTACTATTCATCCAGGCATAATCCAATACTTTATATATATATGATGCACTATCATCTCTATTATAAAAGGCATTGACAACTGGAATATTCAAAAAAAATGGTCTTACAATCCACATTATAAATGATGCTGCAATATATGACAGCCATACTATTTTATTACGCAAATCCAATTGTATTATTATTTTTTTTACTTTTTCCATAGCCTTTTCTCAACCTTTCTATCGCTAATGCAATATCTGTATTTGTAAGAATCTGCATATCTTTTTTAGTATACTGTTCCTTGTTTAGTTCCATATTTCTTCTTGCAGCATATATAACTGCTGTTTCAAGTAAAACCCTGGCTTCTCTTCCATTTCCAAAATCACGCATAGATACCCTTGATTCAAAAAAATTCTCTATCATATCATCTACATCATTTTGTATAATATAATTACTGTTTTTGGCAATTCTTTTAAATATCTCTATCATTTCTTTAGCTGAATAGGATTTAAAATTAAAAGTAGAAGTTATTCTGCTTTTTATGCCTGGATTAGAATTAAGAAATGTCTGCATTCTGTTATCTTTTTCGTCAACATCCCCTCCATATCCAGCAAATATGATAAGTTTGTCAGTCGAATGGTTTTCTAATTCAATTATAAGCTGTGCAATTGCTTCATTTCCAAAGCTGTCCATTGTACCATTTTCTTCAACAATTGAATATGCCTCATCAATTATAATCACATCATAATTTTCAAATAATTTTTTCGTGTTAGGAGCTGAATGTCCTACATATTTTCCTTTTAATTCAGTACCATTGATACATATATATCTATTATCTGGAAGAAGTTTCTCATTAAACATCATCTGCCCCATATATCTTGCTACTGTTGTTTTAGCTGTTCCTGGTGCACCAAGCATTACATGTACATTATGAAAATTACTGCCTGATATATTCATCTGTTTTCTCAATTTATTGTATTTCATAACATTTACAATATCATATACCTGCTGCTTGATTTCCTGCATACCAACAAGATTTTTTTCCATGAGTTCTTTTCCATTTTCCGCATTGTCTGCAAATACATTATCTCTCATAAAATGATCAACAAAATCAAAATCCCTGTTACTAAGAATATTAACAGTAGAACTATCCATATCCTTGATGGCATAAGCTATAATTCTATCAATCATGTCACACATAGAATCTTTATTTATAGACTTTGCCAGATTAACAATCCTGTCATAAGAAAATCCCCTTTTTACTTTTATGTTGCGGGCACTTAAATTCTGTTTAAATATATTTTTATAATATTGCTGCTCACTATTTTTTGCGAATGATACCTCCACTGCATCCGATGCATTAACTAATATGAAATTATTTCTCAATGCAATAAAATGTTCTGAATCCATACATCCAAATGGAATTTCGCCATCAAATAATTCTCCTGACACCTAATCCAGATTTTTCTGTAATATATCCATTAATTCCTCAATAACTATTGGTTTGGTTAAGAATCCATCCATACCGCATTCCAGTGCTTTCCTTCTGTCCTCATCAAATGCATTTGCAGTCATGGCAATAATGGTGATTCCAGCCAATACCGGATCATTCATAGCACGTATCTGTTTGGTAGCCTCATATCCATTCATTACCGGCATCTGCACATCCATCAGCACCAGATCATAATTACCTGGCTTCGAATTCTTAATTTTCTCTACTGCCTCTGCTCCATTTTCGGCAGTATCAACCTGACATCCATATCCATTAAGTATCTCCACTGTAATTTCACTGTTTAATTCATTATCTTCCACAAGCAATATACATTTGCCTCTGAAATCTGAACCTGCTTCCGGAAATGATGTATCCTCTGCCTCTGCCTGCATCTGTCCGATAACAGTCATCAACGTATCTCTGATATCTGACATGAACAGTGGTTTTGCACAGAAAGCAGTTACCCCGGCCGCTCTGGCTTCCACCTCGATATCTGACCAGTCATAAGCAGTCAGGATAATGATCGGTGTATCATCACCAAGACTGCGAATCTGGCGGGTAACTTCAATGCCATTCATATCTGGCAGACGCCAATCAATGATATAAGCGTGGAACGCATCTCCCAGTTCCATAGACTGTCTTGCACGAAGAACAGCTTCCTTGCCGGAAAGTGTCCATTCTGAACGCATTCCAATCCTCACAAGCATTTTTGTCACACTGTCACAGGTATTGAAGTCATCATCTACAACCAGTGCCTTAAGGCCTTCCAGCTCTGCGATCTTCTCTGTATGATGCTGCTCAGCCTGAATCCGAAATGGCAGACGGACAATAAATTCAGTACCTTTGTCCTGTTCTGTCTGAACATCAATCGTTCCCCCCATCATATCCACAATATTCTTGGTAATGGCCATGCCCAGTCCTGTACCCTGAGTCCTGCTGACTGTGGAAGTTCGCTCTCTCTCAAAAGGAGAAAAAAGCTTCTTTACAAATTCCTGACTCATGCCGATTCCGTTATCCTTTACCCGGATTTCGTACAGTCCACTGCCCTTTACTGCCCCCGGGAACTGCTTCAACCGGACAGAAACAGTTCCTCCTGCAGGAGTAAACTTAACTGCATTTGACAAAAGATTTAAAAGTACCTGATTCAGTCGTGTCTTATCACAATAAACATCCTCATTTGTCACATCCATTGCATCCATATAAAGATCCAGCTGCTTTGCATATATCTGCCCACTGATGATGGTCTTCAGATCATGAAGTACATCTGCCAGACTGACCTGTGTTTCTTCCAGATGGATTTTTCCACTCTCGATACGGCTCATATCCAATATATCATTTATCAGCGAGAGCAGATGGTTGCTGGATGAAATGATCTTACCCAGATAATCCCGGACTCTTTTTTTATCATCAATATTACTAACTGCCAGTGTGGTAAAACCGATAATCGCATTCATTGGTGTTCTGATATCATGCGACATATTGGAAAGGAAAGTACTCTTTGCCCGGTTTGCTGTCTCTGCAGCACGTACAGCCTCAGAAAGTGCCTGATTCATTTTCCAGTCAGCAGTACGGTCTGACATAACCAGGATATATTTCTTTTTCCCGTTTACTTCACTACCCATTGCAATATTATGGAACCAGCGTTTTTCCCCTGTCTTCAGATGAACATATTCAAAGTCTCCTTCTCTCTGTTCATGGACCTTGATTTCCTCCAGATAATTTTTCTCTTGATCTGCCTGATCTGCCATATGCAGTTTTCCCAGAATCCTGATATCTTTACGAATCTGTTCTACCGTAATGCCCAGCAGGTTTTCCACATTCGGACTAACGTAATCTGCATGGTATGTTTTTGCATCCAGCATCAGGAAAACAGCATCCACATTCATTGAAAGCTTTTGAAACAGCTCATCCCGGTACATAATCTCCGTATCTTTTTTCTTTAAGTTTATCCTGCTTTTTTGAATAACAAGGCTTATAAAGAATGTGGCAATACAGAACACAACCGCACTGACAAGAAGTATCGTGCTACGCTGCAGACTATTCATACTGTCATTAACGATATCCGCCTGTACAAGCCCTAAGAACATCCAGTCCTGGATATCCGATTTTTCATAGACCAGATAGTAGCTCCTTCCGTCCAGATTTAGCAGCATCGCATCGGTACGTCCTGCTTTAAACTTCTCCAAAAGCTCAT
Source organism: Eubacterium sp. CAG:248 (assembly GCA_000436475.1). Lineage (GTDB taxonomy): Bacteria > Bacillota > Clostridia > Lachnospirales > Lachnospiraceae > Lachnospira. Next base: position 4,007 of record FR886184.1, read on the forward strand.
TGATTTCTTTTTCAGACATATCAGAATGCTCTCTTAAAACACCAAAGAAATTATACACATTCCCCCATGATGCAGAGGAATGATCCACCACAACACGACCATCCGGATGAACAACAAAACTCTGGGCATTTCCATTGAAAACAGCGATATCCAGTACATTTACGATATCAGAGTTTTCATAGGCAATAGCAATCGCATCATATTCAAATTCCTGATAAATTCCATGAGCCTTAGGAGTGGCAAAGACAAGCAGCTGGGATTTTCCGGGAACTGCTGCATTAGCAATAACATCATTTCCCTGCCGGATCTCCTCTTCAATATTTTCCTGTAATCCAAGATACCCGGTATTGCCTGTTACAACCTTATATTTCCCATCAGCTGACAAAAAATAAAATTCTACAAAGCCTGTATCTTCCTGTGCTTTCTTTATATAATCACGAATTTCATCTTCACTGGATGTATTCTGCAGATTCTTACCCAACATATGAAGATAAGTCAGATTCTTATCTGTCAGTTCTCTTAACATATTATCAGACTGATGAAAAACTTCCGTCAGATGAGAAACGCTTTCCTCATAAATAGTTTTCGATACAAATCCAAAATATTGGAAAATTAGCAAAACAATGCACGCAAAAACAGCTATAAAGACCGCTACACTAAATCTTTTTCTCATAACAGGTCTCTTTCTGTCTTTATTATGATTCTTAATGTCCATTCTCATCACCTCAAGATCATGTAGTCTTCCGGCTCTGCAAGAACAGCATCACCATCTGAAACATATCCCATCCAGGTATCTTCCACAGTGGTATCTCCTTCCTCAAACACAATATTCTCATCTGCTGGATAAGCGTTCATGTGTTTTGGTATCGCAAGACAGGTTACTGTAAAAGTATCATTGTCCTGAACTTTCTTTCCGTCCTTTGTAATTTTACTCAATGTATAACCATCATCTGTTTCTTTGACTTCTACAGAAATGCCACTAAACACAGGCAGCGAGCCACGGTTGAATGGGATGAAACCGCCCTCATAGCCTTCTACAAAGTTTTTAACAGTCTCTTTCAGCTCAGCTCCACTCATCATGCTGCTGTAGGCTGAAAGACAATTTGGCATGATCATGCTTCCCGCCATTTTGAGTGTATAACCGGCTTTCAGCACATTTCCAGTAAAGCTGTTTCCGGTTGCAATAAGCACATCTGTCCCATAAATGCCACGCAGAGTGTTGGCCATAACCGAATATGCCGCATTTCCGCCGCTGCTATGAAAACGGTTGGAATAAGACTTCTGTGAATCCAATATTACTTTCTTAGAAACGGATTTCTCCTCAAGGAGCTGAGAATTAAATGATTGATAAGCCTGCTCTGCATCATATTCTCCTGTGATCATTCTGGACACCACATCCTTGGACACCAAGAAAAAGTTATTTGACGCAATACGGATATACATATGGTTTTCTTCAATCACAGGTTTCACATCTTTCAGATATTCCGTAAGCTTAAAATCCACATCCTGACTGTAGCTTAACAGATCCTGTCCATCACTAATGACATTGTTTTGTGCATCCGCTGAAAGCATTGTGTTAAGCACCTTCATTGCTTTCTTCCGGCGTGTCTCATCCTTTGTCAGGTCACGGTTTAAAGCAACCTGAAAGTACGGCGTAGTCATAAGCCACTTTTCACCGTTCTTCTGAAAGAATGGAAGAAAGGTTGTGTTAATCCCCTGATCCTGAAACATTTTCACTCCAAAAGAGCTTCCAAAGTACATGGCAAGCTTTCCACTTTGATACATCTCAACTATATCATCATAATTCATATCCAAATCATCCGGACTAAGACCAGTATCCTTGATAAACTGCTCCATGCGTTCAAAAGCCTCCGGCCAGATGGTACTATCAAGACCTTCTCTCTTTGTATTATCCGGATCACTGTAGGTAGTACGCCACTTGCGTCCATATACAGAAGACAACTCTGATGCAGACAGACCCTGCAGTGTTTCCATACAGGTATAATCATAATAATAGTCTGCAGTAAACCCACGGATTCCCACTTTGTCAAATGCCTGACAGGCTGAAACAAAGCTTTCATAATCTGTTGGAAGAGGGATACCATACTTTTCAAAAAGATCTTTGTTGACTATAAAACCGTGTGCATCCGCACACACCGGAATCCAGTTTACGCTTCCGTCTTCATTCATAAAATTGCTAAGATAGCTATCATAAACAGCACCGGCCGCATTGGTTGTGGAAAGATCCATAAGACTGTCTTTTAATGGACTAGCATCATGTAGTGAAAAACGACAGCAGGTTATAATATCCGGCAATCCACCGTTTTCCTTAAGAAACTTGTAGAAATCCAGATTATTATTCCCTACTACAAATTCAACATTGATATCCGGAAGCTGTTCCTGAATGTATGGTGCATATTTTTCATACAAGCTTGTGCTCCATAAGTACACCGTAATTGTTTCTGCATCTTCTTTTTTTGCACTTTTACCCCCACAGCCTGACAAAAGTGATATAGCTGTCACCATTATCAGAAGCACCGACAAAACTCTGTTCCATTTTTTCTTTTCCACTACTACTCCTCCTCTGAGTTTCCTTTGCATTTCTCTATTTTACAATGTCCAAATATCCATCCTTCTTTAAAGGTGACCACAGCGTATGCAATTTCAGTTTATACATCTGACTGTCATTCTATTATTATTTTCTTCTTTTTCGTAAACCTGATCATAAACCACATTTATCAGATGCTTTTGATTCATATAGAGTCCCAATGTATTCTGAACTCTTTTCTTCAC
>FR886184.1:6832-11428 GCA_000436475.1 Eubacterium sp. CAG:248
CAGAATCAAACGGCCGTGTGATATAATCTGTGATTCCCAGCTCATATGCTTTACGCATAGTATCAACATCAGCTTCAGAAGATATCATGATTATAGGAGTTTCATCAATACACTGGCTTTCTTTCATTTCATGTCGCATTACTTAATGTGTCAATCCATTCTTTATTTCTTCAATCGTCAGCTCATATACTTCTGTTACTTTTTCCATTGCCTCTGGTATCCCCGGCTGCTCTCCAGTTCTATCCCTCAAAAGTTCTGTCAATTCATTACTAACCTCATATAGACGGTCAAAAGAAAGATTCTGACAAACCCCTTTAAGTGTGTGTGCACTACGGAAAGCATCTTCATAATTCTTATCTTTCAATGCCTGTTTTAGCTGCAGATAACTCTGATCTTCAAGAAACTTTAATGTAAATTTCCTGATAAGAGCTTCGTTTGGAAGGCGTCTTAAGACATCTTCATAGTTTCCTCCGATAGCTTTATAGCATTCCTGTATTGTCATACTTATGTCCTCCTGTCTATATTTCACCGCTTATTTGTCACTTCCATATCAATATTCTACCAATTTATGAATTACTTTTATCAGTAATTCAACATCAAGCGGCTTAACAATATGCTCATTCATACCTGCTTCTTTAGCTTTCAGCCTGTCCTCTGTAAATGCATTTGCTGTCATTGCAATGATTGGTATTGTCTTTGCATCCTCTCTATCCAAAGACCTGATCATCTTTGTGGCTTCATAACCATTCATGACCGGCATCATAATGTCCATAAGAATGATATCAAATCCACCTGGTTCACTTTTTCTGAATAGTTCAACAGCTTCCTGACCATTCCATGCTTTTGTCACATCAGCACCTACATTCTGAAGCACAAATTCAGCGATTTCCATATTCAGCTCATTATCTTCTGCCAGAAGAATATGTAGTCCCTTTATTGATTTTTCTGATACATCCCTCTGTTCTTCACGTTTATCAGCATCCGGATCTATTTTAAACGGAACCTGGATAACAAAGGTAGTTCCTGCTCCTTCTTTACTTTCAAAGGAAATGCTTCCTCCCATTTTCTCGATGAGATTCTTTGCAATCGACATTCCAAGGCCTGTTCCGGCAAATTTTGTTCGGCTTCCTGTGTGTTCCTGTGCAAATGGTTCAAACACACATTTCTGGAACTCCTCAGTCATTCCGATTCCAGTATCACGACAAACGAATTCCATTGTCGTCATTTCTGGTTGTTTTGATGGAATTTCCATGCAGCTGATATAGATATGTCCGTTTTCTCTGTTATATTTCACCGCATTCGACAGTATATTCATCATCACACGTTTCACATACCCTGGACTTCCAATAAAATCCCGGTGTATGATTTCTTTTTTCTCCCACTCAATCTGGATATTCTGTTCTGAAGCCATCTGCTCGATCACAACAAATACTTCCTTGAAAATACTGCTCAGATTAAATGGAATCTCTTCCAGAACGATTTCACCTGACTCAAGCTTGCTCATGTCCAAAACATCATTTACCAGTTCCAGCAACAAATTAGATGCCTCTTTAACCTTTGTTCTGTATTCCGTCTGTTTCTTTATATCATCTGCATAATGGTCTGCCATATTGACAAAGCCGCAGATTCCATTAATCGGAGTCCGTATATCATGACTCATTCGCTGAAGGAACTCGGTTTTTGCCTCATTAGCAGCTTCTGCCTTTTTTGCAGCTATCAGAAGTTCTGCCTTATATTTTTCATCTTTTTCCTGTTCTATTTTCTGATGCATCAGATTAGTTCTGTATGCCCAGAACCAAAATGTACTGAACAGCAGAAAATAAAGGAAAATAACACTTGCTACACTTAATGGAAGGTTATGAAATACTTCTGTATCTGGAAGATAGGCATAAATATAATAATCCCGCTGCTTAAGCATTATTCCGTAACATCCAGTTCCTTCATTCTTCAAATGATAAATGTGCTGACTGTCTGTATGCTTTTTCATTTCCTGAACAACCTCGTTGCCAGTTGTATTCTGCCCCAGAAGGCTTTCATCGTTACTGGCAACAACTATTCCATCATCTGCAATAATAATCGTTCCATCTTTCTGGACACTATAGCCGTTTAAAAGCCCCTGTATCGTCAGTGTATAATTTCTGGCAAATTCAGGAGATGTATAATAGTAGATTGCCACAATACCCGGTGCGTCTTTTCTGGCGCAGGCTGCAATATCAATATAGGATCCATCTTCCTTTGTAAACCGTTCTGAATAAGATCTTTCTTCATATCCAGCAAAATCCATGATAATTCCTTTTTGCAGATACTCAGTAATCTCATTGGTCAAAGATTCATCCGTACTGTATTCACAATCCGTCTTTCCTTCTTTATCCAGTATAATGATACCATCCACCCAGAGAGTCTGCTGATTTTCTTTCAGGAAATCCTTGCTCAACTGACCACCATTTTCTATTTCCATGTAAATATTTGTACTCATCTGTCTGGCACTTTCAATGGTACGTAGAAGACTTTTAGATTCTGAAGATTCATTATAATGTGTGTAGGTTGAGCACTGCACCTTGACATAGTTTACAATCTCCACCATTCTTTTCTCTGCTTCCGATTTTTCTGCATGGAAGAAATAAAACAAAGAGACTACAGCCACACAGATTCCCATCAGACCTCCGAGCAGCTGGATTCGTTTTTCGTTTTTCTTTCTCTTAATATCCAAGGTCATCCACCTCCAGATACTTCTGAGGATCATCCAGGTATTTTCCAATGATTTTCAAAGATGTGCCATCCTTACGCATTTCTTCAAGGGTCTTGTCCATCTGCTCACAGATTCCTCTGTCATCATCTTTTGCGAAAGCAACACCTATCCCCGTAATCATCAGTGATTCTTCCAGAATACGGAAGTCTATATCATAATCCTTCATATACTGGACGATTGATTCCTCATGTGCGGCAACTGCATCTACATATCCTTTCCCAAGAAACGTATAAATCAACTCCCTGTGTCCAAGACTGATCAGATTTCCCAGTTTGTGGATTCTCTTATCCAACCGGTTAAGAAAAATACCTTCTGGTTTAGTTGTGGACTGGACTGCCAGGTTCTTTCCCTCCAGGTCACTCAGTTTATAGATCTCACTGTCCTCATTTACAGCGACCACCTGACGGCTTGCTATGTACGCCCCTGCCCAGCGGTAATCGTCAAGACGTCCTTCCATAGAAAAACAGCCCATGATACAATCAATCTTTCCACTCTCTACCAGTTCTTTTTTCTCCTCCCAGTTGATTTGGACAACATTCACCTGATATCCCATTCTTTTGAAGGCTTCTGTAGCTAGTTCCACATCTATGCCAGTCGGTACACCATCCTCATTCAGATAATTGTATGGTGGATAGCTGTCGCTGCCGAGAGTAATAACAGGCTTTTCTGATTCTTCTTTAGTGTTATCTGTGTTTTTACACCCTGCCAGGGTAACTGCTAAAATTCCCGCAAGCATAATACCTGCAATCACTCTTTTTCCTTTCATTTTCCATCTATTCCTAACTATGCTTTTTGTTTTTTATATTTGATTCACTGCCATTTTACAGACCATTTAGCTTTGCATCTCAAACGTTACATCATCAATACTATCATTATTAATCGCATCTAATTCTTCTAGTGTATATAACATTTGTATAGTATTATCAATATAATATCGTTGTTCTTTTTCAAAATATCTTACAAGTCCATTGTAATCTTCCTCATGCTGTGCTTTATTAAGGAATCTATAATACTCTGCTTTATTTGAATCCCTTATAATAACAGGAACTATATCATTATCTAAACATTGTTTTAATATAATCATCCTTCCAACTCTTCCATTGCCATCCTGAAATGGATGTATATTTTCAAATTTTGCATGAAATACAGCTACATCTTTTAATTCTATGCGTTCTTTACTTGTATACGTATTCAATAACTGATGTATTTTTTCTGGCACTTCCTGTGGTAAAGCTACATAAATATCACTTACCCTGTTTTCTCTTTTCTTCCATTCTCCTACTGCATAACCATTAGCAAAATCTTCAAAAACGCCTTCTTTAAGATTTTTATGCATTCCTTTTATTAAATCTTCTGACAAAGGCTCATCCATATTCTTCATTATATAATTAAACATTTTAAAATGGCCATTCATTTCCTCAATATCCTTAGTCCGGAATATAATATCTGGATCATCTGTATATAATGTTCCTGTGTCAAACATAGATGCAGTCTGTTTTTCTGTAAGTGTGCTTCCTTCTATTTTATTAGAATTATATGCCATACTGCGTTGTGTATATCCATACACACCACTTCTATCCTGTTTTTTAAATTCTATAAATAAACGTTGCTTTAAATGCTCTACAAAATCTTTATTATTCATATATCTTTACCTTATCCCTTCCTATACTTTCTGACATAGTATTATATACTTTATTTTCACTTAAAGCATTAACATCTATCATATTAATCTCAATTCTACAATATTTTTTATTTTTTGCATACGTATGTTTATTAAATTCTAGTATATTTATTATCTTTTAGGATTCCTGAAGACGAGATTGTTTTTTAGATGTTATCTTATTTAC
>FR886185.1:0-29375 GCA_000436475.1 Eubacterium sp. CAG:248
GTTCGTCACCAACTAATATTCAATTAAACAACTATTTATTTTTCTTTCCCGCAAACTTTATCTTAATAGCCTGCTTAGCTCCATAAGGAAGAATATACTTAAGCTTATCTTCACTCTTTCTCATAGTACTGCATTCTGGAAGTTCTCTGTTAAGGTGTATGGCATCGAATTCGCACTTTGTAGTACATATACCACATCCGATACACTTGTTAGGATCTACCACTGAGGCTCCACAGCCAAGACATCTTGCTGTTTCTTTCTTAACCTGTTCTTCTGTGAATGTAAGCTTTGCATCCTTAAACGACTTCTTGTGGTTAAACGAAGTATCTGTTCCTGGAACCTGTCTGCTGCTGTTATCATAGCTTTCTATGCTGATATTATTCTTATCAAGCTCTATGAACTCTCTTCTGTTACGTCCTATAGTAAGCGAACTATGTGGCTGCACGTATCTGTGAATAGATATCGCTGCTTCCTTACCTGCCGCAATAGCATCTATGGCAAATCTTGGTCCTGTATACACATCACCACCGATAAATATATCTGGATCTGTTGTCTGGTATGTAAGCTTATCTGCTTTCACTCTCACTCCATCAACCTGAACCTTAGTACCTTTAAGAAGCTCTCCCCATATAGTAGACTGGCCTATACTTAAGAATACATGACGACAGTTTATTGTTTTTAAATCATTCTCATCATACTGTGGATTAAACCTTCCATCCGCATCTTTTACAGATATACATCTCTTAAGGACTATTCCTGTTACATGTCCATCTTCTGTGAGTATTTCTTTAGGTCCCCAGCCACAGTCAAGCTTAACGCCTTCTTCGAGTGCTTCTTCCACTTCTTCCTCTGATGCCGGCATACCTTTTCTATCTTCAAGACAGAACATAGATACATTATAATCACCAACTCTTGTACTTGTTCTTGCAACATCAATAGCAACATTACCACCACCGATTACAACAACATCACCTTCAAGTGGATATTCGTGAGTATAACCAGCCTGCTTTAAGAAATCAACAGCAGATACAACACCATCGGCATCTTCTCCTGGTATTCCAGCCTTTCTTGAACCCTGACATCCAATAGCTATATAGAAAGCCTTATAGCCCTGCTTCTTTAACTCGTCTATTGTAATATCCTTACCGACTTCAACACCTGTTTTAATATCAACGCCCATCTTATGTATAACGTCTATCTCTGCTTCTACAACATCCTTTTCAAGCTTAAATGATGGAATACCATACACAAGCATACCACCTGCTTTTTCATTTTTCTCAAAAACTGTTGGCTTATAACCTTTTTCTGCAAGATAGAATGCACATGAAAGTCCTGCCGGTCCACCTCCAATTATAGCAACTTTTTCATCAAAGCTGCCCTTTGTTGATGGCACAACTTTCTTAGGTATATAACGTGTATCCGCCTTAAGATCCTGCATAGCTATGAATTTCTTAACTTCATCTATAGCAATAGCCTCATCTATAGTTCCTCTTGTACACGCATCTTCACATCTTCTGTTACATACATGTCCACATACTGCAGGAAACGGATTTTCTTTCTTGATAAGCGCAAGTGCATCAATAAACCTGCCCTGTGCAGCCATCTTAAGATAGCCCTGGACTGCTATATGTGCTGGACAGGCTGTTTTACAAGGTGCTGTACCTGTATCATAACAGTTAATCCTGTTCTTATCCCTGTAGTCCTCAGACCACATATGTGGTCCCCATTTCTGTTCTGATGGAAGCGGCATCTTAGGATACTTTACTTCTTCTCCTGCTTTAGTACATAACTTCTGTCCAAGCTTCACTGCACCAGCAGGACAATACTCTACACACCTTCCACAGGCAACACAGTTTTCCTTTGTAACCTCTGCCACATATGCCGAACGTGACATATTAGGCGTGTTAAATAGCTGTGATGTTCTAAGTGCATAACATACGTTAACATTACAGTTGCATATGGCAAATATTTTATCCTGTCCATCTATGTTGGTAATCTGATGAACAAAACCATTATCCTCTGCCTTCTTAAATATCTCAAGTGCTTCTTCCTTAGTGATGTATCTTCCACCCTTACCTGTTTCAACAACATAATCTGCCATATCACCTACTGCTATACACCAGTCTGCAGGATCATCAGCACATCCCTCATCATATGTTTTTCTTGACTTACGGCATGAACATGGACTTGCCGCATATTTTCCATCATACTTGTCTAACCAGTAGGATATCTTTTCCAGCGAAACAGCCTGGTTATTCATATCAATAGCTTTCTCAACTGGTATAACATGCATGCCTATACCTGCTCCTCCTGGTGGCACCATAGGAGTTATTTTTTCAAGTGGAAGACGACTCATGCGTTCAAAGAATCTTCCCATCTCAGGATGTTCTTCAAGAACTGTTGAATTCATATTGGTAAACTCTGCACTTCCGGGTACAAACATCGGAAGTACATACTGCTTCTCATGTTCAGGATTCTCCCAGTTATACTCTAACAACCCATTAAAAGACATCTGTTCAAGCTGCTTTTCAAGTTCTTTTTCATCCATGCCTGTTATCTTAACCATCTGTTTAAGAGTTTTAGGCTTACGCACCCCCATCTTTAAGGCTATTTCTGCCTGCTCATCTGTACATATAGGTGCAAGTCCCCAATATTCCGGACTATCTGCTGTCAGTTTTTCAAAGCCTAACTTTATAGGCACTCTGTCAGTTATCATTTTGCCAAGTCTTAAAACTGGCTCTCTTACCGGAAGTTCCGGATGAGGATTTTTAAATTCTTCTTTACTCATAAATATCCTTTCCTCCTAATATACTTCTAAATACTTATATATGCTTCTATTATTGTTTCCACTCAGCTACATGTTTCTTCAGCCATTCAGTCCATTCCTTCATGCCTTCGCCCGTTTTAGCAGATATAGGAATAACCTCCGCCTTTGGATTTCTCATTGCTATATATTCTTTACACTTATCAATATCAAAATCAAAATAAGACATAACATCAATCTTGTTAATAAGAACTACATCACATACTGAGAACATAAGTGGATATTTAAGTGGTTTATCATAACCTTCTGGTACTGAAAGTATCATGACATTCTTTACCGCTCCTGTATCAAACTCCGCCGGGCATACAAGATTTCCCACGTTTTCTAATATAACAAGATCAACATCACTTATATCAAGCTCTTCTATTCCCTGTCTTGACATATCCGCATCAAGATGACACATTCCACCAGTATGAAGCTGTATAGCTTTGGCACCTGTATCTGCAATAGTCTTCGCATCAACATCCGAGTCAATATCCGCTTCCATGACGCCTATCCTTATATCCTCCTTTAACAGCTCTATAGTTTTTGTTAAAGTGGTGGTCTTTCCAGAACCAGGAGATGACATCAGATTTAAAAAAAACACTCCTTTTTTCTTAAGTTCTTCTCTTAAAAGTGCAGCACGCTCATCATTGCTTTCAAAAACACTTTTTTTCACCTCGATAACTCTTACGTCCTTCACTATATACCTCCATAGCATATTATAAGATATAGTATACATCTTTTACATAAAAAAAGCCAGCACATTGATAATGCTGACTTTATAACCTGTGTTATAACTAACTTTATTAATATACTGGCATATTATGATGTCGGGGTCAAAAGCCCCCGACTTTAATACCTACGAATTGTTCCGTGCTACGCACTCCCACAATTCTCCCCAATATTCGCATATCGTGGGATTATCATCCCACTTTTATGCTCATATCGGGGCGGGTCCCAAGGTCTTTCACCCACCTATGAGCAAGCTCATGTGAGTTTAGACCTTTTGACCCTGGTATCATATTATAATACAGAAAGATAATTATCCATCTCTTCTGTTATCTGTTCATAATCCTTTTCCATAGCCTCTGATATCTCACCATACAAAAGCTTTCTAGCAGTAGTAAGCATTCTGCTGTCTGCCGACTTCATACGTCTTAGTTCTTTAGCTCTGTCATTTTTTATGTTAAATAATGCTCTTACAAGATGCATAAGCTGTACAAGATCCTGTGACTTAACCATCTCATCATATTTCATAGGATGAACCTTTTCATTAAGCTCTTCATCTTCCCTACAGTGCTTTGCCCTTTCAATAAGTTTCTTACAGGCATCCTTATCAATAATACCTCTGATCATGACCTTAGTACTGTCAACAGGAGAATATATAATTCCTTTACTGTCATAAACAGGCTGAAGAAAATAATAATCCTTATCAATACCTTTAATAGGCGGCTTTCCAATATTCTCAATCTCACACACACCTACTACACCATAAACAACTTTATCATTGATCTCAAACATATCATTACACCTCTCATATGCATAACGCAAAACTTATTAAATTATCTCTTATATCTGGGTGTAATTATACATCAATTCGACATTTTTTTCAAAATGATATTAAAAAAACACGAAAAAAAAACATAAAAAATACAAAAAGCAGATTATTGTATATGCCTTATTACATACACATAATCTGCTTTATAATTAATTATTTTATGTATATATCAGTCCAATAAACAGCCTGCTGATATATTAATAAAGATCTACTTTTCCAGCGAGATTGCCATTAGCTACATAATAGCATGCATTATCTTCTGGCTTAAGATACATTTTAAGATCTTTTATTTCAACATTCTGGCTCTTTACATCTTCTGTTATTCTTGCAACAAGTGTCTCTTCATCTACCTGCTTACCATCGAACTGGAAAAACAGCTCTTTTTTAAATGTCTTCTTCGCTGCTGTTTTTCTTGTAGTCTTTGCTGCTGACTTGGCAGCTGTTTCTTTTTTAGCTTCTGCTGCTTTCTTAGCAGCTGTTGTCTTTGTGGATGCTGTTGTCTTCTTTGCTGCTGGCTTTCTTCCCGGTTTCTTCTTTGCAGTCTCTGCTTTAACTTCTTCTACAACTGCTTTGACCTCTCCCTTTTTTTCTTCCAGATCTGATTTCACTTCACTAAGCTTAGCTGCGATATCTTCTGTCTTCTTTACTGCAGCTTCCTTAACTGGTTTCTTCTCTGTTGCCTTTTTAGCTGTTTTCTTAGTCTCTTTAACCTCTGTGTTAGCAGCAGCCTGATTATCTACTGCTGATGTACTACCAAATATGTCCTTTGTTTCCACCTTAGTTCTCATGATTCAATCCTCCCTAATCATTCACTACATGTTAAAAAGTTTCTAATAGCATCTGCAGCTTCATTCTCATCACTGCCATCAGCGATCACTTTAACTTCGATGCCTTGTTTTAAACCAAATGCCATAATCCCCATAAGACTTTTGGCATTGATATTTTTTCCTTCGCCCTCAATCTCAATATGACTATCATATTTACATGCTATCTGAACAAGCTCAGCTATTGGATTCTTATGTGTCTTATCAATGTCTGCAACCTTAACCAATTCTGTCATCGTTAACATCCACCTATCTTTCATTAATTAATTACATTTGTAAAATATACCGCATACATACGAATAAGTCAATACCCAACTCAAGTCTCACAATACATTCTATAATCAGACTTTATGTTTGTTTTCTGCTAACGATACAAGAATCTGTGATATTTACCGACGTATATGTATCATCTTACCTGATAGTTTTATCTGCATATCCCATATGATACAGTTCATTCATCTGTTCGTCAAACTTAGGTTTTAATTCATAATCACCAAGTATTTTAATCAGCTGCTTAACCTTTTTATCATCAGTAGTTACTTTGTAAACATTATCCATAACCTCTTTATAAATGCTTTCAAGCTCTGTTACCTGGTCTTTCTCATCAAGCCCTTCAATATAACTTAAAAGGCCTAATGAGTAAGCACACTCGTAATTTCCAGTCATCCCTGCATTATCATAAAGACATTTTGCAGCCACTGCAGTCTTAACAAGTTCTGTAACCATAATTAAACATTCATCTCCTTCTTGAATGTCTGTATATAATCTTTAACTGCTTTTGTATCATAGTTATTCTCTTTCATAAGCTTTATAAAGTGTGAACCTACGATAGCACCATCTATAATATCGCAAAGTGATTCTACATCTTTAGCTGTTCTTATGCCAAAGCCCATCATAACAGGAACTGGGCTGTTCTTTTTAACTTCCAAAAGATACTCTCTTATCTTTTTATGGAAATTAGCACCCTTTCCTGTGACTCCCATCTGTGAAACACAATAAATAAATCCTTTTGCATCCTTTGTAAGCATAGGAATACGCTCTTTTGATACCGGCGATACAAGCTGTATTAATATAGGTGCTCCTGATACATTTTCAAGTGCAGCCTTTAACTCGCCCTGCTCTTCATATGGAAGATCTGGTATAATAAGTCCATCAACACCACATTCTGCACACATGGCTGCAAATGCATCCAGACCATAATGATATACTGTATTATAATACATCATGAAAACAACTGGTGTACTAAGCCCTTCATTTCTTACCTTTTTCATAAGTTCAAAAACCTTTGCAAGAGTAGCTCCGTTTTGTATAGCTTCATATGAAGCATTCTGTATAACTGGTCCGTCTGCAACTGGATCTGAAAAAGGAACACCAAGCTCCATTACATCGATACCCGCTTCCTGTTGTGCATGCATAATCTTTGCTGTTGTATCCATATCAGGAAGTCCTGCTGTTGTATATGTTATAAATGCCTTCTTGCCTTCTGCCTTAAGTGCAGCCATCTTTTCTTCTATTCTGTTCATTACTTGTTTGTCTCCTCTCCATTAATATATTTCTGAACTGTATGAACGTCCTTATCTCCTCGTCCTGACAGACACATAACAATAGTCTTGCCCTTATATTCGCCCTGTGCCATCTTTAACACATGTGCAAGAGCATGCGCACTTTCTATAGCTGGTATTATACCCTCTTCCCTGCACAGCTCCATAAATGCATCCATACACTCAGAATCTGTTATAGACACATATTGCGCTCTGCCAGAATCTCTTAAATAAGCATGTTCTGGTCCTACACCTGGATAATCAAGACCTGCTGATATAGAATGTGCAAGCTTTATATTTCCATCTTCATCCTGTAAAAGATATGACTTCATTCCATGAAGTACACCTGGCTCACCAAGTGCCATTGCAGATGCATGCTTACCTGTTTCAACTCCAAGACCACCAGCCTCGACTCCTATCAGGTCAACATCCTTATCATCTATAAAATCTGCAAACATACCTATAGAATTAGAACCACCGCCTACACAGGCAACAACAGCATCTGGAAGTCTTCCCTCTTTTTCCAGAATCTGTCTTCTTGCCTCTGTTGATATTATTCTCTGGAACTCTTTTACCATCTTGGGATATGGATGTGGCCCAACTGCGGAGCCTATTACATAGAATGTATCTTCTGCCTTTTCTGCCCATGTTCTTATAGCTTCATTAGTAGCATCCTTAAGTGTTGAACTTCCTGTAGTTACAGGCTGTACTTTTGCTCCAAGAAGTTCCATTTTAAACACATTAAGTGCCTGTCTTTCTATATCCTCAGCGCCCATAAATACTGTACATTCCATGCCAAAAAGCGCTGCTCCTGTTGCAGTTGCAACACCATGCTGGCCTGCTCCTGTTTCTGCTATAACCTTTGTTTTTCCCATCCTTTTAGCTAACAGAATCTGACCTATTACATTATTTATCTTATGAGCTCCCGTATGATTAAGATCTTCTCTTTTAAGATATATCTTTGCACCATATTTTTTACTGAGTTTTTCGGCATAATATAAAGGATTTTCCCTTCCTACATACTCCTTAAGATAATATTTATACTCCTTTATGAATTCAGGATCCTTCATTGCCTCATCAAATGCCTTCTCCAGCTCATTAAGTGTATTCATAAGTGATTCTGAAACATACTGTCCGCCAAATTGTCCATAATATCTGTTATCCTGCATCATTACTCCTCTTTTCTTTTACTACTTTTTATTTTATTCTTTATTTTTATTCCTTATCTTCTTTAACTGTTCTTAAATCAATCCAGTGTTTTCACTTTCGTGCATTTAATATGAATTCTTTTACCTTTTTTTCATCCTTCCCCTTTATCAATATGTCATCATATTCAACTCCAGTGCTTATATCAACTACATC
Source organism: Eubacterium sp. CAG:248 (assembly GCA_000436475.1). Lineage (GTDB taxonomy): Bacteria > Bacillota > Clostridia > Lachnospirales > Lachnospiraceae > Lachnospira. The sequence continues at coordinate 8,092 of FR886185.1, forward strand.
TGGCATTGCACATTTAACAGCAGCTGCAACATTTAAACTGTTAAGTCCTCCGGCAAGAAACAATTTCTTTTCTTTTAATTCAAGTTCTTTTACGCCATTCCAGTCAAATGTTTTACCTGTTCCTGGAATACCTGCATCAAGAAGTATACCAACAATCTTATCCTTATGTGCTGCCTCTGATACGCTTTTTTTAATATCATCCATGTTGTCATTTTTGCCAATATTAACAGCCCTTATGATTGGAATTCTGCTCTCATTATATACATCCTCATAAAGCTCACCATGTATCTGTATATAGTCAAAACCATTATCCTGTATCTGCCTAAGCTTGTCTGTATCAGGAGATACAGTTACAGCAACCGTTTTTATATCTGATTCTTTCAATATCTTAACAAGTCTTCCTGCCTCATCGATTGTTATGTCCCTTTTACTTTTAGGATAAAAAACAACCATTCCTCCATAATCTGCCCCATACTTTATAAGAAGCCTGGCATCTGCTTCACTTGTTATCCCACATATTTTCACTTCTGTTTTTTTTCCATTTTCATCCAGTTCTTCTTTTTCACATTCATTGTCATATATACATTTAAACTCTGATATAAGCTCGCATGGATTTTCAGCCTCCATAAGCACAGTTCCTATAAGAAGTGCATCTGCACGGCTTTTTGCAAGAAGCTTTATATCATCTGTATCAGAAACACCGCTCTCGGATACAAGAAGCTTCCCTGCTTTTCTCATATCATCTGTCACCATGTCTGATAGTTTCTTCGTGGTTTCAAGATTCACCTCGAAGGTTTTAAGATTACGGTTATTAATTCCTATTATCTTAACATCAAGTGCAAGCATTCTTTTCATTTCCTCTTCATCATGCACCTCACATAACACATCAAGTCCGAGGCTGTATGCAAGCTCATACAACTCTTTAAACTTATCATCATCTAATATAGCTGCTATAAGGAGTATGGCATCCGCACCAATAACCCTGGCCTCATACACCTGATATGGATCTATTATAAAATCTTTCCTGATGATCGGAAGCTGTGTCATGTTTCTTATCTGCTTAAGATATTCTGTACTTCCATTAAAATGATCCTCTTCGGTAAGACAGGATATTGCATCTGCACTTTCGCTATATTGTCTGATTCTTTCAACAAGCTCAATTTTATTATTCATTGTCCCATGACTTGGTGAAGCTTTTTTAAATTCACCTATGACTGATAATCCATCTTTTTTTAATGCTTCATAAAAGCTGTTAATTTTCCTTGTAGAAGAAAGTGCAAGCTCTTTCATCTTTTCTTCGCTTATTCTTTTCTTATGTTCAGGAAGTCTTTTTAATTTATCTTCTACTATTACATCAAGTATCATACTTAGTTTCCTTTCCTGATATTAAACAATATATTAGTTAACTTATACGCTCATTATATCCTGCCATTAACGAAGTTTTCTATCATTCTTTTTCCATGCTCTGTATATATGGATTCCGGGTGGAACTGAAGTCCTACAACCGGATATTCTTTATGTTTTACAGCCATTATCTCCCCATCCTCTGTTCTTGCTATTACCTCAAGCGCATCGGGAAGTGTATCTTCTATAACCGCAAGGGAATGATACCTTGCAACCTTCACAGGTGAAGGGATTCCTTCAAATATACTCTTACCATTATGCGTTACATCTGACTGTTTTCCGTGCATAAGCTTTTTCGCATATGAAACTGTTGCCCCGAATGCCTCACCTATACTCTGATGTCCTAGACATATTCCAAGTATTGGCTTCTTACCTGCAAAATACTTTATTGCCTCTACACTTATTCCTGCCTCTTTAGGACTTTTAGGCCCTGGAGAGATTACTATTGATTCCGGATTAAGCTGTTCTATTTCTTCTATCGTTATCTTATCATTTCTTACAACCTTTATATCATTATTAAATATGCCTATAAACTGATACAGGTTATATGTAAACGAATCATAATTATCTATTAACAGAATCATAACTTTTCCTCCTTAACAAGGGTCTTTGCAAGTGCCATAACCTTGTTACAACACTCCTGGTATTCAAGCTCCGGCTTTGAATCTGCAACAATTCCTGCACCTGCCTGAAGATATACCTTGTCACCTTTTTTAATCATTGTCCTGATAGTTATGCAGAAGTTCATATTGCCTCCGAAATCAAGATAGCCTGTAGCGCCTCCATACAATCCTCTTCTGACTGTTTCCAGTTCATCTATGATTTCCATTGCCCTTATCTTTGGTGCTCCGCTTAGCGTTCCTGCAGGAAGAAATGATGACACAAGATCAAGCGGATGATATTCTCCGTTTTTTCTTCCTTCAACAAGTGAAACGATATGCATTACATGTGAGTATCTTTGTACATTCATAAACTGTGATACTCTTACTGAGCCCAGCTCACTTATCTTTCCGCAGTCGTTTCTTGCAAGATCAACAAGCATAACATGTTCCGCCCTTTCCTTCTCATCTGCAAGAAGCTCTTCTTCTAAGGCTAAATCCTCTGCCTTGTTTTTACCTCTTCTTCTTGTTCCTGCTATAGGACATGTATATACTTTAGAATCAGTCTGCTTGACTATCATCTCCGGCGAACTTCCTATTATCTCAAAATCGCCAAAATTATAATAATAAAGATAAGGCGATGGATTAAGTTCTCTTAGCTTTTCATATAACTCAAAGCCTGTCTGTTTTGTTTCAATCGTCCATCTTTGCGATAAAACTGTCTGGAATATATGTCCATCTTTTATGTACTGTTTTATCTTTTCAACCTTTTGGCTATATTCATCAAGCGTGTCTGATTTTTTCAATATATGTCCATCTAAATCCATATTTACTTTTTCATCGTGATATTTATCTATGCCTGTTCTTGCCTGTCTGATAAGCTGTTCTGCTTCCTCCATGGCTCTTTTTCTTCCAGCCTCATTATCCTCATCAAGCACTACTGCTGTGAATGTTTCTGCCTCATGGTCAATCGCTATAAACCTTGAAGCAAGCATAAGCTGTATAGTTTCTATTCCAATCTCATCAGGGTTATCATCTGGCAGTTTCTCAGTGTATCTTATATAGTCATAGCCAAGACTTCCAACAAGACCTCCCATAAATTCAAGTTCTTTTGCATCTTTTATTATCTTGAATTCATCAAAATATTCCTTTAACCGTTCAAGTGGATTGCCATATCTTATATCTTTCGTCCCATCAGCTCTTGTTATAACAAGACTATCTTTATCTGACTGGATAATCTCTTCCGGATCAACCCCCATAAATGTATATCTGCCGTTTTCTTTATCATTGCTTTCCATAAGAAAGCCCTTATGCTCTCTGCCAAGACCCTTGTATAGTTCTATCGCTGTTTCATCAACTATACTGACTGTTTTCTTATAAGCCTTTAATACTCTCATACATTCAATCCTCCAGTTAATTATGCTGCAAAATCAAAAAAGTCCCTGACAGGATTCTTTCCTGTCAGGGACGAATAATCATATATCGTGGTGCCACCCTTATTCATAAGTGTTTGTCTGATTAATCCACATATTATCATATATGCATCATCTATGTATATGATAACAACCAGGATAAGCCAAATTACATCAAAATACAATACTAACCAGCTTACCAATATCAAACCAATAATACACTTACCTTTTCCCGGATACTAATATATCCTGCCTCTATAACGTGAGGACACGTCACAAACTACTTAATCCTATGCGAGAATCTTTAATATGTGAATCTCCCAAGCCCATTCCTTTAAGACTCCCATACCGGCTTTCCAGCACCGCCGGCTCTCTGTGATGTTCATTCATAAAGTACTATCTTGTTCATTGACTTTAATATATTAAATTGTTGAAGTAATAATATCACCATCATTTTAAAAGGTCAAGCATTATTTTTCTTTTGTATTATTATTTTGTATTATTTTCTAATTTTCTTACTTAATTTTTGTTTCTTTCCAGCTTACTTTTCCTGTATGTCAGATTCATCCTCTTCCCACTTCACATTATTGCAGTCATGCTTTTTACAGCTATCTTTTTCTTCCATAGCTTCTTTTCTCGTATCCGGAAGTTTTTTATATGCGTTAGTCTTTTTGAATTCAGAATACACATCCTCATATGCCGCCTGAAGTTCTTTTTTCGCAGGATCATCTTCTCCTATCCTTGACATATTTGTAAGATACATATCTGAAGCTTCTTCCTTGCTCTTCGCATTTTCCAACTGTTTTTTAAAAGCTTCCCTCATTGTCTGTACTCTTGCAGCCTTTGCATAAGTCACAGGATCATTCATGCGAAGATATTGCATCTCATCAGCTGTCAACTTTTTTCCACTCTCCAGTTTTCTATAAAGCTTTTCAACAAACTTTTTCTTCTGTTCTTCTGTCATGCCTGTTGTTGGATCAAATATACTATCCACTGCTTCTTTTAAATGCAATCCTATAGTTGCTGTATCAGCTTCATTCTGTGTCTTTGTCTCTTCATTGCCTACGCTATATTTCTTAAATATATTACAGGCTGTTCTCATAACCTTGCCCTGATTGTTCATACTGCTTTTATAAATAGCAGTCCTGCAGCTATTAACTGCGTTATTATATGTTTTTTCCTGTGTATTCATACTTTTTCTCCATTCAGAATTAAGTTTTACATATCGTTTATCCACTTGTCTAACCGGAATAATAAATGCAAAAAGACTACGGACAGCAGTATTCATCATTCATCAACGAACTTATCACTGCTCTCCGTAGCCTTGTTTACTTTTCTACATCCATGTACTATATACATCGTATGAATATATATTTTTCTTAACCCTTAATGCTTTATAAACATTAAAATACTAAACATCACAATACAAAACATCACAATAATCAAATCTGTTAAAATGCGATCACTTAAATCAAATCATAGAAGGATATTCTTTAATTCTTCAAATGAATCAATCTTTGCAATATAATCTTTATCACTTACTTCTCCAAAACCATACGCTGCATATATAAAGTCAATTCCTGCATCCTTTGCTGACTGTGCATCACCTGATGTATCACCGACATATACAGGAGTATTAAGTTTATTCCTTTCAATCAGTATCTTATTGCTCACACCTTTAGATGCCCTTGTTCTTCCCCAGCACTCAGTGTCTTCAAATATATCTGAAAAATGATGTGCCTTTATAAATGCCTCTATATAGCCATCCTGGCAATTGCTGACTATAAACAACCTGTATTTTTCCTTAAGCTGCTCTAATGTTTCTCTCAGCTTTGGAAAAAGGACACCTCCTTTTTCTTCAAGATATCCATTTTCAAATTCACATAATTCATCCATAAGTGCATTTCTTACATTTTCTTTTTCTTGTGGAAAAAGCTTAGCTGCTATGTCATACATAGGAAGCCCCATGCAGCCTCCAAGTTCCTCTATTGTTATTGGTTTTCTTGTTATTTCTTTATGTCTTTTAAGTATAATATTCCATGCCTCACATATAGGTTTTGATGAGTTCCATAGTGTTCCATCAAGATCAAATATTATACTGTCATATTTATCTTTTATATTCATACTTTCCACCTTTCAGGTATATTTTAAATTGTCACAATTTCTCTTCATTCATACTGTGCCAGACAATCCGTTTTATTGTGCTTCTTCCTTAAGGCAGCTGTCAAGCTCTGCTATCAGACCTTCAAGCTGCTGCTCATTGGTTATATCATACACTATCATAAAGCAGTCCTTTGCAAGTCTGTATTCCTTATCCTGAAGCATCAGTTCACCTACTCTGTATATTATACCTATTGTCTTTGAGTCTGGACCAGGTTCAACATTCTCCTTATCAAACATTTCCTGCATCTGCTTTATTGTATACTTCTGCCCGTTTTCATTCACTTCTTCCTTTGTTATGACATCCTCATCTTTATTTATACTGTCTTTATTCTCATTATTTTTAGCTGCTGCCAGTGCATTTTTTATGTATTCAAGCTCAGAATCGGCATTATCTGTATGATAATATATATTGCTGTATGTATAGCATGCCTCTGCCATATCTGTATTGTATGATGAAAGATAATAAAAGCCCATATTTCTATAGAATCTAGCCATCGTAGCTCTTGTACAACAAAATCTGTATGCCTGTTTTGTCATATCAAGATATCTTGTTATCATATTCAGATATTTATAACATTCTGCAAGTCCAAGATATGAATCTAAGTCAACCGGATTCCAGCACAGTGCATTTTTATATGCATCCTCTGCTCTTTTATACTTCTGCAGCTTAACACAAAGTTCTGCATAAGTTCTGTAATATTCAGCTATCGGGAGCTCAGGCATCTTCACATCCATTTCCGGTTCAAAATAGCATGCATATATATAATATTCCATAATATGATTAGTACACAGCCATATCTGACCATCTCCTTCTGACTTTCTGATAACAAGCTCCTTGTCTATCATTCCAGCCTTTCTTACGCCTTTATATTCTTCCTCTATTACATCAAGCACATTACCAAGTATGTCTGCTGCCTTATCGTAATCTCCTGACTTAAACACCTCTTCATAATTGCCATATCTTTTTTTTAGCTCATTAAGCTTATTGTAATCCATGAAATCTATCTGACCTTTCATTTTTTGTTTTTAGATGCTTTTTTCTTCACATCCATAGTAGTTTTTCTTTCCGGATACTCTCCAATAAGAACCGCCATGCTCCTTGGAGGCATGACAACTTTTCTCTTTTCACTATCAATATATATATTTTCCTTTTTATCACAGGACTTTAAGACAACCTCAAAACCATTCCTGCCCTCAATCTTAGGCAGCGCCAATGCATAGTTTTCCCAATGCATATTATAGGCAACATATATGAGCTTTCTTGATTCTTTGTCAGAATACGTATCAGAATACATTATTCCTATCTGTCTGCAATAATTATACATATCTGCATACCACGCGTTAAGTCCATGAAACGATACATCCGGATAACCAGACGACAAACTGTCACTTTGTGTCAGTCTGTATCTGCTGTGCAGTATTCCGTATTTTTTCCTTATCCTTATAAGCTGCTTTGTCCAGTTTAATATCTCTGTTGAATCATTGTTATTCTTCCAGTTCACCCATGATATTTCGTTATCTATACAATACGGGTTGTTATTACCCTGCTGACTGTTTGTAAACTCATCGCCTGCAAGTATAAGCGGAGTTCCCTGTGCAAGAAGAATCATTGCAAGAGCATTTTTCATCTGTCTGATTCTTAACTGTCTTACTCTTTGTTTTCTTGTTGTTCCCTCTTCCCCACAGTTCCAGCTATAGTTAAAATTCTCACCATCCCTGTTATTCTCACCATTTGCTTCGTTATGCTTCCTGTCATAACATACAAGATCATACAAGGTAAAACCGTTATTTGTCGTTACATAATTAATTATTGCGGCATTATCAGGGTTGTTAAGCTGCATATCTGCAAATGCTTTCAACATATCCTCATCGCCTTTAAGATAACGTCTTATAATATTCTGGACATCATTGTTGTAGCTTGCCATATGCCTGTATACACCTTTATTTTTATTCCAGTATATAGTCATAATCTTTGTATCAGCCAGCTGTGCATCATTTGCAAGTGCATTAAGTGATACCTCATCGCAATATATGTGAACCCCGTCTATATGGTATTCCTTAACCCAGTATCTTACACATTCTAATATATACGCTGTTGTGACATCCTTAAAAAAGAACTCCATAACAACTTCTATTCCCATACTATGAAGAGATTTAACCATATCTTTAAATTCAGTAGTATAATCCACATATTCACCCGCATTTCTTTCAGCTTTATAACTATAAGCTGCTTTAGGTGCAAAATAAAACCCGTTAGTATACCCCCAGTAGTTAACCTTAACTTCTCTATCATATATATTCTTAACATATGTACTATGTTTCATATATATGTATCGTGATAAAGTCTCCTTATCCATAAACTGTGTGAATCTGCCCATCTCATCATATTCGTAAGCTGGCATAAGCTCTATCGTGGTTATTCCCAGTGTTTTAAGATACTCTGCTTTTTCAACAATTCCGGCAAATGTTCCCTTTGCTTTTACCTTTGAGGTTTTGCTTTTGGTATAACCTCTCACATTAAGCTTGTACATAATACATTCATCATAAGGAATATGCAGCTGTCTGTCATCTTCCCAGTTGTAATCAGCAAGCTTAACTGGACTTGTATGTATAGTATCTTTTTTTTCTATGCCAAATATTTCACATTCTGTTACTGCTTTAGCATACGGATCAACTATATATTCTTCATTTTCTTTAAAACAATAAAAGCAGTCATCTATATTAATACCTGTTATGAATATCGAATAAACTATCCCCATCGTTTTGTGTAATTCAAGTTCATAAAAAGGCTCTGTATCATTCCTTTTAAAGATACATACATACACTGCTGTATCACTATGCATTGCTGCATAGCTGCTGGCATATGCGAAATTATATCCACCGTTAACTATATTGCAGCCCATCATACACGGGCTGCCTATTTCATATTTCATAAACTCCTCCTGTTTAAAAAAAGAAAATATAGTTTATATCATATAAGACCTGTAAAATCAAAATCAGGAATAAAGCTTTCCTTTGCTGTATCCCCTTCCTGGATAAACCCATTAGTTACTCCTATATCTATAGCATAATCCACGACTTCATCATACTCTTTATGAGTTACTTTTCTATACAATTCTTTATATTCCTTTACATGTTCAAGTGGCGTATACTGGTTCATAATGCTTATGTATATATCATCCTTATAGGTATCATAAAGATAACCTATAACCGCTTTAGAATCCTTAGTACAGCCCGGAAGTACAAGATGTCTTACTATAACCCCTCTTTTCATAACTCCGTCTTCAACATAGCCACTCTGTACAAGCTCATCCTCATCACTATACATACAAGGGCTTCCAGCCTGTCTTACCATCTCATTCAGCGCGCTTTTTGCCACCTCTGGATAATCCTCTGCATGGGAATATTTCAAAGCAAGACTACTGTCCATATACTTAAAATCCGGAAGATAAATATCAACAAGTCCATCCAGTCTTTTAAGAGTTTCTATATTCTCATATGCACTTGTATTGTATACAACCGGTATTCTAAGCCCATTATCCCTCGCCTTAGTAAGCGCCTGTGCTATATGTAAAGCATAATGTGTTGGTGTAACAAGATTAATGTTGTTAGCATGTTTATCCTGTAATCTTAACATAATATCAGCTAATCCGTCTACTGTTATATATTTTCCAACTGCTGCCGCAGCTATTTTATAGTTCTGACAGAACACACACCTTAATGTACATCCGCTAAAGAATATAGCACCACTTCCATGTTCACCGGATATACATGGCTCCTCCCACATATGCAGTGCAGCCCTTGCCACCTTTATCCTGTCTGGCATCAGGCAATATCCTGTCCCCGTATGTCTGTTTACCTGACACATACGGGGACACAATTGGCAGCTTATATTATCAGCCGTATACTTTTTTATTTCTTCTGTGTCCATAATAATCTCCATTCATATATCCAGTTTATTTACATCATACTTTTAAGCTTACTAAAAGCTTCCTTTATTCCACCAGTTTCATTTATCAATCCTATTTTTACAGCCTCTTTTCCTACTAGTATTGTTCCAAGATCCTTTGTCAGCATTTTGGTATTCATCATCATGGCTTCTATGTCAGCTTCACCTGTTTTACTATGATGTGCTATAAACGACACTATCCTTTTCTGTATCCTTTCAAAATAATCATATGTCTGTCTTGCCCCTATAATATTACCACTCATGCGTACAGGATGTACTATCATAGTTGCTGTAGGCACTATAAATGAATAGTCTGCACTAACTGCAAGTGGAACGGCTATACTATGTGAATCACCAATAACAAGCGATACTGTCGGCTTACTCATGGATGCTATCATCTCTGCAAGCGCAAGTCCTGCACTGACATCGCCTCCTACTGTATTCATAAGAAACAATACACCGCTTATACTATCATCATTCTCAATAGCTGCCAGCTGTGGAAGAATATGCTCATACTTGGTAGTTTTACTTGTCGCTGGAAGAATATCATGTCCTTCTATCTCACCTATTATTGTTATAAGTTTAATCGCATTGCCATCATTATCCCCCTTAAGTGTCACCTGTCCGTCACACATATCTGTCTTGACATTTTCATCATCGTTCATATCATACCATCCTTTAGATAAGTTTCTACAGAATATCTGTATACCTTATAGTCTGCTGATATTAACCATATTATTCATCATAATTCTCCATTCTTGCGTGTGAAAAATCTTATTTTTCACGCTAATCACTTTATCACTATCTGGAATCTATCCACCTTACGTCCATATATTCCTGCATATCCATCCTGTCCGTCATTTCTTTCATTATCTGTCTGATATGGAAAATAGTCATTTCCTGTTGTACTTACCCTGTAATATGCATATTTGTAACCATTCTCTGTAAATGCCTGGTAATGGGGTGCTTCATTATATAACAGCGTGTCTGGTGTGTAATAATATACTTCAACCGCCTCTATACTATGTCCGTTTCCGGCATAACCATTATAATAATCTGAAATATCTGAATTGCGGCTATCAACATAAGCAAGCCATCTTCCATTAGAATACACTCTGTATACTGCATATCCTATATCTGTTGATAAAGTTATTCCTGTTATATTTCTGCCTCTTATTCCAGCATAGTCTTCATCGTTAATCACCTGTGGAAGCCAGTAATTTCCGTCTATCTGTGCCTGATATATCACATTAACCTTTCTTCCTGCCCGTGCACTGGTTTCTATATAAGCATCTTTATATGGCGATGAATAATCTGCATAATATATATTTCCATCAAATTCATGATCACCTATCCTGTATGCTCCAAACTGCCACATCATGCAGTCCATATCTGGCTCTTCTACATCCCAATGTGCAAGCCACATGTTAAAGCCCTCAGTCATAGAAAGACGATTAGTATCCAGTACATTTTTATAATAGTCATAATTCGCATATACGCCTGTTATATAACCTCTTGAATGCATTTCATCTATGAATCTTATACAGATGTCTGTAAGCAGTGTCCTGTCTTCTTCACTATATACATCCATTCCATGATTTTTCTTGTATTCATCCGCATCCTCCATATCAAACCATACACCACGAACCGGGTTACGTCCTTTAAGCATCCGCAATGTGTGGGATATTTCAGACTCTGTTTCCTGCATCGTCATTGCATAGCTATATATATATACTCCATATGGAATACCAAGCCTTTCACATTCATCCATGTTTTGTACAGCCTGCTTATCATCCTGATATGCATAATCATTGCCATATCCAATACGTATTATCACACCCTCTATGTGTTCCTTTGCACTATCCCAGTCAATAAGGCCATCATGTCCACTTACATCAATAACAACAGCCATAGCTGCATTATTCATTGTAACCGCCATTATACAGCTAAGTATAATCACAAAAAACATTTTTAGTATGCTTTTATATTTATATTTACCACGCACCATCAAACCTCCTTTTTAGAATTAAAGAATATAAGCATTGTTACAATGTTTGGGAAACAATGATATATTCTTAATTTATCTTATTCTAAAAAGCAGGCTTATGTTCTATATATTCACTCCTGGCTCTTATTATTCTCATGTATGCGCCCAAGCAGATATAAAAGCTGTTTAAATATATCCTCATTATTCAGTACTATTATACACAGCTGTTCTCTGGCTCTTGTGACAACCTGATAAAAAAACTTTTCAATTATGTCATCGTTATCCCCTTCATAATCTGCACACAACTCACCATATTCATTATAACTGAATTTGCCGTCTATGACCGTTAACACTTTATCAAACTCTTTTCCTATAACCTTGTATGTATTAAATTTCCTTGTTTTATACATGGTGCTGGCATTTTTATAGGATTTCTCATAGTCTATGTATATATACTGTTTAGCCTTATAGTATGCCTTAAGCTTTTTAAACTCGTTTATGCTGTTAGCATAGCATATAGTTACACAATCATATCTATAACCTTTTCCTCGCTTGGTAAGATCAAACATATTTCTTATAAACTCTGATAATTCAGGATTCGTTCTTATCCTATCCGAAAGAAAATACTTTTCATCAGCTATATCTTCTATTCTTTTATCCATAGCCCGTTTCTGCTCCTGACGTGACAATATCTGTTCGCAGTCATAAAACATCACTATTTTGGTATTAATACAGCTGTCTGCAGCTTTCATATCCGGATTCACAGCTGCACTTTCTATAATCCACTCAAACTGGTCATCATGTATACGCTGTGTTTCATCAACAAGTATATAAGAATATCCACTAAGCATATCCTTACTTATCAGATCTTTAGAAGTTATTATATCTGTACATGGTATAGCATGCTCTAGTATATCTATGTTAGGCGTACGTCTTCCGAAATGTATTACACATTTACGTACATTTTCCGGCAGTTTTCTTACAGTGTCATATAAAAGCAGGGTTTTTCCAGTTCCAGCCTCGCCTTTAACTGAATAATACTTTTTATCATCATCTCTTAAAAGTCCTTCAAGAAGTTTTCTGCTCATAGCCTCCTGCTGGTTAGTAAGAAAGTACTGATGCCTTGCAAACCTTTCAGGTGAGTTGACAGGAGAAATAAGATAATCCTTTGCTTTAAAAAGACTTTCTATATTATTTTTCATGCATTTTTTAAAGCTTCTGATATCCTGTGCAACGCTTGAAAAATCAGATACATATAGTTTATTATCCGTATCAAGCTTATATACTGTATTCGTATCAAGAATATAGGTATATGAAATAATATCTGTTGTGACCGGACTAAGATAATATCTGTTTCTTACAAGCTGCTGTTTTATTCTTTCTTCACCAACATCCTCACTTTTAAGTTCAATATTCAATATTCTTTTCCTGTTCGATGACACTTTAAGCAGATCAAACTCTTTACTGATATGTGCTATCGTATATGAATAAAAAAAGTTATCCAGATCTTCTATCTGTACACCTGATTTCATAAGCTTTGTTACAAGCTGTACTAAGGACTCCTTTTCCCTTATCCTCGTCCTCTGAAAGTCCTTTCTTTCTGACATGATATATTCATATTCTGCAAATCTGTCATTATCTTCAATTCTTGTTAATGTATAAAGATTAATAGAATTCAATGTTAAACCTCCATACCAATCATAACCACCTGTTATTATACATCATAGCATAATTATAGTAAATATACTACATATATATCAGCAAAACAAAAAGTAATATTAAAAAGACTTGTCAGCAAACATATAATAGACAATAATTATTATTTATTATATGTTCACTACAAGTCTTATTGCAATATCTTAACGAATTCTTTTATTTTTAATCTCTGTATCCATGTGGATTATGACTCTGCCAGTTCCATGAATCCCTGCACATATCCTCAAGTGTTTTAGATGCTTCCCAGCCAAGAATCTCCTTAGCCTTAGCAGCATCTGCCCATGAATCAGGAAGGTCTCCCGGACGTCTCTCACCTATCCTGTAGTTTAACTTAACGCCAGTAGACTTCTCAAAAGCATGCACTATCTCAAGTACACTATATGGTGTTCCTGTTCCTAAGTTAAATATCTCAACCCCTTTATGTGAATCTGCATATTCAACTGCCTTAACATGACCACATGCTAAATCAACAACATGTATATAGTCCCTTCTGCATGTTCCATCCGGTGTAGGATAATCCCCTCCGAATATAGTAAGCTGCTCTCTTACTCCAGCTGCAACCTGTGATACATATGGCATAAGATTGTTAGGAATACCCTGTGGGTCTTCACCAATCTTGCCAGATGAATGTGCTCCGATTGGGTTAAAGTAACGTAATAATACAACTGTGAGCTCTGGATCTGCCTTGGCACAGTCTGTAAGTATCTGCTCCATCATAGACTTTGTCCAGCCATATGGATTAGAACATTCTCCCTTAGGCATGGTTTCTACATAAGGTGGCTTCTGGTCACCATATACTGTTGCAGAAGACGAGAATACTATCTTTGTAACACCAGCTTCTTTCATACACTCTATAAGTGAAAGAGTAGTATCAATGTTGTTACGATAATACTTTGCTGGAAGTCTTGTAGACTCTCCAACTGCCTTAAGTCCTGCAAAATGTATCACGCAGTCTATATCATTCTCTGCAAATATCTTACGGAGTGCAGCTTTATCCTTAACATCTGCTTCATAAGATGCTATGCTTTTTCCTGTTATTTCTTCAACTCTCTTTATAGATTCAGGACAGCTGTTACTATAATCATCTACGATGACAACCTCATGTCCTGCATTAATAAGCTCTACTGCTGTATGTGAGCCAATATATCCGGCTCCTCCTGCTAATAAAACTACCATATTTTCCTCCGTATACTATAATTATTAGATCTTTATGCTCTTAAAACTCAATTCCATTAACCTTAAGAAGCTCTCTGGCACTTTCCAGCGAGTCCTTTCCAGTCTTATTCTTTATAGGTGCGAATTCATAGCTTCTTTCAACCTCATATGGCACACAGTCATCCATCATCTCTACCATATCAAGTACAAGTGTTTCAAACTTATATCCGTTAGGAGTTTCTGGCTTGATATAGTTATCGATCTCATCTATATATGGAATCTTCTTCTCTACTATATGTAAAGGAAGATTTCTGTTAGATATCTCTACAAGCTTTTTAAAGCTGAAAAGATAGTTAAGAATAACACCAAAGCCATAAGTAAGCTCTCCATCTTCTCTTCTTAAGCTGGCAAGTTCTTCTGACATCTCATAATACTCGATTATAGATGGATGTCCGTTTACCTTGCACATAACACCAACCTTTTCTGCCGGCTCACATTTTCTTACTACCTTTGAACCACACTCAGCTCCTGCAAGTATAGTTGCTCCTATAAAGGCTGGATCAGCTATTCTTTGTAATATATTATCAACTGCAAATACGTTAACATATTCAATACCCTTATCCTGCATATCCTTGTCAAGTCCAGCTGCTATTAATGATAAGAACCAGCCTCCGTTACCATTTGGCGACATAGCAAGACTGTCTGTGCTCTCCATATATAACTTTCCATTGTAATCAACTGATGGAACCATGCTCTGTATGAAGAATTTAACATAATCCTTATCATATCCAAAATAATTATGTTCTTCAAAGAACTCTACTGTATCTTTATTGTTCTTATCACTTGTCATGATATAAAGAGGAACCCATGCTCCTGTCTGGTTAACAACATCCATAAGATTATGTATGAGCTGTCCAAAAAGGAATAAATCCTTATTAACCCCTACATTAAGAGTTCCTTTAGGCTTATCAAGTCCTAATCTTGTTCCCTGTCCACCTGCAAGAAGCACTGCTGCTACCTTGCCGTTTTTTATAGCCTCTACACCTTTTGCAGTATACTTTTCCTTGTTTTTCTTTATATCGTTAATCTCTACTGCAGCTAATGGCTCAATCTTCTTAGCATCTCCTTTATCCTCTGCCTTATCCTTAATGCTCTCTACTACCTTCCAGTCAATCATGGCAACCTGTGATATAAGCTTTTTAGCTGCATCATCTCCTAATGCCTCTAATCTTTTAATAACATGCTCCTGATTATGCTCCTTTAAAATACTTATTGCTTCCTGCTTATTCATATTTCTTTCTCCTAATTGTTATTCGTTGCTACATTATACACCCTTTTTTTACTAATAACAATCACATTCTTAGTAATCATCCATGATGATTTTCTTTTATATAAGTTTAAATTCCAAGACCTATATAAAAAAGGCCATGATCCTGACTTTTGCCAGAATCACAGCCTGATCAGCATTATGCTGCACCAAGTGTAACATCATATCCTGCAAGATATTTTAATAATCTTATTGCATCATTAACATCTATCTTACCATCTCCTGTCACATCTGCTGCTTTTTTATTTATAGTATCACTGTATCCCGCAAGATACTTCTTTATAGCGACTGCATCGGCACTGTCTATCTTACCGTTACCATTAATATCGCCATATTTTATACTTTCTTCAACAAGAACTAATTCTTTTTTAACAGATGACGTATTTCCATCTATCTTAAGAACGCCATTCTTTATACACATTTCCTGAACGCCATCCTGATAATCTGCGTTATCAGACAGGTTCAGATATAATGACTTTGTTCCATTATCAGCATTTACTTTCCATACTCTTGTTGAGAAAGCTGAAGAAACATCACTGTCAGCTTCACTGCTATGTGTTGCGTAGTATATATTATTGCCATATACAAACATATCTGTTACTTTTACAGTATCTTCAACCACGCTTAAAGAACTTCCGTCTATATGTGACTTATACAAGCTTCCTTTATTGATGTAGTACCAGTAACTATTATAATAGCTGTATGCAATAGTGTTAATACAGCTATTATTTCTGAATATCATATCAGCAAAGCTGTCAGTTCCATCACATACAACACCTATCCAGTCATGATGCTTGGTATCTCCCACATTTTTAAAATCAGTATCATTGTAAAGAAAATACTCATGATATACAGTTCCTTCATTATTTTCATCTTTACCCCAGTCATCCCATGTTATATCCATATGATAATAATGTCCATTAAGATATACTGCATTCCACTCATGATTCATAGCTGAAGAGGTTATAGACTGTGTTCTTATACCTATTCCGTTAAGAAGGATATTAGCAAGCCTTGCATATCCACTGCACACTGCTTTACCTGTTGTAAGTGCTCCATATGCCGAATAGCTTGTGTCAGGTATTGAATTTTTCTGATAATTGTCATAATCATAATCCAGCTCTCTTGCTATCCAGTCATGCATTAAAAGGACCTTTTCAACATCACTCATATTGTCTGTTATTGCATATGTAAGCGAAGATATTCTGTTCTTTATATCCTTATAAACAGACGTAACCTTTGCCTTATCTATCTTTGCTCTGACAGGAACACCTGTTGTTTCATTTGTTTCAATAGAATTCTTATCAACAACTGCCTCATTAGCATCTAACTGTACATATGTAATATACTGCTTGTTGGAATCATATTGTAAAGTAAATGTACACCATGAACAGCTCTCATCATTAAGCACTGTACCATTAAGATACTCAAGTAGTTCTCCCATCTTACTGTATGGAATACTAAGGTCTGTTACATAAAAGCCTGTCCAGTAATATGCCTTTTCATTCTGATAGTATTCTATATGAAGTTTATTATCTATAGCTGCCTGAACCCTTTCCTTTACCATAACAAACTGCTCACCATTCTCAAGTCTTTTATGGAAAATTTCATAGTCCGTTTTTGCTTTTGCTTTATCAATATTCTTTGAAGCTGAATCTATATATTCCGATTTAACACTGTAAAACACATACTTTACATAAGCTGTGCCATAAGGATCAGCCATAATATTATTAACCCAGTAATAATCAGCTGTATCTTTAAGTCCTGTCAAGTATTTATTAACAATATCTATATCAGCCTTTGGTATGTTGTATTTACTTAAGTCCACGAGATATATGCTTTTACCTGCATATTTATCATCATCAAAAGCTGTTACTTTATCCAGAGCATTCTTTATATCTGTTTTCCACTGTTCTTCTGTTGTTTCTGCTGCTTCTGCATGTGTTATATTACCATAGGCACTATGCCACAGGGTTGCTGGAAACCCTGTAAGCACAATACCTGTAATAAGTGCCGCACATAACAGTTTTTTTAATGCTTTAGAAGTTTTATTCATCATAAAATTGCCTCCTGTCTGCTATGTAAGCTGTTATCTAGCCTTTCCTGACTTTCCAGTGTATATAACAGCTGTACCTGACATAAGCATAAGCATCATCATAAGTACTGCAATGTTAACTGACATATCACCAGTTTTAACACCTTCTGTTACTTCACTATCATTGTTATTGTTATCATCCTTTGTTGTATCCTCTGGCTTAACATCTTCCTTAGTGTCATCAGATGACTGTTTTTCTTCCACCTTTAATGTTGTCTCAGCAACATAAGTTGAAGCAGCTAATGCAGAATCAGATGCAACCCATCCCTTTGTTCCATCTGCCAGTGTCTTATACATTTCTCTCTTGTATTCAACTACAAGCTTATAATCACCAGCTTCTGCAGAATTTAAGCTTATACTATAATTACTATCTGTAATATTATTCCACTTAATCTCCTGATTTGCTGCTGCAAAGCTCCATCTTACTGGTACATATCTTACATCTCCACCATTAGGAACGGCATAATTCATACCAATAACTGATAATATAACATTATTGTCTTTTCCTACTGTTATAACACCAGTAAACTCACTGCCTTCTGATGTTTCAAGCTTAACTTTGCTCTTATCAAGCTTTGGAAGTGCTATAGTTTCAGTTTCGCCACATCTTGTACATGTTCTAACAAGCATGCCTTCCTCTGTTTCTGTAGGCTCTTTAGTTATCTTACCTTCATCATATGTGTGTCCTGTTGCTGGTAAAACTTCTGTCTTAACATCACCACATCTTTTACAGATATATGACTTAACACCATCTTTAGTACATGTTGGTTCTGTTGTTATCTTAGCTTCACCATAATCATGTCCAAGTGCTTCTATAGCTTCTGTCTTTGTATCATGACACTTTGTACATGTGTATGTCTTTACTCCGGCTTCTGTACATGTTGCCTTTTTAGTAACTACTCCGTCATCATATGTGTGTCCTGTTGCTTCTATAACTTCTTCTTCAAGAACTACTCCACATACTGTACATCTTGTTACCTTTTTACCATCTTCTGTACATGTTGCTTCCTTTTCTACAGTAGGAGTTCCTGCCACATGTTTATCCGTCTTAGGTATAGACTTTGTTATAAGATTATGACATATTGTACAATATGCTGTAAGAGTTCCCTCTTCCTTACATGTAGCTTGTTTAGTAACTGTATAATCTGTGTATTTATGATATTCTTCACTCTTTGGTATCACTTCAGACTTTGTTTCACCGCATACACTACAAACAGATTCTTTCTTTCCATCTTTCTGGCATGTTGGTTCAACTGTAGTCTTCCATTCTCCCCAGCTATGCTCTTTTTTAGCTAAAGTTTCTGTCTTAAGTACCTCGCTACATACAGTACACTTTGTAATACGTGTTCCTTCTTTAGTACATGTTGGTTCTTTAGTAACCTCAGGGGTTCCTGCTACATGACCCTTATGTTCTATCTTCTGTGTTATTTTGTTATGGCATACAGAACACTCGCGGTATTCTTCTCCATCCTCTGTACATGTAACAGCTTTATCTACAATCCAGTCACCATACTTATGTCCTGTACTCTTAAGAACTGTACTGCTGATCACTTCTTTGCAATCCTTACATGTAACTACTTCCAAACCATCTTTAGTACATGTTGCAGCTGTTTTCACAGTTTCTGTATGTTTATGTTCACATGTTACAGTAACACTACCAGCTGTAACCTCTATTGGAACTGCTTTTTCATCAATACTAGATACATCAGCTGTATCCTGTCCATTTCTGCCTGCAATATTCAACTGTGTTGTTCCTATAGCAGCTTCATCTAATATTTTAAATGTAGCTGTATACACGATACCTGTCTTTGTAATATTTGATTTGCCAGATGCAAAAGCATAACCAATATAATTGATGCTTGTATCATTTATAGCATCATCTTTTATAATAGGCTCATAAAATATAAATTCATCATCTGTATTAGCAGGTTCTTTAACATCAACAAGTTTAAGAACTTTATTGTTGAAAGTGAGACTGAACACTAAACCTGCAATACCTGGATTGGAAGTTAATGACACAGTAACACTAACCTCATCTCCCCTATGACCTGATACTGTGCTTATCTGAAGCACTGCTTTTTCAGCCGCCTGAGCCTTGTCAATATGACCAACTGCAGTTAACACTGTTGATACTGCAATAAGAATGCTCATAAAAACGGCTGCCCAGATTCTAGAGTGTTTATTCTTCATCCTTTTTCCTCCTTATTTTTATTTTTGATTTATTTAAATACAATATCACGCCAACCACTATAATAACTAATGCTAAAACAACAATAATAATTATAACTCCTTTATGATTGTTATGTGACACTGGATTTAACTGGTTATCACCTGTACCTGATACACTTTTATCTGTTGTATCTATAGCTGACCTGCTGCTTTTTTCTGTTGTATCAGTTGTCATTGTGCTCTCTTTTTCATTATCTGATGCAGTCTCCATATCATCACGTATAGTATTTCCATCTGTTATAACATGCTTTGGCAATCCATCAGCTCCACCTGTTATTATCATATATGGTGTAACATGCTGGACAGAAGGCTCTTCTATATATATTGGTAATGTTTCCTCCTGTTTATCATCTAATTTCATTGTAGTATCATTTTCTGTCAGAATTACAGCATTGCCTCCACTAACCGTTACATTAATATTTTTTTCATCAAAGTTACTTGCATCAGTCTTCTGTACCGATACCAGCACACCATCCTGTGCTGCATCCTTATTACATTTAAACTTCGCTTTTAATATAACTCCTGTATCTGTTGTTTCAGCAGCTCTTGCATACGAAAAAGCTACTCTATCAGACAACTGGTCATTCACTATGGCATTTTTCATAATATCACCTGTATCAGCACTTATAAATTCAACCCTGCTGTTATCATAATACAGTTGAAAAACTAATGCCGCTATTCCCGGATTATCCTTTATAACAACCTTTACTTCAAGCTCAGAACTTTTCTTGTTATAATCTGATTCAAGACTAAGAACCAGATTATAATCTGCTGCTGCCACACAATCATAATATGATACGCATGACACAATGATTATTATTGCAGATATAATGTATGCTGCAATTTTTTTAACACCATTTATATACATAAACATATAAGTCCTTTTATTAAATATTTATTAAATTATATATCCCTCACATGATATTTGCAATTAAAATAATTATTTTCGACATTTTTTGACATTTTAAATATATATTCGAATGTAATTAGAAACCGGCATTTCTGATAAAATAAAAAATCATACAAAGCACAATAAACCTATCAGCTTTGTATGATTATAACTATTTTTATCAAATATCTTTATTAAATATTTTTGTTGTTCACATTAAAAATGTATCAGCATTACTCCTTTGCTTTGCACTCAGCCATATCCACAACAGCTTCCATAGCATATAAATACCCTTTAAGTCCAAGTCCTACAACCTGTCCATTGCATACAGGAACAGTAACAGATGTATGTCTGAACTC
>FR886185.1:29402-55614 GCA_000436475.1 Eubacterium sp. CAG:248
TCTTCTCTTGTATGTACATTAGATATGTGCACCTCTATCTTAGGAATAGATGCTACTGATGCAAGTGCATCCCTTACTGCATAACTATAATGAGTAAATGCTCCCGGGTTGATAACTATTCCGTCAACATCTGTATAATAAGCTTCCTGAATCTTATCTATAACAGCTCCCTCATGATTACTCTGGAATACTTCAACCTCTACCCCAAGCTCCTTTGCTTTATTCTCAATCATGTTTACCAGTGTTTCATAATTATCTGTTCCATATATTCCTTTTTCCCTTATTCCAAGAAAATTAATATTAGGACCATTCATAACTAAAATTTTCATTTTAATGTTCTCCTTATAACTCATTAATCTTGTGATAAAGCCCTCAAAAAGCGCTGTATGCACTGCGTATTATCGCATTTTTTGTGACATGATCTCTTCATACATATGTCCAAAAGAAACATTTTCTGTATTAATCACTACATCTGCGGCATCCATATATATGTCTTCTCTTTGCTGCATAAGCGTATGTATTTTTTCCTTAAGATTACCACCTTTAAGAAGCGGCCTTGTATTATCTCTGCTAAGCCTTTTACACAGCTCCTCCTCTGATGCCTTAAGGTATACAACAGTTCCGATATTCTTTAAGATTTCTCTATTTTCCTTTCGCACCGGAAGGCCACCGCCTACCGAAACAACACATTTTTTCAGGGAATCAGCGAATTCCTTTACAGTTTCTGTTTCCATATCCCTGAATGCAGCCTCCCCTTTTGATGCAAATATATCATTAATCGTTGTTTTTTCTTTCTTTTCTATATACTCATCTGTATCACAGAATGAATATCCATATTTTCTTGATATCCACTTCCCGAAAGTAGTTTTACCGCTTCCCATAAATCCTATAAGAACAATATTATCATTCAATTCCAAGTTCCTCTTTCATTTTGTTGTATACTATATCAGCTTCTTCCTTTGATATTTTCGTATTGTTCCATAGCTCATACGCTGCTACTCCCTGATACAAAAGCATCTTAAGACCGTTAAATGCCGGTTTTCCTGCTTCCATACATAATTCCATGAATTTCGTTGTAGATGGGTTATAGATTATATCTACTCCCGCCTTTACCTTTTTATAGAACTCTTTATCTTCTATAACTGTATCATTCACATTAGGATATAGCCCTACACTTGTTGTCTGTATAACGATATAACCGCTTTCTTTAAGTGACTTATAATCATCCATGTGCATTGGCACAACACATTCCCTGTTAAAGTATCCATTGACCGCATCAGCAATATCCTCTGCCTTTTCAACAGTCCTGTTTAACATATATACTTTATCAGCACCACTTTGTGCACAAAGAAATGCTATTGCCCTTGCTGCGCCACCAGCTCCAAGTATTATGCAGTTATTTTCTTTAAGTTCTATACCTTCCTCTTCAAGTTCTCTTTTAAGTCCAAGTATATCTGTGTTGTACCCTTTATATCCACCAGTTGTCCTTACAAGTGTATTAACTGCACCTATGGCACGTGCAAGTGGGTCTATATCCACAAGCACATCAATCACTTCCTGCTTATGTGGTACTGTTACATTAAGACCAAGTATATCAAGTGCATATGCACCGTCAACAGCCTTTGCAACACTTCCCTTTTCAACCTTAAAAGTTGTATATACCATATTGGTTTTGGTAATATCCGCCAGCGTATTATGTATAACTGGTGATATGGAATGGCCCACAGGATTACCTATAAGACCACATACTCTTGTTGTTCCTTTAATATTCATTACTATACTACCTCGAATAATTTTATCGAAAATAAATAATATTATATCTTTTTATTATGCTTATGTAATCTTCTTTTATAAAAGAAAAGAACTATCCATTCAAGCCTGCGTTTCAGTATAATCTGAATCTCCTCATGCTTATCTATGGGCTTTACAAGTATCGACATTATGCCTGCCCTGTTAGCTCCCCATACATCTGTAAAAAGCTGGTCGCCAACAAAATACGTAGTATCTTTATCTGTATGCATATACTCCATAGCCTTTATATAATTCTTAGGTGATGGCTTATCTGCTTTACTTACATACTTTGAAGCAACTTCATCTGCAAGTGGCTTAACACGATATTCTTTGTTGTTTGATATGATACATGTGTCATAACCTATATTCCTTAACTCTTCAAAAAGTTCCTTCGCTCTTTTAGTTACAGGTGCACCATGTTCTACAAGTGTATTATCAACATCAAATATAATCCCTCTGTATCCCTTATCGTATAATCCCTTATAATCTATATCATATGCAGAAGCTATATACATATCAGGGTAAAATCTTTCTAACATATCAATCCTCATTTTCACTCAGCTTTTTATTAATTGTTAAGGATTTTCTTTATTTCATCCATAAATGTATTAACATCCTTAAACTCTCTGTACACAGAAGCAAATCTTACATATGCTACTTCATCAACATTCTTAAGCTTGTCCATAACTATAGCCCCTATCGTGGTTGTTGGCACTTCTTTTTCCCCCATATTGAATATCTGGCTTTCAATGTCATCTACCATTTCATTCACCTGTGCCATAGATACAGGCCTTTTGTGGCACGATCTTACAATACCTGCAATGATTTTTTCTCTGTCATAAGGTTCTCTGTTATTGTCTTTCTTAACTACAATAAGAGGCAATGTTTCAATCTTTTCATATGTGGTAAATCTTTTGCCACATTCATCACACTGTCTCCTTCTTCTGATTGAACTATCATCTGTAGGTCTTGAATCAATAACTCTTGTATTCTCTTTTCCACAATAAGGACACTTCATAGCAGTTAAACCTCCCAAGCAGCTTTTATCTTATATTTAATCATCGTTCCATGTAAATATACAGTTAAAATAATTATATCCCAGAGCAATGATTCTGTCAAAAACTTATGAAACATATCGTATAAAATTTCTTTTGCTGGCAATGATTTAACTATAGGCGAACAAAGCATCACGATTAACCAGGATACCCATGTAACTAAAGCTAAATGTTCGCAAATTCTTTAGGAGGAATATTCATGGCAGGTGTAAGAGTTACCATATGTGGTGTAAATACTAAGGATTTGCCGCTGCTTAGTGCAAAAGATAAAAAAGAACTCCTTACAAAAATCAAGGCAGGCGACAACAGCGCACGTGAAGCTTTCATCAAAGGTAATCTCCGGCTTGTCCTAAGCATTGTTGGAAGATTCTCTAACAGTAACGAAAATATGGATGACTTATTCCAGATTGGATGTATTGGATTAATAAAAGCCATAGATAATTTCGACTTAGGACAGGGTGTACAGTTTTCAACTTATGCAGTTCCAATGATCATAGGTGAGATAAAAAGATATCTTCGTGATAACAGTGCCATCCGTGTAAGCCGCAGTCTTAAAGATATGGCATATAAAGCTATATACACTAAAGAACAGTTATTAAAGAAAAATCAACATGAACCAACCATATCCGAAATCGCTGGTGAAATAGGTGTATCTAAGGAGGACATAGTCATAGCACTTGAAGCAGTTTCTCCAACCGTATCTTTATATGAGCCGGTTTTTAACGAAGGACAGGATACTCTCTACGTCATAGACCAGCTAAAGGATTCTAAAGATGGCGAAGACAGCTGGGTTACACATCTTGCACTAAACGATGCATATAGAAAGCTTGACAGCCGGGAACAACAGATTATAAAAATGCGGTTCTATGAATACAAAACACAGATGGAAATCGCATCTGAAATCGGCATATCACAGGCACAAGTAAGCCGTCTGGAAAAATGTGCATTAAAAAATATGAAAAAATATATTTCCACATAGCATGATTAAACATGATTACAAGGGGCAAAAGGTCTAAGCCTGCATAAGACAGCTCTTAAGCAGGAAAACGGCCTTGAACCCTTCACAATATTAACCGGATCTTTTAATCTATCCTTTTTAATTCTTCTAAAAACTTATCCTCTATAACTTTTCTTATATATGATGCATCCCTGTTATCAAGACTGGAATAACTAATAAAACCACCAGCCATATGTTCATGTCCGCCACCATTGCCTATGCTTTTAAGTGCATTATTAGATATACGTCCCGCATCATACACACCACTGCTTCTTATAGACAGCTTAACACCTTCTTTTTTAGCTGAGTATGTTACAGCAAAATCTATACCATCCAGCGACATTATAAAATCACATATAGATGCTATGAGTGATTCCTGGCAATTATCTCCTGTACTTGCAAAACAGGCATCTTTTTTTACATCAAGATTGGCTATAGCATATGCATATGCCTTAAGATCATCATACTGTCTTACACTCGTATCAAGCTTATTAAGTACTTTATGGTCGGCCATATTATATAGACTATAAAACATATCAAGATCAAGCTGTGTCACTCCTCTTTTCATATCAGCTGTATCAACCTTGATTCCATATAGAAGCGCCGTAGCCATATGAACATCTATATTTATATTATTTTCCATATAATAGGAAGCTATTATTGATGCACAGGCTCCAACATCTGGTCTTATATCTGAAAATACATACTTGTTTGAATTATATATGGGATGATGATCTATGCATATTGTTTTATCTGAATGTGCGTCAACTATATTAGCGTTTCCCTTCTGTGCATCAACTATAATGACTTCCCGTTCAGCATCAAGCTCCTCTGCACAATTAATCTCCAATATATCTATATTAAGAAGAGATACCATCTTAGATGTAACTGTTTTTTCTATATTACCCTTATATACTATCTCAGCACTGATTCCTTCAGCCTCAAGAAGCTTCTTCATGCCATACGCGCTTGCTATAGCATCTGGATCTGGAAAATTATGCATCTGTACATATACACTTTTACCTTTTATATATGATAATATTTCTTCTAACTTTGTCATACAACTTCCTCATTAAATAATGTATTTTCCCTAAATAATATATTTTCCTTTTTGCTTGTTTTTCATGCAAATCCGTATCCTGCAGAATTATCTGCTCCTTACATTATATCCTTAATCTGTTTATTTGCAAGACAGTTTAAAAAATCTGGCCTGCTCTTTAACTGTAACAATTCTGCCAACGTATGCATAAATTATAGTAATATATTATATGTCGGAGGCAATCTTGGATATTTATGAAAACGTTTCTACACAAAATAATAAAACCGCACCTCTTCTTTCGCTAAAACATATATCTTACTCTTATAATACACCTAAAGCTGAAATACCTGCACTTACCGATATCTGCCTGGATATTGCACCCGGCTCTTTCGTATCTATTGTTGGTCCTTCAGGCTGTGGTAAATCAACCCTTCTTTCTATAATATGTGGTTTACTAAAACCGGATAAAGGCGAAATAGTATCATCAGCGTATAACAAAGACGATTCTTATATAAAGCATATAGGTTTCATGCCACAAAAGGATACTCTTTTTGAATGGAGAACTGTATATGCCAATGTAACTCTTGGACTTGAAATCAACCACTTAAAGGATGAAAAACATCTTGCTGATATCGACAATATGCTAAAAGAATATGGTCTATATCAGTTCAGGAATGTTCACCCGGGCGAATTATCCGGAGGTATGCGCCAGCGTGCTGCCCTTATAAGAACGCTTGCACTGAATCCAGATATCCTTCTTCTTGATGAGCCTTTCTCAGCACTTGATTATCAGACACGTTTAGAGGTTTCAGATGATATCGGAAATATTATTAAAGAACAGAAAAAAACAGCATTGCTTGTAACCCATGATATATCTGAGGCTATATCTATGGGTGATCAGGTTGTTATTCTTTCACAGCGTCCTGCAACAATCAAAAAAATCATAGATATACATTTTTCCATACCTGACAGGACACCTTTTACATCCCGCCAGGCTCCTGAATTCGCAGGCTATTTTAATGATATATGGGAGGAAATCCAATGACTAAAAAAACTTCTTTTAATAATCTTAGTCTGCAACGGCAGACCTATATAAGACAACAAAAACATTATCATGCAATTATAACTTTTGTACGTTTATTTATTCTTGCAGGTTTTATTGCACTTTGGGAAATATCTGCAGCAACCGGCGTAATTAATCCATTTATTTTCAGTTCACCATCAAGAATTCTTAACACATTTATATATATGGCTAAAGATGGCAGTATATTCATGCATATATTTGTAACTCTTTTTGAAACTTTTCTCTCTTTTTTTCTTATAATAGTTTTGGGACTTGGAACTGCCATCATACTATGGTTATGGCGTGGTCTTTCTGATTGTCTTGAACCATACCTTATTGTACTTAACAGTCTTCCTAAGTCAGCACTGGCCCCAATGATTATTGTATGGCTTGGAAATAACATGAAAGCTATTATAATCACTGCGATATCTGTTGCGATATTCGGAATGATCATCAACATATATACAGGTTTTCTTGAAACAGATAAAGAAAAGATTATACTCATAAAGACACTTGGCGGCACCAAAAAAGATATCCTTACTAAGCTGATACTTCCCGGCTCTAAAAAAATCATAATAAGTAATACAAAGGTCAATATCGGACTTTGTCTTGTAGGTGTTATCATAGGTGAATTCCTTGCTGCCAGCCATGGTCTTGGATATCTTATAATATATGGCTCACAGGTATTTAAGATGACTTATGTTTCTATGAGTATTGTTATACTATGTATTATATCCACCCTGCTATTTAAGCTTGTCGATGTGCTTGAAAAAACCTGGTGACATTTTCGCTCATGACTTTTCAATAAAATAGTAGTGAAATACTTAAGAAAGCATAGTATAATTAACTGGGGCAAAAATACAGATTGGAGATTATTACATGATTTCACTTAGAATTAAAGATACCAGAAAATTTATGTCACATCTTCTTGTTAAGGATACCTTTGATAACTTCCTGTTATCAGAAGCTTCTATCAACACTTCCTGTCTGCATTCTATTGAAGGGAAGATTAACCATTCCTTCTACTCAGATGAGGAATGGGCAGAACTTGATGAAGATGAAAAAAAATACACCTCCTGGCTTGTACAAAAGCCATACTGCTTTAGTCTTATTAAGGGCAGCAAAGTTCCATCATCTATGAAGATAGTAATGCTTTTGTCATCCAGTGCTACTGTAAAGCTTCTTAATGATTCAGAGGCTTTACTTTCATATGATAACATCAATGGACTTTTTATCAATATAAAATATCAGGATGGGCATGCAGATATCATTACAGGAACATCTTTAAATATCTTCAGCCTTGACAAAACACTTGACTCTTCTTTTGATTCATACATAAGAAATTTCCTTATTTATAACGGACTTGATTTTGAAGAAACAATATAAACCCATTCTTCTATGAAAAAGCTTCTATGCAAAGCTGTATTCATAACTTTTTATATTAATTTAATATTTTCCGGAACCCTTGATTTTACTGGGTTTGCGGCTCTTTTATTAGCACTCACCTGTTTTGAGTGCTAATTTCTTCTTGACTTCCTTTTAACAGAATATTAAACTACATATTATGAAATTGCTTTTATGCAATAAAACTGCTGCGGGCATATATGATGATGTCGGGGTCAAAAGCCCCAGACTTTGATACTAATATAAACCGTAGTATATAAATATCAGATTTAGGCGTATATTACGCAGATTGGAGAATTTAATTATGGCTAATACACATGGTAGTTTATCAATTAACAGTGATAATATTTTCCCTATTATCAAAAAGTGGATGTATTCTGATCACGACATTTTTTACAGAGAACTTATATCTAACGGCTGCGATGCCATCACTAAGTTAAAGAAGCTTGATATGATTGGTGAATATGAAGCACCTGAGGATATTGAATATAAGATAGATGTTAAAGTAAGCGCTAATAACAAGACAATTAAGATTATTGATAATGGTATAGGTATGACTTCTGATGAGGTTGAACAGTACATCAACCAGATAGCTTTCTCTGGTGCTGAAGCTTTTCTTGAAAAGTACAAGGATAAGGCTAATGACGACCAGATTATAGGCCACTTCGGACTCGGTTTTTATTCAGCATTTATGGTAGCTGATAAGGTTACTATTGATACTCTTTCTTTCAAGGAAGGTTCTAAGGCTGTTCACTGGGAATGTGACGGTGGTACAGAATATGATATGGCTGATGGTACAGCCACAGCACCTGGTACTACTATCACTCTTTACCTCAATGAAGACAGCTATGAATTTGCCAATGAATACAAGGCTCGTGAAGTTATAGAAAAGTACTGTTCATTTATGCCTATACCAATCTTCTTAACTAACGAAGATGCTGGTCAGTTAACAGAGGAAATCCCTGAAGATGAGGTTACAGAAAAGGATACTGTCCTTGACACATTTATTAAAGATGCTGTTACTGAAGAGGTTGAAAAAGAAGATGGAACTAAGGAAACAGTTGAAAAGGTTCCAGCCAAAAAGATGGCTAAGATTGTAAAAAGACCAGTTGCACTCAATGATATACATCCTCTCTGGACAAAGCATCCTAATGAATGCACAGCTGATGAATACAAGGAATTCTACCGCAAGGTATTTAATGATTATAAGGAACCTTTATTCTGGATCCACCTTAACATGGACTATCCTTTCAACTTAAAAGGTATACTCTACTTCCCTAAGATTAATACTGAGTATGAATCTATTGAAGGAACTATAAAACTTTATAACAACCAGGTATTTGTTGCTGATAACATCAAAGAAGTTATTCCGGAATTCCTTCTTTTATTAAAGGGTGTTATTGACTGTCCAGACCTTCCTCTTAATGTTTCGCGTTCTGCTCTTCAGAATGATGGTTTTGTTAAGAAGATATCTGATTACATCACTAAAAAGGTTGCTGACAAGCTTACTGGTATGTGCAAAACAGACCGTGAAAACTATGAAAAGTACTGGGATGATATTAATCCATTTATCAAGTTTGGCTGCTTAAAGGATGAAAAGTTCGCTGAAAAGATGAATGATTATATTATCTTTAAGAATCTTGAAGGTAAGTATGTAACTCTTAAGGATTATCTTGAAGCTAACAAAGAAAAACATGAAAATACAGTATTCTATGTAACTGATGAAAAGGAACAGAGCCAGTATATCAATATGTTTAAGAAAGAAAATATGGATGCTATCATTCTTACTCATAATATTGACCAGCCATTTATCACTCATCTTGAAGGTAAGAATGAAGGTCTTAAGTTTGCAAGAATTGATACAGATCTTTCAGATATATTCAAAGAAGAAACTAACGAAGATGAGTTAAAGGATACTACAGAAGCTCTTACTGCTGCTTTCAAGAAGGCTCTTAATAACGATAATATAAATATTAAGGTTGAAAAA
This sequence comes from Eubacterium sp. CAG:248, assembly GCA_000436475.1. Classification (GTDB taxonomy): domain Bacteria; phylum Bacillota; class Clostridia; order Lachnospirales; family Lachnospiraceae; genus Lachnospira. The sequence goes on from FR886185.1 coordinate 38,739, forward strand.
CTTAAGGATGCATCTGTATCTTCTATGATCACTCTTTCTGAACAGGACAGACGTATGCAGGATATGATGAAAATGTATGGTATGTCTGGTATGGATCCAGCTATGTTTGGTTCAAACGGACAGACACTTGTTCTTAACGCCAACAATGAGCTTGTAAAATACATCGTAGAGCACAAGGATGGTGAAAATACTGACATCATCTGCCAACAGTTATATGATCTTGCTCTTATAAGCCATGCACCTCTTGCTCCTGCACAGATGACTGCATTTATACAAAGAAGTAATAAGATTATGGAATTACTTGCAAAATAACTTAATATAACATATTATATAAGCATATATTAAATTGTGCTTAGTATTTCAGATAACCCCATCTGTTTCAAGCAAGGTGGGGTTATTTTAATGAAATTTATATAACTTTTTACTACGCACCAGAATGGGGAAATATATGTCAAACAATAATAATTATTTTACACCAGAAGATGATGATGAAGATTATGGTTTTATAGATTTTGAAGATGATAACTATGATGGTAGTGATGATGAGTATTATGATAACGATGATGAATATGCTGATTCTTACAACGATTCCGATGATGATTATTCCATCAATCGTAATTATAACAAATATGATTCAAAAGCTTCCAACCAGAAAAATAATTCACAGGGACTTGTAAGCTTTATTTTGTCAGAAGCCTTTAGTTTCTTTAAAATAGTAGCCTTTGCTGCTATATTTGCTCTTATATTTACGAATTTCATAATAATCAACGCTGAGGTTCCATCTGGTTCCATGCGTGATACTATATGGGAAGGCGACAGATTATTCGGTTTCAGGCTTTCATATAAATTCTCAGAGCCTGAACGTGGAGATATAATCATATTCAAGTTTCCAGATGACGAATCCCAGAATTATGTCAAACGTATAATCGGTCTTCCAAACGATATTGTACAGATAAAAGGTGGACGAGTATATATCAACGGTGATGAGCTTGATGAACCTTATATCAAGGATTACATCTTTGATGATGGTGAAACATATACTTATATTGTTCCTGAAGGCTGTTATTTTATGCTTGGCGACAACCGTAACAACTCCAAGGATTCCAGATACTGGGTTAACACTTTCGTTAAAAAAGAGAAAATCATAGCCAAGGTTATGTTCCGCTACTACAGTGGCGAAAAATCCAAAATAGCTTTTAGTCTTATTAAATAAACTTTAACAATTATCTTTAATTCATAGGACATAATTTTCTGCCTCCTGTTAATAATAATAAATGCATCTCTTAATTAAAGAGTGTATTATTATTATTATTAACAGGAGGTTTTTTATGACTAACTTAAGCTGTAATGCAACTACTTGTTCCCACAACTCAGACAAATGCTGCTGCCTTAGCGGTATTGATATCAAAGGAGTAGACGCATGTTCTTGTGATGAAACATGCTGCACAAGCTTTGAGCACAAGGAAAATACAAGCAGCAACTCTTGTGGCTCACCAAAGCTTAACCTTTCAATAAAATGTGCCGCACATAACTGCATATATAACGAAGACAATGCATGCCACGCAGACCATGTTGATATATCAGGAATAACTGCTGTAAACTCTGACGACACAGTATGTGCTACCTTCACAACTAAATAATTTTGAGCTGATATACTCAAAAAACAGTTGCCAAACTCGCCTTTTTATTATAGAATGGTAAGTAGTTATGATAATTAGGAGGTATACCAAAGAATGGTAAGCGCAGGAGATTTTAAGAATGGTTTAACAATTCAGATGGATAATAACATTTGGCAGATTATCGAATTCCAGCATGTAAAGCCTGGTAAGGGTGCTGCTTTCGTTAGAACTAAGTTAAAGAACATCGTAAGTGGTGGTGTTGTAGAAAAGTCTTTCAGACCTACAGAAAAGTTTGATCTTGCTCATATTGAGAAGAGAGAATATCAGTATCTTTACTCTGATGGAGATCTTTACAACTTCATGGATACTGAAACATTCGAGCAGATTGCTTTATCAGCTGAGAATGTTGGCGATTCACTTAAGTTCGTTAAGGAAAACGAAATGGTTAAGCTTTGCTCACACAATGGTAATGTATTCTCTATCGAACCACCTATCACTGTAGAACTTCAGATTACAGAGTCTGAACCAGGTGTTAAGGGTGATACAGCTACTGGTGCTACTAAGCCAGCTATCCTTGAAACAGGTGCTAAGATTTTAGTTCCATTATTCGTTAACCAGGGAGATACAATTAAGATTGATACAAGAACAGGTGAATATATCTCACGTGTTTAATCAATATTTGTCAGTTATCTGATTATAAGAATATTTATATGCTATGACAGTTGTCTATAGTATTATAAAAGCAGGTTTCCAACATGAAACCTGCTTTTTATTTTTCTTTTGTGCTCATTATATTATGTTTACTCGTTTTTCTACGTAAGATGTATCCTGCGAGAAGCTGATTGCATTCTGTGCACTTATATAACCTTTGTCATACAGTTCAAGAAGTGCATCATCCATAGTTACCATTCCATTTTTCTTACTTGTCTGGATTATTCCTGTTATCTGGTGTGTCTTTCCTTCTCTTATAAGATTCTTTATGGCAACCGTTCCATGCATAACCTCAAAAGCAGCCACTCTTCCCTTCTTCCTTTCAAGCGGAACAAGCTGCTGTGATATAACTGCTTCAAGCACAGTAGCCAGCTGTACTCTTATCTGCTGCTGCTGATGTGGTGGGAACACATCTATTATTCTGTCAATTGTCGCTGCTGCTCCTATTGTATGAAGTGTTGAAAATACAAGATGTCCTGTTTCAGCAGCCGTTATAGCTGTAGATATAGTTTCAAGATCTCTCATCTCCCCAACAAGAATAACATCAGGATCTTCTCTTAATGCTGATCTTAGTGCTTTAGCATATGACTGTGTATCTATACCGATTTCTCTTTGGTTAATCATTGATTTTCTATGTGAATGCAGATACTCTATAGGATCCTCCAACGTTATGACATGTGCATTTCTTTCATCATTTATTCTGTCGATAAGCGAAGCTAATGTTGTTGACTTACCACTTCCAGTAGGTCCTGTGACAAGCACAAGTCCCCTCTTCTTATCATAAAGATCTATAACTGACTGTGGCACTCCAAGCTGCTCTGGCTTAGGAACCTCAGTACCTACAATACGCATTGCACATGCTACAGAGCCTCTCTGTCTGAATACATTTACTCTGTAACGACCTACCTGTGGTATTGAAAATGAAAAATCCAACTCACCATTTTCTTTAAACATCGCAAGCTGTCTTTCGTTCATGATGCTTAATACTATCTTTTCGCAATCATCAGGCATAAGTCTTGGATAATCAAGATCAAGCAATTCTCCATTCACTCTCATCTTAGGTGGTACACCAACTGTAATGTGTACATCTGATGCTCCCTGTTCTTTTGCTGTCATAAGCAGCTGTTCTACTGTAATCACTTTTTCTCTTCCTCCTCAGCCTCGTATGTTGCCTTAATCATCTCTGCAATAGATGTTATACCTTCTTTTACCCCATTGGCTGCTGCCATCTTCAGTGTATTCATGCCTTCCTTAACGGCCTGATTCTTAATATCCTCAGCATCTGCATTTTTAGATATAAGTCTTTTAATAGCAGGGGATATCTTCATTATTTCATATATACCCATTCTGCCATAGTATCCTGTATTATTACAAAGCTTGCAGCCACATGGTTCGTATATAGTACATGACTTATCTGTATCAACACCAAGGAGCTGTTTTTCTTCAACTGTTGCCTCCTTTGGTTTCTTACATTCACACAATCTTCTCACAAGTCTCTGTGCTATAATACCAACCATTGAATCTGCTATAAGGTATGATTCAACACCCATGTCCTCAAGTCTTGCTACAGAACTTGCAGTGCTGTTTGTATGCAGGGTACTTACAACAAGATGTCCTGTAATAGAGGCTCTTACCGCAATTTCGGCTGTTTCTGAATCTCGGATTTCACCTATCATGATTATGTCCGGATCCTGTCTTAATATAGAACGAAGTGCCGATGCAAATGTAAGATTAGCCTTTGTATTAACCTGAACCTGATTAATACCATCTATATTGGCTTCTACAGGATCTTCAACTGTGATAATATTAACATCCTCTGTATTAAGTTCGCTTAACGCTGTATACAATGTTGTTGACTTACCACTACCAGTAGGTCCTGTAACAAGTATAATCCCATGTGGATTCCTTAATATATCCTGAAATACTTTTCTATCTCTTTCTGTAAGTCCAAGCTTGGATATATCAACATTAAATCCTTCTTTTGATGCAATTCTCATAACAACCTTTTCGCCATACACCGTAGGCAGATTAGAAACTCGGATATCGTATTCTCTTCTATCTACTGTTGTTGTTATACGTCCATCCTGTGGTTTACGTTTTTCAGAAATATCCATGCCAGACATAATCTTAAGACGAGTTGTAATAGCTCCAAGAAGAGCATTATCATATTTCATTATCTCTTTAAGATTACCATCTATTCTGTATCGTACCCTTACTGTTTTTTCCATAGGCTCTATATGGATATCACTTGCACGCTGTCTTACTGCCTGCTCTATAATATTATTAATAAGAACAACTATAGGCGCATTCTCAATTTCTTCTCTTCTGGCATTATTTTCCTTTTCAGCCTCTTTGTTATTATCCCCCTGCTCTCTCTTATATAACTCAACGATATTCTGTGCCTGCTGCTGTCCAAACGCCTTGTCAAGAAAAGCATTAATATCCTGTGCATTGGCAAGGATTGGAACTACCTGCATACCTGTTATAATATTGATATCATCCATAGCAAGTATATTCATAGGATCTGCCATAGCTACCTGAAGAGCTCCGGCATTATTGTTGTCATGCCTTAAAGGAACAAGTGTATATTTTCTCATAATAGATTCATCTAATAATGATAATACCTGTGGATCAGGTTCTTCCTCTCTCATATCCACAAAGTCAATATTAAGATGTTCACACAGCACATCATTAATCTGGCTCTGTGAGGCAAAACCCATGGAAACTATCATCTCTCCAAGCATGAGTTTCTTTTCTTTCTGCTGCTTTAAAGCTTCACTAAGCTGTTCCTCTGTTATGATTCCCTTTTGAACAAGCAAATCACCCAGTCGTACTTTTTTTCTGTAAATCATCCCATTTATAGCTCCTTATCACATAGTTACTTTATTTTATCAATTGTATAGTTATTTTTCAAGTCATCTACATATTCATCATACAATTTTTCCTCATTTATAGCACATGCAAATCTTTTCTGTGGATTATCATGTGCTATATTAAATATACCATTAATTGTAACATATGCATTATTGTATACAAACATAAAATAAACTTTCTCGCTGCCCTCATTATCACTGATATCTGCCGAAGCTTCAACAACTATATAGTTTCTTATAATATTTCCTGATTTATCAGTATTGTTACTTTCTCCATCATTTTTATCAAGGAAATATGCTGCTTCTATTTTAATATTATCTGCCTGTTCCTCATTAAGATGATAAAGATATTCTGTATTTCCTGTTGCCGCAAAAAGCATTCTGTATGTTGCATCAGCCGTTTCTTTCCTGATAGTATCCGTTATTTCTGAATATATTGTATTTATAACAGTTTTATCAATATCTTCTTTTAACTCACAATATGAGCTTAACATATCAGCTGTATAACTCATATCCATTGAACGGGCTATTATCCCATGTCTGGCAAGTTCTTCATATGGCTGGTCACATGTAACTTTAATTGTATCCCCAAGTGTTATGCCATTCGCTTTATTTACTGAAAATGTTAATGTTTTAAGATAATCATCTTCCCATTCATTATTTACCAGAACCATGGCATCGGGACTTATACCTGTAAATGCAACATTGATTCTTGCATATATATCAACTACAGCCCCATCTGTTATACCACTCGCCTTATATGTATATTCACTATGTGGTATATCTGCCTTCACCTTATCAGCATATAATGTGGTATAATCTATTGATACCTTTACTATATCTCCATTCTTTATATCTGTATTATCTGTATGTACCGATATAGATTCAATAAATTTTCTGACATAATACTGTGTATCACCATCAGGATTCTTACCTGAAAGCTTTTTTTCAAGACCGGCCTCATCTATGTCAAACCTTACTGATGCATATCCGTTAGCACCGGTATATATGGGCTTTATATATTTCTTAATATCGAATCTGTTAATATTTATAAACATGGCAATTGCAGCTGCTAAAACAACAGCAATAATACCTATAACCGCATATATTTTGTAATTAACTGTACCATCTTTCTCATCAGGATATTCCGGGCGTTTCTTACCTTCTCTGTTGTTATTATTCCTGAATTCTTTTATATCCATACAGTCCGTCTCTCTTTCTTTATTATAATTTTCTTGTGCTTTCTTTTAATAATTCAAGCTCATGTCCCTGCATATATGGACTTAATGTATCATATACCCACTTATGATATCCATTCAGCTGCTCCTTATCCTTTTCATTCAGATATTTCACATCTACAAGTTCAAGCTCTACTGGTACTGCAGTAAGCATATCGAATTTAAGCCATGTACCATATTCGTTTTGTTTATCTTTAACAGTTAACAACTCGTTTTCTATTCTTATGCCAAACTGTCCTTCTACATATACCCCAGGCTCATCTGATGTGACCATGCCTTCCTGCAACACTGCAAGATCGTTTACTCCCTGTATATGTTTCCATCTAAAACCATTCGGTGCTTCATGCACATTTAAAAGATAACCTATTCCATGGCCAGTTCCACATCTGTAGTCTATATTCTGCTCCCACAACGGTGCTCTTGCCATAATATCAAGATTATAGCCTGTACATCCATATAGAAAATGTGTATTGGCAAGATTCAGCATTCCTTTAAGTGTCAATGTATAACATTTTTTCATTTCATCTGTGACAGCTCCTAATGCTATTGTTCTTGTCACATCTGTTGTTCCTCTTAAATACTGTCCACCCGAATCAACCAGCAGCATCCCCTGTGCCTTAAGTACCGCACAGTTATCTTTAGCTGCCTGATAGTGCATCATGGCAGCATTATCTGCATAGGCACTTATTGTATCAAAACTAAGCTCTATATAGTCCTGTATTTTACTTCTTAAATTGTCAAGGTACATAGCTGCATCGTACTCTGTAAGCTTTTCTCCCCTCTTTACCGCCTCCTTTAACCAGAATATGAACCTTGTTACAGCCAGACCATCATCAATATGGACATTTCTTAGATTATCTATCTGCGTACTATTCTTTATAGACTTTAATAGTACCTCTGGATTCTGTCTGTCAACAATATCAATATTGTCATTACCAGCCGCAAGCATATACAAACGTGTGTTTATACGCTTAGAATCCAACAGCATTCTGCATTTTGCCTGTCCATTTCCTTTTATATCATGTATATCTGTGTATATTTTTTCATATGGAGCAATCCTTACTCCTGCCTTAGAAAGCTTGTCCAGTATTAATCCGTTATCACCAGTCATTCTGTCCTCATCTGTATATAAAACAGCTTCATCCTGATATATACATGAATATGCCATAATAACAGGATTGCAATGAACATCATTTCCCCTTATATTATATAACCAGCATATATCATCAAGCGTTGCTGTTATATGACAATCAGCACCTTCTTTTTTCATCAGCTTTCTTATTTTTGCGAGCTTATCTGCTACGTTTTCTCCTGAATATTTTTCATCAAGATAATATGCTTTACTATGTGGAAATTCCGCTCTGCCTGTATATATTTTTTCTATTGCATTGAATTCATAGTCACATTCTGAACCTGAATCATATGCTGCATTTCTTAAAGCTATTCCCTGTTTAGCTTCTAAGCACCTGCCATCAAATCCTATTTTCTTTCCTTTTCCAAGCCTGCTTCTGCAATATTCATATATATCAGGAACACCTTCGCTTCCCATCCGCATAAGCTCTATAGAACTTCCTTCAAGCTGTCTTTGTGCCTGCACATAATATCTTCCATCTGTAAAAAGGACTGCTTCATCAGCACATATAACTGCAGTTCCTGCTGAACCAGTAAAACCAGTTATATATTCCCTTTCTTTGAAATAATCTCCTGAATATTCAGATATATGATAGTCTCCAGTAGGTACCACATATACATCCACTTTATTTTTCTTCATTATTTCTCTTACTTTATTTAATCTTTGTTTAACAACATAAGAATCACCCATACTTTTTTACCACCTTACTAAGGATTTAAGCCCATGAACCGGGCATTATTTTAATAATTTCAAAAAGCCAGGAATACATTATATATCCTGGCATTTTATCATATGTCTTTCGCGGTAATTATATCACAGTAGTCTGTAACTGCCAAGCAGATTATATAGCTTCTCTAACGCTTTCTGTTCTATCCTGCTTACATAGCTTCTGCTTATTCCAAGTTTATCGGCCAGCTCATTCTGTGTCTTTCCTTTCCCACCACCAAGTCCGTACCTTCCACATATTATATATATTTCTCTTTTGTTTAAAACATCCTTCATGTGTGTTTTTATACAGTTTAACTGCTCTTCCAAAAGAAGCTGCGCCACATCATCGCGCTCTTCATCCCCGACTATATCCATAAATGTTATATCATTTCCCTCTTTATCAGTACCTATTGGCTCAGATAATGATAATTCCATAAGTTTTTTTCTATCATTACGCAGCATCATAAGCAGCTCATTGTCAATACATTTGGCAGCATACGTGGCAAGTCTTATCTTTTTATCAGGATTAAATGTATTCACTGCTTTTATCAGACCTATTGTTCCAACCGATATAAGATCGTCTGTATCTCTGTCTGCTGACATATATTTCTTAATCATATGTGCAACAAGGCGCATATTCTTTTCCACAAGTATATTACGAGCCTTCATATCCCCATTCTGACTCTTCTTTATCATTTCCTTTTCTTCACGCTCTGATAATGGTTGTTCAAACGCTTTCAAAGAAAGGCACCCCTACACATATTTTTATTATTTTATGTGTAAAAGTGCCTTTTATTGCATATCCTATTGTAAAAAATCTATTACTCCTCTTTTCGACGTAATATATCGTATCTGTCAAGCTTAACACCAAGATCAATATATAGCTGCTGCTTAGGATGTGGACAGCTTTCCATGTCTTTACCCTTATCATCGGTTATTCTCTTAACAGTAACCTGTATATTCTCTCCATCAGGTCTCATAACCTCTATCTGTTCGCCTACAGAAAACTTATTACGCTGTTCAATGTTATACAAGCCTTCTTCGTTCATATCTCCAACTATTCCCAGATATGTATATTCCTTAATATAAGTATTGCTTTCATATATCTGAGTATTTTCATCAGGTTTTCCAAAGAAGAAACCAGTTGTATATTGTCTGTATGTACATTTGCTTATTTCTGACTTATAGAACGGTATTCTTGACTTATACAGTTCTGGATCCTTAAGAAAATCATCTATAGCAAGCCTGTATGTTCTTGCCACAGTCGCAACATATAATGCTGTCTTCATACGTCCTTCTATCTTAAAGCTGTCTATCCCAGCTTCAATAAGTTCAGGAATATGTTCTATCATGCACAGATCCTTTGAGTTAAATATATATGTGCCTCTCTCATTCTCATATACAGGCATATATTCACCTGGTCTGTTTTCTTCAACTACAGCATATTTCCATCTGCATGGATGTGTACATGCGCCCTTATTCGCATCTCTTCCAGCCATAAAGTTACTAAGAAGACATCTTCCTGAATATGATATGCACATAGCACCGTGAATAAATGTTTCTATTTCCATGTCATCTGGTATATTTTTTCTTATTCCTTTAATCTCATTAAGTGATAATTCCCTTGCAGATACCACTCTCTTAGCTCCCTGTTCCCACCAGAATCTATATGTCATATAATTAGTATTATTAGCCTGCGTACTTATATGAATATCTATATCGTGAAGCTCTTCCTTAGCGATTGTAAACATTCCAGGATCTGATATAATAACCGCATCAGGCTTTATAACATCCAGCTCCTTAAAATATTCCCTGGCTCCATCAAGATCATAGTTATGTGCAAGTATGTTAGCTGTAACATATACTTTTACATTTCTGTCATGTGCAAACTTAATTCCATCTATCATATCCTGCTTAGAAAAATTCTTAGCCTTTGCTCTTAATCCAAATGCTTCTCCACCGATATACACTGCATCAGCACCGAATATAACAGCTGTTTTTAATACCTCTAGACAGCTTGCTGGTATCAGAAGTTCTAATTCTCTGCCATTGTAATAATGTCCTGCCATTATAATCCGCTCCTTATATTATTCTTTCATTAATTACTGTTTCATTAACTGTTATTTTATCAATTGCTATTTATCAATTACTCTTTTATCAATTCGTCTTTTATTATTATCTTTTATTACTTTTTAACACTTAGTGTTATCCCATCTCCTATTGGAACTATAGATGATATAAGCTCATCATTATGTGTAAGCTCATATACATACTCTCTTATTCTTGTATGAATAGTCCTGTCACGTCTTGTAACAACATATCTTGATTCCACAAGTTCGCCTTCCTGAAGAATATTATCAGATATAAGAAGCCCGCCAGAAGGCATAAGCCTTAATATATCGGGAAGATAATTTATATACTGCCCTTTAGCGGCATCCATAAATATAAAATCATATGGTCCTTCAAGCTCCTTAAGGACTTTAAGGGCATCACCTTCTATAAGCTGTATGCAGTCCTCTTTTCCTGCTCTTTTTATGTTATTACGCGCTGCCTGAATCCTTTTATCATAATTCTCTATCGTGACTATCCTGCAATCCTTTGGCATATTTTCACTCATAAGAATAGATGAGTAACCTACTGCTGTCCCCACTTCAAGGATTGACCCTGGCTGCTTAAGCTTAAGCAGCACCTTTAGCAGATTGCCCATCTCTTTTCTTATAATTGGGACCTGGTCCTCAATTGCCTCTTTTTCAATTGTATTACATATGTCAGAATTGCCACGATCCAGCGAATTAATATAAGAGACAACTCTTTCATTAACAATCACTGCCGTACCCTCCATCCACAAATGTATAATTATGTTTATATATGACTTTATTTATCATCATCACTGCTATCACTTACACCTGATAATACCTTCATCATATCAGTAGGTTTCATACTTGTGTTAAGACTATATGTTCCATCCTTAAACTTATCTTTATAATCTGATAGCTTAACCTGAAAATAGAACACTGTTTTATCATCTATCAGTCCCTTATCATATAGCTGTGATGCCAGCTGTCCTGCTGACACACCACTACTTATTGTAACATCAACGACCTTTGCATTATCTACTGTATCTACAGCTCTCTCGTTGAATATTTTATTGCCAAATGTATATGCCTTAGTTCCGACTGTTACAACCACAATAACAGCAATAGCTATAAATAATGCATTCAATGATATCGAAACAATCATTCTGATTGACTTATTATTCATAATTAATTATCCATCCATTCATCACCTGATATATCATAAAAAAGCTGTTTTTACATAATATAATAACGCTTCTTTATGAAGACATACCGGATCAGCCAAGAAAATCAAGGTCGAAATCAATAGCATCAACCACAGTCCTGCATATATCCTGAACCATTCTGCACAGGCATACCTCTGCGAGAAGGTATCTGTTTACCATGTTCTGATTTCTCATATCTTTATATTGATTATTAAGTTCTTCCTGAGCTGCAAATATATCTTCTACCTGACCACAGTTTTGTATCTCATAGTTTCTTCTTCGAAACTCATCAATACTTCTTTTAAGATTAGGATCCATATTAACTACAGCCTCTAACCTTTTATATTCTTTATACTCTGCACTTTCCTTTATGGTATGAGCTATATCAGACTTCAACTGATCTATTTTTTGCATGAAATACTCCCATATATGACATCATAATAACTGTATATTATAACTGAGCTTCCATAATTATAGGAAGAATAACAGGATTTCTCTTAATCTTCTTCCATAAATACTCACTAAGATCATCCTTAATAATATTCTTTATTTTGCTCCAGTCTGTAATGTTCTTATCGAGACATCTAAGCACAGAATCTGTAACTATTGCCTTTGCCTCGTTAAGAAGCTCTTCCGCCTCTCTTACGTATACAAAACCTCTTGTTACTATATCTGGTCCTGCTATAAGCTGACCACTGTATTTTTCAAGGGTAAGTACAACTATAATAATACCATTTTCTGCAAGGTTCTGTCTATCTCTTAATACTATATTACCAACATCACCTACGCCAAGACCATCAACAAATATAGCACCTGTGTGCACTTTTCCCACTATCTCAGCTTTTTCATCATTTAATTCTATAACATCACCTGACTTGGCTATAATAACATGATCCTTATCATATCCAAGAGACATGACAACTTCCTTCTGTGCTATAAGATGTCTGTATTCGCCATGTACTGGTATAGCATACTTAGGCTTAAGAAGCGAATATACAAGCTTTATTTCTTCCTGACATGCATGTCCTGATACATGCGTATCCTGGAATATAACCTTTGCACCTTTCATGCCAAGTTCGTTAATAACCCTTGCAACTGACTTCTCATTACCAGGAATAGGTGTAGATGAGAATACTACACAGTCACCTGGTTGTATAGATACTTTTCTATGGAGATTAGCTGCCATTCTTGATAAAGCTGCCATAGACTCTCCCTGGCTTCCTGTTGTTATAAGTACAATCTGCTCAGGTGTATAATTCTTCATAGACTCTGTTTCAATAAGTGTTCCATCTGGAATATGAAGATATCCAAGATCCTCTGCAACATCTATAATATTAACCATACTGCGGCCTTCTACGCATACTTTTCTGCCATATGCCACAGCTGCATTGATAATCTGCTGTACTCTGTCTACATTTGATGCAAAAGTAGCTATTATTATTCTGTTGCTCTTATTATCACTAAATATCTTATCAAATGTACTTCCTACTGTTTTTTCTGACATAGTAAAGCCTGGTCTTAAAGCATTGGTACTGTCGCACATAACTGCAAGCACACCTTTCTTGCCAAGTTCTGCAAATCTCTGAAGGTCAATAGGACTTCCGTTAACTGGGGTATAATCAACCTTGAAATCTCCTGTATGGACAAGAATACCTGCAGGTGAAAATATAGCAATTGCTGCCGCATCAGCTATACTATGATTAGTTCTTATAAACTCAACCCTGAAATCTCCAAGAGTAACTGATTGTCCATATTTAACAACCTTTCTCTTTACTTCACGTAACATATTGTGTTCTTTTAACTTCGACTCAATAAGTCCCATAGTAAGTCTTGTTGCATATATAGGTACATTTACTTCCTTAAGCACATATGGTATAGCACCTATATGATCCTCGTGACCATGAGTTATAACAAAAGCCTTGACCTTATCAATATTATCCTTTAGATATGTCACATCAGGAATAATAAGGTCAATACCTAACATTTCTTCTTCGGGGAAACTAAGTCCGCAATCTACAACAACAATACTGTCATCATACTCAATGGCAGTAATATTCATACCTATCTGTTCAAGTCCACCAAGAGGTATAACCTTAACAGATCCAATATTTTCTTTTTTCATTAAGCACCTCATCCTTCTTATAATTAATAAAATTAAAAAAACGTAATAAATACGCAAAAAAAGAGTTTCATTAACGTACCGAAACCCTTTATAAGCACATAAAACTATGCAAGTTCAACTCCATCATCCATAAGCTCTGCAAATATTCTGCTTATTGCATCAAACTCTGTATCATCTTCAACGAACTCATACACAGCTTCCTCATCCTCTGCTGCTGATGTATCTTTTAATATATAACACTGAGCATCACCATCTTCTTCATCATCAGAATCTGATACTAACAAATAGTTTATACCATTAGCTCTTGTCTCTTCTATTATATATAAATCAACGTTATCGTTATCATCCGTTACAAATGTAAGCTTTTCCATAAAAATTTCCTTTATATTATTATTCAAATACAATGCTACTTATTACTCTGACTATCAAGATATCCCTGTAATATGAACACCGCAGCTATCTGATCTATAACTGCTTTCCTGTTCTCACGTCTTACGCCACTTTCCATAAGTGCCTTTTCTGCTGAAACAGTTGTAAGACGCTCATCCCACATAACAACTTCAAGTCCAGTTCTTCTTTCGAGATTCTTAGCAAACTCTATACAGGCCTCTGCTCTTTCTCCAACTGTGTTGTTCATGTTCTTAGGTAATCCTACAACTATCCTGTCCACATCATTCTGACTGATAATCTCTTCAATTCTGGCATATGTTTTTCTAAGCTTATTTTCTTCTTTTCGTGTTATAGTCTCAACTGGCTGCGCTGTTATTCCAAGTGCATCACTAAGAGCAACTCCGACTGTCTTCGTTCCGTAATCTAAACCTATCACTCTCATATGCTTGTACTATAATCCTTTTCCTTCAATAAAATACTTTATCACTTCTTCTACAAGTTCATCTCTTTCTACTTTCATAATAAGACTTCTTGCATTGTTATGACTTGTAATATATGTTGGATCTCCTGACATAATATATCCTACAATCTGATTAACTGGATTATATCCCTTTTCCTTAAGAGCAAGATATACCTGTTCAAGTATTCCTTCTACTGATATTGTCTTTTCTGGTTGTGTTTTAAAAAATTGTGTATTATTGTTTACCATATCTACCACGTCCCTTTCGTATACTTTATTATAATATACCATATCATCAAATAAAACAAGAGCAGAATTCTATTTTATTTTTGTTTTATTCAATCCCTGTTTTATTCAATCAGTTTATTGTGGTTATTATGTTGTAATCAGCCCAAGTAAAAAAACGATTCGGTTTTAACGATAATATCACATTTTTTACTTACTTTTTACATCATTTAGTCACAATTTCCAATTATTATACAATTGTTCACGGGAAAACGCGTTGAAAAACATGTGAAGCATAATACAAAACAGGCATTAATAATTGGAGGCTGTGTGTATGGCAATCGAGGTATTTAACAGATATGAAAAGAAATACTTACTTGATGAAGTGACTTTTAAAAGCTTATTAAACCGTATATCTGACTATATGGAGCTGGATAAGTATAACAAAAACGGACAATTTTACAGTATAAGTAATATTTATTATGATACAGATGACAACAGACTTATAAGAAGTTCAATAGAAAAACCTGTGTATAAAGAGAAGCTCAGGATGAGAAGCTATGGTACTCCGAATGCACATGATAAGGTTTTTCTTGAGATAAAGAAAAAATACAATGGAATTGTTAACAAACGCCGGACATCCATGGTATTAAAAGATGCATATCGTTATATGGAGAATGGAACCTTTCCATACGAAACGGAGTGTCTTAACAGACAGGTTTTAAAAGAAATAGATTATTTCAGAAGTATATATGATCTAAAACCTAAGGTTTATCTCTCATATGACAGATATGCATTTTTTGAAAAAAATGATGGTGATTTCAGAGTTACATTTGACACGAATATCACAACCCGGAGGGGCGATGTACGATTAGAAAGCGGAAGCTATGGAAATAAACTTCTTCCGCAGAGTTTATACCTTATGGAAATCAAGATAAATGGTTCTGTACCGATGTGGTTTACGCACTGCCTTTCAGAGCTTAAAATATATCCCGTTTCTTTCTCAAAATATGGTACAGAATATAAAAGATATGTCCTTGAAGGCTATGATAAAGATACAGAAGAGCTTGATAATTTCTGTGATATGTTTTATGAGTCACCATATAAAGAGTCATGCTCAGATTCATATAACAGTGTAATTAAATATAAGAACCGACGTAAGTCAGCATCAGGAATATATACAGATAATGAAACTGGAGCAGTATGTATCTAGCACATCGTTTTCGAAATATTTATACCATCCACCTGCCTGCACACCCGAATCCGCATCCTATGCGATTGGTATAGTTATTTACGAAACAATGCACTAGTCATATTACAAATATAATTAAGATAAAATAAATAATATAAGGAGCGATATATGTTTAATACAATATTTACAACGACAACAGATGGTTCAATCAATATGGCACAGGCAGCGATTGCAATAGGTGCAGCTTTTATAATTGGTTTTATTATAGCTGCAGTTTATATGTTTATGTGTAAAAATGAAGGATATCAGAAAAATTTCATAATCGGTCTGGCAATTCTCCCTGCGGTTGTAGCGGTAGTTATTCTTCTTGTAGGCAGCAACGTGGCAAGAGCATTTTCCATGGCAGGAGCCTTTGCACTTGTAAGATTCAGAAGTGCACCTGGAAGTGCAAAGAATATCTCCATCGTATTTTTCACCATGGCAGCCGGACTTGCATGCGGACTTGGATATGTATCATTTGCAGCAGTATTTGTTGCTGTTATGCTTATAGTTCTTATAGCGGCTACTGTGTTTGGATTTGCAGACAATAATTATGATAAGAAGCAGCTCAAGATCACGATACCTGAAGATCTTAATTATAGCACCGTATTTGATGATGTTTTTGACAAATATACATCAGAACATACTATGAGCAGAGTTAAAACAACTAATATGGGAACAATGTATGAACTTACATACGAAGTAAAACTTAAAAAAGATACTCCAGAAAAAGAATTCATTGATCAGCTAAGAATAAGGAATGGTAATCTTAATATAACAATGGCACTTATGTCAGAGAATATAAATACTATGCTGAATTAAGATACATATAAGCTTGAAGCAGCAATTTAATAAAATTGTTGTTTAATTGAATATTAGTTGATGAC
>FR886186.1 GCA_000436475.1 Eubacterium sp. CAG:248
TTTGTAACTTTCTGAGCCATGATAAATAACCTCCTGTGAGTTTAACAATTATTTCTTCTTATTTGCTACTGTCTTCTTAGGTCCCTTGCAAGTTCTTGCATTAGTCTTAGTCTTCTGACCTCTAACTGGGAGACCCTTTCTATGACGGATTCCTCTGTAGCATCCGATTTCCTTTAATCTCTTGATGTTCATGGCAACTTCTCTTCTTAAGTCACCTTCTACTAAATGTTCTGGATCAGCATCTATAACCTTAGCGATCTTAGCAACTTCTTCATCTGTTAAGTCCTTAACACGTGTATCTGGATTAACACCAGCCTCTGCAAGGATCTTAGTTGCTCTAACTCGTCCAATACCATAAACATAAGTAAGTCCGATTTCGATACGTTTTTCTCTTGGTAAGTCTACACCTGAAATACGAGCCATGTGTTCTTTAACCTCCGTTAATCAAATATATATGTTATTAATCAATTCTGTGTAGCTGTATACATACGCAGCCCGCCAGTTTCCTGCCGTCTGAAATGTGTGCGTTGCCATAACTGCTACGATAATTTATAAAATAGCAATGACCACCTTACAACTTAGCCGGGTGATTCATCACTGCAGCCGCAAAACTACTTAATTTGTCTGTTATAGTGAGTAACAGTACAAAACTACAATATGTTATGACATCAACTAGTGATATTGACACCATAACGCACAAACATGAGAAGTATTCCTACTTCTCTCCAAAAGGATTAACCCTGTCTCTGCTTGTGCTTAGGGTTTTCACATATGATCATGATTCTACCCTTTCTCTTAATGACTTTGCATTTTTCACAAATTGGTTTAACTGATGATCTAACCTTCACTGCAAAAGCCTCCTTTCAGACAAGTTCGTTAGCTATTATATCATAGCCATATTTTTAAATGCAAGAAAAACTTTCAATTTTCTCTAAAAAATATTGCACAAAATTTACAATATTTTTTAGATACTTTTTAAAAGATTTTACTTATCTCTCCAGATAATTCTTCCTTTAGTAAGATCATATGGAGAAAGCTCTATAGTAACTTTATCTCCTGGAAGAATTCTAATGAAGTTCATTCTTAACTTTCCACTTATTGTTGCAAGAATCTGATGTCCATTCTCAAGTTCAACCTTAAAGAATGCATTTGGTAACTTCTCAACAACTTTTCCTTCGATTTCTATAACGTCTGCCTTTGACATTTAACTGCCTCCTTAATTAATCTCTGATTTACATTGTTATGTTATATGCCAAATATTCATATCCAGCATAATTACTGAATATTTTTAATCGCATATTTAATATCTTCATTCGACAATGCAACATTATTATTAATCCTGCATGCTATTGTATCGTCAGTTCTTTTAATTAACTGAACATGTTTTAGCTTTTTCTTTTTTGGATTATTTACTTTTCTTATTTTTCCATCCACAAGATATACATACTCATCATCTGCATCAATAATAACATATATGTTATTATGATCATGTCCTGCTATAGATGTGGCAAAACATCCTATATATTTATTCAAGCTGTACCCTCCCTATAACCAGTATCCTGTAACAATTGTCATTTTATACATTGACTTGCTTTATCCTACGAGTCTACTGTAATACATGCTTCTACTCTGCCAGTGATAATATCTCCGGTCCGTTTTTAGTTACTAACACTGTGTTTTCATAGTGGGCTGACAATGAATTATCTATAGTTGATGCAGTCCAGTCATCATCCATCCACTTCACTCTGTAGTCACCTGCACTAACCATAGGCTCTATGGCAAGCGTCATACCTTCATATAACTTCATGCCTCTTCGCTGTTGTCTGAAGTTAGGTATTTCTGGTTCTTCGTGAAGCTGTGTTCCGATACCATGACCTACAAGTTCTCTTATAACGCCATATCCGAATGACTCATTATAATCTGCAATTGCATTGGAGATTTCATATAAGTGACAGCCTTCTTTGGCAAACTTTATTCCTTCAAAGAAACTCTGCCTTGTCACTTCAATCAGTCTTGCTGCTTTATCGCTTATATTGCCTACGCCATAAGTTCTTGCAGCATCTGAATGATACCCCTTATATATAACACCAGCATCAAGACTTACTATGTCTCCATCCTTAAGCACTCTTGCCTTTGATGGAATACCATGTACTATCTCTTCATTTACTGATACACATATAGAGGCTGGATATCCCTGATATCCATAAAATGATGGTATACATCCGTAGCTTTTTATCATCTCATCGCCGATTTTGTTAATGTGATATGTTGTCACACCTGGTTTACATTCCTTTTCAAGTTCCTTAAGAACTGTTCCAAGTATCCTGCCAGCTTCTCTCATTAATTCTATTTCGTGCTTTGACTTAACTGTTACAGACATAACCAGCCTACTTTCCTAAAACATTTACAATTGCATTGAATACATCATCCATTGCCTGTGTACCATCAACCTCTGCTAATACACCCTTCTTTGAATAGTAATCAATCAATGGCTGAGTCTGTTCATGATATACAGATAATCTGTTCTTAACAGTTTCTGGCTTATCATCATCTCTTAATATGAGCTTTTCTCCGCATGTATCACATACACCTTCTACCTTAGGTGCATTAAACTGGATATGGTATGTAGCACCACAACCTACACATGCTCTTCTTCCAGACATTCTGTTAATAATATTTTCATCTGGAACTTCTACATTTATAGCGAAATCTACAGCTTCATTATTAGCAGCAAGTGCCTTATCAAGTGCCTCTGCCTGAGGAATTGTTCTTGGGAAACCATCTAATACATATCCATTAGCACAGTCAGCTTCCTTAAATCTGTCCATGATAAGATCTACAACTAATTCATCTGGTACAAGTTCTCCCTTATCCATATATGTCTTAGCTTTCTGACCAAGCTCTGTATTATTCTTAATATTAGCTCTGAAAATATCTCCTGTTGAGATGTGAGGAATTGAATACTTCTCAGCGATTTTCTTTGCCTGTGTTCCCTTACCAGCTCCTGGAGCTCCTAACATAATAATCTTCATATGTCTACCTCATTAACTTTCATTTGCTTTTTATACACAAATGACTCGCCCAACATTACTGTCAGGCAAGTCCTCTAAATACTAATAAGCTTATTCGCTTAAGAATCCTTTATAATAACGATTAACCATCTGAGATTCAATCTGCTTTAATGTTTCAAGTACTACACCAACGATGATGATGACAGATGTACCACCAAATGAAACACTTGCATTAAAGAATCCTGTACACATAATTGGTATTAATGCAATGATGAGTAATCCAACTGCACCGACGAATACAATGTAGTTGAGTATATTATTAAGATAATCACTAGTTGACTTACCAGGTGTTATACCTGGGATAACTCCACCAGCCTTCTTAAGATTATCAGCAACCTCAATCGGATTAAATGTGATTGATGTGTAGAAGTAGGCAAATATTATAAGTAATACTATGTATAATATTAAACCTAACGAATACTTAGGTGCTGATACTCTGCACCAGTATGAAGAGCTTAAATATCTTGTCCATTCGTATGACTTTCCGAATAACTGTGCAATAATTACAGGGAACTGCATAAGTGATGATGCAAAAATAACTGGCATAACACCTGCTGTATTAACCTTTAAAGGAATGTTAGTAGACTGTCCGCCGAAAGACTTTCTACCACTAACCTTCTGTGAATATTGAACAGGAATTCTTCTCTCTCCATCCTGTAAAAAGCATACCAGAACAACCATTACTACAAGAATTGCAATAATAATTGCGGCTGCTAATACACCCTTTGCAATAGTTCTAGGTGCAACAAATGTGCTATACAATGTAGCAAAATCGCTTGGCATACCTGATATGATGTTAATAAGAAGAACGATTGAAATACCGTTACCAACACCATTCTCAGTAATTCTTTCACCAAGCCACATAAGCATTGCAGAACCTGCTGTAAGTGCTGCAACTACTACTATTATACTTACAATATAATGCAATGTACTAAAGCCCTGGTATCCCTTAATAAGACCAGATCTACCAAAACCAACAGACATTGCTATACTCTCGATAAGAGCAAGAGCTATTGTTACATATCTAGTAATTGCTGCAATCTTCTTTCTACCATCTTCGCCTTCCTTTTGCATTTCCTCTAACTTAGGAATCGCAATAGCAAGGAGCTGCATGATGATAGATGAAGTAATATATGGCGTTATACTTAACGCAAAGAGGGACATTCTTTCGAATGAACCTCCTGTAAATGCGCTAAGATAGCTCAAATCACCAGTATTAATTCCACTAAGTAAGCTACTGAAATACTCTGTATCTACTCCTGGAATAGGAAGTAAACTTCCCACTCTGACAATAACAAGAATCATAAGAGTATATAAGATCTTTTTTCTTATGTCTTTGTTTTTAAAAGCGCCTACAAGTGTCTTTAACATATTAGATCACCTCGCAAGAACCACCAAGAGCTTCGATCTTTTCCTGTGCTGAAGCACTAAATGCGTTAGCCTTAACATTGAGTTTCTTTGTGAGTTCGCCATTACCAAGAATCTTGATACCATCCTTAGGATTCTTAACGATACCTGATTCGATTAATGTATCAACTGTTACTTCTGCACCATTATCAAATCTTTCTAATGTGCTGATGTTGATAGCTACGAATTCTCTACGGTTTCTGTTTGTGAAACCTCTCTTAGGAATTCTTCTATATAATGGCATCTGACCACCTTCAAAACCTGGTCTTGGTGCTCCTGAACGAGCCTTCTGTCCCTTATGACCTTTACCAGCTGTCTTGCCATTTCCTGAACCATGTCCACGGCCTCTTCTGAAATTATCGCTCATTACTGAACCCTCTGCTGGGCTTAAATTAGATAAATCCATTATTGCACCTCCTTATCTGAATTATTAAATTAGATTTCTTCTACCTTTAACATATAACCAATCTGCTGAATCTGTCCTCTTGTTGCAGCATTATCTGGAAGTTCAACTGTCTTATGCATCTTTGTAAGACCCATAGCTTCAACAGTTCTTCTATGCTTAGGAACAGCACTGATTGGAGACTTAACTAAAGTTATTCTTAACTTCTTATCAGCCATTTTAACCTCCATCTGTCGATTAACGACTATATCAATGTTTATTTGTTAATTAGCCAAGGATCTCGCGAACAGACTTTCCACGAAGTCTTGCAACTTCTTCTGGAGTCTTCATAGACTTAAGACCTTCTATTGTTGCTAATACAGCATTCTGCTTGTTATTAGAACCAAGTGACTTTGTACGGATGTTCTTAATTCCTGCAAGTTCAAGTACTGAACGGGCTGGACCACCTGCGATGATACCTGTACCTTCTGGAGCCTTCTTAAGAAGAACTGTTGCTCCTCCGAACTTTCCTGTGAAGTCATGTGGAACTGAGCAATTTGCATCCATAGGAACTTCTACTAAATGTTTCATAGCATCTTCTTTTCCCTTGCGGATAGCTTCAGGAACTTCAGCTGCCTTACCAACACCAGCGCCAACATGTCCGTTGCCATCACCAACAACAACTAAAGCTGCAAAACGCATGTTACGTCCACCCTTTACAACCTTTGTTACACGCTTGATTGATACTACATTATCTCTTAACTCTAAATTGCTAGCATCAATTATTGTACGTTTCATACTGTTTGTTTCTCCCTTCCGCTTAGAATTCAAGGCCAGCTTCTCTTGCTGCCTCTGCTAATGCCTTTACTTTTCCTTCATATACAAATCCGCCTCTATCATAAACGACAGTTGTAATACCTTTTTCTAATGCCTTCTTAGCAACTACTGTACCAACTACTGTAGCAGCTTCAACGTTATTAGTCTTTTCAAGTTCTGCCTTTACATCCTTATCAAGTGTTGAAGCAGAAACAAGTGTCTTACCAACTGTGTCGTCAATAATCTGAGCGTACATATGATTATTGCTTCTAAATACAGCTAAACGTGGTCTTTCTGCAGTACCGCTGAAACGATTACGTAATTTTCTGTGCTTATTTTCACGAACTACTGTTCTTGACTTCTTACTAACCATTTTGTATTCACTCCTTTAATTATTTCTTACCAGTCTTACCAACCTTACGTCTAATAACTTCATCAGAATACTTGATACCCTTGCCCTTATATGGCTCTGGAGCTCTCTTAGCTCTGATTTCAGCTGCGTACTGGCCAACTTTTTCTTTACTAATACCCTTTACGATGATAACGTTAGTTCCATCAACAACTGTTTCGATGCCTTCTGGATCTTCCATTTCAACTGGATGAGAGTAACCTAAAGCTAATACAAGCTTCTTACCCTGTTTCTGAGCTCTGTAACCAACACCGTTGATTTCAAGCTTCTTCTCATAACCATCTGTAACACCGATTATCATGTTATGGATTAATGTTCTTGTTAATCCGTGTAATGACTTCATCTTCTTTAAGTCGTTAGGTCTAGAAACAACGATTTCTGAACCTTCCATCTTAATGTCCATTTCTGCAGGTAAAACTCTTTCAAGTGTACCCTTAGGACCCTTTACAGTCACTTTGTTATTTTCTGCGATCTCAACAGTAACACCTGCTGGGACAGCGATAGGCATTCTTCCTATACGTGACATGCCGTGCACCTCCTAATTTTGATTAAGAAAACACTTTAAAATAGGAACATGTTTTCTTTGTGAGTGAGTATCTATTATAAATTACCAAACGAAGCAGAGAACTTCTCCACCAACGCCCAGCTTTCTAGCTTCCTTATCTGTTACAACACCTTTGTTTGTTGAGATAATAGCAACACCAAGACCACCGAGAACTCTTGGAAGTTCATCCTTGCTAGCATAAACTCTAAGACCTGGCTTAGATATTCTCTGGAGTCCTGAAATAATCTTTTCATTCTTATCAGCACCGTACTTTAATGTAACACGGATATCGTTGAAATTACCATTCTCAACAAGCTCATAAGACTTGATATAACCTTCATCTAAAAGAATCTTAGCTATAGAAAGCTTCATCTTTGAAGATGGGATATCAACTGTGTCGTGCTTTGCTGTGTTTGCGTTACGAATTCTTGTAAGCATATCTGCAATTGGATCTGTCATTTTAAATGTTCCTCCTTAAATAATTCACTGGTTTCCCTTATCGGGACTACGTCAATTGTTCCATGCATTTATAGCATACGGCAGAAAGCCGTATTACTATGTTATGCATTATATCAAGGTAATAGTGGCAAACCACTGTGATAAATCACTGATTTGTGATTATCTTTTTATCTTACCAAGATGCCTTCTTAACTCCTGGGATCTGACCCTTGTAAGCTAATTCACGGAAGCAAATTCTGCAGATTCCGTACTTTCTTAAAACAGAATGTGGACGACCACATATTGTACAACGTGTATAAGCTCTTGTAGAGAACTTAGGTGCTCTCTGCTGCTTAACCTTCATTGAAGTCTTAGCCATTAAAATTTACCTCCTTCTATTAATTCTTGAAAGGCATGTTGAACATTCTAAGTAATTCACGTGCCTCTTCATCTGTATGAGCTGTTGTTGCTATAATAACATCCATACCTCTTACCTTATCAATCTTATCGTACTCGATTTCAGGGAAGATAATCTGCTCCTTAATACCTAAAGCATAATTTCCTCTACCATCGAATGATTCAGCGCTTACGCCTCTGAAGTCACGAACTCTAGGTAATGCAAGATTAACAAGTCTGTCAAGGAATTCGTACATCTTCTCACCACGAAGTGTAACCTTGCATCCGATTGCCTGACCTTCTCTTAACTTGAAGTTAGCAATTGAATTCTTAGCTCTTGTAAGAACTACCTTCTGACCTGAAATAGTCTCGAGTTCTTTAACTGCTGCATCGAGAAGCTTTGAATTTTCCTTAGCTTCACCAACACCCATATTGATTACGATCTTGTCGATCTTTGGAACCATCATTGGGTTCTTGTAACCGAACTTATCTGTCATTTTTTTAGTGATTTCGTTTTCGTATAAATCTCTAAGTCTACTCAAAATTATTGCCTCCTTCCTTTATTAATCGATAACTTCGCCAGTTGCCTTAGCAACACGAACTTTCTTACCATCCTTGAAGTCATAACCAATCTTAGATGTCTTGTCACCCTTAACTACATAAGCGATGTTTGAGATATCGATTGGTGCTTCCTGGTGGAGAATTCCACCCTGCTGATTAGCTGCGCTTGGCTTAGCATGCTTTGTTACCATGTTAACACCCTCAACTAATGCTGTATGGTTCTTAGCGTTTACAGACATAACCTTGCCTGTTTTGCCCTTGTCTTTACCTGCGATTACCTTAACAGTATCACCCTTTTTAATTCTTACAGCTGACATTGTGGTACCTCCTATAATACTTCTGGAGCAAGAGATACGATCTTCATGAATTTCTTATCTCTTAACTCTCTTGCTACTGGTCCAAAGATACGAGTTCCCTTAGGAGTCTGATCATCCTTGATGATTACAGCAGCATTTTCATCAAATTTAATGTATGAGCCATCTTTACGACGTGCGCCCTTTACAGAACGAACAACAACGGCCTTAACAACATCGCCCTTTTTAACAACGCCGCCTGGTGTTGCTTCTTTAACAGTAGCGACAA
>FR886187.1:0-23177 GCA_000436475.1 Eubacterium sp. CAG:248
TCGTCACCAACTAATATTCAATTAAACAACAAAATTTTTAAAGAAGTTCCTTAAGCAGCTTATTAACCATACCCGGATTAGCCTTACCCTGCATAGCTTTCATAGTCTGGCCTACAAGGAATCCGATAGCCTTCTCCTTGCCTGCTCTGTAATCAGCTACAGACTGTGGATTATCAGCTATAACCTTCTCAACTGTTGCCTTAAGTGCACCTTCGTCATTAACCTGCTTAAGTCCATTTTCCTCAATATACTTATCTGGATCAATATCCTCGTCAAATATCTTCTCGAATATTTCCTTAGCAACATTACTGTTAATAGCGCCCTCATCTGCAAGCTCAATAATTCTTGCAAGACTCTTAGGTGAGAATGTGATATCCTCAGGATCCATATTCTTTTCCTTTAAAATACGCATAGTCTCTGTAATAAGCCAGTTAGATACTTTCTTTGGTTTATTGCATAAGGCTGTTGTTTCTTCAAATATATCAGCAAGCTTCTTAGAATCAGTAATCATATTGATATCATAATCAGGAATTCCGAATTCTTCCTTATAGCGAAGCATTTTCTCATCCTTAAACTCAGGCTGTGCTTCCCTGATAGTATCAAGCCATTCTTCGCTTATGTGGATTGGTACAAGGTCTGGATCAGGGAAATATCTATAATCCTGTGCATCCTCTTTAGAACGCATAGCATATGAATATTCCTTATCATCATTCCATCTTCTTGTTTCCTGAACAACCTGTCCACCAGCTTCAATTATATCTATCTGTCTTGCTGTTTCAGCCTCAATAGCTCTCTGAATAGCTGAAAATGAGTTAAGATTCTTAGTTTCTGTTCTTGTACCGAATTCAGTACTGCCTTTTTCTCTTACAGAAAGATTGACATCAGCTCTCATAGAACCTTCCTGAAGCTTACAATCAGATGCTCCAAGATACTGGATAGTATTTCTTAACTTAGTAAGATAAGCAATAACCTCTTCTGCATTTCTCATATCTGGCTCAGATACGATTTCTATAAGAGGCACACCTGAACGGTTATAGTCAACATAGGATACATCCTCCCATTCATCATGTATAAGCTTACCTGCATCCTCTTCCATATGAATCTCGTGAATTCTTATAGACTTCTCTGTTCCATCTTCAAGCTTTACATCTACATGGCCATCACGGCATATAGGCAGATATAACTGTGATATCTGATAATTCTGTGGATTATCAGGATAGAAATAATTCTTTCTATCAAACTTGCAGTCTCTTGTTATAGAGCAGTTAGTTGCAAGACCAACCGCCATAGCATACTCTACTACCTTCTTGTTAAGAACTGGAAGAGAGCCTGGCATACCTGTACAAACAGGGCATGTGTGTGTATTAGGTGCTCCACCAAATGCTGTTGAGCAGCCACAGAATATCTTAGTCTTTGTAGCAAGTTCAACGTGAACTTCAAGACCAATAACTACTTCATAATCTTTCATTGCCTGACCTCCTCCTTATTCAAATCTTCCTCGTGCCTGCTCATATGAATATGCAGCACGAATTATATTATTTTCCTTAAAGCAGTCGCCTATAAGCTGTACACCTATTGGAAGACCCTTAGAGTCCTTTCCACAAGGTACACTTATTCCTGGAAGACCTGCAAGGTTAACGGATATTGTATATATATCGCCAAGATACATCTTGATAGGGTCTGCTAAAGATGAGCCTATCTTAGGCGCAGTTGTTGGTGCAACAGGTCCAAGTATTACATCATACTTTGCAAATGCTTCATCAAATGCTTTCTTAATAAGAGCCTTTACTCTTAATGCCTTTAAGTAGTAAGCATCATAATAGCCTGAGCTGAGAACGAATGAACCAAGCATTATTCTTCTCTTAACCTCAGGTCCAAAGCCCTCTGAACGTGTCTTCTTGTACATATTGTGAAGACCTTCATACTCACTTGTCCTGTAACCATACTTAACGCCATCGAATCTTTCAAGGTTAGAGCTTGCCTCAGCGGCAGCTATTGTATAGTAGGTAGGTATAGCATACTCTACAAGGCTTAAGTCGAATTCTTCAACTATGGCACCCTTTTCTTCAAGCACCTTAGCTGCCGACATAACAGCTTCCTTAACCTCAGGATCAAGTCCATCGCCAAAGTAGTCTCTTGGAATACCTATCTTAAGTCCCTTAACATCATCTACTAAAGCCTTTGTAAATGCTGTATCTTCTCTCTTTACTGATGTAGAATCCTTATCATCCTTTGCTGCTATAACTTCCATAATAGTAGCACAGTCTGTTACATCCTTACATAATGGTCCTATCTGATCAAGTGATGAACCATAAGCTATAAGTCCATATCTTGAAACAGTACCATAAGTAGGCTTCATACCTACAACACCACAGTAAGATGCAGGCTGTCTTATAGAACCACCTGTATCTGAACCAAGCGCCGCAAAGCACTCATTTGCTGCAACTGCTGCAGCTGAACCACCTGACGAACCACCAGGAACGTGCTCTGTATTTCTTGGATTCTTAGTTGCTCCGAATGCACTTGTTTCTGTTGTTGAGCCCATAGCGAACTCATCCATATTAGTCTTACCGATAATAACTGCACCTGCCTCCTGAAGTCTTATAACTGCTTCAGAAGAAAATGTTGGAACAAAGTTACCAAGTATTTTAGAAGAACATGTTGTAAGCATGCCTTCTGTGCACATATTATCCTTAATAGCAAAAGGTACACCAGCTAAAGGTCCTGTAAGCTTTCCAGCCTTGATATCCTCGTCAGCCTTAGCTGCTGCCTGTAATGCTTTTTCCTTGTCAAATGTCACATAGCAGTTAAGCTCTGCTTCAGACTTTTCAATCTGAGCAACAACAGCCTGCATAGCTTCTACCGCTGTCACTTCACCTGCCTTAATCTTTGCAGCAAGTTCAACGGCTGTACAATCTAATAAACTCATAGCATTTTTCCTTTCCTGCATATATTTTGTTATTGTACATAATATATTTCGTTATTTTACATAACATATTCCGATATTGTAATCTTCATCTGCCTGACGTAAAACGCAATAAAATACAGTATTATTACTCCACCGTCTTAGGAACTATAAATCCATATTCATTAGCCTCTGGTGCATTGGCAAGTGTATCCTTGCTTCCGTCACCATTAGTAACAACATCCTCCCTCATGACATTATTCACAGGGAATACGTGTGACATAGGCTCAACACCTGTTGTATCAAGCTCGCCAAGCTTATCTATATAATCAAGCATGCTTGCCATATCCTTCTTTGCATCCTCTTTTTCCGACTCAGAAAGCTCAAGCTTAGCAAGAATACCTACATATTCGATAGTTTCATCACTAATCACATTAGCCATAACATACCATCCTTTCTTTCATATTAGTCTCTGACCTTAATATGAACCTCTCTTAACTGCTGTTCTGTTACCTCATTAGGTGCTCCACACATAAGATCCTGTGCTGTACCACTCATTGGGAATGGGATAACCTCACGGATATTCTCTTCATTTCTAAGGAGCATAATCATACGGTCAACACCTGGTGCCATACCTGCATGTGGTGGTGCACCGAACTGGAATGCGTTGTAAAGTGCTCCAAACTTAGCCTTAAGTACTTCTTCATCATATCCGGCAATTTCAAATGCCTTAACCATAATCTGCATATCATGGTTACGCACAGCACCTGATGATAATTCAACACCATTACATACGATATCATACTGGTAAGCAAGAATATCAAGCGGATCCATAGTATTAAGTGCTTCAAGACCACCCTGTGGCATAGAGAATGGATTGTGTGTAAAACCAATCTTCTTAGTTTCAGGATCTCTTTCAAACATAGGGAAATCATTTACATAACAGAATCTGTATGCATTTTTCTCTATTAAATCAAGGCGTGCGCCAAGCTCGTTACGAATCTGTCCTGCAAAGAATGCAGCTTTATCTTCCTTATCAGCGATAAAGAATATTGTATCTCCTGCCTGAAGTCCTGCAAGCTCTCTGATCTCGCCCTTAAGCTCATCTGGGATAAACTTATCAATAGGTCCCTTATATGAAAGGTCTTCAAGAACCTCAAGGTAACCAAGTCCGCCCATACCGATTCCTGTAGCGAACTTAAGAAGCTTCTCATGCTGTCCCTTTGAAAGCTTAGCATGAACATTAATAGCTCTTACAGTCTTGTTCTGGAATGGCTTAAATGTACATTTATTGAAGAAATCGGACAAATCTATAATTCTAAGTGGGTTTCTAAGGTCTGGCTTATCTGAACCAAACTCAAGCATAGCCTGCTTATAGCTTATGATTGGATAAGGAGCCTGTGTTACAACTGAACCTTCTGGTGCAAACTTTGCAAATGTTTCTGTAAGCACTTCTTCACCTACTGCAAATACTTCTTCCTGAGTAGCAAAGCTCATCTCAAAGTCTAACTGATAGAATTCTCCTGGTGAACGGTCAGCTCTTGCATCTTCATCTCTGAAGCAAGGTGCTATCTGGAAATACTTATCAAAACCAGATACCATAAGAAGCTGCTTGTACTGCTGTGGTGCCTGTGGAAGTGCATAAAACTTACCCTTATATTTTCTTGATGGAACGATATAATCTCTTGCACCTTCTGGTGATGAAGCACAAAGAATAGGTGTCTGGATTTCAAGGAAGCCCATATCTGTCATCTTCTGGCGAAGGAATGATATAACCTTTGAACGGAATACCATATTATCCTTAACCTTAGGATTTCTTAAGTCTAAATATCTGTACTTAAGTCTTACATCTTCTCTTACTTCCTTAGATGTCTGGATTTCAAATGGAACCTGCTGGTAAACCTGTCCTAATACTGTAATCTTCTTAGCTTCAAGTTCAATAGTTCCTGATGGAATCTTAGGATTATATGTTTCCTCATCTCTCTGTTCCATAACACCATCGATACTGATACACTCTTCCTTCTTAATACCCTTTAAGAGTTCTGGTTCACGGATAACTACCTGTAATACTCCGTACATATCTCTTAAATCGATAAATGAAACTCCACCGTGGTCACGGATGTTCTCAACCCATCCTGATACCTTCATCTGCTTTCCAATGTCGTTTTCACTTACATTCTGTAATGTGACATCTCTGTAAATGTTTGCCATCTTATTAATAGCTCCTCTCTTATTGTTTTATATTGTTAATGTGTGTCTTGTTGCAGCTGATAAATATATTGTTCCTGCTTTCTGCAAAGGCTGTAACGATATGACTTAGTTGGCAATCGTTATCTGCACGCAAAAAACCCGGAATGCCTTACCAGCATTCCGGGACGAATAATACATAATTATCCGCGGTACCACCCGCATTGAACGAAATCTGCTTCTGAATAGCTGTCATCTAGAAACTTTTCATCAATAACTTAACCACTCAGGCTTCTTATCATTCCTCTTTAAGTACTTAACGCGTACAACGTAATAACCTACATATATCACTTACCTGTCTATAACAGCTGCGTACATTCAGCATTATAAACATATTCCAGGGCATTGATATAATTCAGATATTCAACTCCGGAGTGTTCCTCTTGACAATTCCCTGTGTATGCTTTCAGTCGGTGGCATCACTTTCCTGTCAGGTTCCATGAAAAGAAGTCTCTTTCCCAGTCTTTAATATATTCATATAGATGAATAATAGCATATCCTTATGAATTATGTCAATCTATAACACAATTTTATTTTGCAAATCTTATGTGTATATTAGCGACTTTACATTTATTACACTCTGTATACCCAGTTATCCTTTCTTGGCTGGCACTGTGGCTCATCTCCATCTGCATATCCAAGTATACAATGTCCAATTCCTTCATAATCACCTTCTATGCCAAGTGATTTAAGTATCTCTTTACCCTCTGCACTTTCAAACTCTTCCTTAGCTCTATGTATCCAGCAGCTATCTACGCCAAGCGCATGTGCTTCAAGCATAAGATTACCCATAACTAAAGAACCATCATATACATATGTAGGCATACTCTTATCAGCCAGAACAACAAGTACAACCGGTGCACCATAGAATGGATCAAAGTCTTCTGGTTTACCCATAAATGCGGCATTCATCTTAGAAAGCTTATTTCTAAGCTCCTTATCGGTAACAGCGAGTATAATAGGTGACTGCCTGTTCATGCCTGTAGCTGCATATGTTCCAGCTTCAACTATCTTATCTATAATATCTGTAGGAACCATGTCACTTTTATACTTTCTTACGCTTCTTCTTGTCTTAATTATTTCCAATATATCACTCATAGTAAACTTCCTTTCCGATAGTACTGCGTAAATAATTCAGTTTTTATATTCGCAGCTTAATCAATAATTTCAGTTAATTCTACACTTCATAATCAAGGCATGATCTTACAGCTGTATATGGACGAACCTTCCCATCTGCAACTGCAACGTGAAGTGGATTAGTGCTGTATGCCTTAAGCGCATCTGCATCTGTAAATGTTGTATCAAGCATAACATCTACTGTTGATGTTGGTAATCCATTAATATTAACTTTGACATCTACAAGTCCTGGTATCTTTCCTGCAAGTCCCTCAAGACCTGCCTTAATACCTGCTTTTACATTTTCTTTCTCTTCTGCTGTAAGTTCTTCCTTTAACTTCCATAATATAACATGTTTAACCATAATATTTTATTAAGCTTCCTTTCTAATCACATTTATTAGTTCATAAACTGAAATCTTATTTTACTGCTGACAGACTATTATTAAAATCCACAATTAACTAAGCTTGAGATTAAGATACTGGATAGAAGAAACTTTATCATCTTTAATGATGATTGTTAATTTCATATCCTTGCAATTATATATTTTGTTAGTTCCATTCACTTCTGATGGCTTACCATATAATTCTTCAACCTTTGATGCATCTGCACCTATATAAAGGCCTTCCTGTGTTGATACCGAATCATCCTGTAAAACTACCGCTGATATATAATCAACACCTTTTAACTGATATGTGTCAACTTCATATCCTCCATATGTGTATATAACATCAAGATCACCAAATGCACAGCTTGGAGATTCAAACTTAGATAATGGATCACCAAGTTTTGCAAGTATATCAGCTGCCTCAGCATCTATTGTAATCTCTGTATTATTTATCTTAAATACATAATCCTTACCTGTATTTTCATTCTTGCTGTTGTCCTTGCTGCTGCCAGCCCCCTTCTGCTGTTGTGTCTTTGCCTGCTCATTGTTATTGACATTACCTGATATCTGCTTTTCGTCTGAACTACCACAGCCTGTTAATGCTAACACTGTAGCTGCTATTAATATTCCGCTAACTATTTTCTTCTTCATTACTTTTCCTTTCCAGTATTTATTTACAATACTTACTTCCTACTGTTCACTATACATTTTCTTTAATGATACCCTGTCTATCTTGCCATTAGCTGTCATAGGTATGCTGTCAAGCTTGATGATAAGATTAGGAATCATATATCTTGGAAGTCTGTTTCTTAATTCAACTGCTATATCTTTATCGGTTATATCACCCGAATAATAAAGTACTATTTTTCCTTTTTCATTGTCATATATGCAGCCTGAGAACTTAATTCCATCAAGCATATTTACATTGGCCTCAATCTCACCAAGTTCAATCCTGTGTCCCATATGCTTTATCTGGTAATCTTTTCTTGATACAAAGACAAGTTCTTTATTTTCATTATACTTTCCAAGATCACCTGTGCAATATATTATTTCAGGATATGCTGTATTAAGAGGATTCTGGATATAGCTTTCTGATGTTTTTTCAGGATTATTATAATATCCAAG
Organism: Eubacterium sp. CAG:248; assembly: GCA_000436475.1. Lineage (GTDB taxonomy): Bacteria > Bacillota > Clostridia > Lachnospirales > Lachnospiraceae > Lachnospira. Next base: position 7,782 of record FR886187.1, read on the forward strand.
AGTTACTGATGTACCTCTTATGCATATCTCACCGACTTCTCCAGGCTTTGCCAGTTCTTTTCTGTCTTTTAACAACAGAATCTGTGTATTCTTAAATGGATGTCCAATCGGTATGACCTCATCAAGCTCAAAGTCACGGTCAACCTTATAATAACAGCACATACCTGTTCCCTCTGTTGGTCCATAAAGGTTAGTAAAGCTTGCTTCCGGAAGATTCTCTTTCCATAAATTAAACTGCTTAATAGGAAATACTTCACTTCCAAACGCTATAGTTTTTAAATATTCCGGTCTTACTTTTCTGAATGTTCCAAATGCTGATATCATCGTAAGTGCCGAAACAACCCAGCATACAGTATTAACCTTGTGCTCATTCATGAATTCAACAAGCTTTATAGGCATCATAAAAAGGCTCTTTGGTATAAGATATGTTGTAGCACCGAATTTTAATGTAGGATATAATTCTTTCAGACATGCATCAAAATATAATGGTGTCTGATTACCAAATACAGTATCTCCATCAAACCCAAGAGTTTCTGATAGCTGCTCTATGTAGTCAATTACAGATCTGTGGCATGCCAAAACCCCCTTTGGTACTCCTGTTGAACCTGAGGTGAATACAATATATATAGGATCTGTATCTATTGAATTATCATATATTTCCTTAAGAAGTTCTGTGTCCTCTTCACCATCACATATATCATCAAAATGCACAATTTCTCCGGAATAATTCATCTTACATGCACACTCGTATGTATCGTTATCACATATTATAACTGGTGACTTTACATTATCAAGTATAAGCTGGATTCTTGACAATGGCATTTCTTCATCTACTGGCACATAGAAATTACCAGATGTTATCGCACCAAAGAAAGCTAATATTTCCTTTGGGTGCTTTCTCATAAACACAACAACTGGTTTGTTATATATATCCTTTTTAGCAAGGTATGTTGCAACCGAACGGCTCATATCATATACTTCTTTAAAAGTATAAGCATCTGTTTCATTGGCAAATGCTGTTTTATCCGGTTTTATTTTAACAATTTCATTAAGATAATCCATTACATTATTCTGCATATATCTGCCTCCTGTTATCATTTATGCATAGACATATTTATACTAAAACTACACATAGTATATTTATTAATCGCTTTATGATTACCACAATTACTTTATCACTCTGTTATCAGATTATTATATTCAGGTTTTAACTTTCCACACTCAATAACTGACTGCTGTGCAAGTACTTCCATAACATCTAACACTCCTCTGCCAGTGTCACAATCCCTTTTTATGATTGAAAGTTCTGTGCAGCCTAACAGCACAACCTCAGCACCACCATCATGTAACATCTGCTTTACTTCAAAGAACTTATCAATCTGTGGTTTCTTTCCTGCTTTTATATCGTTGTATATAAGACTCATTACTTTTTTCTGATTGTCCTCATCTGGAACTATGAAATCTATATCATATTCCTTAAAAGCTTCCTGGAAAAGTCCGCTTTCTATTGTTCCATCCGTTGCCATTATTCCAGCTTTGCGGATACCTGATTTTTTCAGATATACTGCGGTTTCCTTTATTGCATTTATAACCTTTATGCCATGTCTGTCAAGCTCCGGCTGGAAATAATGAGCTGTTATGCATGGAATAGCTATCACCTGCGCTCCCTGGCTTACAAGCTTTTTCTCTATATCAAGCATGTGTGGCAGCGGATTATCTTCACTGCGTTTTAATATATAATTCGTCCTGTCTGGTATAGAAGGTCTGCTATGTACTATCATCTCTATATGTTCCTGATCTTTACTGGCATCTGTCATTTCCACTACAAGCTGCATAAAATATACGGTTGCAAGTGGACCAAGTCCTCCTATGACACCTAATATCTTCATTGGTCTGTCAGCCTCCTTTGTTCTGTTTATTGCATGCAGATTCTGTTTTCCGTCCGCATGTTAAGGAATTTCCGGATAAGCTGATCTGTCGTAATTAAAGCAGTTATAATGTCCTGCCGAATATTCCTGCATCTGTGCATCTGTCCAGAGGAAGAATTCAGGTCTTTCCGGTAAACGTGGTGTCGTATCGAAATGATACCATCCATGTCCATCTCCAATATCAACAATACTCCAGTAATGCAATTCATTACCAGATGGTATTCTTTCTATATCCATATTAGTAATTCCGGCTCTTGTAAGAAGTACCTTTGCCATACTTGCATATGTAAAGCAGTCACCACGTCCCTTTGTAAATGCCTCTCCTGCTGCCTTTACCCAGCTGCTCTTATCAGAATAATCATAATATGAAAGATGTCTTCTGACATACCAGAATATGGCATATGCTTTATCTCTCTGTGACATGCCATCTGTGATTATAGTTGATAATGCTGCATCTGCGTATGAATATACTTCTTCAACCGTATATTGTTCTTCTCTTACCTTAACTGTAAATGATGCCTCTGTTGAGTTGCCTGCTGCATCTGTTGCAGTACACTTAACAATATAATCACCCACTACATTCACATTTACACTACTTGAATCTATAACGAAATTAAGTTCTTCTGGGCAGTTATCCTCAGCTTTAACAACACTTCTATACGATATTGTATTGCCTATATGCACCTGCATATCCTCTGCACCTATTATAACTGGTGGTTCTGTATCCTCATTTAACGTAAGTGAAACTTCTGCATTTGCAGTATTACCAGCTTCATCCGTAGCAATTATCACAAGCTTCTGTGTACCAATAAGCTTAAGATCCGGTTCGCTTTCATATGTAAATATCACGTCTGTTTCATCTTCACATTCTGTAACAAACTGCGATGCTTCTCTTTTAATTATGGCATATCCTTCTATATCTTTTACACTTATGACAGGAGCTTTAGTATCAACAACACTTAATACAACAGAATACACTTCATCACCAACCTGAATATCTATCGCATAATCTGCTACGTGGTTCATACTCACCTGTTCCATGTCTGTTACAAATTCTGCACTGCCAATATTCCCATCAAGGAGAAAATCAGCAATACCCGGCTTTTCACTGCCTGCCTCTAATGTCATCTTATTCTTTACAGGCCATACCATAAGCTGTGCACTCTTTTGTGTAGTATTGCCTCCCATATCTGTTGCACATATAGTTACAGTCTGCATACCATATTTTTTAAAATCAGGTTCTTTCGCATATGATACAGTTACCTGTGTAGCATCTGATAATCTTGAAACAAACCGTTCAGCTTCTATGCTTTCACCATAACCAGCTGTCATATCCTGAACTTCTAATTCAGGAGCTATAGTATCCATAACTATAAGCTTTGACTTATGCTTAAATAATCCTGTTTTTACATTGATTACATATTCTCCTGGAACATCTGCGTCTATTGTTTTTCCATATCCGTCTATGTAAGCTTTTTCATCATTTTTCTTCAAAAATTCAGCTACATCTATGGATACTCCGGCTTCGACCCTGCATACCTTATAAACAAGCCCCTGCTCATACACAACAAGCACAATAACCGCTGCGACAACTGCTATTATAACCACTGCTATAGCAATAACCGCTTTCATGTTCTTTCTGATAAAATCCTTTAATCCCACTTTATTTTTCATATATATCTCCGATCTTTACAAATATGACCTTTTACATAATTCATAATACAAAGGTCAATCTACAAAGTTAATGAATACTGTTCACATAACATAGTAACTGTCATCACTATAAGCAGATAGTCTATCTCATATGCACCCATAAGCTTGAAATCTTTAGAACTGTACATCTTCTTTAGTTCAAGAACATAATCAGCATCAAATATCCCCTGTTTTCTTATAAGCTCCTCGTTAAGATAATCTATCTTGGCAGGTTTCTTAATCATAGCTGACATGCCTGGTGCCTGAAACGGGAACTTCTTTCTTTTAAGAATCTCATCCGGAACTATCCCTTCACCAGCTTTTTTCAAGATATACTTTTCATTAACTCCCCTAAGCTTATATTTATCAGGAATTGTGATAACAAAATCTATAAGCTCCCTGTCAAGGAATGGATGTCTTCCCTCGATTGAATGTGAGAAAAACATTCTGTCGCCGTGTTCCCCAAGAAGATGATCTGACAATCTTAATTTGTTATCAATATATGACCTTCTCTTCTGTGAACTTAATCCTTTTACTTTATTTACATCTATAGGACTTGTTGCAAATGCTGAGAAACTGTCTATCTCTGTACGGATATCTTTACTGTATAACCTGGTATGTATTTTTCGTATTTCCCCATGATTCCTCTCAAACTGGAAATATGGATCTCCCCATAATCTTTCGTTAATCTCACATTCTTCCTTTGTCATCTTATCCTTTGTCATTCTACGGAAAGCATCTACCATATATCCAACATATCCATAGAAATATTCATCTGCTCCCTGACCTGTAAGAACAGCCTTTGCAGGAGTTGTACTTACAAGCTGTGAAAGAAGATATGCTGCTGTATCGTAGCTTTCCTTTACGGCACTTTCTGCATGATATATAACATCCGGTATGTTATTCCATATTTCATCTTCTGCTACTTTTACTTTAAGGTGTTCTGACTTTACACGCTCATGTACAAGCTTTTGGAAACGACTTTCATCAAGATCTCCCTCTCCTATCTCGGCTGAAAATGAATAGTAACTATTAAGAAGATATTTTCCTATATAACAGGCAACCATTGAGCTGTCAAGTCCACCTGATACGTAGAATCCAATAGGAACATCAGCTATAAGTCTTCTTGATATTGCCTGTTTTAAAAGTTCTCTTAATTTTTCAACATAGTAAGCTTCGCCCTTATCTTCCTCATCATTCTTATATATAAGGTCCCAGTATTCAACATCTTTAATATCTTCATGAGGTTTTATAATAAGCATGTGTCCAGGCTTTACTGAATATATATTCTTAAAAAATGTATCAGGCGATACCACACCCGGATAATTCATAAGCTGGTCAACAGCCTTCATATTAATCCTTCGCTCTATCTTAGGATATTCTAGTATAGCTTTTATCTCTGATGCAAATATGATTCTTTCATCACATGCTGTATAAAACAACGGACATATTCCTACATGATCCCTTACAAGCATAAGAGTTTTCTTATTCTTGTCATAAAGTGCTATTGCAAACTGTCCATTTAACTTTTTAACACATTCTATACCTTCCTCTTCATACAGATGTATTATAGTTTCGATATCTGTTTCTGTACGAAATTTATGTCCATTTTTTATAAGTCCGGCTCTTAATTCTTTATAGTTAAAGATTTCTCCATTACACACCATTACAATACTGTTATCTTCATTGGAAATAGGCTGCATACCACCATTCAGATCCAGAAAGCTAAGTCTGTTAAATCCAAGTCCCACACAGTCATCTACATACATATCTTTTCCATCCGGACCTCTATGCTTTATCTTTTCTAACATATTATCAAGTATGTTTCTGTTTATTTCCTCTTTCTTATTCCAGTTAAATATCCCGCTTATTCCACACATTTTATCCTTCCTTTTCTGCCTTGCTGATATTTTACATCATCTTTGTAATGTAACATTGTAATATTCGCACTGTTTCTTTATATCAGCTTCGTATTCACCTATCTTTTTATTCCATATATCAGACAATTCCTTATTATCTCTTCTGTCTGATACATTCATATAATTTTGTAAAATATTTCCAATATACACAGATAGCTTTTCCGCACCTGACAGATTCATATGAAGGCCGGCATCATATGTGTCTGTCTGATAATCTATACCTGTTTCATCCGACTCTTTCAACAGATTAATATAAGTAAGATTATACTTATGTGCATAGTCAACTACCTGCTCGTCATATTCGTCATACCAGTATGGATAAAGACTTGGTGCTTTTACAAGTAGTAGTGTTATTCCGTTTTTATCACACAATTCACGCATTTTATCAAGATAGTTCCATGCGTTATCACCAAAACTATAGTCAGTAAGCATTCTTCCCTTTGGCACATTATTGGCTGGTTTTGTATCAACTCTCATATAATAGCCATTATGTGATATTTTATCCGGCTGCTTAAACATATACTTTACATCCGATGCTGTCAGCTCACTCCATCTTGAATGATAACGAAGCAATGGAAATACATATTCTATAAAATGCTCATTTTCCTTCATAGATGCATTAATAGCATTTACCTTTGACATTGACCACTTCATGCCATCAAGAGTCATTCTGTTATATGCCTCTGACTGTGACTCATTAAACTGCAAAGACTGTATATTAAACACAACCACCTGTGGTTTTTGATATCTTAATGTATCTTCTAAAAGATAGTAAGACTGCCATATATACTGTTCAGCACTTCCTCTTATGTAACTGTTAATTCCATATTCTGTCCATAACTTGACCGGCGAAAAGTTTTCGTATACTTCACAATCACCGATAAAGATAACATCATAATCTTTATTTTCTTCCTGATAATATTCTTTTATAAGATTGCCTTCTACGACATCGTCAACATACTTAGGCATAAGCAGCCTCTGAATCAACATAAAGACAACCGCAAATATAATAAAAGTACTAATAACTCTGATTAATAATTTCTTCTTTTTACTCATATTTTTCCCATCTTTAAAGTGTGTTTCAATCCCTAGAATCTGTTATATATAAACTGACTGCTGTCATAACCGATACCATAAGTTCCAAATACTAATATGCATATAACAAGTATTCCCCATATAAATGCACGTAATATGTATGGTTTCTCGTTAAGTCTGTCCCTGATAGAACCTTTTCTTTGTATGACACTTACTAAAAGCATAACAAATGTACCAATTATAAGGACCAGATAATCCGTCTGTTTTAATCCTATATTAAGCAATGCACCGTTAAATAATATATTCCAGTTACCTGCTGTAAATATAGAAGCAAATGCTCTCATTGTTTCTGATACTGTTGCATAACAGTCAAACAAATTCAGGCAGCTCACAAGTAAGAATGTCCTTAGCATCTGAAATATCCTGTATGCCAATGTATTGCTCCATCCATTCTTTTCGTGGAACTTCTCATAACGTGGTTCGAATTCCTCTGATACCATAAGAATAATCCAGTTTAATAATCCCCACAGTATGAAATTCCAGCTTGCACCATGCCATATACCAGTAGCAAACCATGTTATAAAAGAGGTAGCATATACAGGCAGTCTTTTTCCTATATATTCACCAAAATGATTTCTAGTAAATTTAGTTACTTTCTTTATTGTCTTACCTGACGATATTGAATAAAACACATATATCCTGAACCATTCGCACATGGTAATATGCCATCTTCTCCAATATTCTTTAAGACTTTTTGAAAAATATGGATGTTCAAAGTTCTCTGCAACCTTTATTCCAAGTGACTGTGCAATTCCTATAGTTATATCTATTCCACCTGTAAAATCAGCATATAAATCTAACGTATAAAGGAATATAACAACCAGTACATATGCTCCATTGTAAGTACTTAAGTCACCAACTATAGTAAGAACACCTGTGGCAACGCAATCTGCAATCACCATCTTCTTAAAAAAGCCCCATATGATACGCTGTATTCCTTTAAAGAACTCAGCACTGTCAAATGCATGTGCCTCATATAGAGTTTTAGATAAATCTCCATATCGGCTTATAGGACCCTGTATCAGTTGCGGAAAGAAAGATATGAATAATGATGTACGGAAAATATTTGTCTGTGCCCTGACTACATTTCTGTATACATCTATCAAATATCCTGTTGCCTGAAGTGTATAAAATGAAATACCTAATGGCAGTACAATATTAACAGAAGGAAAAATATCATTTTTCCCAAAGATACTCATAAATGAATTGGCATTTTTAATAAAAAATCCAGTATATTTTACGCCAAATAATATACCAAAATTAATAAGAAGTCCTAACACAAGCCATTTTCTCTGTCTTGATTTGCATGAAAGCTTGTACTCCTTCTTATCTTCCCTCGTCATTGTTTCTTTATTAGCTGCCAGATATTCTTTCTGTTCATCTGTAATCTTCTGTATTAATAATGCTGTTATATGTATAGTTACAGATGATACAAGTATATATATTATATACTTAGGTCCTGCAAACAAATAAAAAGCATAACTGAAAATAAGCAGCAGCTTCCACTGATGTTTTGACGGTATTGCATAGTATAATATAAACAATATTAATAAAAATAAAATAAACTTATAAGATGTAAATAACATATCGTCCTTTTCCTTAGTTTTATTATCACACTAAAAAGCTGTCACTCTAAGGGTTAGACTAATACTATACTCCTCAGTGTGACAGCACATAATTAATCTTCTAATTCTTCAATAAGATTATATATAGCCTGTGCAGAATTAAAGTTCTTAGCTTCAAGATGCTCTGCTAATATCTCTACTCCAAAGTGCTCCCAGATTTCTGACATCAATGTAACGATATCAAACGAATCCAGAATCTTATTGTCTACAAGCTTATCCTCTGTTTCATAATCAACCTCTGGGTGTAAACTCTTTAATATCTCAAGTAATTCTTCCATAATCCTTTATAATGTTTCCACTATTTCTCCTATTTTTTTCTATATATACTGTGGATTTTCCTGCTTTGATACTCTGTATAAGCACAATCCTCAAAAATATACGCTACAATTTTACACTCTATCCTCGTATTTTGCAATCATTAAATATGATTTTAAATATTATAAGTATTATAAATATTATAAATATTATAAAATGTATATTAGCCCGTTATATGCAGCATACCTATAAGAACAATAGCAGCCAGTCCATAATATGTAACAACTGCAACAAGGTCATTGATAGTTGTTATAAGTGGTCCTGAAGCTACTGCAGGATCTATCTTTATCTTATGGAAAAACATAGGTGTAAGCACTCCTATAAGGCTGGATATGAGCATAGCCAGCAGTAGTGATACTCCAACACAGCCTGATATAGCGAATGCGTAGTGCCATGGCTTGCCTTTTACAACCATAATATATATGCCAAGCAATACAAACGCCATAGAGCCTAACAACAGACCATTAGCAAAGCCTATACGCATTTCCTTTAAGACGAACTCTAACTTCTGTTTAGCTGATATATTTTCATCCATAAGCACCCTGATTGTAACAGCAAGTGACTGTGTTCCTACATTACCTGCCATATCAAGTATAAGTGACTGGAAGCATACTATAATTGCAAGCTGTGATACTACATTTTCAAATATGCCTACTACTGATGACACTCCCATGCCTAAAAAAAGTAATAATATAAGCCATGGAAGTCGTTTTTTCATACTGGCAAAAAGCCCCTCTGTAAGGTCATTTTCCTCAGTTAAACCAGCAAGCTTTGCATAATCATCACTCATCTCTTCATCAACAGCTTCTACTATATCAGAAGATGTGATAACACCTATTATTTCTTTATCTTTGTTTAATACTGGAATTGAATCTTCACTGTAATCCTTTAAGTCTTCGATACATTCGCTCATCTTTTCATGAGCATATACATATGGATAAGATGTACTGATTATATCTTCAAGCTTCTGATACTCCCTTGCAACAATAAGATCCTTTAAATCTATTGCTCCATAATATATATTGTTGTCATCAACAACATATATTGTATTTACGTTATCGTTTTCTTCTGCCTGTGATACAAGCTCTTTCATTGCACCCTTTATAGTCTGCCTGTTGTTTATACATATAAAGTTAGTAGTCATCTTACTACCAATCTCATCATCATTATATGAATAAATCAGACATACATCTTCCTTGGCATCCTTCTCCATATGTGATATCAGAGCCTGTCTTTCTTCCTCTGACACATTATCAAGGATATCTACAGCATCATCTGCATCCATCTTTTCGAGGACATCTGCAGCCTCATCCACAGACAGTTCTTCTATATACTCTGGTGTATCCTCCAGATATGAGAACACCTCTGCAGTCCACTCAACACCAAGAATCTTATAAAGACGAATTCTGGTATCTTTATCTAGTAGTTTTACTGCATCAGCTATATCATTCTCATGATATTTCGATAATTTTTTACGGATTACCTCATCAGATCTGTTACTTTTAAGGATTCTCACTATATCTTTGCTATAATCCTTATGAATAACTACATTAGATAGAATCTTATTCATCATTATTCTCCTTTCACTATTAAAATGTTAAAAGAACAATGACAAAGATTAGAAAACAGGCGACTTTAACAGACTATTGCACACGTCCCTTTTAGAAACGCAGACAATAGCTTTGTCGGCTTATAATCTATGTCATTGCTTCCTATTCGAGGACTATCATGCCCGTCCATTATCGTCACCTCACTTTTTAATTTTATATAAGCATTTTCATGCTTATTCAACTTTTTCATTTTATAATCTGGTCATTTATATGTCAACTTAAATCAACGTAAAATTTCCAGTTAAATCAACGTGAAATTTTCAGTAAAACTCACGTTAATATTTATATTATATACATAAATCAGCATAAGCTTTTCATCAGCTTTAAGCTTATTATCAATTAATTTCTTATCACTTTCAGTCACTTTATTTTCTATATTGTTTATATCTATTGTAACTTCTACTTTAACACCATTCTTGAATGCCATAATCTATTACATGAAAATCAATCTAACTACAAAAAACACCATGAAAGCCTTTTAACTTTCATGGTGTTTTATATTAGGAAAAAAGTTTATATAAATGTGATGTGATTCACATTTGTACCAGTTCAATAAATCAATCTTATCTGATAATCATTAAACATTATCCAACACTATACAAGACCAAGTATATGTGGAAGGAACATTGATATCTGAGGAATATATGTTACAAGTAACAATGCTATAAGGATTACTCCGAAGTAAGGAAGCAGTGTCTTTATAACGCTCTCGATTGTCGTTCCACCAACACGGCAGCCTGTAAAGAGGATTGTACCTACAGGAGGTGTTATTGTACCAATAGATAAGTTGAAGCATAGTAATATACCAAAGTGGATAGCATCCATGCCAAGTGACTTACAGATTGGTAACAGGATAGGTGTAAATATCAGTATCGCTGGTGTTACATCCATAAATGTACCAACTACAAGTAATAATACATTTATAAGAAGTAATATAAGGAACTTGTTAGTTGTAAGACCAAGTATTGCCTTAGCTATCATATCCGGAATTCCTGTAAATGCCATAGCCCATGACATAATAGATGAAAGACCAATCATAAATGTGATAATACCTGTTGTCTTAGCTGCTTCAAGGACAATTCTAGGAATATCCTTAATCTTAAATGCTCTGTATATAAGTGATAATACCGTTGCATACACTACTGCAATAGCAGAACCCTCTGTTGCTGTAAAGATACCTCCAAGGATACCTCCGATTACGATTACGATAAGTAAAAGACTTGGTATTGCCTGCCAGAAAGTCTTAATAGCAACCTTAAGTGGAACTCTTGATTCTGCCTGATATCCACGCTTCTTAGCCATGATACCTGCAAGCACCATAACTGCACCACCCCAGAGAATACCTGGAATATAACCTGCCATAAAAAGTGCTGCTATAGAAACACTGCCTGCAACGCTTGAATAAACGATCATAGTGTTACTTGGTGGGATAAGCATACCTACTGGAGCAGATGCTACGTTAACTGCTGTACTATAGTTCTTATCATAACCTTCCTTTTCTTCAAGTGGTCCGATTGTACCACCCATGGCAGCAGCAGCTGCTGCACCTGAGCCTGAGATTGCTCCGAATAACATATTAGCTACTACGTTTGACTGTGCAAGTGCACCAGGCATACGTCCACTAATTACCTTTGCACAGTTTACAAGTCTCTGTGCTATGCCACCATTATTCATTATGTTACCTGCAAGAATGAAAAATGGAATAGCTATAAGTGAAAACGAGTTAGAACCCGCGAATATTCTCTGTGCTGATGTTGCGAAAGAAACATCTGCTGGAATCATACATATCATTGAAACTGCTGATGACATACCTATGGCTACACCGATTGGAGCACCGATAACAAGCAGTACTACCAGTATTGTAACCATTACTAAAGCTACCTGTAATGCTATACTCATATTTACCTCCTATTCTGCCTTCTTCTTAAGCTCAAGACCGATATTATATATGCTGTAGAATATAATAATCACGCCACATATTGGAATTATAGAATATATAATACCTGTTGGAATATGTAAGATTGAATCGTACTGTACAAAATTCATCTGTGTAATCTTAAAGCCGCCGAATACCATTATAAGTCCTGCAAACACTATAGTTACACATTCAATTATAATGTTTACCACTGTCTTTGCTTTTCCTGGAAGCTTATCCTTTAAAACTGCTATATTGATATGTTCTCTCTGTCCAAACATATAAGTTGCAGATATAATTATCAACCATACGAATGAATATCTTGTAAGAATCTCTGTCACACTGCTTGGTGAAGAGAAGATATATCTTGCAACTACCTGGTAAGTTACCATAAGCACCATCATAATAAATATGAATACGCTTGCATACGAAGTTATCTTATCTAGTATATTCTTAACTATTTTCATATAAGTACACCTCCTCATTAATCCTGATTACGTAGAGCTTCTACCTTATTATATATATCCTTTGTCATATCTGACTGGTTAGCGATACTATCAAGTAATGGCTGACATTTTTCCCTGAATTCGTTAGTATCAGGATATACAAAGATTGCTCCATGGGCTTCTGCTTCTTCCTTGCCCTTTTCTACAGCATCCTTAAATGTATCGAACTCATAATCTGTTGATTCCATGACAAGCTGGTCGAATATCTTTCTATCCTCTGCTGATAAACTGTCAAGGAAGTTAGTACTTGCTACTACTACATCTGGATGTACAATATGTCTTGTATATGAATAATACTTAGCCACTTCATAATGCTTGAAATCTGAATATACAAGTTCACTGTTTTCACCTGCATCTATAACGCCCTGCTGAAGTGCTGTATATACCTCTGACTGAGACATTGCTGTACCTGTACCACCCATATACTTAACCATGTTAAGATATGTTGTACTATCATTAACTCTGACGATCATACCCTTAAGATCCTCTGCTGAGTTGATAGGCTTGGCTGCATATATATTTCTCTCACCAGCTGTATATATTGTAAGAACCTCAAAATTATACTTTCTTGTTGACTTAAAAAGATCTGTAAACACACCAGTTTCTGTTGCTCTTCTTAAGTGATCCATATCCTTATAAAGATAAGGGGCACCTACGATAGCAAAATCAGAATCATATCCTTCTGGAACTGAACAGGGTACGATAGCCATATCAAGAGCTCCTGTTCTTATAAACTCTGCCATGGAACCCTGCTCGCCAAGTACACCATTGGCATATATAGTCATCTTGTATCTTCCATTAGTCGCCTTTTCGAACTTTTCACCAAGTTCCTTCATAGCTTTATACTGTGGATGATTCTCATTCTGGTTAAATGCTACTCTTATAATCTTTACTTCCTGACCGTCTGCACTGTCAGTTGAACATCCTGTAAGTGTAAGACTGGCCAGCATTGTTATGCATAATAATAATGCTATTATTTTCTTGCCCATAAATTCCTCCATATCTGATACATTTCAACCGTCAGTCATAAACCCTGATAAACAACTGACAGCTTTGCTCTAATGCATCTGCCTGATTACTTTAAAAGCTCTAAGCTTACCTTGACTACAACCTTTCTTACTTCCATAGGTTCTCCATCTGCAACCTGTGGTCTGTGTACATCTGTTGGAAAGAATACACAGAAACATCCTGGTGTTGAGGTGATAAAGCCTTCATTTTCTACCTTCTTGTAGAATATAAGATCTCTTTCATCGAATCTTTCATCCACCTCATAATGTCCTGTATCTGGTGTAAAGCCTAACTTTTCTCTTCCTGTTACAAGGAACTGGACATCTAAGTACTTTTCGTGAACCTCTGGTTTTCTATCACTTACTGGTTCTGTCATAGCATCGAATACCTGTGCATATAACTGTTTACCTTCTATTTCATATACACCTGTTTCCATTTTAGTAAAATCATTGCTCTTTAAATATTCTATAGCTCTCTGTACTGCCTTTGGATAATTAGAATAATCATCCTGTGTGTGAATTGATGAAAATATCATCTCTGCTCCCTTCTGTCTGCCTTTCACCTGCAGACATTTCGTATTTAATTCAGTATTTAATTCAATATTCAATCCAGTAATGACGTTTTAAATGCTTATTTACTGGACATTATTTTTGCTTTTATTCTCCATGGCGTGAACCATATTAACTATCATTTTATGCGAAGGAACCGGAATTCCAAGTCTGTCTCCCGCCTTAACAACTGCACCACTTATTGTATTAACCTCTGTAAGTCTTCCTGCCTTTAAGTCTGCATATATAGAAGTCCTTCCTTCTGGCGAGTTGATAGATGTATTTCTTACTCTCTCAATCATCTCATCTTCATCAAACTCAAGTCCCATAGCCTTTGCTACCTGCATTGCTTCTTTTATAAGTGTAACTGTCATATTCCATGCATATTTATCCTCTGCGATGAAGCCGATAGGCACCTGAAGCACTCCTGTTAATGCACTAAGTGAGACATTCGTAAAAAGCTTATCCCATATAAGCTGTTGTATGTTACTGTAAATGTGTGTATCAAAACCACATCCATCAAAACATTCCTTTACTTTATCAAGCATACCCTTCTTATCTTCTACAAGCATGCCAATGTTAGTCTTACCCTTACCGCCCCTTCTTACATATCCGTTATCAAGAATAGCTCCATTATCTTCTGTTGTTCCTATAATAATTCTTTCCTTAGGAACGAACTCTTCAATAATATCTTCGTGTCCGGCACCATTCTGAAGAGTTAAAACATAAGTATTATCACCGATTATAGCCTTATTTTCCATAAGAGCAGCTCTAGAATATAATGCCTTGACAAATATAATAACAAGATCAACCTCACCTATTCCTTCGCTGCTAAGTAATGCCTTTGGATGGTATATGACATCTTTATCATTCTCATATAGCTTCAATCCATCTGCATTAATCTTTTCAACAAGCTCTTCCTTCTTATCTATCATATAAACATCATTGTTTATTGAAAGATGGCCTCCATATATAGAACCCATAGCACCAGCTCCAAGTACTGCTATCTTCATAGTGATCCTCCATTCTTGCGCTGCTTCTTTGCGCATCTCAAGTTTGTGCGAAGCACAAATCTTGCGTGTGAAAAATCTTATTTTTCACATTATCCTCCATTTCTGAACCGTAATACTTCATATTATACAATATACTTTATATATAGCATACTTTAAAATCCAGCCGGTAATATTATCACCTGTTTAAAAGCCTCTATAATAATCACAGTCATCATTTTCCTC
>FR886187.1:23210-24290 GCA_000436475.1 Eubacterium sp. CAG:248
ATCATAGTCATCAGCTTTTACAGACTTACCGGCTGATTATCAACCGTAACGCTTTTCTATATTATCTTGTAAATTCAGCAAGTCCTTCAATTGCATATGCTCTAATAGGGCATGAATCTAATCCATAGATTGGAAGTGGTGAATATGACATGAAGAATGTATCCTGTGAAAGCTTATCAAGATTCTTTAATACTTCAAGGAATACTATGTTTTCTGCCATACAGATATCGTGGAAAGGCTTAACATCTTCGTTGCAATTCTCAATTGAAACTCCATCACCAAAGCCTACACACTTAATCTTGTGGTCTACACACCACTGTGCTGTTTCACCATTAACTAATAATCTCTGATCCTTATCTGTATTAGTATCAGGTGTGAATGGATCAATCTTATAAGAAGAATCTATGATAAGAATATCTCCTTCCTTAACCCAGCCCTCTGTTGCCTTATCAAGGTCTGCTGCACTGATGTGCTTTCTATGAGGAAGTGTTTCCTTGAAATCTACATATATTGCTCTTCCCATAAATGTTGTAAGTGGAAGCTCTGCAACTGATGGCCAGTTATCATCATGATGATAAGGACACTCACAATGTGTTCCAAGGTGGCTTGTAAGATCCATAGCTGTATGGAAATCAGGGATTGGTCCACCTGTATTATATCTGATAAGATGGCATCTTCTCGACTCTGTCTTTGGGTCTAATGGCTTTGTAAGATCGATCACCTTTAATCCGTTTCCTAAATCAAATGTTGTATTCATAATATTTTTCCTCCTTAAACTTTGTTATTGATTGTTTTTTAAATGTTTGTTAACTTTTTGTCTTTGTTTTTGACACTTGCAGTATACCAGTATACCGGTGTATAATCAATTATCAAAGTTCTATAAAGTTATATGTCTTATTTTGTGCATTTTATACAATTCAGCGTTGTTTTTGAAATACTTTATGCAAATATCAACTTTGATTTTTATGTAAGTTTGATAAATAATTATCAATACACAGTGCTGTTCAAAACTAATGAAGAGAATAATTTTTATACTTTTGTCGATAATTTTATATTTTTGACACTTTAATTTATATGGTG
>FR886187.1:24403-31532 GCA_000436475.1 Eubacterium sp. CAG:248
AAATGATATATTTTCCTACTAATAGATAGAAATGGAGAACTTTATGAACACTTCTACATCATACTGGCTGAAAAAAGGCATACACAATGGTATGCCAATAGCCCTTGGATATCTGGCTGTATCCTTCACTCTTGGTATAGCTGCCAAAAATGCTGGATTAACAGCACTGCAGGCTGCCCTGGCAAGTATAACCTGCCACGCATCTGCTGGAGAATTCGCCGGATTCACGCTTATAGCCGCACTCGCCACATATACAGAAATAGCTGTCATGGAGCTTATAATCAATGCACGATACTTTCTTATGTCGTGTGCGTTAAGCCAGAAGCTTGACAACAAAATGCCTTTTTTTCACAGACTGATCATGGGACTTTTTGTTACTGATGAAATATTTGGATTATGTGTATCTGTTCCTGAAAAGCTTAATCCAGCCTATATGTATGGTATGGTGCTTGTTGCATCCCCAGCCTGGGTTCTTGGAACCTACTTTGGTGTACTTTTTGGAAACATACTTCCAGCAAGCATCGTAAGTGCGCTAAGTGTCGGACTATATGGAATGTTTATTGCTATCATCATTCCACCAGCAAGAAAGAACAAAATTGTAGCTTGCGTTGTTGCTATATCTATGATTATAAGCTGCATATTCTCTTATGCACCTGTTGTCAGTTCGATATCATCTGGAACACGTATTATTATTCTTACAGTAGTTATTTCACTAGCGGCTGCTGTATTGTTTCCTGTTAAAGAAAACGAATGTTAAAACTAAAGGAGCTAAAATAAATGCTTTTACATAATACTTATATATACATACTTATAATGGCAGCTGTAACATACCTTATCCGAACACTGCCGCTTACACTTATCAGAAAAGAAATCAAGAATACAACCATCAAGTCTTTCCTGTATTATGTACCTTATGTAACACTGGCAGTTATGACGTTTCCTGCCATACTTGAATCTACAAACAGTGTTATATCCGCCGCTATTGCATTTGTGATAGCTGTTGTACTTGCCTGGATGGGAAAAAGTCTTTTTCAGGTTGCTATGTTTAGCTGTGCTGCTGTATTCATAGTTGAACTTCTTATGAGATTTATTGCTGGTTAATTATATACTGTTAATTATTCCACGCATTATGCTTATTTTCAATATAGCGCTTATATACTTTTTACTGATACTATAATAAACTGATAACAATATACTTTTAATATATTAAAAGCAATATATTAAAAGTATATACTAAAAAATCCCTGCTATAGTGATTACAACTAATCAACTATAGCAGGGTTTAATAACTTCACAGAACCTTAAGTCAACATATATCAGGGTTTATATTATGGAGGGTTCTGTATTATGGGCAAATCTTCTGATAAGCCTTGAAGTTATCAGCATATTAATCAAACCTTCTTATCTTTTATCATATAAGATAAGAGCAATCATCTCAACAGGCTCGTTACCTATCGCCTCTATTCCATGACCTTCACCTGAACCTGTAAATGTAACATCTCCAGCTGTAACTGTCTTTATAACACCATTATCATTATACTTTGCTGTACCGCTTAATATATAATAGGTTTCTGACTCACCATTATGAATATGGTATCCTATAGCAGAACCTGGATATACTGTTGTATGTCCAAATACTCTGCCTGCTTTATACATCTCATCCTCTCCATTAAGAAGACTTCTTACAAGTATTTCTCCAGTTCCATTGAAGGGACTCGGTTTTTTATCATATATTTTATCATCTCTTTTACGAACCATACATATCTCCTTTCCTGTCAGTGCAGACTCATGTTTATATAATCAACATTACATAACATAGACATCTGCTCTGACAGTATTTTCTTACTATATTTTTATCAATACACTTATACACCTTATTAATTTACTGTATCTATTGGGGGAATATTATTTATTATATTTCTTAGCCATATCATTGAATTCTTCTTCTATTCCAATATAGTAGTTAAGCCCCATGTCAATCCACTTTGGCATATCTTCTTTTGGCATGCCACCCATATCGTGTTCATCATGGAATACAGTATTGCGGTCTTTTAAAGTTTCCTTACCATATACATACATACCAAACATAGATGCTTTCTCAAATACGTGGCATGTTACAAAGTTAAATCCATAAGGAATAACATCATCAAGGTTAATATCTGCCTTGCCATTCTTACTCATAACATCCGGCCACATCTTCCAGCCCTTAACTTCCTTACTTACCTTTTCAGCTTCCTCTATAGTCTTAAGACCAATAATAAGTGTCATAACATCAACACCCATATCCTTTGCCATAGCCTCAGCAGCCTTACATCTTTCAATAGCCTCATCTATACCATATTCAAGCTTACATTCTGTACGTGCTATAACTAAGAAATCTGTTCCCTTTGCAGCCTCAAGACTTGCTGCAACTTTTGCAAGCCATTTTTCTCTTGAAACAACTTCATGCTTGATATCTCCATCCTTATATCCGTTCATCATTGCAAAACCCCATCTGTTCCAGCCTCTGATGCCTGTTGTATCATCGATAGTACAGCCTTTTGCTCCTGCATTTATAAGTCTTTTTATAAGTCTGTATGTAGTAAGTGGAGTATCTCCGAATCCATCATCTGCATCTACTATAAGTGGAAGTGATGAATAGTTACATATTCTTTCTGTTGACTGTACAAGGTCATCTGCTGTTATAAGACCAATATCCGGAAGACCTGCAACACTTTCTGCAAGCTGTCCACCACTTAACATAAGTGCCTTAAAGCCCGTGAGTTCCGCTGCTCTTGCAGTTCTACAGTCCCATACACATGGTGCAAAGATCTGCTCGTTTTTTACTAATTCCTTAAATGATGTTGTTTCTTTCTTAATATACTCTTCTTTCATAATTCTTTATTCCTTTCTGCTGATATGTTTATAGTTTTTTACTGATATTTTATAACACTTTAAGCTGCTATAGGATACATAATGTTGCCAAGTACTAAGGCAAGTGCGAGTGCAAGTAATGTAATAACAACTGTTACTACGAATAAATATTTATAACCTTCCTTGTATGAAACTCCTGATATAGCAAGGACTGCAACGATACCGCCGCTATGAGGAAGACTGTCAAGACCTACAGATGCAATAACACCTATTCTGTGCATTATAGCTGGATTAACTCCCATAGCCATAAATGGTTCTGCAAGTACTGAAAGTGTTGTTGAAAGTCCTCCCATACCTGATGCATTAAGTCCACATAATAATGTAGTAGCAATACCAAATATAATAAGTGGATTACCACCTGATGTACTAAAGTTAAGAATTCCATTAACAATCTGGTTAAATCCTGGTGCTGCTTTAACCACTGAACCTATGGCTACTATAGCTGATGCATTGATAGTTGTAACTGCTGCACTGCTGACTGCATCTGTAAGCAGCTTCTGTACTCCTGTAATATTCTTAAAGAATAATATACAGCAAAGAACAATTCCTGATAAAAGTGCAACTGATATATCCTGCTTTAATACATTCAGTACAACTGCTACACATACGATAGGAAGAATAGCAAGTACTACATTAGGCAGCTTTCCATTTGCTTCCATCTCATCTGTCTTTGCAAGAACTTTGGATGTTTCTTCATCAACAATAAAGCCTTCTCCATTTTTCCTGGCCCTGTTTGACTCCCACATAAGATAAACCAGAATAAGTGCAAGTGTAAAAACACCACATACAACGCCAACTACTGGAGCTGCCATAGCATTAGTTGGAAGAAATGATGATGGAATAATATTCTGCACCTGAGGATTACCCGGTAACATTGTTACCCATGTGAATATACCAGCACCAATTGTTGCAGGTATAAGTTTTCTTGGCATATCAGCTTCCCTGAATACCGCAAGTGTGATTGGATAAAGGGCAAAACATGAAACCATGGCAGATACACCACCATAAGTTAAAAGTCCACCAGCGATTACGATAGCTGGTATGGCAAACTTAACACCAAGCTTACCAATAATAAATGAAGCTATTGACCTTGCTGCTCCTGTAATATCCATGACCTTTGAAAGAATGGCACCTAACAACAGCATAAGCCATGATGATTTAACAAAGTTTGCAAATCCAGTCATATAATCACCTGTCATAGTTGATACAACTGGAAGTCTGCTGAAAAGTGCTATAAATATAACACTGATTGCCGCTGCATATACAACCGGCACTTTCTTTAATGTAAGGACTAGTAACAATGCAAGTCCTACGAGAATGATTATCATATCCATATGATTGTCCTCCTACAATTTCCTTTTAATCTTATAGCGTATGATTGATTATATTTACACGCTATTGGATCTGTACTAAATACTTTTATACAAATCTGTCATTGATTAAGAAATGCTAAATCCATGCTTTCATAATATGCGCGCTTATTATTACTTGGATTATTTGCATACCTCTTGTGTAACTGTAGTATACAACAGTTATTTAAGTTTACGCAATGCTTAATTTTCTATAATTTTTTCATTATATTTTTGTGCATTTTCACCAATACATTGTTTTTATTTTACATGTAATTTCATATAAGTGTCCTTTTCAAATTATATTAAAATCCATAAAAATAAACATTATTTTTTAGATACACATCAATTCTTTAGCTACCTCACCAGCTTTTTTCTAAATGTTTTAACAATTTATCTGTTGCTAATCAGCTTATATTAGTGTAATATAATAGATGTATACATCAGTTATTAAACGCGATACATTATAAAACAATAATGTGTATTTTAACACATTATCATTCTCTAACATGCATTTATATTAAACGTAAAACATGAATAGACAAAAATCTACGTAGAAACGGAGAATTATTATGGCAAATACAGAAAATATGTCCAAAAAGGGATTAAAAGAACAAACATACCTCACGCTAAAAGAAAGAATGGTTGATTGTGTATACCCACCTGGATCTCTTATTAACGAAGCACAACTTGCTGCTGATCTTAATCTCAGCCGTACACCAATAAGAGAAGCCATAAGCAAGCTTGAAATGGAAGGCTTTGTCCAGATTCTGCCTAAAAAAGGTATATACGTTACTAATATAACTTTCAATGATGTAATACAGGTTTTCCAGACACGACTAGAAATCGAACCAATAGCTCTTAAGCTTGCTGCTCCCCATCTTCCTAAGGAAGGGCTTACCCTATTCTGTCAAAAGTTCGAAGAACCTGTTACAGATATACATAACAGCTTCCGCCTTGATACAGCTATGCATCTTTTTATTATTGAACATTGTGGAAACAAATATATAATTGACATGATGCAGCGCGTTTTTGAGGAAAATACAAGGATAATAATTTCAAGCAAACAGAATCAGGCTCATATACATGATGCCAAGCATGAACATATGGAAATCCTTAACTTGCTGATTAACGATAAATATGCTGAAGCTGAGGCTGCCATGAGAACTCATATCGAGGAATGTAGAAGAGCTGCTCTGGATTACTTTTTAAACAATCAGGTATATACTTCATCAACAAACAGCTCATCTTATATAAAAGAGCTTGAAAAATACTCTTAATACACAGATTATAAATATTATCGTATTAAAAATTGTTAAACCCCAGCCACATATGCACTAAGCATCTGTGACCAGGGTTTAATAACTTAATCCGACATCTTTTCACAATCTATTTATTCTTATAATTAGCAATACCAAATATCGTACATAACAATATGCATGCGAATATCATCCATCCAACAAGATATGATGTTCCAAGCTTTGCAAATGTATCATAATATCCCTTAAGATATACAATTACAATAATCGCCGGAAGTATATAACTCATATAGAACCTGAAACATTCAGGGAACTTTATGCCCTTACCTGTATTAGCTTCCTGTCTGAAGTCTTTCCAGCCCCAGCCATTCTTCTTTGTACAGAATAACACGAATATCATACTTCCAAGTGGAAGAAGATTATATGATACAAGAAAGTCTTCAAGATCCATAATACCAGTTCCTGGACCAAGTGGTTCAAAACCTGAAAGCACATTAAAACCTAATACTGCTGGAAGTGAAAGCAATGACATAAACACAATATTCCACAACACAACATTTTTTCTTGAATACCCCTTAAGGTCTATGTAAAACGAAATAATATTCTCGAATACAGCTATAACCGTTGAAAGCGCCGCAAACGACATAAATATAAAGAATGCTGTTCCCCATACTCTTCCACCAGTCATGCTGTTAAACACATTCGGCAGTGTCTTAAAAAGCAGCGAAGGACCTGCATCAGGCTGTACTCCAAATGAAAAACATGCTGGTATAATAATAAACCCAGCCATAAGTGCAACGAATGTATCAAGTACTACTATGTTGACAGCTTCGCCACCTATGGTTCTATCCTTCTTCATGTAGCTTCCGAAGATCTCCATAGCACCAATACCTACACTAAGTGTAAAAAATGCATGTGTCATGGCATCAAATATAACAGGGCCTATACCTCTTGCCTTAATAGTATCAAGATTAGGAACAAGATAAAACTTAACACCCTCTGATGCACCTGGTAAAACAAGCGAATGTATCGCAAGAACAATAATAAGCACTATAAGACATGTCATCATTACCTTTGTTATCTTTTCAATACCCTTTTCCAGTCCAAGTGCACACACACCAAAGGACAACAATATCGCTATCATCATCCATACAATCATGACTCCAGGATTACCTAACATATTGCCAAACTCTGCGGTTATCTGCTCTGAGCTGACACTTGTAAGTGAACCGCTTGCTTCCTTGAATGCATAATAAAGCATCCATCCGGCTACCATAGTATAGAAAGCCATAAGAATATAACTTCCAACTACTGATACCCACTTAAAATAATGCCACTTGCTGCCTTTTTTCTCTAGTACCTCATATGCTCTGGCTGCACCCTTTCCACTTCCTCGTCCTACCGTAAACTCAGCACACACAATAGGAAAACCTAAAATAGCAAGGAACACAAGATATATCAGTACAAATGCTGCTCCTCCGTTAATTCCACATATGTATGGAAACTTCCATACATTGCCAAGCCCTACTGCGCATCCGGCTGACACAAGGATGAAACCTAGTCGCGATCCAAACGTTTCTCTTTCTTTCAAAACAAAACCTCCAATAT
>FR886187.1:31586-37665 GCA_000436475.1 Eubacterium sp. CAG:248
GCATAACTAATTGCATACAGCTAACGTGCCATAGCTGCTTTAACAAGATGCTTTGCAAGCACAGATGTAGTAACTGAACCAACTCCACCAGGAACAGGAGTTGCTGCTGCTGCGATATCGCTTATAGCATCAAAATCAACATCACCACATAAATTGCCCTCGTCATCTACATTAATACCTACATCAATGACAACTGCGCCATCTGCTACATATTCCTTCTTAATCATACGTGCAGAACCTGCTGCCGCAACAAGTATCTCAGCGTTCTTACATGTACCTGCCATGTCAACTGTCTTTGTATGACATACTGTAACTGTTGCATTGCGCTTCATAAGAAGCATAGAAACAGGTTTTCCTATAACAAGACTTCTTCCTACAACTGTTACCCTTTTACCCTTTATATCAATACCAGCATAATCCAACATCTCAATGACTGCCTCTGCTGTACATGGTGCATATCCACTCTCATCACCAGCATATACCTTAGCTAAGTTAAGAGGTGATATACCATCAAGATCCTTTCTTGGATCTATTTTGTTTTCAATCTGCTTTTCATCAAGCTGCTTTGGAAGTGGTCTTAACATAAGAATACCATCTATGTCAGGATTCTCGTTAATCTTATCGAACTCAGCCTGAAAAGTCTCATTATCTATATCAGCATCAAATGTATATGTTGTACATCTGACTCCTACTTTATCCATCTTTTTAACAGCTCCTCTTTCATATGAGCAGTCATCTGGTCTTTCACCAACCCTTATAATAGCAAGGTGTGGAAGTGGACCTTCTATACTTTTAACTTGTTCCATAAGCTTTTCATTAATGGCATTAGCTACTGGAAGTCCTTTTAATATCTCCATTTTCTATGTATCTCCATATATTTTATTTTGTTGTGATAATATCTTAATTTACTCTTTCTCAACTCATACACTCACGAACCCGCGCTACGCGCTATCTCGCCCTGCTTTGCATGGCTGTTCGTTCGTTAATGGCGCAAGAAAAGTATATATCTGGCTATCTCACACAATCCATAACTCTGTCATACACCTCATCTGCCATCTGATTACCTCTGATGATAAGCTCATCTGCCCTGGTATTCATATCATCTGCCACATCAGTGTCCTTCATAAGTTTTGTGTTTATGTATACATTAAGTGAAGCTCCGTTGAGTGCTGCCTTACACATCTGTATACCTACTCCCGCATCACTTATAGCTAACCTGCTTCCAATAACAGATATCCTGTCTATAAGTCCAATAGCTTCAACTATAACCTCCATCATGGAAAGTGGTGCTTCACTTGCTGCTATAAGCGCTTTTTCCATAACCTCTTCACGATACTTTAACTGCTCATCTGTATCTTTAGGAAGACCATATGCCTCCGATAAAGGCTTGAAAGCTTTGGCATCCTTATCCATACATTCTGCCAGTTCTTTAGTCAGGTCATTTGCACGTACTATAAGTTTTTCAATTTCATCCTGATATTCGGCATATTTTTTCTTTCCTGTTGTAAGTGCAAGAACCATGTTACCAAGTGACATACCAACTGCTGCAACATAACCACATGCACCGCCTCCTCCTGGAACTGGTTCCTTTGATGAAAGCACATTAAGGAATTCGTTCATATTCATTTCTGTCATCATATCTCTTTCTCCTTTACAGACCATTATTCTGCCAGTATCTGAAATGTATCATTTTATTTACTATAATTCAATCTCTCCTGTAAACACGGTAGCTGCAGGACCTTCCATATATACATCCCCGCTTTCTTCATCCCATGTTATCTTAAGATCTCCTCCTAGAAGGTGAACTGTTACATCCTTACTGTCACACATGCCATTAAGCACTGTAGCAACAACTGTCGCACATGTTCCTGTTCCACATGCGAATGTCTCACCAGAACCTCTCTCCCACACTCTCATGTTAAGAGTCTTTCTGTCTAATACCTGTACGAACTCTGTATTGATTCTTTCTGGAAATGCCTTATGATTCTCAAAGTATGGTCCAACCTTTTCTATATCGAATTTTGTTATATCCATATCGTTATCAAGATATACAATATCATGTGGGTTGCCCATAGATACACCTGTTATATCATATGATTTTCCATCCACCAGTATTGCTTCATTAATAACTGCATTTTCCACATTATCAAGTGCTTTAACAGCAAGCGGACACAGTTTGGCATCATTCTTATATGTATTCCTGTAAGCTGCCTTATATTCTACTAAAGCATTAACATCTACAGGCACCTTTGAAGCCTCAAGTTCCGGTTTTCCCATATTAACTACTACAGAAGCTACCTTGCCATCATCTCCAACATTTAACTTAAGTATCTTAATACCTGCCAATGTCTCTACATTGACTGTTGTCTTATCTGTAAGGCCATTGTCATATACGTACTTTCCTACACATCTTATTCCATTTCCACACATCTGTCCCTGTGAACCATCTGCATTATACATCTCCATAAAAAAGTCTGCATTATCAGATGGCTTTATAAGTATAAGTCCATCAGAACCTATTCCAAAATGTCTGTCACTTACCCTTACAGCCACCTCTGATGGGTTTGCCAGAGGTAACTTAGTGCAATCCACATATACATAATCATTGCCTGCACCCTGCATCTTTGTAAACTTCATATCAATCTCCATTTCTTTATGTGAAAATGATTATTCTATTGAATATAATTCTTCTCACACTTAATATTCTATATTATGATACCATGGTCAAAAGGTCTAAACCCACATGAGCTTGCTCATAGGTGGGTGAAAGACCTTTTGACCCGCCCCGATATGAGCATAAAAGTGGGATGATAATCCCACGATATGCGAATATTGGGGAGAATTGTGGGAGTGCGTAGCACGGAACAATTCGTAGGTATCAAAGTCGGGGGATTTTGACCCCGACATCATATTATGCTGTAATGTCAGCCTCAGGAGGTATTCAAAGCCTTACTGATATATACCTTAACTACTCTTCTGTCCCTACACATCTGCATATATACTTAACACCATCGTTGCTGACTCAACCATAGTATTACCGCTATCCATACTACACTTCTGGATATACCTGAACGCATCCTGCTCTGTCATATTATTTCTTTCCATAAGCAGATGCTTTGCGTTATCTATTATTTTCTGTTCTTTGGGACTTCTCTGCCTTGGTGTTGTACGGGCCTTTCTTCTTTTTCTTATCTGCGACTGCAGCATAATCTCTATGGTAGATAACAGATCATTTACCTTAATAGGCATAGCTACACATACAACATTGCTATCCTGACAGTCCTCCCATAGATTCTGTGATGCAACAAGCAGTAGTTCAAAGCTTTTAGGCTTATATTCGCATAATTCTGAATAAATCATATTATCTGAAAGCTTATAACCACTTATAATGATGCCATCAGACAGTGCATCTGCCTGATTGATAACCTGTGCTCCACTTGTACAAGGAACTGCCACATCATATCCCTTACGAACCAGGAGACTCCTTACAGCCCTTGCCTCCTCTATCTTCGGAAATGCAACAATCAATGTAGACATATTCTAACCTCGTATATTAAAACTTATAAAGATATTCATCAAGTTCCCACTGTGTAACCTGAGTCTTGTAATCATCCCATTCCTTTAGCTTGGCTTCCGTATACTTTGTTGTAATATGCTCTCCAAGAACACCACATATAAACTTATCCTCATTAAGATACTTTATCGCATCATAAAGATTATCTGGCAGTATTTCTATTCCTGCCTCTTTTCTTTCCTCTTCTGTCATCTCAAATATATTGCAGTCAACACTGGCTGGAACCTCTAGCTTATTCTTAATACCATCAAGACCTGCCGCAAGACATGTAGCAAGTACAAGGTATGGATTAGCCGAAGGATCAGGGTTTCTAAGCTCCACCCTTGTTCCATTTCCTCTTGATGCTGGTATTCTTATAAGTGGACTTCTGTTAGTTGCTGACCATGCTATATATACAGGTGCTTCATAACCTGGCACAAGTCTTTTATATGAGTTAACAAGCGGATTAGTAAGAGCTGTCATACCCTTTGCATGCTTCATGACACCCGCTATGAAATGATATGCATCCTCTGATAATCCAAGCTTGTCAATATCATCTGCAAATATATTCTTTCCATCCTCTGTAGCAAGAGACATATTAACATGCATTCCAGAGCCGTTAATACCATACTTTGGCTTAGGCATAAATGTTGCATACAATCCATGTCTTTTAGCTATAGTCTTTACTGTAAGCTTGAATGTCATAATATTATCTGCTGTCTTTAAAGCTTCATCATATCTGAAATCTATCTCATGCTGCGCTGGTGCAACCTCATGATGGGAAGCCTCTATCTCAAATCCCATATCTTCAAGAGTAAGAACCATATCACGTCTTACATTCTCTCCAAGGTCTGTAGGTCCTAAATCAAAATAACCTGCCTTTTCATGGGAAAGTGTTGTTGGAAGTCCATTATCATCTGTATGGAAAAGGAAAAACTCACATTCCGGTCCAACCTCGAATATATATCCCATATCCTTAGCTTCATTAATCACTTTCTTAAGTATCCATCTTGGATCACCCTCGAATGGTTTACCATTTGGTGTATATACATCGCATATAAGTCTTGCAACCTTTCCCTGCTGTGGTCTCCATGGAAATATTTCAAATGTATCATAATCAGGGTACAGATACATATCAGACTCTTCTATCCTTACGAAGCCCTCTACTGAAGAACCATCAAACATACATTTGTTATCCAGTGCTTTGCCAAGCTGGCTTGAAGTAATAGCCACATTCTTTAGCACTCCAAACATATCTGTGAACTGAAGTCTGATAAACTCAACGTCCTCTTCCTCTACCATTCTAAATATATCCTGCTTAGTATATTTCATATAGTAACCATCCTTTCCTGCTGTACGCACACATACTAAGATTAATATACTACAGAATACATTTACTTGTACACATACTTTCTTAAAAAACTAATATTATTAAGTAATTATTATACATTATATGTGCATATATTATACCAATTATATATGTCATTTTATATAACGGAGAAACCTTATGAATATAATCAATCGCAAAAACAGCAGCAATGCTGTCAGCAATATTAAAAATATAACACACCTTAAGCTTTCTGTACTCTTATCCTCCATACTTCTCATGCTTGCCTTTGCTTTTTTTATCTACGCAAGCTTTAACCCTAAAGACACTGCTGCCAGTTCTAAAAAACCTGTTTATTCTGATTCTAATTCTGGTTCGGGTTCTGATTCCAATTCTGGTTCGGATTCTGGTTCTAATTCTAGTTATAACTCTGGTTCGGATGGTATTAATGGGGGTTCTATCAAAGGAAACTGTGTCGCTGGCAAGAAAGCACTTCCTATATACTGTATACAGACTGATGAAAAAAAGATATCTATATCATTCGATGCCGCCTGGGGTGCTGATGATACGATAAAGCTGCTTGATATTCTTGATAAGCACAATGTCAAGACAACATTTTTTATGACAGGTGGCTGGGTTTCTACATATCCTGATATGGTTAAAGAAATATATAACAGGGGTCACGACCTCGGCAATCATAGCGAGAATCACAAGGAAATGAGCAAACTGAATGCCTCTGAACAGAAAGAAGAAATAACCGCAGTTGATAATAAAATCAAAGAACTTACAGGATATGACTGCTTTCTATTCAGACCACCTTATGGTGACTATAATTCACTGCTTATCAACACAGTATACGGCTGTAACCACTATCCTGTGCAGTGGGATGTTGACTCCCTTGACTGGAAAGACTACGGCGTTGACAGCATAATAAAAACCGTCACCAGACATAAAGCTCTTGGTAACGGTTCTATAATTCTTATGCATAATGGTGCGAAGTTCACTGCCGAAGCCCTTGATACAGTACTCACAAGCCTTGAAGAACAAGGATATGAGATTGTTCCAGTATCCCAGCTTATCATCCGTGAAAACTTCCATATGGATGGAACTGGGCGGCAGATTGGGGATTGATTTCTTATTATAACTATTAATTATCTATTCCTAAGTCATATATAATGATGTCGGGGTCAAAAGTCCCC
>FR886188.1:0-2270 GCA_000436475.1 Eubacterium sp. CAG:248
CCGTACGTTAAGAATGTGTGTTAAACAACAATTAAAGTGTCTCTGGTTCGTCGTAATCAACCCCAAAGGTCTCAACAGTTACTGTTTTCATAACCTGTGGCTTTCTTGGTCTGTCGTTCCAGTCTGTATCTACAGAAGCAATACTATCTAAAACGTCTTCACCTTCAATAAGTTTGCCAAATGCAGCATACTGTCCATCAAGGTGAGGAGCATTTGCATGCATGATAAAGAACTGTGAGCCAGCTGAATCAGGATGCTGGGCACGTGCCATAGAAAGAACGCCTCTTGAGTGCTTAAGATTATTATCAACACCATTATAGCTGAATTCTCCCTTGATAGAGTAGCCAGGACCACCCATGCCGGTACCGTCTGGATCTCCACCCTGAATCATGAAGCCTGAGATGATTCTGTGGAATATAAGTCCATCATAGAAGCCTTTTTTAACAAGACTTATAAAGTTATTAACTGTATTAGGCGCAACTTCTGGATAAAGCTCAGCTTTCATAGTGTCGCCATTTTCCATTGTAAATGTTACAATAGGATTCTGATCTGCCATAATAAACCTCCATTCTTGCGCTGCTTTTCAGCGCATCTCAAGTTTGTGCGAAGCACAAATCTTGCGTGTGAAAAATCTTATTTTTTACACTAAACATCCTTATAAATACATCACTGTATATATTAAGGGTGGTGAAGATAAAAGTCAATGAAAATGTATATTCATAAAATGAATGAAAATGCAAGTTTGCTTTATAGATTGTATGAAATGTATATTAATAAAATGCATTGTGGATAGTAAAATTATATATGAAAATATATATTGATAAAGTATAAGAGGATATGTATATTATTAAAGTGAATGGCTGACGTAAAAATATAAAGAATATAGATAGATATGAAAGTTATAAAAGATAGAGACATGTACTAAAATCAGCCATTTTCATTATAATAGACAGGAATAAGGATTGGATAAGTGTGAAATACGAATCAGGACTCCAAAATGTATATGTGATAATTTCAGATAAAAGAAGCGATTATGAAGATATAAAAAGTACAATAAACGCAGGCATGTTAAAAAAGCATAAAACTATATTTAACAGTCTGGATGGATATCAGCATGATAAAGATATAATTATAAGTGATGGATTAAAACATAGCATAACAATTGGAAAAGATATATGTGAAGATGTGGGGGTTGGAAAAGAATATAGAGGAAGTGCAGCGTATGTTGTATATGATTATGAAGATATAACATATATGTATTGTGAACATATATATGCTAGAAAAACACATACGCCAGCCTGTATTTTAGAGACGGATAATTATATAGTCAGGGAAGAATGTGAAAATGATCTTGAGGAATTATACAGATTATATGATACATTGTCAGATTGTTCTTTTATAGAGCCATTGTATGAAGCAGAGCGTGAGAAAGAGTTTTTATCAGCATATATTTCTAATATGTATGGTTTCTTTGATTATGGTCTGTGGCTTGTATTTGATAAAAAAACAGGGGAACTTGTTGGACGTATGGGGATAGAAAACAGGAGCATAGATGGTGTAAACTGTCAGGAGCTGGGATATCTTGTTGGGAGAAAATACCAGAGACGAGGAATAGCATATGAGGTGTGCAGTAAGATTGTTGAATATGCAAGAGAATATCTTTATATTGACAGGTTGTATGCATGTATACATAAAGATAATATTCCATCAATTAATTTTATAAATAAAATGAAGTTTAAGCTGTATGCAAAGGATATTGATGATATGGATATATATGTAAGACAGTTGGATGAAAATAAATAACAGTTGTTCACATAAATACATTAAAAATAAGAGCTTTTTGACTTTTTTTGTGAAATGTGCAAAAAAATGAATATAAAAAATGTATAGATTTTTTACTGGAAGTTTATATGAAATAGTGATAGAATAAAAAGCACGTTTATGGAATCAGAGGGGATATTTCGGGGGAGAAAGAATGAGTGATTTTAAGAAACAATATGATAAAGAACTTAAATATCAGGAAGAGAAGTCTAATAAATATACATTAAACGGTGTTGTTATGTTAATAGCCGTAGAGCTTATAGTATGGGCATTGAATACAATAGGAATATTTGAAATAGACAGAAGGACGATAACTGTTGCAGTTATTATTTCTATAATATTATTGATTCCGATTGTGTTCATGATTATGAAAGAAGATGTATCAAAAGAATGTTATAAATATATAGGTCTGACGTTAATATGTACTGCAACAGGGGTAATGTGTGCTC
>FR886188.1:2302-14294 GCA_000436475.1 Eubacterium sp. CAG:248
CTCTTTTGTCATATCATGCAGTACTTTTGTATGTCATTCCATTATTATTTGCAGCTCATTACAGACAGAAAAAGATATTATGGTTTACATCATTTATTAATTCAGTTTCGGTATTTTTAAGTATGACACTGGGATTTTATTATGGAATCTGTGATCTTAATATATTGTTTGAGGGAAGTCATAAAAGAGACTGGTATATTAATGTATTAGAAAGTGGAACCGGATATGTATTTAATTCGAATCCATTGTTCGTTGTTATTGTTTTTGGTGTGATACCAAGATGCATGATTCTTTTGGTTATTACATTTATACTTCAGGATATAGTTGTTTGTGGAAGTGAGGACGCCGCAAGGATAGCCCAGCTTACATATATGAAGGAGACAGATTCAAGAACAAAGGTATTTAACAAGAATAAGTATGAGGAAATGGTTTTAGCATATTATCCTTATATAGATAATATAAGAGTTATTTTCTGGGATATGAATAATCTTAAGATGATTAATGATACATATGGTCATGAATATGGAGATAAAGCGATTGAAAGATTATCATCCGTGCTTTATTCATTTTCAGATGACAGAAGGCGTGTATATAGAATTGGTGGGGATGAATTCATTATGATAATAGATAATCCTGGTGAGGATGAAGGAAAAGAAATATCAATATCGGCAGCAGACATGATTGAAAAGGCTAATGCAGGAAGTAACTTAAAGATTACGAGTGCAGTAGGAATGGCTAAGGGATACGGAAGAGATGTGCTGGAAGTAGTAAAGAGAGCCGATGAGTCCATGTATAAGAATAAAGTAAAAACAAAAGCAGGGAGAGTGGGATAGTTATAGTGTGTATGGCACATAAACAGTAAATTATCATAAAAATTTCACATATTATTATAAATATTAATATATCTGAAAATGTTTTTGTAGTATAATAAAACGATGTGAGTGTTAAAATTCATTTCGACACTTACATCATAAGATGTCAATATTATGATATGAAATTATTTTTATGATGATATTTGATACTTGTTTCGGTATTTATATGACAATGGAGGTCAGTGTGAAAAATAAGATTTTTCACACTCAAGATTTGTGCTTCACACAAACTTGAGATGCGATGAGAAGCAGCGCAAGAATGGAGGTTGTTATGGATAATAAGGAAGATGATATATCAATCCATACAAAAGAACAGATAGCAGGAAATGAAGATAACATATTTGAACAAGCAGCAAAGTATGAGAAAAAAAGAGAAAAGTCTTATTATTTTAAGAATGGATTGCTGCTTGGTATAGTAGCTGCATTTCTTGTAATGGTTATAATTGTTGTAAGTGTGGCTGGTGTGTGTATACAGAAGGGATATATTCATATAGGTGTTAATGGTGATGTATATATACAGTCAGATGCAGTTACAGATGGAAGTGGAATAGGAAGTGAGGTTGAGGCTAAGCTGAATGCTATAGATTCTGTCCTGGATTCTTTCTATTTTGACGAAGTTGATGAGGAAAAGGCCAAGAATAACATATATAAAGCTTATCTTAGTTCTTATGGAGATAAATATACTGTTTATTATACAGCTGATGAGTATAATAAACTTAAGGAAACTACAAATGGTACATTTTACGGAATAGGAGCGGTCTGTCAGTTAAGTGAAGAAGGCGGAATCCTGCTTGTAGATGTATATGATAATGGTGCAGGATATAAGGCTGGATTAAGAACTGGAGATAGGATAGTCAAAGTAGATGATACAGATGTTACTGATATGGATCTGTCCTCGGCAGTTGCACTTGTCAAAGGTGAGAAAGGTACAACAGTCAGACTTGGTATTGTAAGAGAAGGGGTTACTTGTGATTACACAGTTGTAAGGGACGAAGTTGAAATCCAGACTGTAAACTATGCAATGACAGATGATTCCATAGGATATATAGCAATTTCACAGTTTGAAAGTGTTACGGCAAAACAGTTTAAGGCAGCTATTGAAGACCTTAAGGCGCAGGGAGCTAAAGGGATAGTTATAGATATAAGAAATAATCCAGGAGGTTTGCTTACAACTGTAGTTACTATGCTTAAATATATACTTCCAAATGGTCTTATTGTGTATACAGAAGATAAGGCAGGAAATAGAAAAGAATACAGCGATAGTGATAATGAAGAACTGGATATTCCACTTGCAGTACTTGTCAATGGAAATAGTGCGAGTGCTTCAGAAATATTTGCAGGTGCTATACAGGATTACGAAAAAGGTATCATAGTTGGAACACAGACATATGGAAAGGGTATTGTACAGACACTAAAGCCGCTTACCGATGGAAGTGCAATTAAGTTTACAATAGCCAAGTATTTTACACCAAAGGGACAGGATATACATGGAAATGGTGTTACCCCGGATGTTGTTGTGGAATTTGATAAGAATGCTGATGAGGATACACAGTTTAACGCAGCTATAGACAGCCTGAAGGCAGTTATGAATTAAGCTGTATTATTATTAATATTGTTAGTATTATTAATATTGTTATTAGCATTATTAGTATTATTAGTATTGTTAGTAGTATTCAGGCCTTGCATGATACTGAATGAAAACGAAATATAATAACAGATGCAGATAAATGTTCTGTTTATAAAAGGAATGTTAATGTATTATCCACTAATAAAAGAGGAACAGATGTTCTGTATTAGATAGACAAAGTCTATTTTTTGTAGTAGAATTAAGCATGTAAGTGCATACTATGAAATATTGACTTTGTCTTTTTTTAGAAATATTTTGTGGAAATCTTATTTCAGGAAGGAGATGGCATTATGGAGTTTAAGTTACATGCCCCATATGAGCCAACAGGCGACCAGCCCCAGGCTATAGAGGAACTTGTAGAAGGATTTAATGAAGGTAATCAGTTTGAAACTTTAGTTGGAGTTACAGGCTCTGGTAAGACATTTACTATGGCAAACATTATCCAGCATGTACAGAAGCCTACTCTTATAATCAGTCATAATAAAACATTAGCAGCACAGCTGTACTCTGAGATGAAAGAGTTCTTTCCTGAGAATGCAGTAGAGTATTTTGTTTCTTATTATGATTATTATCAGCCGGAGGCTTATGTGCCACAGAGCGATACTTATATAGCCAAGGATTCTTCGATTAATGACGAGATAGATAAGTTAAGACATTCAGCAACAGCGGCACTGTCTGAAAGAAATGATGTAATCATAGTTGCTTCAGTTTCATGTATATATGGATTAGGTGCACCTATTGATTATAAGAATATGGTTATCTCACTTCGTCCAGGTATGGAAAAAGACAGGGATGAGATGATAAGAAAGCTTATAGATATACAGTATATGCGCAATGACCAGGATTTTAAGCGAGGAACATTCAGGGTAAGGGGAGATGTTGTAGAGATATATCCGTCAGCTTCCAGTGGAGATGCTGTGAGAGTCGAGTTCTTTGGTGATGAGATAGACAGGATAAGCGAGATTGATTCTCTTACCGGTGAGGTTAAATGTAACCTTGACCATGTTGCTATATTTCCTAATTCACATTATGTTGTTGAAAAAGAGAAGATGGAAAAGGCGATTGAGAATATAAAGAAAGAGCTTGCAGAGAGAATAGAGTATTTTAAGAGTGAGGATAAGCTTCTTGAGGCACAGAGAATAGAAGAACGAACGAACTTTGATATAGAGATGATGCAGGAAACAGGCTTCTGTTCAGGTATTGAGAATTATTCAAGACATTTAGCAGGGCTTCCGGCAGGGTGTCCACCATATACGCTTATGGACTATTTTCCAGATGATTTTATGATTATTGTCGATGAGTCACATATTACTATTCCACAGATAAGGGGAATGTATGCAGGCGATCAGGCAAGAAAGACGACACTTGTAGACTATGGCTTCAGGCTTCCTTCAGCGAAGGATAACAGACCGCTTAATTTTCAGGAGTTTGAGAGCAAGATATCACAGATGCTTTTTGTATCTGCTACGCCTAGCAGGTATGAGGAAGAACATGAACTTATGAGGGCAGAGCAGATTATAAGGCCTACAGGACTGCTTGATCCAGAGATAACAGTTAGACCAATAGAGGGTCAGATAGATGATCTTATAAGTGAGATTAATAAGGAAGTTGAGAAAAAGAACAAGATACTTGTAACTACACTTACCAAGCGTATGGCAGAGGATCTCACAGATTATCTTAAGGAAGTCGGCATAAGAGTCAAGTATCTTCATGCGGATATTGATACACTAGAGCGACAGAAGATTATAAGGGATATGCGACTTGACGGATTCGATGTGCTTGTTGGTATCAATCTGCTTAGAGAGGGACTTGATATTCCAGAGATAAGTCTTGTGGCTATTCTTGATGCTGATAAAGAGGGCTTCTTAAGAACAGAGACTTCACTTATCCAGACGATAGGACGAGCTGCCAGAAATGCAGAGGGACACGTTATTATGTATGCAGATACTATAACAGAGTCTATGGAAAAGGCTATATCTGAGACGGAAAGACGTAGAAAGATACAGCAGGAGTACAATGAGGTACACGGAATAACCCCTCAGACTATAAAGAAGGCAGTAAGAGATCTTATAAGTATATCTAAGGCAGCAGAAGCAGATAATTCAAATGGAAGGCTTGATGTAGATTATGAATCTATGAGCATTAAAGATCTTGAAAAGGTTAAGAAGCAGATTGAGAAAAATATGCGTAAGGCTGCAGCAGAGCTTGACTTTGAACAGGCGGCTATGCTTCGTGATAAGATGATCGAGATTAATAAGTATATTTATGAGGATAAGAAGTCAGGCAGATAGAATTAATAGCTATTATACCAGGTGAGGCTATAAGTTCAAAAGCAATATTACGCAGTCAGAATTATAAAAAGCAGTTGCTGATTACAGAAAAAGCTTTATGTACCTGAGACGATTAAGGATTAAGAAAGAAGAAATAACGGAGAAAATAGAATATGGAAAAAGGCGATTACAGGAATTATATAAGAATAAAAGGTGCAAGTGAGCATAATCTTAAAAATATTGATGTAGATATACCAAGGGACAGTCTTGTAGTACTTACGGGTCTGTCAGGTTCTGGTAAGTCAAGTCTTGCCTTTGACACTATATATGCAGAAGGCCAGAGAAGATATATGGAGTCATTATCTTCATATGCAAGGCAATTCTTAGGACAGATGGAAAAGCCGGCTGTAGAGAGCATAGAAGGACTTTCACCAGCTATTTCCATAGACCAGAAGTCAACTAACAGAAATCCACGTTCAACAGTTGGAACTGTTACAGAGATATATGATTATTTCAGATTATTATATGCAAGAATAGGTACACCACATTGTCCAAAGTGTGGCAAAGTAATCAACAAGCAGACTGTAGACCAGATGGTTGATACTATTATGGAGCTTCCAGAAAGAACAAAGATACAGATATTAGCTCCAGTTGTAAGAGGAAGAAAAGGTGAACATAAGAAGCTTTTTGAACAGGCTAAAAAGAGTGGTTATGTAAGAGTTATTGCTGATGGCAATATGTATGAGCTTACAGATGAGATAAATCTTGATAAGAACAAGAAGCATAATATAGAAATTGTTGTTGACCGTCTTGTAGTTAAAGATGGAATTAACAAAAGACTTACAGACTCAATAGAAACAGCACTTAAGCTTGCAGAGGGACTTATTACAGTTGATGTTATAGATGGTGAGCCGATTAACTTTTCACAGAGCTTTTCGTGTCCGGATTGTGGCATAAGCATAGATGAGATAGAGCCAAGAAGCTTTTCGTTCAACAATCCATTTGGTGCGTGTCCTGATTGTTACGGACTTGGTTATACAATGAATTTTGATGCAGAGCTTCTTATACCAGATGATTCATTAAGCATCGATGAGGGAGCTATAGTTGGTATGGGATGGCAGTCTGTAAAGGATGAGGGCAGCTTTTCAAGGGCTATTATGAGTGCACTTGCAAAGGAATATAACTTCAGTTTATCAACACCATTTAAGGATTATCCAGATGATATTAAGGATATGATTATAAATGGTACTAAGGGCAGAAGTGTTAAAGTGCATTACAAAGGTCAGAGAGGCGTTGGAGAATACGATATAGCATTTGAAGGCCTTATCCATAATATGGAGAAAAGATATAGGGAAACTTACTCAGACAGTGCAAAGCAGCAGTATGAGGAATTCATGCGCATAAGACCTTGTAAGTCCTGCCATGGACAGAGATTAAAGCCATCATCTCTTGCTGTTACGATAGCAGATAAGAATATATATCAGATTACAGATATGTCTATTGTTAAGTTAAAGAAGTTTTTAGATGAGCTTGAGCTTACAGACAGACAGAAGTTTATCGGTGCAGAGATACTTAAGGAGATTAAGGCAAGAATACAGTTTCTTATGGATGTAGGACTTGATTATCTTTCATTATCAAGAGCTACAGGTACGCTTTCAGGAGGAGAGGCACAGAGAATAAGACTTGCGACACAGATAGGTTCAGGACTTGTTGGTGTGGCTTATATACTTGATGAGCCAAGTATCGGACTTCATCAGAGAGAT
Source organism: Eubacterium sp. CAG:248 (assembly GCA_000436475.1). GTDB lineage: Bacteria > Bacillota > Clostridia > Lachnospirales > Lachnospiraceae > Lachnospira. The sequence goes on from FR886188.1 coordinate 8,835, forward strand.
AACGACAAGCTGCTTTGGACACTTATACATTTGCGTGACCTTGGTAACTCAGTTATTGTGGTTGAACACGATGAAGATACTATGCGTGCCGCAGATTATATTGTTGATATAGGACCGGGTGCCGGACGTAATGGAGGAGAAGTCGTTGCCACAGGAACAGCAGCTGATATTATGGCATGCAAGGATTCACTTACAGGTGCATATCTTAGCGGAAGAATCAAGATTCCAGTGCCGGCTAAGAGAAGAAAGCCGACAGGCTGGATAACTGTTAAGGGTGCAAGGGAGAATAATCTTAAAAATATTGATGTTGATATACCACTTGGAGTATTTACATGTGTAACAGGTGTATCGGGTTCAGGAAAGAGTTCCCTAGTGAATGAAATTCTGTATAAGCACCTTGCTAAGTCTTTAAACCGTGCAAGATGTATCGCTGGTGACCATGATGATATTATAGGAATCGAGCAGCTTGATAAGGTTATAGATATTGACCAGTCGCCAATAGGAAGAACTCCACGTTCTAATCCTGCGACATATACGGGTGTATTTGATATGATAAGGGATCTTTTTGCTTCAACAACAGATGCTAAGGAAAGAGGTTATAACAAAGGACGTTTCAGCTTTAATGTAAAGGGAGGACGTTGTGAGGCTTGTTCCGGAGATGGTATTATCAAGATAGAAATGCATTTCCTGCCTGATGTATATGTTCCTTGTGAAGTGTGTGACGGAAAGCGTTATAACAGGGAAACACTCGAAGTCAAGTATAAGGGAAAGAGCATATATGATGTGCTTGATATGACAGTTGAGGATGCAGTTGATTTCTTTGAAAATGTGCCATCAGTCAGAAGAAAAATAGAAACTCTTAATGACGTTGGACTTTCATACATTAAGTTAGGACAGCCATCTACAGAGCTTTCAGGAGGAGAGGCACAGAGAATAAAGCTTGCTACAGAGCTTTCAAAAAGAAGTACAGGAAAGACTATATACATTCTTGATGAGCCTACAACAGGACTTCATTTTGCAGATGTCCACAAGCTTGTTGATATACTTCATAAGCTTGCGGAGGGCGGTAACACTGTTGTTGTTATTGAGCATAATCTTGATGTTATCAAAACAGCCGATTATATTATAGATATGGGACCAGAAGGCGGCGACAGAGGTGGTACAGTTATTGCAAAGGGTACACCAGAAGAGGTTGCCAAGGTTAAGAAGTCTTATACGGGACAGTATGTTAAGAAGTATTTATAAGGATGGTGCAGATGACGGTATTGTGGATGAAAGTTCAATGACAGAAGATGTTTAAAATCTCTAAATTGGTAAATTCGAAAATTGCAGGTGCTGGTCAGTGTTATAAATTATAAAACATATCTTTTATAGTTATTTTGAATAATATAAAGTGTAAAAATACGACATTTGATTGCTAGGAGAAGAAAAATGGTATCAGGCATTATATTTGATATGGATGGCGTTCTTATAGATTCAGAAAGACAGTCTAATGAGGGCTGGCTATGGGCGGCAGGGCAGCTTGGAGTGGATATGCCAATGTGGCTTATAGACAGCTTTAAGGGTGCTCCGGCAGAGCTTTGCTGCAAGTTCTTTGATGATTATTACAAGGGTGTGATAGATTATTGGGAAGCGAAGGAGCTTAGAACACAGCATGTATACAAGATAAGAGAAACAGAAGGTATTCCTGTTAAAAAGGGCGTAAAGGACATATTTGAATATATAAGAAATAATGGATTAAAGTGTGCAGTTGCTACATCAACAAGGCGTGAAAGTGCTGAGAAAACACTTCATGAAATAGGAGTGTGGGATTATCTTGATGCGGTTGTATATGGAGATGAAGTCGAACATGGAAAGCCAGAACCAGATATATTTCTTCGTGCGGCTAAGGCAATAGGCGTAAATCCGTCAGAGGCAGTAGTAGTTGAGGACAGCATTAATGGCATTAAGGCTGGATATGCGGCAGATATGAGAGTTGTTCATATTCCTGATACAATAGCAATAGATGATGATATCAGGAAGCTTACATATATGGTATGTGCTGACCTTAATGGACTTATTGATGTTGTGGAAAGTATTAACAAACCAGTTATTAACAGGAAAAATGTTATTAATACATTTGCAGAGTATGTAAGAAATTATGACCCATCAGATGAAAAGATAAAGCTTAAGATAGATCATACCTACAGAGTAGCAGGACTGTGTCAAAGAATTGCAGAATCATTAGGCTTAAGTGAACCGGATGTAGATATTGCATGGCTTCTTGGAATGTTACACGATATAGGAAGATTTGAGCAGATAAGGCGTTTCGGTACATTTAATGATGCCCAGTCAGTAGACCATGCAGAATTCGGGGCAGATCTGCTGTTTAAGGAAGGTCTTATAAGGAAGTTTGTAGAAGGGTATTATGAAGAATGTGAGCTTGCACAATCGGATAATCAGTCTGATTATTGTCAGGAAGAACGGAAAATTAAAGAATTCTTAGTTAATAATGATGCAACGACTGTCGATGATGAGCAGATAATAAAAAATAATGAGCACCACAATAAAGATACAGGACTTCTTGAAATGGCAATAAGACAGCATAATAAGTATCGTGTAAAAGAAGACCTCACTGAAAGACAGCGTATGTTTTGTGATATACTGCGTGATGCAGATAAGGTTGACATATTTAAGGTAAATGCAGATATTCCTATGGAGATTATATATGATGTAACAACAGAGGAGCTTAAGAATGGAGTTATAACCAAAGAGGTACTTGAGAGCTTTTATAAGAAGGAAACAGTACTTAAAAGTGTAAGAAGGAGTGCAGTTGACCATATAGTAGGGCATATATCACTGCTTTTTGAACTTGTATATAAAGAAAGTTATAGACAGGCCAAGGAACAAGGTTATGTATATAAACTGCTGGATTTTAAGTCTGATGTACCTGAGGTTAATGCAGAATTTGGCGATATGAGGAAATATGTAGACGAGTTCCTTATGGAAATATAAAGCTGTATAAATCTGAAATTAAGCGGTATAAGCATACAACAGATTAATAACAGGAGGTTGTGTTGTATGGGATTGTAATAAAGATTGAAGAATATGCTTGTCATTATACCGCTTGTTTACTATAATAAATGTATATATGAGTTGTAGATGTGTTATATATACTGATATATACTTTGAAAGTAATAGGAGAAAATATAAGACAATAAAAGCAGTAAATTGCTATACATAAATTGTTATGTAAAATATCCAATTAATATATGTGTGTTATATGTATATATTATAATATTATATATGTATATGTATATGTATATGTATATGTATATGTATATGTTATGTATGTGTATATTATGATACCAGGGGCAAAAGGTCTAAACCCACATGAGCTCGCTTATAGGTGGGTGAAAGACCTTGTGATCCACTCCCTGATATGAGCATAAAAGTGGGATGATAATCCCACGATATGCGAATATTGGGTAGGATTGTGGGAGTGCATAGCACGGAACAATCCGTAGGTATCAAAGTCGGGGGTTTTTGACCCCTACATCATGTTATTTATATATGCATATTGTGTCTGTATATTTGTTATGATTAGCTGATTAAAGTATAGAAATGCATATAAAATATATCTTCAACGCAAACTTATGATTAGGAAAGGGACAATATGAATCAGGAAAAGGTTATAGTTATTGACTTTGGCGGACAGTACAATCAGTTAGTTGCACGTCGTGTCCGTGAATGTAACGTATATTGTGAGATATATTCTTACAAAACACCTCTTGAGCAGATTAAGGCGATGAACCCTAAAGGAATTATCCTTACAGGTGGTCCGAATAGCTGCTATGAAGAAGGTTCACCTACTTGTACTAAAGAGCTTTTTGAACTTGGTGTTCCAGTGCTTGGATTATGTTATGGTGCTCAGCTTATGCAGCATGTTCTTGGCGGCAAGGTTGAGAAAGCTCCAGTAAGAGAGTATGGAAAGACAGAGACATTTGTTGATAAGAGCAGTGCTTTATTTGGAGATGTTTCAGAAAAGACTATCGTGTGGATGAGCCATTTTGACTACATTTCACAGGTTGCTCCAGGATTTAAGATAATTGCACATACAGCAGACTGTCCAGTGGCAGCAGCAGAGTGTTCAGAAAAGAACCTCTATGCAATCCAGTTCCATCCAGAAGTTCTTCATACACAGGAGGGTACAAAGATGCTTCACAACTTTGTGCGTGGAGTATGCGGATGTGCTGGAACCTGGAAAATGGATGCATTTGTAGAGAATACTATTAAGGAAATACGTGAAAAGGTTGGCGATGGTAAGGTATTACTTGCACTTTCTGGTGGAGTTGATTCATCAGTGGCAGCAGGTCTTCTTTCAAGAGCTATCGGAAAGCAGCTTACATGCGTATTCGTAGACCATGGTCTTCTTCGTAAGAACGAGGGCGATGAGGTTGAAAGTGTATTCGGTCCAGAAGGACAGTTTGACCTTAACTTTATAAGGGTAAATGCACAGGAAAGATATTACTCTAAGCTTGCAGGTGTTACTGAACCAGAAGCTAAGAGAAAGATAATCGGTGAAGAGTTCATCCGTGTGTTTGAGGAAGAAGCCAAGAAGATTGGTGCAGTTGACTTCCTTGCACAGGGAACTATATATCCAGACGTTGTAGAGAGTGGACTTGGCGGTGAATCAGCGGTAATCAAGTCACATCACAATGTAGGAGGTCTTCCAGATTTCGTTGATTTCAAGGAGATTATTGAGCCACTCCGTGATTTATTCAAGGATGAAGTACGTAAGGCTGGTCTTGAACTTGGCATACCAGAACATCTTGTGTTCCGTCAGCCATTCCCAGGTCCAGGACTTGGAATAAGAATTATCGGCGAAGTAACAGGCGACAAGGTTCGTATCGTACAGGATGCCGATTACATCTACCGTGAAGAAGTAGACAAGGCAGTAGAAGCCTACAAGAAAGAAAATGGCAAGGCACCAGCCTGGATGCCAAACCAGTACTTTGCAGCCCTCACTAATATGCGTTCAGTTGGTGTTATGGGTGATGAAAGAACTTATGACTACGCAGTTGCGCTTCGTGCAGTCAATACAATTGACTTTATGACAGCCGAAAGTGCCGAGATACCATTTGAGGTACTCCAGACAGTTATGAGTAGAATTATAAACGAGGTGCGTGGGGTTAATAGGGTATTCTATGACTTGACTAGTAAGCCACCGGGAACGATTGAGTTTGAATAATCCACACAATCATGAGAAGCCAGTATTTATGCGGGCTGCAAGCAAATTTGCTTAGTGATTGGCAACAAAATGGCAACATTTTGTGATTATTCAAAAGATATAAATTTTATTTCATAACGTATATAAAGAAACCTTACTGATTTTCAGAAGTAAAAAACTGAATATCGGTAAGGTTTTTCTAGTCTCTTCTTTTATTTTTCTTTTTTAGTCAATTCTTTTACGAGGTAATC
>FR886189.1 GCA_000436475.1 Eubacterium sp. CAG:248
AACTCAACTAACATCAAGAACAGACAGCCAATAGGCAAGCTGTACATCAAGGCTGACTGGAAGTTAAACGAATACTTTACAGCTATCATAGCAGATGAGCTTAATGTTAAGGAAGTTGAGTACACAGATGATGTAAGAGCATTTACTTCATACTCATTCAAGCCACAGTTAAAGACACTTGGACCAAAGTATGGCAAGCATCTTAATGCTATCAGAGCAGCACTTTCAACACTTGATGGCAATGCAACTATGGATGAACTTAATACTAAGGGTTCATTTACAATCAATGCTGATGGTGAAGATATCGTTCTTGAGAAGGATGATGTTCTTATAGAGATGACTCAGAAGGAAGGCTTTGTAGCAAGTTCTGATAAGGGTATTACAGTTGTTATGGATACTAACCTTACACCAGAGCTTATTGAGGAAGGTTTCGTAAGAGAAATCGTAAGTAAGATCCAGACAATGCGTAAGGATGCAGGATTTGAGGTTATGGATAAGATTACTGTATATGTAGATGGTAATGACAAGTTAGCAGACCTTATGGTTAAGAATGCAGAGCAGATTAAGAGCGTTGTTCTTGCAAATACTATTGAAACAGGTAAGACAGCAGGATTCACTAAGGATTGGGATATCAATGGTGAGAAGGTTGTGCTTGCGGTTGAGAAGAACTAAAACAGTATCTTAATAATTTATAATATGTAAAGACGAGGAGAAAATCGCAGTTATGCGTATTTTCTCCTCGTTTTTATATAAATAGGTGAGATGAGGTACAATTCACGCCCAAAAATGACAGTTCACGCCAATTGTATTGAAATATTATTAAGGATGAATATACTGAAATTAATAAAAACTATAAAAAATGTTATAGAAGATTATGTTGCATATAAATCATTTATATGAATAGAATCGAGGTGAATAATAATGATCAATTAATTTTATTAAATTGCAATAAGGGTGCGAATCGTGTATAATTTAACCATCGTGTAACGTGTTTTGTGAATAATGTTAATTAAATCAGACACGATTAGTTAAATCAGGAATAATGATATACATTTGTGGTATATCTATATATTAAGGAGGAGAAGAATACATGGTGACAGGTACAGAAGCATCTTTTAGCAAGGAAGAATTCAAGAAAAAAGTTGTAAGTAATTGTAAATCTCTTTATAGAAAGAATATTGATGAGGCAGATAAGCAGCAGGTGTTCCAGTCAGTTGCGTATGCAGTTAAGGATCTTATCATAGATAAGTGGATAGCTACACATAAGACATATGACAAGGAAGATCCTAAGATTGTATATTATATGTCTATGGAATTCCTTATGGGACGTGCACTTGGTAATAACATGATTAACCTTACTAAGTATAACGAGATAAAAGAAGCACTTGAGGAGCTTGGACTTGATATTAATGTTATCGAGGATCAGGAGCCAGATGCAGCACTTGGTAATGGTGGACTTGGAAGACTTGCAGCATGTTTCCTTGATTCACTTGCAACTCTTGAATATCCAGCTTATGGATGTGGTATCAGATATAAGTATGGTATGTTCAAGCAGGAGATTAAGGACGGATATCAGGTAGAGGTTCCTGATAACTGGTTAAAGGATGGCAATCCATTTGAGATTAAGCGTTCTGAATACAGATATGAAGTCAAGTTTGGTGGATATGTGCGTTCTTACAGAGATGAAGCTACTGGACGTGATATATTCGTTCAGGAAGATTACCGTTCAGTTATAGCTGTTCCTTACGATCTTCCAGTTATCGGATATGGTAACAACACAGTCAATTCACTTAGAATATGGGATGCAGAGCCAGTTAATACATTTAACTTAAGCTCATTTGACAAGGGCGATTACCAGAAGGCTATAGAGGAAGAGAACCTTGCAAAGAATATTGTAGAAGTTCTTTATCCTAACGATAACCATTATGCAGGTAAGGAATTAAGACTTAAGCAGCAGTATTTCTTCGTATCAGCATCAGTTCAGAGAGCTGTTGAAAGATATAAGAATATGCACAATGGTGATGTAAAGAAGCTTTATGAGAAGGTTACATTCCAGCTTAATGATACACATCCAACAGTTGCAGTTGCAGAGCTTATGAGAGTCCTTATGGATGAGAATGGTCTTGAATGGGATGAAGCATGGGATGTAACAACTAAGACAGTTGCATATACTAACCATACTATTATGGCTGAGGCACTTGAGAAGTGGCCTATTGAGCTGTTCTCAAGACTTCTTCCAAGAATCTATCAGATAGTAGAGGAAATCAACAGAAGATTCGTTGAAGATATTAAGGCAAAGTACCCAGGAGACCAGGAAAAGGTCAGAAAGATGGCTGTTATATATGATGGTCAGGTTAAGATGGCTAATCTTGCTATATGTGCTGGATATTCTGTCAATGGTGTTGCAAGACTTCATACAGAAATCTTAGAGAAGCAGGAGCTTAAGGATTTCTATGAGATGATGCCAGAGAAGTTCAACAACAAGACTAATGGTATCACACAGAGAAGATTCCTTCTTCATGCTAATCCACTTCTTGCAGACTGGATTACAGACAAGATTGGTGATGGATGGGTAACAGACCTTAAGCAGCTTGAAAAGATGCTTGTATATGTTAATGATGAAAAGGCAAGACAGGAATTCATGCAGATTAAGCATAAGAATAAAGTAAGACTTGCAAAGTATATCAAGGAGCACAATGGAATAGATGTTAATCCGGATTCTATATTTGATGTACAGGTAAAGAGACTTCACGAATATAAGAGACAGCTTCTTAATATTCTTCATGTTATGTACCTTTACAATGAAATCAAGAAGAATCCTGATATGGATATTGTTCCTAGAACATTTATCTTTGGTGCAAAGGCTGCCGCTGGTTATAAGATTGCAAAGCAGACTATAAAGCTTATCAATAATGTTGCAGATGTGATCAACAATGATGAATCTATTAATGGAAAAATTAAAGTAGTATTTATCGAGAATTACAGAGTATCTAACGCTGAGATTATATTTGCAGCAGCAGATGTATCTGAGCAGATATCTACAGCATCTAAGGAGGCTTCAGGTACAGGTAACATGAAGTTTATGCTTAATGGTGCAATAACACTTGGCACTATGGATGGCGCTAATGTTGAGATAGTACAGGAGGTTGGAGAGGAGAATGCCGTAATATTCGGTCTTCGTTCTGATGAAGTTATCCGTTATGAGAATGAGGGTGGCTATGATCCTATGGAAATCTTCAACAACGACCAGAATATAAGAGAGGTTCTTATGGAACTTATCAATGGTAAGTATTCTAAGGAAGATCCAGAGATGTTCAGGGATATCTACAACTCACTTCTTAACTCACAGGAGGGAAGAAGAGCAGATACTTACTTCATTCTTAAGGACTTCCGTTCTTATGCAGAAGCACAGGCTAAGATTGATAAGAGATACAGGGATGAGACTGGCTGGGCTAAGACAGTTATGATTAACTCGTTTAAGGCAGGTAAGTTCTCATCAGACAGAACTATTGAAGAGTATGCAACAGAAATCTGGAAGCTTACTAAGACACCAGTTAAGTTAAAGTAAAGGTTGCAAAATATAGAATAATATCTATCCGGTATTCATACATTTTATCTAGGAGGCTAGATAAAGTGTATGAGACTGGATAGATTTTTTTTACCCCGTATTATAATCAGAGGAGTGGGTTTAATCGGGGAAAGAATAGATGAAGCGGCGACAGACAAGCAGTATATAGAATATAAGAAGGCAAGAAGAAGGAACGATACACAAGGGTATGTCATAAGCAGCTGCGAGGCAGGGAATTATGATTACAAGGATTATAATTATTATAAAAGCAGGAGGGGAGAAGATAATTATTCATTAATTAAGGAAGAAAGCAGGAAAGGCCACAGTATAGTCAGGAAATGTATGGAGATAATGATATTTATCGCCATTTATTTGCTGGTGCCATCGGTTATTACGCTGAAGCTTACAGGTGTTGTTGATATGGCTGTGAGTGAAGAGATAGCTGATGGAAGGACGATAACAGTGAATTATAAAAATGCATCACAATCTGTAGAGGTTGAGAAGTTTGTTTCAATGGTTCTTGCCGACAGATTGTATATGGGTGATGAGATTGAACTTCTAAAAGCAGAAAGCATTATGATAAGGACAGATATATACCGTTTAATGGGTGAAAGGATGAACATAGACAGTAGTCAGCTTGGTATGTCGTATATGACATCAGGACAGATGAAGAAAAAGTGGGGAAAGGACTATTTGGATAATTATAACCTTGTAAATGACTGTGTAGCAGCGACAAATGGCATGACAATAAGCTGTAACGGGCAATATATAGAGGCAAGGTATACATACGTAACAGCAGGTTATACGCTTTCTGGCAAGGATATGTTAGGAGATGATTATTCATATCTTATGGCAGTTGAATGTCCTAAGGATAAAGAAGCAAAAGAATATTTTGTCGTTAAGACTGTTAATAACAAGGATTTTGTTAATGCATTTGAAAAAGCATACGATGGTCTGACACTGGATAAAAAGGGGCTTGATAAGCAGGTACAGGTTGTATCGGTAAGCAGTGATGGATATGTATCTAAGATGCAGGTCGGCAATATGGTGATGACAGGAAGCACATTTGCAAAGATTCTGGGACTGAATTCACCTAATTATAAAATAGAATATATGGATAGTGGCGTAAAGATAACAACAACAGGAGTGGGAGATGGTTTCGGGGTTAGTGTATACACGGCACAGAATATGGCAGAGAGTGGTGCAACTTATGAGGATATTTTAAAAACATTTTATAGTGGGGTGAGTATCGGGACTTAAAGTGGCTGAAAAGAAGATAAAGAAATATATAGCTGTGGAGTGTTTAACGAGAATATATTAGAGAATATATTACAAGAGATTAAGAATCCTTTACGGATATTTTACGTAATAAAACATATAGATTTTAATAATACTCTTTATATTATAAGCAATCTTTGGTTAAGAAACATATTTTATCTCTGCAAAATACGTATCGCAGGGTGGAAATATTATATTAACCTAAGGTTGCATTTTTATGTTGGAGCCAGCATTTCAGATTGGGAAAGCAGCAACAGAGGCTGAATATGAAATGTCTGATGTCCAGCATAATGTCAATAAGACATAATATCAGGAGGAAGATATGAGAAGAATGAAAAAGGTTGCAGCAGCAACACTTACAGCAATGATGGTAGCAAGTCTGGCTATGGGAACAACAGAAACATGGGCAAGAAGCTCAAAGAGGGCAGCATGGAATAATGCAGCAGCAGAATCAACAGATGTTGAAATGGAAGTAAAGGATGCCTGTTATACAGAGGATGGAAAAGAAACAGATGCTCATAATGTTAAATCAAATGTATATGCAAACAGCACAGAATGGGCAGAATGGAAGACTAAGTGGGAGAGCGTAAGAACTAACTTCTGTCAGATAGCATTAACTCCAGGTGAGGATGCAGCTAAGCTTAATGCAGCATGGTATTCAACAACTAAGGATGAAACTCCTAAGATTAAGCTTATGGATGCTTCTGGAAAAGAAATAAAGACATATGAAGGTAAACAGTCAGTTGAAGCTGATGTTGAGACTGTTAAGGATGGAGACAAGACATATACATTATATCCATGTAAGGTTACTGTAACAGGACTTGCAGAGAATACTTCTTACAAGTACCAGTATTATGTAAATGGAGCATGGTCTGAGACATATGACTATAAGACACAGTCAACAGACAGCTTCTCAGTAATGTATGTAGGTGATCCACAGATAGGTGCTTCTACAAACCAGCTTGGTAACCAGAATAAACAATACTATGCAATGAACGATTCATACAACTGGTATCATACACTTAACAATGCTGTTAAAAAGTTCCCAGGCTTAAGCTTTATTATGTCAGCAGGTGACCAGATTAACCAGACTGGTGTATCCAACGATGCTGATAAGCTGGAGCAGCAGATAGAATATGCAGGTTTTCTTAATCCATCTGTACTTAGAAGTCTTCCTGTTGCTACAACAATCGGTAATCATGATTCTAAGTCAGTTAACTATTCTAATCATTTTAATTATCCTAACAAGCAGACAAGCGATGCTAATACAGCATCAAAGACAACTGCAGGTACAGATTATTACTTCACATATGGCAATACATTATTTATAAGTATTGATACCAACAACTATAATGTTGCTACACATGAAAATGTGATAAAGGAAGCAACAGAGAAGAATCCTTCTGCAAAGTGGAGAATACTTATGTTCCATCAGGATATTTATGGCTCTGGTTATGACCATTCAGATTCAGATGGTATTGTTCTTAGGACACAGCTTACTCCTGTTATAGATAAATATGATATAGATGCGGTTCTTCAGGGACATGATCATACATATTCAAGAACATATCAGATATCGTCAGATGGTTCTGACAGCCATAAAAAATATACAAAAGAAAATATGCCATCAACAGATGATAAAGAGAACTTCACAGCATATATTAATGATAATAACTGCTATAACCTCAAGTCAGGCAAGGAGGATTCAAGCAAGGTAGTAGATCCAGAAGGTACTGTATATTTTGAGGCTAATTCAGCAACTGGTAGTAAGTATTATCAGCTTATTGGTACACAGCAGGATTATATAGCAGCAAGATGCCAGAGCTGGAGACCTACGTATTCTGTTCTTGATATAACAGATACAACTCTTACAGTAAAGACTTATGATGCAGCATCTAATGAAGAGCTTGTAGCAGATGGCGGTGTTAAGACTGCATATACGATTGTAAAGCAGGCAGATAAGACAGCACTTGATACAGAAATAGCAAAGGCAGAAGCTGCATATGATACAGCTAAGAATGCAGGTAATTATACAGAGGCTTCTTTAAAGACTCTTGAAGATACTATAACAGCAGCAAAGGCTGTTACAGAAAATGCAGAAAGCACAACAACAGATATAGCAAGTGCAGTAACATCATTACAGGATGCAGTTAAGGGTCTTGCGACTGTAGAGAATAATGATAACAAAGGCAACACAGAAAATAATAACAATGCAGCAGGAAACGGAACAGAGGATACTGCAGGTACAGGAAATGGAATAGGCACAGAGGATAATGGTGAAGCTGGTCAGGATGCATCTGGTTCAGGAAATTCATCAGCAAATGCGTCTGGTTCAAGCAGCACGGTTAAGACTGGGGATACAGCTAAGGCAGCAGTATGGTACACAGCAGCAGGTCTTTCAATGGCAGGTGCCGCAGGTATTATACTTGTAGAAAGAAAGAAAAAGAAGCTTAACCAGTAAAAATATATGGATTAATATGCTTTAAGAAGGAAAAAGTAAATGTCAGATAAGAAACAAGTGGTTGTAAAAGCAGTGGTTGTTGTGATATGTATTGCGGCATTTATATTTGCGGCAGACAGGCTGAGGGTTACAGATAAAGAACCAATAGTAACAACACTGGGTTATTCATATGAGAATGCCAGAGTGATCGAGGTGGTAGAGGATAATCTGTCACCTGACGGAATAAGGGTCGGATATCAGAGGTTAAAGGTGCAGCTTACATCTGGAGAGTATAAGGGAGAAGTAGTAGATGCTACAAGTGCCGAGGGAAACCTGTTCGGAGCAGTATGTGAAAAGGGAGATTCGGTGGTAGTGCATATGAGTGTATCGGGTAGTTCTAAAAATGTCTCAGTATACTCAAAGGATAGAATAGTGGCAGTGGCTGCATTTGTAGGAATATTTTTACTGCTCATATGTATAATAGGTGGAAAGAATGGTGTTAAGTCAGTAGTTGGACTTGTGTTTACGTTCGTGTCAATATTTATGATATACATACCTCTTATATACAGAGGATTTTCTCCATTCTGGGCTGCCGTGATCATTACAATTATAACAACAATAGTTACTATGTATCTTATCAGTGGCTTTACAGTAAAAACAATATGTGCAATAGCCGGAACAGTAACAGGTGTGCTTCTTGCAGGCCTATCAGCATGGCTGTTTGGCAAGGTGGCAGATATAGACGGATATAATGTATCAAACATAGAAACGCTTTCTTATGTAGGGCAGATAACTAATATCCAGATAGGCGGGCTGTTATTTTCAGGAATTCTCATAGCTTCTTTGGGGGCTGTCATGGATGTTGCGATGTCTGTATCATCGGCAATGTATGAAATACATGACAAAGCCCCACAGCTTGGCTGCCTCGAATTGTTTAAAAGCGGTATGAATGTTGGACGTGATATGATGGGAACTATGTCAAATACGCTTATACTTGCTTTTGTAGGAAGTGCAGTAAGTGAGCTTGTTATTAACTATGCATATAATCTTCCATTCAGACAGATTATTAATTCGTATAATATAGGTATAGAGATTATGCAGGGAGTATCCGGAAGTATAGGAGTTATACTTACAGTACCGGCTGTTGCTGTTGTAACAGCGTGGCTGCTTACTCATAGACATGGAAATATTGTTGTTTAATTGAATATTAGTTGG
>FR886190.1:0-1541 GCA_000436475.1 Eubacterium sp. CAG:248
TCCGTACGTTAAGAATGTGTGTTAAACAACAACTTAGTTATTAACCCCATGATGAACATCTTCTGTTGATGTTGTAAGTGGAAGAAATGTATATCCGTTAGCAAGACCCCACTGTATGATACGTTCAACAGCGTTGACACTGAAGCCTTTTATATCATGCTGAAGTACGACAGATACATTATGGCTCTTCATTCCGTTTACAACATTCTGGTATACTTCTTCCGTGCTTGTTGTTCCACCGGCATCACCGCTGGATACATTCCAGTCAAAATATTTGTATCCCTGGTCAGTTACAGCTTTTGTAAGAGTTGTCATAATGCCACTACAGTACTTTAAGCTCACGGTGTTAGAACTTCCACCAGGGAATCGTATAAGCTTAGGACGCTGTCCTGTCTGTGCATATATAATATCGGACATTTCGTTAAGATCAGCAAAATAAGCATCAACACTTGAATATATTTTCTTATAATCATGTGAAGCACTGTGGATAGCAACTGTGTGGCCAGCAGCAGCCTCTTTGGCTATCATATTTTCATAACCACTGTTAACATTTGTTACAAAGAATGTAACTTTAACATTGTATTTGTCAAGAATATCTAACAACTGCTGTGTATGTGCACCTGGTCCATCATCAAAAGTAAGATAAACGACTTTGTTTCCAGATGAAGTTGTGGCTGTCTGTTTTACAGCTTCAACAGTAACAGTTCTGTCTATAGAAGTTTCATTGCCGAACTTATCGGTAACAGAGTATGTTATTGTGTAGGTTCCTGCACGGTATGTAGAAATATTATCTGATACAGAAACACTGTCAGATATATCATTACCATGGGAATCTTTTGCAGTACATCCCGGATCTTCAAATCTGGTACCAGCCTTTATGGTAATGTCAGAATCTCCATTTAGTGTGATGGTAGGTGCTATGCCATCATTATATTCTATTGTACGTTGTACAGAGGTTTTATTGCCTGATGAATCGCTGACTGTATAGGTGATTACATTCTTGTCTTCAGTTCTTTTTATCTTGCTGGTAATATCACCATCATAGTTATCGGTGGCAGTAAAACCCTCTTCCTGATATGTTTCACCAGTTTTAGGATAATATCCGTCAATCTTATTGAGTTCGATTATAGGAGCCTTTGTATCAACTATTTTTACCTCTCTTGATTTTTGGGCAGAAAAAATACCTTTTTTAGCTTTATAATGTATATGATAGGTTCCTAATTTAGATGAATCTACGCTTCCTTTAATAGTAACATTCAAAGGAACATTTTTGGATGCAGGCGTGTTGAAAGCTGCTGTTGCCCCCTGTTCTGTATAAGTATCACCATATTCTATTGTCTCTTTTGGACTGCCGTTTAAATTAATATTAATATTGAAAAGTGAAAGAAACAATATAATAAGGAAGAGTAATGTGACAACTATTCCAGTAACAGCTATCACAAGTTTTTTGTTCTTCTTAAAGAATTCTTTAGTAGCCATAGGTTTAATCTCCTAACTTATTATTGTAGCTAAAGTATTATATTACTTTTTTGAAAAAAAAT
>FR886190.1:1653-9841 GCA_000436475.1 Eubacterium sp. CAG:248
ATATAAATATTGCTATGTTAATAATATAACAATGTTGAGCGTATAGTGAATTAATTAAAGAAATAGTAAATGATAAATCTGAAATTTTATATAAAATATAAATCTTTTATTAAAAAAATATCATATGTTTGATAAATTACAAAAATACGTACAATAGATTTGACATAATGACTTTACTTTTTTGTCGAATAATACTAAAATATTGATAAGAGAGATGTTTATCTCATATTTCGATTAGGAGGTATATATAACAATGGCTAGAGAAAAACAGTCAATGGATGGTAATACAGCCGCTGCACACGTAGCATATGCGTTTACAGAAGTAGCTGGTATTTATCCTATCACTCCTTCCAGCCCAATGGCAGATGTTGTTGACCAGTGGTCAGCAGCTGGAAGAAAGAATATTTTTGGTAATACAGTAAAGGTAACAGAAATGCAGTCTGAAGCAGGTGCTGCTGGTACAGTACATGGTTCACTTGCAGCTGGTGCTCTTACAACAACATTCACAGCTTCACAGGGTCTTTTACTTATGATTCCTAATATGTATAAGATTGCTGCTGAACAGCTTCCTTGTGTATTTGATGTATCAGCTCGTACAGTTGCTACACAGTCACTTAACATTTTTGGTGATCATAGTGATGTTTATGCATGTCGTCAGACAGGTTTTGCTATGCTTGCTGAGACAAACCCACAGGAAGTTATGGACTTAAGCCCAGTTGCACATCTTGCAGCTATTGATGGCAAGGTTCCATTCATCAACTTCTTTGATGGTTTCCGTACATCACACGAGATTCAGAAGATTGAAAAGTGGGATTACGAAGATCTTAAGGAAATGTGCCCAATGGACAAGGTTGAAGAGTTCCGTGCTCATGCACTTAACCCTAACAAGCCAGCTATGCGTGGTTCACATGAAAACGGAGATGTATTCTTCCAGCATCGTGAAGCATGTAACACAGTATATGATGAACTTCCAGAAGTAGTAGAAAAGTACATGAAGAAGGTTAACGAGAAGCTTGGTACTAACTACGACTTATTTAACTACTATGGTGCACCTGATGCAGACAGAGTTATCGTAGCTATGGGTTCTATCAACGACGTTGCAGAAGAAGTTATTGATTACTTAACAGCTAAGGGTGAGAAGGTTGGCCTTGTTAAAGTAAGACTTTACCGTCCATGGTCATCTAAGGCACTCTTAAAGGTTCTTCCTAAGACAGCTAAGAAGGTTGCTGTTCTTGACAGAACTAAGGAACCAGGATCACTTGGTGAGCCACTTTACCTTGATGTTGCTACAACACTTCGTGAAGCAGGTCTTAACGATATCACATTAGTTGGTGGACGTTATGGTTTAGGTTCAAAGGATACTCCTCCTTCATCAGTATTCGCTGTATATAAGGAATTAGAGAAGGATGAGCCAAAGAACAGATTCACAATCGGTATTGTTGATGATGTTACTAACCTTTCACTTCCAGAGGTTAAGCCAGCTCCTATTACTTCAGCTCCTGGTACAGTAGAATGTAAGTTCTGGGGTCTTGGTGGTGATGGTACAGTAGGTGCTAACAAGAACTCTACTAAGATCATCGGTGACCATACAGATAAGTATATTCAGGCATACTTCCAGTATGACTCTAAGAAGACAGGTGGTATTACAATCAGCCACTTAAGATTTGGTGATAACCCAATCAGAAGTCCATACTATATCAATCAGGCTGACTTCGTAGCATGTCATAATCCTTCATATGTTGTTAAGGGTTATAAGATGGTTCAGGATGTTAAGCCAGGCGGAATCTTTATGATTAACTGCCAGTGGTCAGATGAAGAACTTAATCAGCATATGCCAGCAGAAGCTAAGCAGTATATTGCTAAGAATAATATCCAGCTTTACACAATCAACGCTATTGATAAAGCTATTGAAATCGGTATGGGTAAGAGAACTAACACAATCTTACAGTCAGCATTCTTCAAGCTTGCTAACGTAATGCCTATTGATGAAGCTGTTGAATATATGAAGGCAGCTGCTAAGAAGTCATACAGCAAGAAGGGTGATGCAGTAGTTGAGATGAACTATAAGGCTATCGATGCAGGTGTTGATGCAGTACATAAGGTAGAAGTACCAGCAGACTGGGCAACAGCAGTTGATGATAAGAAGCCAGTTGAAAGAACAGGACGTCCTGCTACAGTTAAGATGGTTAACGAACTTCTTGATCCTATCGGAAAGATGGATGGTGACAGCCTTCCAGTATCTGCATTTAAGGATATTGCAGATGGTCAGTTTGAGACGGGTGCTTCAGCATACGAGAAGAGAGGAACAGCCGTTATGGTTCCTGAGTGGGATCCAGCAAGCTGTGTTCAGTGTAACAGCTGTGCATTCGTATGTTCACATGCTACTATCAGACCATTCATTCTTGATGCTAAGGAACAGGCAGAAGCTCCTTCACAGATTAAGCTTGCTGATTCTAAGCATGCAACAGACACAACAATGAAGTACACAATGTCAGTATCTCCATTAGATTGTATGGGATGTGGCGAATGTGTTACTGTATGTCCTAAGGCTGGAGAAGCTCTTAAGATGGTTCCACAGGAATCACAGGCAGAAGAGCAGCCAGTATTCGATTATCTTGTAGCTAACGTAGGTAAGAAGGATATTAAGCCAGCATTAGTAAATACACCAATCGGTTCTCAGTATAACCAGCCACTCCTTGAGTTCTCAGGAAGCTGTGCAGGTTGTGCAGAAACATCTTATGCTAGATTAATTACACAGTTATTTGGTGAGCAGATGTATATTTCTAACGCTACAGGTTGTTCTTCAATCTGGGGTGGTCCAGCTGCAACATCACCATATACAGTAAACAAGGATACATTAAAGGGACCAGCATGGGCTAACTCATTATTCGAGGATAACGCAGAACATGGTTTTGGTATGTATCTTGGACAGAAGGTTCTTCGTGACCAGGCTATTGCCAAGATCGAAGAAATGGCTGCATCTGATAAGGCAACAGACAGCTTTAAGGCAGCAGCAGCTAAGTACCTTGAGACAAAGAATGATACTAAGGCAAACACACCAGCTACAGAAGCTCTTATTGCAGAACTTGAAAAGGCAGCAGCAGATGGATGCCCAACAGCTCCAGAAGTACTTGCTAAGAAGGATTACCTTGCTAAGAAATCTGTATGGATCTTCGGTGGTGATGGTTGGGCTTACGATATCGGTTTCGGTGGTCTTGACCATGTACTTGCTTCAGGTGAGAATGTAAATGTTATGGTATTCGATACAGAAATGTATTCTAATACAGGTGGACAGGCTTCTAAGGCTTCTAACATCGGTGAAGTTTGCCAGTTCGCTGCAGCTGGTAAGGAAATCGGCAAGAAGTCACTTGCTGAAATCGCTATGAGCTATGGCTATGTATATGTAGCACAGATTGCTCTTGGTGCTAACCCAGCACAGGCATTAAAGGCTATCGAAGAAGCTGAAAGCTACAACGGACCATCATTAATCATTGGTTATGCTCCTTGCGAACTTCACGGTATCGCTAAGGGTGGTATGAACCACTGCCAGGATGAAATGAAGAAGGCTGTTAAGGCTGGATACTGGAACCTCTTCTCATTCAACCCAGCATTAAAGGCTGAAGGAAAGAATCCATTTACATTAACATCTAAGCAGGGTGATGGATCATATCAGGAATTCCTTAACAATGAAGCACGTTATACACGTCTTGTTAAGCCATTCCCAGAAAGAGCTGAAAGACTCTTTGCTAAGTCAGAAGAAGTTGCTAACGAGAGATTCGAGCACTTACAGAGACTTGTTGAGTTATATAAGTAATTCACATTGCAAAATAAACAGAATATGATTAATATTAAGGACTGAATTGTCTTTTATATGACATTGTAGTTCCTTGATAAAAGGGAGGCTCCTGATATATGCTTTGAAGGTATATGTCAGGAGCCTTTTACAATATATTGTCAGCTATTTTCAAAGATGGAAGAATGAGCGTTAGGAAAGAGAATGACAATTAGCTTATAATCAGGAAATCGTAAAAAAATAGGATTCATAGTTCACAATGAATTGATAATTGTGTATAATAAAGGTATAAAAATGCGTGTAATATTATAATGATGCCGGGGTCAAAAGCCCCCGACATCATTATAAGAATATAAGAAAAATACAAACGATCGTGCTGTAAAAGGTATGGAATGGGGTGATTATATGAGTAAAGGCACTTTAAAAAAGAAAAAGGTGGAAATTATAACTGTATGCATATGTGTTGTGCTGATAGCGGCTATTCTTGCAATACTTATTGTGTTTAATAAGAGCAAAGATTTTGTTTATAATAAACATCTTGATGAAGCTGTGATCAGCATAGATGATGAGAATATTACTCTGAAGGATTTTTCTTACTATATATATATAGTGGAAAAGCAGATTAATGATATGGCTATAAAGTATAATCCTGATGACCCTAATGATTTCTGGAACACACATTTTAAAAATTCACTTGACAGCGTGTTCACAAGGGATTATGCTAAACAACTGGCAAAGGATTTATGTGAGTATGATTATATAATGGAAAAAGAGACTGCCATTCATAATATATATGTAACTGAAAGTGAAAAAGAATCAATAAAAGCAGATGCTAAGGATACATATGATGATTTTTCACAAAAAGCTAAGGACAACACAAGGCTTAGTGAGGAAGATATATATAATATATTATGCCGTAGAAAGCTTGTTGAAAAGTATGCTGTCAGGGCAGCACAACAGGTTAAGAGTGATGGCTTTGCAGGAGATAGTGCATCATTGCTTGATTATGATGGAGAATATTATAAAGAGATGATTAAGTCAAGGTATAATGTTACAGAGAATAACAAGCTGCTTGATAGGATAACTATGGGAAGAGTTACTGTTAACTGATATCGTGAACACATTTAGTTTTCGTAAAATGCTGCTTGTTTAATGCTGGTTTAATAAAATAATCATATACACATATTTAGTTAGATGTTAAGAACAGAATAAGTGTTGCATAACACAGAAAGAGGTTGAAGATGACAAAGGATATGACTAAAGGGTCACCTTTCAAGCTGATTCTTGGATTTGCATTTCCTATGCTTTTAGGTATGCTATTCCAGCAGTTCTATAATCTTGTTGACACTATGATTGTTGGTAAGACGTTAGGTGTATCAGCTTTGGCAGGAGTTGGAGCAACAAGCTCAATAAACTTTATGATAATTGGATTCTGTATGGGTATATGTAATGGATTCGCAATTCCTGTTGCACAGCAGTTCGGGGCGGGAAAGTATAGTGAACTTAGAAAATATGTTTTTAATGGATATGTATGCAGTGCGGTATTTGCGGTTGTTATGACAATACTTTCAGTAGTGTTTTGTGCACCTATACTTAGATTGCTTAATACACCAGATGATATATTCATGCATGCATATAATTATATTGTTATAATATTTGCAGGAATACCAACGGTATTTCTATATAATATCGTATCAGGTATAATACGTTCGCTTGGTGACAGTAAGACACCAGTATATTTCCTTGTATTATCATCGGTTATTAATATAGCACTTGATTTCATACTTATTATATATGTTAAGATGGGAGTAGCAGGTGCAGGTGTTGCAACTGTTGTATCACAGCTTATATCAGGTGTTGGATGTACAATATATATGTATAAAAAGTTTGATATATTAAAGGCAACTAAACAGGAAAATGTTGTAAGGAAAAGATATGTTGTTAACCTTTGTTATATAGGTGTTCCTATGGGACTTCAGTATTCCATAACAGCTATTGGAAGTACTATACTTCAGGCAGCAGTAAATGGTCTTGGTTCGTCATATGTAGCGGCCATGACAGCAGGTTCTAAGATGTTTAACTTTACCTGTTGTCCTTTTGATGCTCTTGGTTCTACTATGGCAACATATGGTGGACAGAATGTTGGAGCTGGAAAGATAGACAGGCTTGGCAAGGGTATAAGAGCTGCTATGATAATAGGTGCGGTGTACAGTGTAGTGGCACTTGTTGTTCTGTTCTTTACAACAGATTATATAGCACTTCTTTTTGTGGATGCAGCTGAGGTTGAGATTATCAGACTTACAAGAAGATTCATAATAGCATCAGCTCTGTTTTATATACCTCTTACAGGAGTCAATGTTTACAGATTCTGTATACAGGGTATGGGGTATTCAGTATTTGCAATACTAGCCGGAGTGTTTGAGATGCTTGCAAGAACACTTGTTGCTATATTCCTTATACCAGTTATAGGTTTTAACGGGGCATGTCTTGCTAATCCGGCAGCATGGATTGCAGCAGATATTTTCTTAATACCTGCATTTATGCATTGCTGCAATAAGCTTAAGATAAGGCATGGAATGAAAAAGAGTGCATAAAGTTGGAATAAAATCACTAAAATCAGACATTCTAATATTACTGGTGAAGTTCTAATATTACTGGTTAAGATAGGAATGAAAGGATGCCTGCAATGAGTGATTTCAGCTGTAATGTTAAAGAGAATATTAAAAGGTTAGAAACTAGTCTTAATGTGGAACGTAATTTTGATATACTTCAAAGAGAAGTAATGATTGCGGGGCATAGGGCTGGTTTCTTTTTTATAGATGGTTTTGTCAGGGAAGATATGGTAGAAAAGCTTATGCAGTTTTTTTATTCATTGAAAGAATCGGACATGGAGAACCTTGATGTATTTCTGGAAAATGGAATGCCTTATACGGAGGTTGAGAAAAGCGGCAATGTGGATACAGTCATAACGCAGTTTTTGTCAGGTGTTTCTGTTATGGTTGTAGATGGATTTGATGAGTGTCTGCTTATCGACTGCAGGACATATCCTATGCGTTCTGTGTCAGAGCCATGGAAGGACAGGGTGCTTAGAGGTTCAAGAGATGGTTTTGTTGAAACACTTGTAGCCAATGCAGCATTATTAAGGCGGAGAATACGTGATCCAAAGTTTTCAATGGAGTTGTATGGTGTTGGCAGACGTTCAAGGTCTGATGTAGTTATATGTTATATATCTGATTCCGTAGACAAGAGCGTGCTTAAAAGGATGAGAAAGCTGATTCAGTCGATAGATGTTGATGCTCTTACTATGAATATAGAAAGCCTTGCGGAATGTATGTTTACACATAAGTGGATTAATCCATTTCCGAAGTTTAAGTATTCGGAACGCCCGGATACAGCAACGGCGGCTATACTTGACGGGAATATTGTAATTATGGTAGACAATTCTCCGGCAGTTATGATAATTCCGGCATCTATCTTTGATATTATAGAGGAGGCGGATGATTTTAATTTCTCTCCTATAATAGGTTCATATTTAAGAATCACAAGATTTTTCTTTTCTATTGTGACATGGATATTAACACCGTTGTGGCTGCTTTTTGTTAATAATCCAGATTGGGTTCCAGAATTTCTTAAGTTCATTCTTATAACGGATGATATTACAGTACCGGTGCTTCTGCAGCTTCTTATACTAGAACTGGCGGTAGATGGACTTAAGCTTGCGGCGGTGAATACACCAACTATGTTATCAACACCGCTAAGTATAGTGGCAGGTATTGTTGTTGGCGAGTATGCTGTAAGTTCAGGATGGTTTAACCCGGAGGCACTTCTTTATATGGCGGTTGTAACTGTTGGAACCTATGGACAGACTAACTTTGAAATGGGATATGCTTTCAAGTTTTTAAGAGTGCTTATGCTCATACTCACACAAATATTTAATCTTGCCGGATTTATCTCAGGAGTTGTTATATCTGTACTTATGATAGCATTTAACAGGACTATAACAGGGAAAAGCTATATATATCCGCTTATTCCATGGGATGGGAAAATGCTTAAGAGAAAGGTGTTCAGGGTGAGGCTGCCGCATGGTTTTAAATGATATGCATAAATAATACGGATGATTATTATTGCAATTTTCAAGAAAAATAGTATAATGAATATTGATTGAGTTTATATATTAGTTTATATGTTTATTGTATATATGTATGGCATTTGTCATTGTATAATTTTAGGAGTATGTTTTAGATTTTTGAATTGACATTTGTTATTAGATATAATATTATGATAATGTTATTACCATTCAAAATAACATAACGGGTTAAAATAAATTTTTAAACTAAATGATTACAGTTGCGTATGGCAACTAAAAAAGAAGTTCAAGGGTATAGCCGTTGAACT
>FR886191.1:0-6770 GCA_000436475.1 Eubacterium sp. CAG:248
TTCGCCAACCGAATGTTTGCTAAACAACAATTCCCCTACTGTATAATATGCACATCCATCTGATTAAATGGTATTTCAATTCCATTCTTATCAAACTCTGACTTGTAATTTTCAAGAAGTGTAAACTTTGTATCCCAGTAGTCTTCTGTTTTAACCCATGCTCTTGTTTCAAGTGTAACACATGATTCATCAAGACTTTTAACAATAACCTTTATCTCTCTATCCTTTATTATTGCAGGATTTGCATTGATTATATTGTTAAGAAGTGTTTTTGCAAGCTTAAGATCAGATGAATAACCTATAGACATCTCTATATCAAGTCTTCTGTAATCCTCTGCACCAACATTAATTATGTTAGAATTCGATAATGTACCATTAGGAAGCATCACAACCTTATTATCAACTGTTGTAAGCTTAGTGTATAATAACTCAATAGTCCTTACAGTTCCTTCATAATTTCCAACTACAATATAATCTCCAACCTTAAACGGCTTGAATATAAGTATAAGCACTCCACCAGCAAAGTTAGACAGTGATCCCTGCAAAGACATACCAACAGCAAGTGCTGCGGAACCAAACACTGTTATAAGTGATGTTGTCTGTATACCAAGCTCATCTATAACCATAAGTATAAGTACTGCATATAATGCAAACTTTATAATAGACATTGTAAAGTTTATAACACCTGCATCAAGACTTCCCTTATCAAATATTTTCTTTAAAAGCCTGAGACTTATGGATATAACTTTCTTACCTACGAACCAAATAATTACTGCAAATACCAGTTTCCACAGACCAGTAAGACCCCAGTGTGTAATCTGGTCGATTATTGTATTTATCTCCGCCATATATTTTTCCTTTCACACGATATTACGCCGCATAGATGTTATTCAGATTTTAATTCCTGCAGCCTCTTACGCATTTCTTCATCTATCCTGACGCTTTCCTTTACCGCTTCCTTAGCCTTTTTCTCAGCTTCATCCCTCGCCTTTTGTGCAAGCCTTAAGCTTTCTTTTGCTAGTTTTTCTGCATCTGCTGCCTTCTTAGCTTCCTCATCTGCCTTAATTGCAAGTTCTTTTGCCATTCTGGCTTTCTTTTCTGCTTCTATCTTAGCAGCTTCTGCTTCGTTTTTAATCTTAAGTTCCTTAATCTCTATATCACTATAAGCTTCATATTTATATACAACTATTGATGATGATGGAATACTTATGCTTAATTCATACTTATCATTGACATCAGTTTCTATAGAAGAACATATAACTTCTTTACTATCAGGCATGTTTTCACCACCATCTCCAAAACGACTGCTGTCTAACAATATTTTATATCTTCCCATGACTGGAACATGCAATATATATTTTTCTCTTGTAACCGGCGTAAAATTAACCGCTATAAGAAGTTTTTCATTATCTTTACTGATTCTTTCATATGCAAGAACCGTTTCAGCAGCATTATAGTTGTCTATCCAGTTAAATCCTTCTTCTTTATCATCAAGCTCATACAAGGCTTTCTCTGACCTGTACATTCTATTAAGCTGTGAAATATATATAAGCATATCCTTATACTCATTATCCAAAAATCTGTTCCATGCTTCTTTTACGCTTTCTTCTCCTGTCATGAGTATGCCTGTATCATTTCCTAAAGAAATGTATTTGGCTCCTGGATACGTATATATATATCCAAGTGCTGCTCTTATATCAGCAAGCCTGCTATTTTTATTGTTACCAGCTGCAAGCTCATATATTGATGAGCCATCAAGTGCATCATAAGATACAGATGTCATAAACCGTTCTTTATAATGATAAAACATCTCATAAGTAAGCTTATTATATACACCTTTTCTAAACAATGGATCCTGCTTTATAAACTCCCTGAATTCCTCTGCCAGACCATCATTCAGTTTATAATCAAACCCTAATGTCTCATTGTCTGTATCTGTTACGCCTGGCCATCTGCTTGTTTCATCAGCTATGCTTATAATGTTTCTATTCTTTGAATGTATATATGCATTCATCTGTTTTATGAATTCTATTGCATCCAGATTCTCGTTTCCACCATACATATTCGGTGTCCATTCACCAGGTTTCTTTCCATAATCAAGATAAAGCATAGTCGCTGTATCAGTCAGTCTTATTCCATCAATATGATATTCGTCAATCCACATTGAAAGATTAGATAAAAGAAAGCTCCTTACCTCACCCTTATCATATGCAAATGTCGTTACGTCCCTGTATGGCTTTTTATCCAGCCCAGGCTTAAGATATCCATAACAGCTTCCACCATCAAAGTTAACGATTCCATGCATATCGCTTCCAAAATAAGCACCATTCCATTCAAGAATAACACCTATATCTGCATCATGCATTTTATCTATGAATTCTTTAAAATCATGTGCACTTCCATATTTAGTTACAGGAACATAGTAACCTGATGCTGCATAACTGTATCCCTTTTTGCTGAATACACTATCATCACTCATAAGCTGGATATGCGTATATTCTGTTGCCTTGACATATTCAATGAGCTTATCTGCCATAGTTTTATAATCAGCTTCACTACCAATAATATCCGCTACATCCTTTAGTCTTACCTCTAATATGGATAATGCTGTAGCACCAGCATTATTCACTCCTGGTGCTGTTCTTTTTGTTTTTCCATTCTGCGAAGCTTTTGATGATACTGTAGTAACAACAGAATGTGCATCTGCATATCTTGTAGCTTCCATAGCATACGGATCAGCCTTTAATACTGTTTCCCTGCTATGAAACTTAACCTCATACATATACTCGGTCCCTGCTTTAAGTCCAGGTATAAAAAGCTCATACACTCCATGTTCAGTAATTCTCTCCATCTGATGTATACGTCCATCCCAGTTGTTAAAATCACCAACAACGCTCACACGAAGAGCATATGGTGCCCATGTTCTGAACAATGTACCAGCAATTCCATCCTTGCTGCATTCGTGTCCACCAAATATCTGATAAGCCTTATCCTGTGTACCATCCATAAACTTATTAAAAACTGTATCATATTCATCATAATCATCAAATGAATATGGGTCAGAACAAACATTTACAATTCCATTTTTATCTTCAATATTAAGAACATACTTAACATTTTTCCTTAATGGTATAAGTGTTGCAAAAAAACCTGCATCATCAACCTTTTCCATCTGTATTTTCTTTTTTCTTTCGCTTACAGATATACTGACCTGAACAGCATCAGGTCTGAACACCTGGACAAGAAACCCGTCTTTAGTACGATGACCACCAAGTATTCTTTTAGGATGACTGCTCTCTGAATATACTATCTCTTCTATAGAAGGCCAGTCCATAAGTTTATACAGTTTATTATCCATACTTATCCCCTTCCCGTAAACATATATGCACATTATATGTTCTTTATTTTACATCAGGCTTTATTTATCATATCTATCCATCCACTGCTTAAAAAGGCTTGTCCATGCATATACCTCTGGCTGATAGTGTTTGCCACCCTTTGTAGTAGTTTCCTTAGTTCCTAGTCCTAGTCCATGACATCCATCTGGAAATACATGATATTCAAACTTAACATTATTCTTTCTTAATGCTTCTACAAGCAAAAGCGTATTCTCCAATGGAACAGAATTATCGTCAAATGTATGCCAGATAAAGCTTTCAGGTGTATCTTTTGACACCTTATTCTCCAGTGATATATCATCTATATATTTTTCATAGTTTTCACCAAGAAGTTTTACAAATGAAGCTCTATGTGCATCTTTTCCAGATGTTATAACAGGATATCCTAAAAGCAGTCCATCTGGTCTTACATACTCTTTATCACATCCCAGATATTTCTTTGCAAATGATGCAACCATGTCACCGCTCCACATAGTACCAAGACATGCTGCCAGGTGTCCTCCGGCTGAAAAACCTGCAAGTATAATTCTGTCCGGATTGACATCCCATTCCTTAGCATGATCTCTTACCCACTTAACTGTATAAGCTGCCTCATATACCTGTGTAGGGTAAATATATGGTGCAAGACTATATCTTAATACTACTGCATTATATCCAAGCTCAAGCATTTTAACAGCCACAGCCTCACCTTCCCTTGGTGAGTGATGATCATATCCGCCACCAGGACATATTATAACAAGTGGTCTGTTGAAGGGATCCTGATAATCAGGATACATTTCCTTGATATAAGTTGTTATTGTAGCTTTTTTCTCAGGTGTCTTTAAGCCAAGTTCTTCATATGGAAGTTCAATATCGTACACTTTATGTAACATAGTAATCCTCTTTTCTGATGAATCTGCTATCAGCAGCCATGTGTCATACCGTATTAATCAACTGCACATCCTGCCAGTAGAATATCATCCTGTATTCTTTACATATATTTTAAAAACTGTACTTATTCCTCAATCCTATGTATAAACAATCCGCTTCTTAACTTTGGCTCAAACCATGTAGACTTTGGTGGCATAAGCCTGCCAGCATCAGCTACTGCAAAAAGCTCCTCTATAGATGTCGGATACATTGAAAATGCCAGCACACAATCATCCTGACATCTTCTTTCGAGTTCTGAAAGACCTCTTATTCCACCAACGAAATCTATTCTTTTATCAGTCTTAGGATCATGGATTCCAAGTACAGGTTCTAACAGATTATCCTGAAGTATGGCAACATCAAGTCCATCAACAGGATCATCTGATATTATATCCTTTTTTGCTATAAGTTTATACCATTTTTTGTCAAGATACATTCCAAATACTGATTTTTTGTCTGGTGAAACCGCACTATCACTTTCTTGTATATCAAACTTTTCCGATACAAGCTTCTTGAAATCTTCAACACTATATCCATTAAGATCTTTTACAACTCTGTTATATGGCATTATCATAAGCTCTTCATCCGGAAAAAGTACAGAAAGAAAATAATTAAACTCCTCATTTCCTGTATAATCAGGATGTGAAGCCCTTCTCCTTAACCCAACCTTAACAGCAGAAGCAGCTCTATGATGTCCATCTGCTATATATATGTCATCTATTCCTGCAAATGCACTCTTTATATTGTCAACAGCCTCTTTATCTGCAATCTTAAACACCCGATGTTTTATACCATCTGGCGAAGTAAAGCTGTACAGCGGCTTTTCCTGCTTAGCCTTTGCTACCTCTTTCCTTATGACATCATCAGCCCTGTAAGCTAAGAATATAGGACCTGTCTGTGCAGAACATCTGTCAACATGATTAATTCTGTCCTGTTCCTTATCTGCCCTTGTATTCTCATGCTTCTTTATAATGTTATTCTGATAATCATCGATGGAGGCGCAGGCAGCTATTCCTGTCTGTACTCTGCCATTCATAGTAAGCTCATACACATAATATGCCTTATCAGTATCAGTAATAAATGTTCCATCAGCTATTCTTTCATCTAAAAGCTGTCTTGCCTTATCATATACTTCATTGGCATATGTATCTACTGACGAATCAAACTGGGTTTCAGCCCTGTCTATGGCAAGAAACGAAAGTGGTTCCCTCGCCACCTCACTGCATGCTTCTTCCCTGTTGTATACATCATATGGAAGAGCCGCTACTCTGTCAGCCACGTCCTCATTAGGTCTTATACATTCAAATGCTTTAATAGTTGCCATCGCCACATCCATCCTTTCTTTATCCTACATAAGCATAGCTCTTTTAATATGCTTACTTTACTACGTGTTTAGTATGCAGTAATTCATGTGCCTTTTCTGATAATGGTTCTTCAAAGTAATCTTTATAGCACTGGATAACCTCTGGATTCTCATGAGAAAATCTTAAGTTATTCACCTTATCAAGTCCATAAAGTACCTTCGTTCTTGCCGCAACCTTATCATAATCATCTTTTATAGGCTGTCCGCCTCCATTAATACAACCGCCAGGACACGCCATCACTTCAACAAAATCATACTTTACCTTTCCTGCTGCTATTGTATCCATAAGCTTTCTTGCATTAGAAAGACTGCTTGCAACTGCTACCTTAAGTATATTGCCATTTATAGTGAACTTTGCCTCTTTCCAGCCTTCAAGTCCTCTTACACACTGGAAAGCATCTGGTTCAGGATTAGTCTTATTGACAAGATAATAAGCACTTCTTAATGCAGCCTCCATAACTCCACCGGTAGCACCAAATATAACGCCTGCACCACTTCCCATGCCAAGTGGATTATCAAACTCTTCTTCCTGAAGCTCCTCTGTCTTAATAAAGAATGACTTAAGCATTCTTTCTACTTCTCTGGTAGTAAGTACCGCATCTACATCGCCTCTGCCATCCCACGTAATCTCATCCTTCTTTGCAAGACATGGCATAATTGATACACAGAATATCTTTTCAGGCTCCACGCCAAGCTTTTCAGCATAATATGACTTCGTAACTGCGCCAAACATCTGCTGTGGTGACTTCGCTGTTGAAAGTCTTTCAAGATACTGCGGATATTCCTTCTTCACAAAATTAACCCATCCCGGACAACATGATGTAAACATAGGAAGTCCTGATTCTTTAATCTCCGGAAGTCTGTGAAGCAGCTCACTTCCTTCCTCCATGATAGTAAGATCTGCTGAAAATGTTGTATCAAATATATAATCAAAGCCGACCTTTCTTAAGGCTGATACAAGTCTTTTAGCTGTTGCGAATTCCTTGCTTAATCCAAAGCCTTCACCCCATGCTGTTCTGACAGCCGGCGCAATCTGTACAACTGTTATGATATCTTCATTCTCTACTGCATCAAGAACATATCCAACATCATCTCTTTCC
>FR886191.1:6789-11442 GCA_000436475.1 Eubacterium sp. CAG:248
CTTTCCCTTAATGCACCTACCGGACAATTAACAACACATTGTCCACACAGCGTACATTTAGTTTCCTGTATTGTCTTATTCTTAGCTATATTAACAGTAGTTCTTGAACCTGTATTAACAACATCCCATACATGCATTCCCTGTATGTTATCACATATCTGAACGCATCTCATACACTTAATACATTTGTCATTGGCCCTTAGAAGTGGAAAATTCTTATCCCACTTATTCTTTTCAAGTATTGAATCATAAGGCATCTCTGATATGTTAAGTTCATTAGCAAGTGACTGTAATGTACAATTTCCACTTCTTACACATGAAGCACATTCGTAGTCATGCTGCGAAAGTATAAGCTTAACATTGGTCTTTCTTGTAGTACGCACCTTTCTTGTATTGGTTTTTATAACCATGCCCTCCTGTACTACATTATTACATGCTGTAACACATCTGTCCTGGCCTTCAACTTCAACTACGCATACTCGACACGCACCTATCTCATTCACTTCCTTCAGATAGCACAGAGTAGGCACATCAACTCCAACTTTACGTGCAGCCGCAAGGATAGTTGTTCCGTCTTCGACGGTTATATCTATTCCGTTAATTGTTGCATTTACCATTGTTCTTCTCTGCCTCCTCTAAAAGCACCGAATCCGAAATGATCACATCTTAAACAGCGTCCAGCCTCCTGGCACGCTTCTTCACAAGAAAAACCATATTCAATCGGTTCAAAATCATTCTTTCTTTCAGCTGCCTCCCTGAGTGCAACTTCAACTCTTCCGCAGGCTACTTTATCTTCATTACTTGCATATGGTATCTCAACATCGCATGTAATCTCATGGTTAAAGCCAAGATACTCATCTATGTTAGCTGCCGCAACCTTACCTGCTGCAATAGCCTTTATAACTGTAGCCGGACCTGTTACACAGTCACCTCCTGCAAACACTCCCTCCGACATTTCACCATCCTGTGGCGTAATATTACCTGTATTAAGTGCTGAGATAACACCTCTCTGAACCTTGATTCCATGTTCCTCAAAGCTCTTAGTTTCTATACCCTGGCCTATGGCAACTACTATCAGATCACTTTCTAAGAGCATTTCATCCTTAGATGCTGCCTTAGGTGCTGGTCTGCCATGTGAAACCTTTGATATCATCTGTGGCTTTACTACAAGTCCTATGGCATTGCCCTCTTCATCCTGCTTTATACGTACTGGTGACATAAGCTCAAGAACATCGCAGCCTTCAGCCTCTGCGCCTACAACTTCCTCTTCAAGTGCTGTCATATCAGCCTTACGTCTTCTGTATACAATACTTACCTTGCTTGCGCCAAGTCTTATAGACGAACGTGCAACGTCCATTGCAACATTACCACCGCCGATAACGATAACTCTCTTTCCTGTATAATCAGGCATATCTCCATCGCCTATTGCACGAAGCATCTCAACTGCAGATATGATACCACTTCTGGCATCTTCACCTTCAATCCCCATCTTCTTATCTGCATGGGCACCGATAGATATATATGTAGCATCGTACTCATCAGTTATATCATCAAATGATATATCCTTTCCTACACTTATATTCTTCTTAACCTCTATTCCAGTTGAAAGGATAGAATCTATCTCTTCATCAAGCTTCTTTCTTGGAAATCTGTAGTTAGGAATACCATATCTTAACATTCCACCAAGCTGTTTTCTTTGTTCAAATATAGTTACCTTATGTCCCATAAGGGCAAGATAATAGGCAGCACTAAGACCACCTGGTCCACCACCGATTATGGCAACCTTCTTTCCTGTATCTGGTTCACACTCTGGTACTGGAACTATGCCTGCATTATCTACCGCCATCTTCTTGAGTCCTCGTATATTAACAGGTGCATCTATTATAGTTCTCTTACATCTGTTCTCACATGGATGCTCACATATGTAAGCACACGTTGTAGGCATTGGATTATCTCTTCTTATAAGCCTTACTGCATCAGCATATCGCTTCTGCTGCACAAGTGCTATATACCCCGGAATGTCAACACCAGCAGGGCATGACTTAACACACGATACCGGCTGGTTACTGTTACATGAACAAAAACCGTTATGTATATGCGACTCAAAGTCATCTATACAGCCATCTACTGACTTAAGTGCAAGCTTTGCTGCCTCATAACCTATGGCACAATCTGCTGAATAATATATACCTTCTGCTGTAAGCTTTATATTCTCAACTGTTTCCTCTGTTGCCTCACCATCAAGCACATTATCAAAAAGTCTTGCAAGCTGTCTTAAACCAACACGACATGGAACACACTTGCCACAAGACTGTGCAAGGCACATTTTTATAAATGATCTTGTAAGATCAACCGGACATAATCCTGGTGGAGATGCCACTATTCGTCTTTCAAGATCCTGATACATTGACTCCATTGTAACCTGAGCCTTATCCTTAGTTAATATAGTTAATCTACTCACTAAAAAAAGACCTCTCTTTCCTGAATTTAATATGTTATTTTAATATATTATTGTCTGTAATACCAAATTTATATCAAAAACATTAAAGCCGTCCGCTCCTGATGCCATATAACATATCCAGCACAATAACCCTAAAAGTTAAGCAAAATATTAATATAACCAAACCATTATAGTGTAACATTACCGATAATAATTGACAATAAAGGTTATTTCTTTAACAAACAAGCACAAATATCAGAATTCACACACAAATCACTAATATGCCGTATTACTATACAAATTCCAGATTATAAGCTTACCAATTACTGCTATTAATATATATTATATCTTAATCCTCCATCCCTTTCAACATTTCACACTAATTATGACCGTTTAACTATAAATAAGTAAATAGTAAAAACATACGAAAACAAGAACAAAAAGCAGGTGCGGATATAATTCCACACCTGCCAAAATATAATTATATAACATTTATTATTCTTAATTATCCAGAATAAATTGTCACTACTATAATCCTGTGATTACTTAACAACTCTTACCTTAATAACGCCATCTATAGCTGAAAGCTTAGCTGCTACATCCTCTGTGATAGCTGCTCCTGTATCAAGAACAGAATATGCATAATCTCCTCTTGACTTGTTATCCATAGAATCAATATTAATACCTGCATCGCCCATAACACTTGTAAGCTTGCTTATGATTGCTGGTACATTCTTATGACATACTGTAACTCTTCCTGCTGATGTACACACTCCACAATCACAGTTAGGATAATTAACAGAATTAACAATATTACCGTTCTCTATGTAGTTTCTTAATTCCTTAACTGCCATAACAGCACAGTTATCCTCAGCTTCTTCAGTTGAAGCACCAAGATGTGGAAGTACGATAACGCCTTCCTGACCTGCTGTTGTTGTGTTAGGGAAATCTGTAACATACTTAGCAACCTTGCCAGACTTGATAGCATCAAGAATAGCTGGCTCATCAACAAGTACATCCCTTGCACAGTTAATAACTACTGTTCCCTTCTTCATCATATCAAATGCTGCCTTATTAATCATGCCCTTAGTACTGTCAAGTGCAGGTACATGGATTGTGATATAATCGCATTCCTTATATATATCCTCCACATTAACAATATGCTTAACTTCACTTGAAAGATTCCAGGCTGCATTAACTGAAAGATATGGGTCATATCCATATACTTCCATTCCAAGGCTTATAGCTGCATTAGCAACTAACTGTCCGATAGCACCAAGTCCGATAACACCAAGCTTCTTGCCCTTGATTTCTTTACCAGCAAATGCTTTCTTAGCCTTTTCTGCTGACTTAGCAATATCCGCATCATCTTTATTATCTTCTACCCACTTGATACCACCAAGTAAATCTCTTGAAGCTAAAAGTAAAGCTGCAAGAACGTGTTCCTTAACTGCATTGGCATTAGCACCTGGTGTATTAAATACAACAATACCCTTATCTGCACATTTATCAAGTGGAATATTATTAACACCAGCACCAGCTCTTGCTATAGCAAGAAGATTATCTGGCAATTCCATATCATGCATCTTAGCACTTCTTACAAGTACTGCATCTGCTTCTTCAAATGCTGCATTAGCATTATAATCGCTTGAGAAAAGGTCAAGACCTACAGAAGCTATATTATTAAGACAATTTACGTTAATCATTAGGCATTCTCCTTTTCGAACTTCTTCATAAATTCAACTAACTTCTCAACACCTTCGATTGGCATTGCATTGTAGATAGAAGCTCTCATACCGCCAACTGTTCTGTGTCCCTTAAGATTTACAAATCCGGCTGCTTCTGCTTCTTTAACAAACTTAGCATCAAGTTCCTTATCACCTGTTACGAATGGAACATTCATAAGTGAACGGTCTTCCTTAACAACTGTTCCCTTGAACATCTTAGATTCATCAAGGAAATCATAAAGAATTTTAGCTTTCTTTTCATTGTGTTCTTTCATAGCTGAAAGTCCACCCATTTTCTTAATCCACTTAAATACCTTGCCGCAGATATAGATATTGTAGCAAGGAGGTGTATTATAAAGAGAATCTGCATCTGCCTGTGTCTTCCACTTTAACATAGTTGGTGTTCCAGGAAGTACATCATCTGTTATAAGGTCTTCTCTGATAATTGCGATAACAACTCCAGCAGGTCCGATATTCTTCTGAACT
>FR886191.1:11460-13518 GCA_000436475.1 Eubacterium sp. CAG:248
CTTCTGAACTCCACCATATACAACTCCGTACTTTGTTACATCTATAGGCTCTGATAAAAAGCATGATGAAACATCTGATACAAGAATATGTCCCTTTGTATTAGGGAGTGTCTTATACTTAGTACCATAAATTGTGTTATTCTCACAGATATATACATAATCTGCGTCCTCTGGAATATCAAGATCTGAACAATCTGGAATATATGAATATGTCTTATCCTCTGAGGAAGCAACAGCAACAGCCTCACCATATATTTTAGCTTCGTTAAATGCTTTCTTAGCCCACTGACCAGTAATAATATAAGCTGCTTTTTTGTTCTTCATAAGGTTCATAGGAACTTCTGCAAAGAACTGCGATGCTCCACCCTGAAGGAATAATACCTTATAATTATCTGGTATATTCATAAGCTCTCTTAAGTCTTTTTCAGCTTCCTTGATGATATTGTCATAAACCTTGGAACGATGGCTCATCTCCATAACCGACTGACCACAACCCTGGTAATCTAACATTTCATCTGCTGCTTCCCTTAATACCTCTTCAGGCAAAACTGCTGGACCTGCACTAAAGTTATAAACTCTTGCCACTTTTTCTTCCTCCTAATCCATTCGAATTCTATTAAATATATGATAAATCTTTAATCCTAAGTACAAATAATTAACTTTTTTAAGCAAGCTGTATATATTTGTCGCAAAATGTCTTAAGTATTAAAAATTTATTAAACTATATTTTATGCTTGTATATTTACTATGTCAAGTTAATATTTTAACATATTAAAGTTATATATGTATTTTTTTTAATACTCTGAACGTCCGCTAATGTATAAGCGTTGCTTTATTAATGTGCAAACCACGTGGAAATATACTTATAATATACTTATATTATACTTATACCACACCTATAATATACCTATGGCATACTTATAATGCGCTTATAATATATTTATAATATGATTATATATAAATTTCCAACCTATAAAAATCATATAAAACAATTACGATTTTTCTTTTCATATAGGATAAACGCAAGTCACAAAAAACCTGACTTGCGTTTATCCTACATCCAATCACTTTCAACTTCTTCCAACTTCTTCACAAGTGTATCCTTAAGAACACTAAAAGCAGGAATAAAACTATCCCTTATTAACATAATCATTTCGTCAACTTCATCTTCATTATATATATGAACAGAAGTATTTCTCTTTTTTAACATAAGCAGCCATACTTCGGAATCATTGATGAATCCAATTTTATAACCCAACTGTAAAATTTCACGAGGGGACCCTGTAGAAGCTCCATCCACACCATGCATTCTCATTATTTCCTGTAATGCTTTCCATGCAAGCTCAAAAGTAAGATTAAATTGTCCTATAATTCCTGTTCGATATATATCATTCGTTTCGGCAAGCTGAAATTCTGCGTCTGCTAATATAGCCAGACAATTGGTAAAGTTATCAAGTTTTTTCATAAATTGTAACACCGTCCTTTTCTATTTCTTGTTTCAATTCATCCGAAATTGCTACATCTGCCTGTACAATATCAAACATCAATAGAGAATGGGTCTTCTCTTTAACATCCCAATAAAAATGCTCAAAATCTCCACCATATACGGCGATGTCTATGTCGCTTCTTTCTGTATGGGTGCCTCGTGCACGAGAACCAAATAATATGATCTTTGTAATAGCATATTTTTTTGCGAAAGTAGAAAGCTCCCTTAGTATTCGATCCGGTAAATTATACTTCATATTCAGTACCGCCTCCTTAACATAGCATCCGTACCTATAATTATTTTTGAGCATAGCACATTTTCACTTAATTAACAAGTATTCAAAAAAATACAGAAGGAATAACCGAAAATAATCCTCTTCTATTGCAATAAAAATAGATTTTTTGGTTGCAGTAATACTCCACGAATTGTTTCTGGATTCGTTTCAGTTCGCCTGCAAAAATTACAAAGGCAGTACCAAAGATGCGGACATTGCCAAAGTAATGGAATTTGAATCGAAAGATGACTATAATGAGATTATGTTTCTCAGGGAGATCACACATACTGTCAACGCA
>FR886192.1:0-23640 GCA_000436475.1 Eubacterium sp. CAG:248
CATCATTATATTAAAATAGGGAGATATGTATGAATAATAAACAGGATAAAGAACTTGTTCAGCTTATACAGGATGTTGTAGATGGTAAGGTGCAGAAAAAGGAGTTGTGCAATAAGATATATAAAGAAGTATATGCACTCTCATATCCAGTATATAGGGATGAAGCAAAGAGTACAACACAGGCTAAAAAAGCTCTTATTCAGGTATGCAATAAGATAAATGGTATAGATCTGACGAAAAATATTCACAAACAGATTGCAGTTATCGTATCAACATATTTTTTTGTAAATGCAGTAGATGAGAATTCAAAGGAATTAAGTGAAAAAACAGATATTAAAGAATATAATTTCTCAAAAATACGTGAAGATGAAGAGTTTCTTATGTATATGAAGAAAAAGGCAAATGCATTCAGAAGTCCTTTGGTGTTTGATGAGGAGGATGAAAAGTTAAAGTCTTTAGATTCTGTACAGATGGCACTTGTAGAGTTATATGCATATGAGATGCAGTCGGTAGATGCTATTGAGAGAATGACAGATGTTGACAGCTCATATATTGGAAGCTGGATAGCACAGATTAAGTTTATACTGTCAGGAGAGGCAGTTGCTTTAGAAAACACAGCTGATGAAGCTAAGACAGCTGTTGCAAATGATAATATTTCAAATGAGATATATGAAGATGCATATGAAAATTCAGACGATGATAAAGAACAGTATGATGAATCGGATGATGAGTCAGAAGAATACAGCAATGAATATGATGAGCAGGAGGCTGTAAGCTCTGTATACCAGAAGAGAAACAGACATCATGAAAATGCTGTTACCCTCTTTATAAGAAGATTGTTCCCAGCACTTTCATTACCGGCCAGAATGGCAATGTCATGGATTGCAGGATGTATAGTTGTTATTGCACTTGTTTCTGTATTGTTTGTTTCTGTTATAGCTGGAAAGAATAATAAGAAAAAAGTTAATAAAGATTATGATTACCGTGACATGCAGTATTATACAACAAAACAGCCAACAACAAAGCAGACAGGCACAACAGCTGGCAGCACTACTGCGGGACAGACAGAAGAAGAAAATACGACAGAAAACAATACTGCACAGACTGAAAGAAGAGAGAATACACGGGAAGAAACACAGAGAGAGACTACAAGAAATAACGAAGAATCAAGAGAACATCAGGAAGAAAGCTCTGTAGAAGAGCAGTCAACAGAAGAACCAACAGAAGGACCAACAGAAGGACCAACAGAGGAACCAACAGAAGGACCAACAGAAGGACAAACAGAGGGACCAACAGAAGGACAAACAGAGGGACAGACTACAGAAGAGAAAACAACTACAGAAGAAAAGACAACCTCTGATTCAGACGATGATAAACAAGACAGACAAATTTCAAACGAAAATAGTGATAATAATTAACTAGTATATTTTGGGAGGGACATTTAGATGAAGTGTGTTATCCTGGCAGGCGGCAGTGGCGATAGTTTATGGCCATTGTCCAGAAAAAATTATCCTAAGCAGTTTATGAATTTTAAAGAAGGACGTTCATTGCTTCAGGAAACTGTTGTGAGAAATATGCCATATTGTGATGAATTTATAATAGTAACTAATGAGGCATATAAAAATATAGTAAATGGACAGATGAAGGCATTCCAGAGTCTAAGGTACAGACTGATTCTTGAGGGAACAGCAAAAGGAACAGCAGCAGCGATTATACTTGGAACTATGTTTGCTAATCCTACGGAATTCGTGCTTATAGTTAATTCAGATAATTTTATAGATGGAGAAGGCTATAAGGATGCCATAATAAGCGCCAAGGATATGGCTAAGTCAGGTGTAATAGCAGCAATTGGTGTGAAACCTGAATACCAGGCAAAGAATCTCGGATATATATTAAGGGATAACTGTGATGTGTGCCGACTCATACCTCATGTTGATTTTGATAGCTATTCATCAGAAATATCTGATTGTTACTCTTATGATGAGGGATATCTGTGGAACAGCGGAATGCTTGTATTTAGAGCTGGAGATATGATAAATATCGTAAGAAAAGAGCAGCCTGAACTTTATGGAACATGCAGAACAGCCAAAAGAAAGGTTCCAGCAATAAGAAGGGCAATCCGTTTTTCAGAGAATATTATGAAGGATATTCCTGGTGGAAGCATAGAATCACTGGTGCTTAAGGATTGTGATAAGCTTAAGGTTGTTGAAGCTGATATAACATGGAAAGATATAGACAACGTATGTGATATAGAACAACAGCATGCAGAGGGTAAGCTTGATTATATAATTAAGAATGACTGCAGTAACGTATCGGTTATTAACAACGCACAAAGAAAGCTTGTAGTAGCTAATGACCTTAGAGATATGGTTGTTGTTAATACAGAGGATGCAGTGTATATATCATCCAAAAAGTCTGCTGATAATATAAAAGAAATAGTAAAAGATAATATGGATCAGTATGAGACATATTTTGATTATAACAGAATATCATACAGGGAATGGGGTATTCATGAGCTTCTTAACTATTCAAAGGGTTATAAGGTCAAGAAGGTAACGGTATTTCCAGGTATGATGATGAATCTGCACCAGCATGAGTTAAGAGCAGAATACTGGTCTGTAGTTGAAGGAACTGCGACTATAACGCTGGGAACTGAAACAAAGGATTATCATAAATATGAGAGTGTCTTTGTGCCAGTAGGAACTAAGCACAGGGTAGCTAACAAAACAGATAAGAATGTAGTTATCATAGAGGTAGGAATAGGTGATTCCATACTCGAAAATGATCTTGTAAAGATATATGGATATGAAACAGGTAATAATGAAGGTAACTACGTAAGGTCAGATAGCAGTCCTATAGTAAAGTTAGATCCAGCCTTCAAGGATAACCTGTGGGGTGGAACAAAGATAAGAGATGTCTTTGGAAAGAAATGTGACTATGATGTTATAGGCGAGAGCTGGGAGCTTTCTGCACATCCAGATGGTCAGAGCCGTATAGCAGATGGCTATTATAAGGGCATGCTTTTTAATGATTATCTGAATATTATAGGAAAAGAGGCACTTGGATGGAAATGCCAGGCGCAGGACAGATTTCCTGTTCTTATCAAGTTTATAGATGCAAAGCAGGCACTTTCTATACAGATTCATCCAGATGATGAATATGCGCTTGAGAATGAAAATGAATATGGAAAGAATGAGATGTGGTATGTGCTTGATGCCGAACCAGGTGCATATCTGTATTGTGGACTGTCAAGGGATTCATCAAGGAAAGAGATAGAAGAACGTATAAAAAACAATACAATAACAGAAATTCTTAACAGGATTGATGTCAAAAAGGGCGATGTTGTTATGGTTAAGGCTGGAACAATACATGCCATAGGTGCTGGTATATTCATATGTGAAATACAGCAGAATTCTAACTGCACATATCGAATGTATGATTATGACAGAAGAGATAAGTTTGGTAATCCACGTGAGCTTCACGTTGCCAAGTCACTTGATGTTGTGAATCCTGTTAAGTATGTAAGAGATAACAAATGCAATGTAATGCTTACACATAATGAACATTATATGGCAAAAAGACTAGTACAATGTAAGTACTTTGAGGTAATTAAATACGAGGTTAAGGACGAGGCGAAAATACCAGTTGATGAGGCATCCTTTGTATCAGTTATAGTAGTTGAGGGAGAAGGAACTATTATGACAGATGATTGTGATAAGGAGATGAAGTTTAAGGCTGGTGAGAGCTTCTTTATAAGTGCAGGCAAGAGAAATGTCATAGTAAAGGGTAAGTCTACCTGTATAGTAACACACGTATAAACATGAATGGAGATATATATGAATAACAGTTCTGATAATAAAGGAAAAAAGATACTGGGTTATCTGTTTCCGGGATTGATAACACTACTTGTTATGTTAATAGTTCTTGCAGCTAAGGGTATATGGCCCTTTGGAAGCAGCAGAATAGACCTTTTTGATAATATGCAGCAGGTGGCACCTTTGTATGCACATCTGTGGGATGCCATGCATGGTGATGCCAGTATATGGTTTGACTGGTATACAGGACTTGGAACGAATGTGTCTATGAGTATGTCAGCATTCTCTATGATAAGTCCATTCAATCTGTCTTTATATCTTTGTCCAAGAGATTATATACTTGAATTTATATCAGTGCTTACTGTTATAAAAACATTTGTCATGTCAGTTACAATGTATGCTTTTATTAATAAAAGATATAACTCACTGTCATATAACATAAAGGCGTTGTTTGCAGTAGCATATGCTTTCTGCGGATATGTTTTGCTGTATGCATCATGCTTCACACCATGGATGGATATAGTTGCACTGTTTCCACTTCTTATGATGGCACTTGATGTTATGGAAAAGACAGGAAAGAAGCTTTTTTATATCATCATGGTAGCAGTTATGTTCATAATCAATTATTATCTTGCTGCTATGTCACTTGTATATATTCTTCTCGTTGGCGGTATGTATCTTATATTCATGTGTGATAAGAAGGAAAGACGCAAGAAGGCGTGGAATGTAGGCATTGGTACATTCACAGGAATTGCTCTTTCAGCATTTATGCTTATACCAGTATTTGCACAGCTTTCACAGTCACAAAGAACTGGTAATACAGAGTCGCTTGTAAGCCAGTATTTTTCATGGATATCTAATCCTACCTTCAGAAGCTTCAGCCTCGGTGAGTTTGAGAGAATAATGATGTTTTATGGCATGGGATTATTCTTCGTGATAATATTTACAGGAATCCACAGAAGCATGAAAGCAGTGGGATATAAGAATGATGAAGCTGCAAGAAGATTTAACTGGTATGCCATATCGCTTATAGCTATCGTTATGGTACAGGCAATAGCGGAAGGTACTAACATTATGTGGCATTTTGGCTCATATAATGGTTATACATTAAGAAATGGTTATATTATAGCATTTACACTTATATGTCTTTCCTGTGCATATGCAGATAAGGTGCTGGTAAATGACTGTATTAAGAAAAAGAAGGCTGTTATACAGGCAGTGGTAACTGTTATTATATGTGCAGTTATGGCAGTGATATATGATAAACTTCCAGTGAACTCATATGTAACAGCATTTGTATTCTTTATTGCGGTATTTGCAGTTATGCTTGTAATACACATTATAGGTGTAACAGTTATGAAGAATGGTTATAAGGTAAGTATTGTCATAAGTCTTGTGGCAGTTGAAGTGTTCATAGGAGCATTTGCCATGACAGGACCACCTAAGTTTTACACATATGCGCCATATCAGTATGGTGACTATGTGCAGCTTGCAGTTAATGCAACGAATAATCTTGGTATAAGCTCATCACCTGTGGACAGAGTGACGAATCCTGATTTAAGTATGAATGCGAACTATCCGCTTGTTATGAAGAGAGGTTCACTTTCAAGCTTTACAGCAGCACTTCAGAAGAATACACAAAAAGAAACTGTAAGATGGGGACATTCAAAGTATTTTCTCTGGGCACTTGATTCAGGCGGAACAGTATTTTCAGATGCACTTATACACGTAACAGAAGCGGTTAATATTAATAAGTTAGACAGTTCATTGTATACATTGGAGAAGGAAGGAACAGAAAATAACGAATATGACCTGTACAAGGCTAATTATCAGCTTCCTTTTGCGATGGTTACAAGCAGCAGGTTAGCATCAATAGATTTTAGCAAAGATTTTACAAAGCTCTCAGAAGTGAGCCAGCAAAACAGCACAGAATCCGGATATAACTGGAACACAACAGCCAGGGACTGGATATATCTTCATAATCTTATGTACAGTGCCTTAAGTGGTGATTCAGATAAGCTTGTAACAGAGTATGGAAAGCTTTCAGGTACAGGAACATACGAGGTAAGTGCAGCACAGACAGCAGATATAAATAAAGCCTCTGATAATACAACACCAGATAAGTCAACACAGACAACGCATGTTGTACAGACCTATAAGGATAAGATAAGTGGAAAAGCAGCAGTGTATATGAGTGTTGCAGATTGTAATATAGGAACATCGGATGCTAATGTTTCTAATCTGTTCAGAAGTCTTACAATAAAAGTTAATGGAAATCAGATAGATATACCAACTATAGGTAATGTAAGTAATAAGTATTATGCAACTGATTATAATAATGGACTTATATATATTGGCACTTTTGAAAATGAGGATGTTACTGTTGAACTTGATTATGCAAGACCACTTGATAATAATGGTGAGGTGTCAGTTGGAAACTACATATTTACTATGGGTGGTATTGACCTTGATAAGCTTAATTCTCTATGTAAGAAGTATGAGAATAAGCAGAGTGAGGTTACATACACAAACAATTCGGTTACTGTAAAGGTTAATGGAAGCAGCACAGATGATTATGTTATGGTTCCTATAATAAAGAGTGATAACTGGACAGTGACAGTGAATGGTGAAAAACGCGAAACTAAAGATATTGCAGGAATGTTTACAGGAGTTTCTGTTAATAGTGGCGAAAATGAGATAGTATTTACATTTAAGCCGGCTGCTAAGGATAAAGGATTGCTCATATCTGTTCTTGTACTTATAGCTATGATTGCCATTATGGTTGTTGATCATTATAAGAATATAAGAATACCGGGATGGATGCAGGCATGTGCAAGTGGTGTGTATATGGCTATTATAGTAGTACTTGCAGTGCTTATGTTTGCAATACCTCTTGTTGCAAGTATAATAGTTAATGTAAGATACGTATTGGGGATATAAATGTTTTCAGTATTTATAGAGCACTATAAGAATAATGAAAAGCTCAGACTTTTTACTAAAATAATAGTTGTGTGGTTGTTATCACGCCTTGTAATGCTGGCTATGGTTCCAGTCATGAATCTTGTGGCAGATACACCACATAACCTGTTGTATTATATGAATCCATGGGATGCAGAATGGTATAAGGAGCTGGCGGAGGAAGGATATAAGCTTCCAAGGTCTTCAGGCATGGCTAACTGGGCTTTTTTTCCGCTGTATCCTATGGTGTGTGCCCTGATTAGGATTATTACATGTGGATATATAAACACATATGCTATTGGCATGCTGGTGTCTAACATATGCATAATAATTGCAGTATATTATGCTGTGAGATTCGCATGGCTGGAGCTTGATGCAGATAAGTATGACAGAGTGGATATAGAAAATATAATCATATTTCTGATGTTTGCAGGACCATGTGCAGTATATTATGGTTCTATGTATACAGAAAGCCTATTTACTATGTGTGTTGTGCTGTGTTTCTATAACACAAAGAAAAAAAACTATATGATGGCAGGAGTGTCTGCAGCATTTGCAAGTGCAACCAGAATAGTAGGCTGTACATTGATAGTTGTGTTACTTACAGATATGTATGTTTCTATGTATAAGCAGCATAGAGATGAGGAAAGAAGGGCTGTGGCAGCTATAAAAGCATTTGTAAAAGATGTTATATCAGATGCAGGAAAGCTGTTGGCACTTGCTATATGTCCTTTGGGAATATTTGTTTATATGACATTTTTAAGAGGCTTTTGTGGAGATGCATGGGCTTTTTATCATGTGCAGAA
Organism: Eubacterium sp. CAG:248; assembly: GCA_000436475.1. GTDB lineage: Bacteria > Bacillota > Clostridia > Lachnospirales > Lachnospiraceae > Lachnospira. The sequence continues at coordinate 7,580 of FR886192.1, forward strand.
AGCATGGCGGACACAGAAGCTGTTTCCTGTTATCGGAGTACTTATTAAATCATGTACTGGCAGGCTTGGAGAGATGTCAGATGTTAAGCAGATAAACGGAATTATACTTGGCTGGCTGTGTGTTTTTACATTGTTGTTGTATGTGATCATGCTGGTAAGGAAACATTATGCTTGTGGTATATTTGGCATAATTGCACTTATGATACCGCTTACTTCAAGTGTCATGAGTACATTAAGATTCATAGTCGGTTCATTTGTTGTATATATAGGGATTACAGAAGCCCTGCTTTTAACAGGCAGAAATACAAGGCGTGTTATTATGATACTTCTTGCAGCTGCAGAGGTTATATGTATATCGGCATGGTATTTCTGGGATGGACTGCTTATGTAACGTTAAAGCTGAATAGTAATGTATAAAAACACGCATTGTGTATACTTTGTGAAAATACTTGCGAACTTTACATAAAGGTATTATAATTAACACGCTTTTTAGAATTATTATTATTGTATAAAGTAATCATGTATAAGATGAATGTGACTGCACATTACTTTGCAGATGAATAAGCTACAGAATGTTATAGATATCAGAAGGAGAAAAATATGTTATCAGTAGTTGTACCTACATTTAATGAAGGAAAGAATATTAGAAATCTGGTGACACAGATAAATGATGCACTTAAGGGGATAGATTACGAAATACTGTTTGTAGATGATAGTAAAGATAATACACCAGAGGTTATTATGGAGGTTGCCAAAGACTTCCCACAGGTAAGGATGGAACACAGGACAGGAGAAACTGGTCTTGCAACAGCTGTTCTTCGTGGCTTTGAGCTTGCAAAGGGTGATTATATGGCTTGTATGGATGCTGATCTGCAGCATCCACCAGTTGTACTTAAATATATGTATAAGGCTATGGAAAGTGGAGCAGATTTCTGTATACCAAGCCGTCTTATACCAGGTGGAGATGATGGTGGACTTAACTGGTACAGAAAGTTCGTATCTGGAACAGCTCGAAAGATAGGACAGTGGATGCTTCCTTGTTTAAGACAGATATCTGACCCTACAAGTGGTCTTTTTATGTTCAGGCGTGAAGTTATAGCACATGCAGATCTTCAGCCTATAGGATGGAAGATTATGGTTGAAGTCCTTGCTATGGGTTCATATAAGAAGGTTGTTGAGATACCTTATAAGTTCCAGCAAAGAACAGAGGGCGAATCAAAGCTTTCAGGTAAGGTTACGTTAGAATACCTTAAGCAGCTTAAGGATCTTAGAAAGAGATACAACAAGGCTAACAAGTATGAAGTTGAAATCTGGTCAACAGAGAGGATGATGGCAGAATAATGGGAAAGTATTTTGGCACTGATGGATTCCGTGGAGAAGCTAATGTTACACTTACAGTAGATCATGCATTTAAGGTTGGAAGATTCCTTGGATGGTTTTATGGTAAGGAAAAGGAAGATGGAAAAGCTAAGATTGTTATTGGTAAGGATACAAGAAGAAGCAGCTATATGTTTGAGTATTCTCTTGTTGCAGGACTTACAGCATCAGGAGCAGACGTTTATCTTCTGCATGTAACAACAACACCAAGTGTTGCCTATGTAACAAGAACAGAGGATTTCGATTGCGGTATTATGATATCAGCAAGCCACAATCCTTTCTATGACAATGGTATTAAACTCATCAACAGCAAAGGCGAAAAGATGAGAGAAGATGTTATAGGCGAAATAGAAAAGTATCTTGATGGTGAGATGGGAGATATCCCATATGCCACAAAGGAACAGATAGGCTGTACGGTAGATCATACAGCAGGACGTAACAGATATATGGGATATCTTATGAGTCTTGCCATATATTCCTTTAAGGGAATGCGTATAGGTCTTGATGCATCTAACGGAAGTGCATGGACACTGGCTAAAGCTGTGTTTGATGCACTTGGAGCCAAGACTTATGTTATCAATGCAAGCCCTGATGGAACTAACATCAATGCTAACTGTGGTTCTACACATATTGAAGGCTTATGTGATCTTGTAAAGAGAGAGCATCTTGATGCAGGCTTTGCTTTTGATGGTGATGCTGACAGATGTCTTTGTGTAGATGAGAATGGTGATGTTATAACAGGAGACCATATCCTTTATATATATGGATGTTATATGAAGGAGAGAGGAAAGCTTATAGATAATACTGTTGTAACAACAGTTATGTCGAACTTTGGTCTTTATAAGGCTTTCGATGCTGCAGGTATTGATTATGAAAAGACTAAGGTTGGAGATAAGTATGTATATGAGTGTATGTCACAGAATGGATACCGTCTTGGTGGTGAACAGTCTGGACATATCATATTCAGCAAGTATGCAACAACAGGTGATGGTATCATAACAGCACTTAAGATGATGGAGGTTATGATAGCAAAGAAAAAGTCATTAGCACAGCTTGCAGCACCACTTCACATATATCCACAGGTGCTTAAGAATGTACGTGTATATGATAAGCCTACAGCACAGAACGATGAGGATGTTAAGGCAGCAGTAGAAAGAGTGGCAGATACACTTGGTGAGAATGGACGTATACTTGTAAGAGAGAGTGGTACGGAGCCTGTCATAAGAGTTATGGTTGAGGCCGGAACTCATGATGAGTGTGAAAAGTATGTGGATCAGGTTATAGATGTTATTAAGAGTAAAGGCTATGTCGCTGACTGATTATTGAAGCTATAAAAATATTAATAAATATAAGCATAAAGGAATCTCCTTGTTAATAAGATATTATTAGTCTTATTAACAAGGGGATTTTTTCATGTCTCGATTATGTGGATATAATACGGAGGATGCAAAGCAATCTGTGGATAAGTATACATCAAAAGAATATATCTGTGCTTTAAAAGGATACATATACATATTACCTGCAATATTGTGCATCATAGTTTTAAGCATCATGACTATGACTGGATGCAGTAAGAATGAGTCAAAAGAGCATGAGGTGATTGATTATACAGTTGTAGAGAATGAAGACCTTCCAGCAGAGTTAAAGAAGCTTATAGATAACAAAAAAACAAATACACTAAGAATGACATACACAACGAAAGATTATACATATGTTGTTGCAGGTTTTGGAACTAAGGAAACATCAGGATATAGCATTAAGGTAAATGATGTCTATAAGAGTGGTAATGCTATATATGCTGATTTTACACTTATGGGACCTGCGGAAAATGAGCCTGTTAATGAAGTGCCAACAACTCCATACATAGTATTAAAATATGAAAAAAGGGATGAGACAGTGGTGTTTAGGATGTAGCAGGACATATATATTCAGATTTTCTATGATAGATACGGCTGCCTGTAATGTGAATAAGTAAGATTATGGATTAATAAGGAATACAAGGGATAATCCAGGCATAGAATGATGGTAGAATCGAGTGGATCCGCTTTAATAAAGCAGTTCACTGTCAGCAAACATTGATATCAGGAGGTATATGAGTTGGAGCTTAAATATGACAATATTCATGAATATACTATAAAATGCTCTAATACAACGCAGATAACACTGGATGATGATTATAATGTACCAGACAGTAAGACAGATATAGACAGTATAATAAAGGATTTTGGATTGGTTGTGACTGATGGAATAAGGGTCAATCAGGATAAAGCACAGGTCGAGGGCAATCTGAAATATGCCGTGCTATATATAGGCAAAGGACAGGAGGGAGGCAGGCTTATACCGGTAAGGCTGGATGGAAGTCTGCATTTTGTGGAGAATGTGAATCTGTCATGTGATGCAGCCGATACAGATGTGACATGTAAAGCATACATAGAAGACCTCACAATCAAACCTGTTAACTCAAGAAAGATAAGTGTTAAAGCGATAGTAAGTATCACAGTTACCTGTGAAGAAATTAAAAATGCAAAAGTCGCAGCACAGATATCAGAAGATGAGGGATGTAAGCCGCAGCAGCTTTTCAAGGATTATGAGTATGCGCAGATGGATGTCAATATGCGTGATAATCTAAGAATTAAGGAGAGTATGTCATTACCAAACGGAAAAACAGATATATCAGAGCTTGTATGGGATGATGTTGATGTAAGAAATGTGAGTACGCGGATGACAGAAGATGGGTTAAGCGTAAGCGGAGAACTGAGTGTATTTATAATGTATATTGGAAATGATGCTGCGGGCTCTGTTCAATGGTATGAGACAGCAGTTCCATTTACAGGGATAATAGATGTGAGTGGTGCCGACCCTGACAGTATATGTTATGTGGGCTTTAATATGACGGGGAAAAATATCGATGTAAGACCTGATTATGATGGGAACAACAGGGATATAGCAGTAGAACTTGTGCTCGATATGGATATCCGCTCATATAAAGACAGTAAAAAGACAGCGTTGTGGGATATATATGTTCCGTTAGGAACCATGAATAAAAAACAGTCAGATGTACATCTTAAGAAGCTTCTTATAAGAAACAATACAAAGTGCAGAGTTTCTGATAACATAAAGCTGGCAGATTATATTAACCTTCTGCAGATAGTGAATGCAACTGCCAGAGTCCAGATAGATGACTATGAATGTGTTCCAGAGGGCATAGAAGTAAGAGGTGCAGTTATGGTAAATGTATGTTACATAACATCTGATGATAATGCACCTATGGGCAGCGTAAATTCTGTTATACCATACACCGGGGTCGTAGCAATTAAGGAGTATGATAAAGAGAATATAGAATATCAGATAAGGCCATGTATAGAACAGCTTACAGCATCTATGGGAAGTAATGCAAAGATAGAGGTGAAGGCAGTAGTATCACTGGATGCCATATGCTTTGAACCGGTAGATTTTCCTACCATAGATGAGTGTGAGTACATACCAACAGATGAAGAATATTATGCTTCACTGCCTTCCATGGTAGGATATATATCTGATGGCAGATGTAGCATGTGGGATATAGCAAAGAAATATAATACTACCTGTGATGCAATAAGAAGTGACAATGAGAAGGCCGAAAGATTATCTGACAGTGATGTTGTACCATGCGGTACAAGGCTGCTGCTGATAAAAGAGAGCATGCAGGAGCAGAAATAAACAATAAATATAAGCCAGATAAAATATGTATGCACATAAGTAAATGTGTGGCATATTTTATCTGGCTTTATCAGCTTATTGTATTAAGTTATATTATGCTTCTGTGGAATCTGTTTTTTTGGAAGAGAAGTACTTATCAAACTTATCCATAACAGCATTGTAAGTGTTCTTAGATATATCAGGTAGTTCTTTACCCCATGTTTTAGTAGCTTCCTTGAAGCCTTTTTCTACAGCTTTCTTCATAGCTTTCATCTTTTCTTCGTCATCACCAGCAAGAGCCTGTGCAAAATCAAAGATTCTATCTGATGTCTGTTTAACACCCCAGTAGCCATCCTCGGATATATCTTCCTTTGCTTTGGCAATAGTATCAGCATCTGCTGTGAAGTTACCACTCGCAAGCACCTTCCACATATCATCAGCAGTTCCTATAGTTATTCCCTGCTTCTTAAACATATTAGTGACAAGTGACTGAAGCTGTTGTAAGCGGTTATCAGAGTCAGCTTTAAGTTTTGCTATGAGTTCTGGATTAGCAGCCTTGCTTTTTACAGAAGATGCAGATGTTTTATCAGATACGTTTGAAGCCTCATATGTGGCAGCAACATCTGTATTCTTAGAAGCTGTTGTATTGTCGATGTCTTTAGCAGCAGTCTTTTTACCAGAGACTGCCTCGTAACCTGTGTAATAAGAATTAACTCCGTTTAATCCCATATTATTCCTCCATTCTAACCATTATTAGTGATTGTGAATTAAATTATGTAAAGAAGGTAACAGCCATCCATGGCTTTTGTTATATTTAATATATCGGCTGGTCTGGCAGAAAATTAATAGCTGCAAATATTATATATTCTCCTGATTTCTCCTATATTTATTTGGCGATATACCTTTGGTTCTGCGGAATGCATCTCCAAAATAGTTGCTGTCGTTAAAGCCACATTCAAAAGCAATTGTGGTTATTGATTTATTCGTGTTAAGAAGTAGTTCGCAGGCGTGTTTTATGCGGACATTGATAATATACTCCTTGAAACCAAAACCAGTTACACTTTTAAATTTTTTAGAAAGATATGAACGGCTCAGGTTGAATTGCTTTGCCATGTCTTCAAGAACAAGCTTTTCGCTGTAATGGTTGTATATATAAGTGGCAACCTCCTGCATAATCTGATTGTCCACGTCGATTTCTTTTATAACATTTTCCTCATACTGCTTGCATCTTGTGATGAAGAGTATAAGCTCAGCCAAAGCCACACTTACGAAGCCAGGTGATAGAGGATCCTGCCCTTCATTTTCAAATATAAGCTTATCAAGAAGCTTTTCTATATAATCCCTTCTTTTTTCAGGTATAGTTATAACACCAGTCTGCATGACATCGGATACAATATCAGTTCCAACGACGTTACTCAGCCAGTCAGTAACAGATGTTTTAAAACTTATAACGATACGTTCGTTGATACCTTTTCCTGTATAATCAGTTTTATGTATGGTTCCAGCTGGGACTATGACAATATCACCCTTGCTGAACTTATATATATTATGGCTTAGAAATGCCGTACATTCCCCCTTTGCCAGATAGAACAGCTCATGAAATGGATGGGAATGTGGTTCCTTCATCTTACATGCTGAACGTTTAATTTTTTTGATTTCAAAATTCTTTTGCATATCCTGTAACATAGTAGTCCTCATTTCTGCACATAAAATCGAAAACGTACAAATAATCTGTAATTTGTATTGAATATAAATATTAATTAGTAGAAATTACTGCTTTTTATGCTAACATATATATTGGAAAAAATAAAGAGTAAATTACGAAATAATGAGCGCAAAAGCGCGGGTTCATGAGTGTATGGGAAAGAGAGGCAGAAAACATGGCACGACCAATAAGTGACAGTAAAAGAGATATGATTCTTAATGGTAATCTTGTAAGGGCAATACTTACGCTTGCAATACCTGTTATGCTTAACAGTTTTATACAGTCAATGTATAATCTTACGGATACATTCTGGCTTGGAAAGATAGGAACAACAAGCCAGGCAGCGATAACACTTGTTTCGCCTTTTCAGAATATACTTATTAATTTCGGAGCTGGCATAACAACAGCGGGTGCGATTCTTATATCACAGTATCTTGGTGCAAGGGAAGATAAACAGGCAAATTCTATGGCTAACCATATATGTATAACTTCACTTGGTTTTTCGGTTGTATGTGCATGCATATGCTGGTTATGTTCATCAGGTCTTGTAAGATGGCTTGGAGCGGAAGGTGATATATACAATTATGGGCTTACATATATAAGAATAGTAGTTATGGATTTACCATTTCTTTTTATGATTAATCTGTATTCTGCGGTAAAGCAGGCACAGGGAGATACTGTAAGACCATTACTGCTTAATATACTTGGTGTTTCGATTAATCTCATACTTGATCCACTTTTCTTAGTAGTACTTAAGTGGGGTATAGGTGGTGCAGCATTTGCAACACTTATAGCCAAAATTCCAAGTGCGGTTATAGGAGTAGTTGCCCTTACTGGAAAGAACCAGCTTGTGCGTATTAACTTCAGGGGCTTCAGGTTTGATAAAAGCAAGGTTATGTCTATCTTAAAGATAGGTCTGCCTACAGCTATAGGCGGAAGTACAATGCAGTTTGGATTCCTTCTTATGACTAAGAATGTCAATGTGTATGGAGCAACTGCGATGACAGCATATGGCATAGGTAACAAGATAAACAGTATCATAACCATGCCGGCTAATGGTATCGGTTCTGCCATATCAACTATCGTTGGTCAGAATATGGGTGCTGGCAATGTAAAAAGGACTGATAAGTCATATCATATAGCACTTAGAATAGGGGCGATATTCTTGTTTGTATGTGGCATGATTCTTTCAAGAAGATTTATTGCAGAGCCTATGGTCAGATTCTTTACAACTGATGATCAGGTAGTCCCACTTGCAACAGATTTCTTATCAATCATGGCAATGTGTTGTTGGACAAATGCATTTTATAATGTTACACAGGGACTTTTCCAGGGCTGTGGGCATACTATGATAACTATGGCAGTAGATGCAACACGTATCTGGATATTCAGATTCCTTACCTTATGGGTATGCTCCCATGTGCTTGGAATGGGGGTAGAGAGCGTGTGGTATGCGGTTGTAGTAAGTAATGCTACATCGGCTGTAATACTATATATACTTTACTGGACAGGTATCTGGAAGAAGTCAACCATTAAGATTGAAAAAACTAAGAATTCAGATGTTGAAGCTTCAGGTGCTGATGTTAACGAAGCAGTTTGATATATTTATTTAATGCTTACACGATTTTATATCTTTATACATTCCCGAAACTGGCCAATAAGTTCTAGTTCCGGGAATTTTTATACATATTATGACTGGCTTTAAGCAGTGCATTAAAAAGTAACTGTTTGCAACAATTTACGTATAATTTGGCTCATTGTACTTGCTTTCATACAATATGTTTTATATAATGATATGAGTATGAAAGGTGATTTTGACACTAATACTTGTATAAAAACTGGAGATAAAAGATATGGATTCAATTAGACTTAAGGCGAGAGCCAAGATTAATCTAGGTCTTGATGTATTGGGTAAAAGGGAGAATGGGTACCATGATGTCAGAATGGTTATGCAGACTGTTGGAATATATGACAGGCTTATAATCACAAAGATTCCTGAAGATGAGATAAGGATTAACATTAATCTTAAGTTTCTTCCTGTTAATGAAAACAATCTGATATACAAGGCTTACAAGCTTATGAAGGATGAGTATGGATTTAGCGGTGGTATAGATGTAGACCTTAACAAGTTCATTCCTATAGCAGCAGGAATGGCAGGTGGAAGTACAGATGCTGCGTCAACGATGTTTGCAATTAACAGACTCTTTGAACTTGGTTTATCCAACGAAGAGCTTATGAAACAGGGGGTTAAGATAGGTGCAGATGTTCCATACTGCATTATGAGAGGAACAGCACTTGCAGAGGGAATAGGAGAGAAGCTTACAAAGCTTTCACCTATGCCGCATTGCCATATAGTGGTTGCCAAGCCACCTATCAATGTTTCAACAAAAATGGTGTATGAAAGTCTTGATGCGGGGGCTATAACGAAGCATCCAGATATAGATGCTATTATTGAAGCTATTAACGAAGGAGATGTTAAGAAGGTAGCAGAGCGTATGGGGAATGTGCTTGAGGATGTTACAGTGCCTATGTATCCTGTTATTGCCAAGATTAAAAACGATATGATAAGCCAGGGGGCGTATAATGCCATGATGAGTGGAAGCGGTCCTACAGTGTTTGGTATATTTCCTGATGAGCAGACAGCACTTAAATGCAAGGAATACCTAAAGGCACAGGAGGATGCAAGGCAGGTATATATAACAGAAACATTTTAAGTATAGGGACTGTGTATATTAGAAAATATATGATGTCATAAGAAAACCGACAGTTTACTAATATAGAGATATACATATGGAGGATTAGAATATGAAAGGCGAATTAAAGATGGATGTTAATGAGTACCTTCCATTAAGAGATGTTGTATTCAATACATTAAGACAGGCTATTCTTACCGGAGAGATGGAGCCTGGTGAAAGGCTTATGGAGATACAGCTTGCTAACAAGCTTGGTGTAAGCCGTACGCCTATAAGAGAGGCTATAAGAAAGCTTGAGCTTGAAGGACTTGTTATTATGATACCTAGAAAGGGCGCAGAGGTTGCCCATATAACTGTTAAAGACATGAGGGATGTTCTTGAAGTACGTTCAGCACTTGAGGAGCTTGCAGCAACACTTGCATGTAAAAATGTTACAGCAGAACACATAGAAGAGTTGAAAACAGCTAACAGGGTGTTTGAAGCGGCTATAGTATCAAAGGATGTGGTAGCGATAGTAAATGCTGATGTGGCATTTCATAATATTATATATTCAATGACAGATAACCAGAGGCTTATACAGCTTATCAACAGTCTTAGTGAGCAGATGTACAGATATCGTCTTGAATATGTTAAGGATGCAAGGACCCATTCTATTCTTATAAGTGAGCACAACGATATCATAAAGCAGCTTTCAGATAAAGATGTTGAGAAGGCCAAGGTTATAGTAAGACAGCATGTTAATAACCAGGAAAAGGGTATTATAAGACTTCTTAATATTTAGGTATAATTAATGCGTATATTATAACATAAAGAGTAACGATATCATATGAATCAGTCAGATTGTATGGTATCGTTATTTTTATGGCATTGCCTTTTTAGGCGTTGTTATTTTTATGATATTGCTATTTTTATGGAAATTGTAAGAGCTTAGGTATAGATCTCCATTATATGGGAATTATGTATGTGTGAGTAACATTAATGTTAAACGTAAGGCAGCTTATAAGCTGCTATTATTGTTAAAAGCTTATTTAGTACATAAATATTATGGAGGGAATAATGAGTAGTGGAAAATCTGGAGGATATGGGAAAAAGCATATTAATAAAAAATGTGATAAAAACAATAAGGCTGGTTGGGTATTTATCTTAGCCGCGACAATTATGCTTGTAATTGCAGGTGGCAGGTTGTATAGTGACAGTGAGGAAAGACAGCTTCAGAAGGGAATTGCTTCTAATATTATCAGGTTTCATGTAAGGGCAGAAAGTGATTCAAAAGAAGACCAGTGGCTTAAACTGCAGGTCAAAGAGGCAGTGCTGGCTTATATAAGTCCGGTTCTTTCAAAGTCACAGTCAGTTGATGAGTCCAGACAGCTGCTTTATAACGAAAGTGAGAATATAAGGGATGTTGCAGCTGCAACACTTAGGAGTCTTGGAGATGAAAGCGATGTTAACGTGTATTTTGAGAACTGTTATTTTCCTATGAAAACATATGGAGACATGACATTTCCACCCGGAGAATATGAGGCTTTCAGGGTAGATATAGGAGAGGCACAGGGTAAAAACTGGTGGTGTGTCTTATATCCACCTTTATGTTTTGTTGATGCTGTATATGGTGAGGTTCCAGAAGAGTCAAAGGAAGAACTTAAAGGAGTGCTCACAGAGGAAGAATACAGTATGGTATCAGGGGAAAATGTGAAGTTTAGATTTAAGTATCTTAAGATATTTAACAGATTTATAGAGTAATTATTGAGTGATTTATTAAGTGATTAATATAGTGGTTAAAAAGCTGTGCAGATTCCGGCAGATGAAAAATACAAATAAAAATGGAGTAAGGAATATATGAAAGATAAGGTGTATATTAAGTTAAAAGGGCTTGCGTTAGAAGAACAGGCAGCAGATGGAAGCATTAAGGAAGAGGCTGATAATATAGAAGTCATAAATGTAGGCAGATATACAAAGCGTGGCGGTAAGGAATATATAAAGTTTGAAGAAGTCTATGATGGTGCAGACCAGAAGTCGGTAAGTCTTATAAAAATATCAGATGACTGTGTTGAAGTAAGCAGAAAGGGTGCCATCACAACATGTATGGAATTTGTAAAAAACAAGAAAACGGTCAGCTGTTATAATACTCCTTATGGAAGTATTAATATCTCTATATTTACAAGTGTCCTCATGATAGAAAGGCAGGAGGATACAATACATATTTTACTTGAGTATACCATGGAGGTTAATGACCAGCAGATGAATACCAACAGGGTAGAGATGGAGATTACTAACGAAAGAGTAGAGTTGTATGAAGTGTAGAATAATAAAAGAGAATAGTTGCATGAAAATGTCAATCAGAATATAATAGATGAAATGATGGTCAGTGCAAAAACATGCGCAGGAATGGAGATTAATATGAAGTCAACATTAAGAAGAACATGGGCAGAGATAGATCTTGATGCTCTTGCTCATAATTATAAGACATTACGAAAAAGAATAGGTGATAATGTTAAGTTTTTAGGGGTAGTAAAGGCAGATGCATATGGACATGGTTCAGTACAGGTAAGCCGGCTTCTTGAAGAGCTTGGTGCAGATTATCTTGCAGTGAGCAGTATAGATGAGGCTATAGAGTTAAGACACAACGGAATAACAATGCCTATACTTATTCTTGGACATACACCTAAGGAAGAGGTTGGTGAGCTTATAAAGAATAATATAACACAGGCAGTTACATGTAAGGCTAAAGCGCTTGAATACAGTGAAGAAGCAGTTAAGTATGGTGGTATATTAAAGATACACATAAAGGTTGATACAGGTATGTCAAGACTTGGCTATCTGTGTGATGGCGAATACTTTGACAGTGGTGTTGAGGGAATATGTGAGGGGTGCTTACTTCCAGGGCTTATGCCTGAAGGAATATTTACGCATTTTGCTGTGTCAGATGAGCAGGGTGATGAATGTAAGGCATATACAAAACATCAGTTTGAATTGTTTACAAGTGTCATAGATGCAGTGGAAAAGAAGCTGGGAAGGAAGTTTGCGATAAGGCACTGTGCTAATACAGGGGCAGTTGCAAGATATCCAGAAACATGGCTGGATATGGTAAGACCTGGTCTTTTGCTGTATGGTTATGGCGAATTTGCAAATGAGCTTGACCTTAAGCCAGTGATGTCTCTTAAGACAACAGTAAGCACTATAAAGACATATCCACAAGGTACAGCCATAAGCTATGGTGGAATATATAAGACAGATAAGAAAACAAGAATGGGCGTTGTTCCTTATGGATATGCTGATGGCTTCTTTAGATGTCTTTCTAACAGATATGAGCTTATGACAAGTGAAGGACTGGCACCACAAAGAGGCAAAATATGTATGGATATGTGCATGATAGATTTAACAGATAAGACAGGGGTAGATGTCGGAAGCGAGGTTGAGATTTTCGGTAAAAAGAATCCTATCGAGAAGATGGCAAAGATGGCTGGAACTATTCCTTATGAGCTGACATGTGCAGTAAGTAAGAGAGTGCCAAGAAAATATATAAAAAATGGTGAAGTAGTGGAACAGGAATTGATGTTACGTGGTTAATAGCATGAAAAATAGATTTCTGCACTAAAATCATGATTTGTATGCAGCAGTTACTTATAATTAAGAATACATACAGGAGAGTTATTTATGAAACGGACAGCGGTGTTGATGCTTGCTTTTATTATGCTTGTCATGACTGGGTGCAGTGGTACAGGTAAGAATATAAGATTTGGTGCGGCAGATATAGGTGGAGTGTATTATTCGTATGCGAGTACATTTTCACAGCTTGCACATGAGGATATGAGCGATTATTCATTTGAAACTAAGGCTACAGCAGGCTCAGTAGCGAATCTCAGGCTTTTATCCGGAGACTATATAGACCTTGGAATAGTCCAGGCGGATATGTTAAGTGATGCATATAATGGTAAAGGGACTTTTAAGGACGGAGATTATAAGAAGGGTTATAAAGCTGTGGCAGCATTGTATACAGAAGTCTGCCAGATAATAGTAAAAAGTGCTTCAGGTATCGAAACGATTGATGACCTTGTAGGTAAAACTGTAAGTATAGGTGCGGCTGAGTCCGGAACAGAGAAGAATGCAGAAGAGATACTTAAAGTAAGCGGCATTACAGAGGAGCTTGTAAAGACAGTTAACATGGACTATTCAGAAGCTGTGGATAAGCTCATGGCAGGCGAAATAGATGCTATGTTTATTACATCAGGAATAAGAACAGGTATTATAGAGCAGCTTTCTAAGAAATGTTCTATAGATGTCATAAGTATTGATGAGAAATGTATAGAGAAAATGTTAACCGCATATCCTTTGTATGAGAGATATACAATACCAGCTGATACATATACAGGACAAAGCGAGCCTGTTAATACAATTGGTGTGAGGGCAGTGCTTGTGGCATCAGCTAACCTGTCAGCAGGGGTAACGGAACAGATTACGAGCATTATATTCTCACATAGCACAGATATTAAGAATGCCACATCACTTGATTCTATATTTGATGTGAATGCAGCAACAGGTGGTATAGATATTCCTTTTCATGCCGGAGCGGCGGCGTATTATACAAAACAGGGTGTGAGTGTCAGAACAGAATGACAGAATAACAGCCTGCAGCAGATATTTTTAATACGTTAAATGAAATGGAGAGATATATGAAGATTCAGTTGGATATGTACCAGACGATGGCAGTTGCTGTTGTTGTTCTGATGCTTGGAAGTTATTTACGAAAGAAGATAGATATACTTGAGAGATTTTGTATTCCAGCTCCTGTAGTTGGTGGATTTCTGTTTGCTATATTTACATGTATATGTTACGCAACAGGTATTCTTGAATTTGAGTTTGATGATATATTAAAGGAAGTGTGTATGGTATTCTTCTTTACGTCTGTAGGATTTCAGGCGAATCTTAAGGTGTTAAAGAAGGGTGGAAAGTCTTTGATAGTATTTCTTGGGCTTGTAATCGTGCTTATATTTACGCAGAATTTTGTGGCAGTAGGACTTTCAAAATTATTAGGTCTTAACTCACTTATAGGAATGTGTACAGGTTCCATACCTATGGTAGGTGGACATGGTACAGCAGGTGCATTTGGTCCTGTACTTGAAGATTTTAATGTACAGGGGGCTACAACTATATGTACAGCAGCGGCAACCTTCGGACTTATATTCGGAAGTATTATAGGTGGACCTTTAGGCAAGAGGCTTATAGAGAAAAAGGATCTTTTAAAAACAGCCATTCCAGAGGATGATAGTCTGTTAGTTGAGGATGAGAAGAAGCATGAGCGTCATACACAGATGTATGCGGCAGCGGTATTCCAGCTTATTATAGCGATAGGAATAGGTACAGTATTTTCATGGGCACTTACACAGACAGGAATGACATTTCCTATATATATCGGAGCTATGATAGCAGCAGCACTTATGAGAAATATTGCAGAATATGCAGGAAACGATAAGTTTGTTATACATATGGGGGAGATAAACGACCTCGGTGGTATAGCGCTTTCGCTTTTTCTTGGAATGGCTATGATCACACTTAAGCTGTGGCAGCTTGCATCACTTGCACTTCCACTTGTCATACTTCTTGTGGCACAGGTAGTGTTAATAATACTTTATACATATTTTGTAGTATTTAATGTTATGGGAAGAGATTATGATGCTGCGGTGCTTGTTGCTGGTACATGTGGCTTCGGTATGGGTGCAACACCAAATGCCATGGCCAATATGCAGGCTTTATGTGATAAATATGCTCCATCAGTTAAGGCGTATCTTATTATCCCATTAATAGGAAGTCTTTTCGCAGATTTCCTTAACAGTCTGGTTATTACGTTGTTTATTAATTTACTGTAAAAGTAAAAGTTAAAACAGTTAAACTGATGGTATTGGCTGATAGTCATAGCTGTTTTAAAACAGGGGGAACGATATGTTTAATTTTATTAAAAAAATCAGGAATAAAGATAACACTCCTAAAAAAGGTTACAATCTTTCATATGATAATCTGGCGATTCCAGAGATTCATATAAATGGTCAGGATGATGAAAGCCCTGATATGGCAGTGTCAAAAGAAACAGAACAGGACACAGAAGGCGTGGATAAAAAGAAAACACATGTCACATATGAAGGAGTAGCAGTTCCAGAAATACATTTTAAGAGTAAAGAATAAAGGTTCTTTTTAAAAAATGTGTTGTTAATTGAACAATCACGTGGTACAATAACAACCAGTAAAGCAAATAAATAAAAGCTATGACGGAAAGAGTAGTGTATGTTGAGCATACAGAGAGAGCTGCATATGGTGGAAGCAGTTTATGTGACTATTACATGAAAACCATTCCTGAGCTGTGCGTAAAAGAGGCTGAAGGAGGCTTTAAGCTGCTGTATGCTTCGAAGCGTTACCGTATGGTGTACGTTACAGACCATGAAAGTGAAATAATAAGGTGGAACCGTGTGAAAGCACCCTTAGGCAGGCGAAAGTGTACCTACCTATGGGTGCTTTCGTTGTATTAACAGCCAGATGAAGTTTTTATAACAATATATTTAATATTAAAACAACTGTATAAGTATGCTGCTATAGGAATGCTGGCAGAATAGGGAAAG
>FR886192.1:23692-25496 GCA_000436475.1 Eubacterium sp. CAG:248
TAGAAGGAGAAAAACAATGGTTAATTTTAAAGAAGATGAACAGTTAAAAACATTAAATCATTCATGTGCACATCTTATGGCACAGGCAATAAAGCATCTTTATCCACAGGCTAAGTTCTGGGTTGGACCAGTAGTTGCAGAAGGCTTTTACTATGATGTAGATCTTGGTGATGATGTTATAAGAGATGAGGATATTCCTAAGATCGAAAAGGAAATGAAGAAGGTTGCAAAGTCTGGCAAGAAGATTATCCGTAAGGAAATCTCTAAAGAAGAGGCTATGGAGATGTTCAAGGATGATGAGTATAAGTTAGACCTTATCTCTAATCTTGAAGATGGAACAATCTCATGTTATGAGCAGGGTGACTTTACAGACCTATGTCGTGGACCTCACGTAGATAATGTTAAGTTATGCCGTAACTTTAAGCTGCTTAGACATTCAGGTGCATACTGGAAGGGTGATAGCAATAATAAGGTTCTTCAAAGAATATATGGTGTATGTTTCCCAACACCAGAGGAGCTTGAAGCACACATTCAGGAGCTTGAAGAAGCTAAGGAAAGAGATCACAGAAAGATTGGCAAAGATATGCAGCTTTTCATGGTTGATGACTTAGTCGGACGTGGACTTCCTATGTATCTTCCAAAGGGATATGTTATATGGCAGGAGCTTGAGAATTATATAAAGAATAAAGAAAGAAAGCTTGGCTACCAGCATGTTCTTACACCTTGTGTTGGAACAGTAGATCTTTATAAGACATCAGGTCACTGGGATCACTATAAAGAAAACATGTTCCCAGCGATGCAGGTTGATGATGAAAGCTTTGTACTAAGACCAATGAACTGTCCTCACCATATGATGATATATGCTAACAGACTTCATTCATATAAGGATCTTCCTATAAGAATTGGTGAGATAGCACATGATTTCAGATATGAATCAAGTGGTACATTAAAGGGTATCGAGAGAGGAAGACATTTCTGTCAGAATGATGCCCATCTTTTCGTAACACCAGAGCAGATTAAGGATGAAATATCAAGTGTAGTTGATCTTATATTCAGCACATACAAGGATTTTGGAATTACTAACTATCGTTGTGTACTTTCACTTCGTGATCCAGAAAACAAGACAAAGTACCATGATGATGATGAAATGTGGAACAAGGCAGAGAATGCATTAAGAGATGTTATGAACAGCCTTGGAATTGAATATACAGAAGAAATAGGTGAGGCAGCATTCTATGGACCTAAGCTTGATGTTAATGTAAAGCCAGCTGTAGGTAACGAGATTACACTTTCAACATGCCAGTTAGACTTCTGTCTTCCAGCCAAGTTTAATCTTTCATATGTAGACAAGGATGGTGAGAAGAAGACACCTGTTGTGCTTCACAGAGCTATACTTGGTTCTCTTGACAGATTCATGGCATATATACTTGAAGAAACAAAGGGTAACCTTCCAACATGGCTTGCACCAGTACAGGTAAGAGTAATGCCTGTTAAGACAGACAATGAAGAAATCATGAATTATGCACACGAAATAGTAGATGCACTTTCTGCAAAGGATGTAAGAGTAGAACTTGATGACAGAGCAGAAAAGCTTGGATATCGTATGCGTGAGGGACAGATCCAGAAGGTTCCATATCTTCTTGTTATTGGCTTTAACGAACAGGAAAACAAGACAGTATCATATAGACTTCATGGTGAGCAGGATACAACAACACTTCCACTTGATGAGTTTGTTGAGAAGATAGATACAGAGATAAAGAATAAGACAAGATAATTGTTGTTTAGCAAACATTCGGTTGGCGAA
>FR886193.1:0-2764 GCA_000436475.1 Eubacterium sp. CAG:248
TCACCAACTAATATTCAATTAAACAACAATTTCTATGATAATTTAGTTCCACAATTACTACAGAACTTGGCACCATTTACAGGTGTTCCACAATTCGGGCAGAACTTGTATGTACCAGCTGCTGTTGATGTTGCCTGGCTGTTACCGTTATTGATATTATTCATCATCTGCTGTCCCATGGCCATACCCATCTGCACACTCATCATATCTGCAGCGATGTTATTTCCACCTTTACCTATATTATCTGCCATAGCCATCTGACCATATTTACCCATGTCAGCTACCATTGATTGCGATGCTGCTTTGTTCTGCATCTTGGTAATCTCTTCTGGATATGAGAAGCTGGCTATATTAAAATCTGTTATTTCTATTCCAAGCTTACTTATCTGCATATCAAGATCTTCCTTTATTCCTGATGCAATATCATAAGCATTAGCCTGAAGATTGAACATATCCTTGCCTTCCTTAGATATCCAATTCATAAGAAGCTGGTCTAACACAGCAACAACTCGCTCTTTGACATCTTCAACTGTATACATCTGCTTAATACCAGCAACTTTATCTATAAGACATACATAATCTGACACCTTAAATGCAAAGTTACCAAATGCTCTTATAGGCATACCACCTGGAAGTCCTGAATATGGAATAGATATTGGATTCTTAGTACCCCAGTTAACATTAAATTCTTTAGTGTTAACAAAAAGTACCTCTGCTCTCATTCCACTGTTAAATCCAAACTTAAAACCTTTAAGAGTTGATAAAAAAGGGATAATCTGGGAATCTATATCAAATTCCCCTTCTTCCTTAAATATACCTTCTATGTTACCATTATATAAGAATATTGCATCCTGCCCTGGACGGATTATAAGACGGCTTCCTTTTTTTATCTCTTTGTTAGTCCATTTCCAGAATATGCAATCATCCCTGTATTCTTCCCATTCTACCACATTGGAAAACTGATTCCTGAATAACCCCATAGTTTCCTCCTGATTTACTGAATACCCATCTGGGCTTTAAGTGCTGCTAGTTCATCATCTACTGCTGTGTCAGCAGGTTCTTCATCATACTTGGCTGCAAGGCTGTTAATATCTGCTTCTTCTGCTGACGAATTAAGTTCTGCCATAGCATTAGCTTCATCTAGCATCTTGTTAGCTTTAGCTTCCATACGGTTAAAGGCTTCCATGCTGTTATTGGCACCTACAACACTTGAGCCAACCTTGTTGATACGTTCCTGTGCCTTAGCTGCTTTTACTGTTGCTTTGATAGCTGCTCTTTTTGCTTCAAGAGCTGATATGTCTTTAACAAGCTTATCATGCATCTGACGCATCTTAGCAGCATTATCTGCTGCCACATTATATGCCTGTGTAAGTGAAGCCTGAGTTGCTGTAAGCTGCTGTTTCTTTTCAAGGAAAGATCTTGCATCTGCCTCATTGCCAGCTCTTAATGCCTTTTCTGCGTATGACTGCATCTTGTTAATCTGCTCTGTACATTCATCAAGCTCTCTCTTTGCTCTTGTTTCCTCAGCCATAACTGAAGCTGTTTCAGCCTTAACCTTTCCCAGATCACTTTCAAGATTTCTCATATACTGATCGATCATCTTCTCTGGATCCTCACACTTATCTAAAAGCGCGTTAATATTTGCACTCATAATGTCCTTAAATCTTGTTAAAATACCCATAATATCCTCCCATTCTTTAACAGTGATTAAAAGTTTTTAATTAACTTTCAAAGTCGGGAACTTTTGACCCCGATATCATAATTATTATACTATATTAATTATTAAAAGTCACTATTGTTTATAAATATTTATCAGATAATTTAATTGTTTGTTAGTTTTTAATGTATTTTTTTATAATTAATCACATATTGTACTTACTGTTTGGACATATTCATTACTTTTTCTGTTTTGCTGCTCTTTTTGCTTCTTTAGCCTCTTCTTTTGCTTCTCTCTTTTCTTCTTTTATCTCTTCCTTAGTCTTTGGCTTATCCGATGATGCCTTCTTTGCTGTATAATCATCTATAAGACTTTCTATGATATTTTTCTTCATATAAACATCAAAGCTTAACAGACATACAAGCATGAAAAGCTGAAGGAAATCTTTATCCTCTTCATTTTCGACATCGCAAAAGGCCTGTTTTGAAAGTTCTGTTTTTCCCAATACATCTTGTGGCAATGCCTCTAACTGAAGCTTCTCCATATCATATATTTCTTTATATATTGTATCAAGAGCTGGAACTCCATCTGTATTAAAGAACTTATCTGTAAGTGGATTAAGAAGCTTCTGGATATCGCTTATTGAAAGAATATTCTTAAGATAATATATAAATGTTAAAACATATATATGCTCTTTAGAATATTTTTTCTTTACTGGCGGTGGAAGCAGATTATTCTTTGTGTAGTTATTTATCATTGTCTTGGTAAGTATCTTATCATCTTCATGTCTTTTAATATCCGAGAGATGTTCATCCATAAATGTGGTAACCTGATCCATATAAAGGTCAATATTAGGAACATCTCCTGGTTTAATATAATTAAGCTTTACGAGCTTTTTTAATAAAACATCAACGAATTCCTGACTATTTGTATTCATACTATGCATCTCCTATATGCTGACTGCCATAAAACAATCCGCATTAACAATTCTATAATTATTAACCAATATACATATTGGTTTTTGCAATGCCTTTTAACCATTATTATATAGTATTAAAAACTATATATCAAGGGGTTTATTATTGATGACATAGTTTTGATGACATA
>FR886193.1:2839-3370 GCA_000436475.1 Eubacterium sp. CAG:248
ACCCGTATCGTATATAATATATAGAATGATAAAAAACCGGTTATCAGAGGTCATGCAAATGCACAACTGCAAATAACCGGTATAACATATATATACATATATTTATATTACTTATTCTCCTGAGACTTTTCTGTGCTGATACCGAGTCTTTCAAACACCCTGTCATATCCATCATTACCATAATTAAGTGATCTGTTAACTCTGCTTATGGTAGCTGTTGAAGCTCCTGTCTTCTCAGCTATCTCAAGATATGTCTTCTGCTCTCTTAACATTTTTGCCACCTCAAACCTCTGAGCTAAAGACAACAGTTCATTAATAGTGCATACATCTTCAAAAAAATCATAACATTCTTTAACATCCTCAAGACTGAGTATAGCTTTAAAAAGCTGTTCTACTTCTTTTGACTTTAATTTATCGTTCATATATAACCCTCAATTCCCACGTTATTCTATGCGTGCTTTTATCTCATTTCAACAGTTTAACACAGTAAAGTTTTACAGTAAATACATTTATGAAAATATTTATTTTATT
>FR886193.1:3406-8075 GCA_000436475.1 Eubacterium sp. CAG:248
AACATTTATTTTATATTTCTTCGTCCTATATATTCTTCATATAGTCTATAGTCGCTGTTAACAATAAGCTCCTCAGGAAAATCTGTTTCTTCAAGCACCTTATATGCCCTGTTAAAATCACATATACTTTCTTTTATATGTGCATCACTGCCTATTGATATGCACACACCAAGCTGTTTACATAGTTTAAGCATTTTAATGTCATTTTCATAAGCTCCCTGTCTTGGACCATCTGGATTAAGAGAGGTATTATTAACTTCAAGAAGAACATGCTTTTCTTTTGCTGCCATAACAAGCTGTTCATAATCAACCGGATATCTTGAATCATCCGGATGTCCTATAATGTTAACGTATGGATTGTCCATTGCTTTTATCAGTGCTTTGGTATTCTGGCCTATATCACCTGGTTTTATACACGGTATATGCAGACTTGCTATAACAACATCGCATCCTTTAAGCCCGTATTCCTTAAGGTCTATACTGCCTTCATAATCCATAATATTAGCCTCACAGCCCATATATATCCTGACACCGTTTTTAACTCTTGGAATTATCTTCATATTAGAAAAATATAATATTCCCGCACTTCCTGGCATCTTGGGCGCATGATCTGTTATGGCAAGATGAGTAACGCCTGTCTGAAAAGCATATGCAGCCATTTCATCTATTGTATTATAAGCGTGTCCGCTCACAAGAGTATGTGTATGTGTATCTATAGTATATTTATATTTCATAATAATCCTCATTCTTGCGCTGCTTCTTTGCGCATCTCAAGTTTATGCGAAGCACAAATCTTGCGTGTGAAAATCTTATTTTTCACACTAATCCTCATTTCTGTACACGTTTTGTGCAAAATTTCTTCAGACAGCACATTTAACGCTTTCAATATTATATACAATTTTCCAGCCATCTGCAACGCATGTGTATAACCATTTTTCTCTTTTTTAACTCTAAGTTATATGTTATAATTTTTAAATCATACTAAAGAAGTTCACAACATAATATAAAACATTCTATATGAAGGTGAGTTTTTTACATGAAATCAGATTTTTTTAAAACATTTATTAAATATATTTCTATCGGTATTTTATCATTTGTAATAATGCTGAATTTTACAAGTGTATCTTTTATAAGCTATGCCGATACCCAATCAGACTATGATGAGAATAACAGACAGCTTGACAATCTAAAAAAAGAACAGGCTGCACTCTCGTCTGAGCTTGGAGAGCTTAACAGCCAGCTTGAAACTTTTAGTGACACTCTTAACCTGATAACAGAACGCATGGCTTCAAAACAGCAGGAAATCGATATACTCAACCAGGATATATCCGATATGGAGAATGAAAAACATAAACAATATGAAGCCATGAAGCTTCGCATACAATATATGTATGAAAGCAACGAGTATAGTTTTATGGATGTACTTATGGACTCTGCTGATATGGCTGAGCTTCTTAAGAAGGCTGATTATGCAAGACAAATATCAGATTATGACCGCTCTATGTTATCAAATCTGAATGAGCTTATAACAACACTTAATCAGAACAAAATAAGCCTTAACAATGACATGACAGAGCTTGTATCACTTAAACAGCAGGCTGTGTCGCAGTCTGATAACATAAAAAATCTTATAGCTGCCAAACAGTCTAAAATAGATGCTGCTTCCGAAGGTATAAAAAATGCTGAAGCCCTTGCTCTGGAATATGAAAAAAAGCTTGAAGAAGAAGCTGCTGCAAGACAGCTTGAAGAAATAAAGCAGCTGACCAAAAATGATGAAGTCATAAACAACACCCCTGTTAACTATGATACCAGCGACCTTGCAATGATGGCTGCTATAATCGAATGTGAGGCAGGCAACCAGTCATATGAGGGAAAGCTTGCTGTCGGAAGCGTTATCGTAAACCGAATCAACAGTCCTAAATTCGGAAATACACTTCAGGCAGTTTTATATGCACCTTCACAGTTTAGTCCTGTAGCCAGCGGCCGTTTTGCCATTGTACTTGCAAGAGGAGCTGATGCAGAGTGTACTAAAGCCGCCAAAGAAGTCCTTAACGGACATATAACAATCAATGCCTTATACTTCCATATGTATAACAGTGAGGTTGATAAGGGTGGTACCGTAATAGGGGATCACGTATTCTATTAATCTTTACTTTGAGACACTCACATCTTATTATTATAAAATAATTTCACTATAAAATGCCATATATAGATTAACAGGTACAAAAATACTCTCATCAATCTATATGTGGCATAATATATGATTCTAAATGTTATCAAATGTTATCAGATTATTTTATAATTCTGAATATCTTATATAGTCTACAGTTGCAAATCCGTTTTCTTCATTCTTTACTGTGTTATCATGGCTTACAAACATACCATTCTTAACGCCAACCCAGCGGCCTGCTTTAGCTGTATAACTTACTGCGTTTTCATAAGTCTTTCCGTCAAAGCTTATCTCAAGAGATGCTTCTTCTACAGGTACATTTTTAACAGAAAGTGCCATCTCTTTAGTTTCTGTGGCTCCTGTTCTTTTTACTGTATACCTTAAGTAAACTGTCTTTGTATCATCTGCGAATCTGTCGGATTCTATAGGCTTTTCATCAACTATCTCCTGTGTATATACTGACTCACAGTCAAAATTCTGCTTTCCATTAACCGTTCTTAAAAAATATGAACCATTCTTTTTTGCTACTCCTAATGCTGCATAATCAACACCAAGTGATATTATTCCTGCATAGTCACCATCAACAAGTCCATTAAAACTCATCTTAGTTACACATGTAAATTCTGGTGCAGGCCATTTCTGAAGAAGCAGATTACGATAATCTCCAACTGGTCTTAAAGGAGTTGTAGGAACGGCATTAAGCTTTATATATGAACCAGCTTCTGCCTTGTTACCATATACATCCGTCTTTGTATCAAACCAGCTGTCGTCATAATTCGCATTCCACTGCCACTGTAACATTAACGCATCCGAATCAAACTCGTCTGTTGTGTCAGGCTCGCACACTGGATATTTTGTCTTATCTTCAAGTTCTGACTCTGTCTTTCCAATATCTGGCTTTCTATATTCCATAACTGGTTCACCATAATCGTTTCCTTCCTTGTTAACGCCTATTATTGGCCAGTCATTTTCCCAGTGCATTGGCTGTAAATGTGTTATTCTTCCAGCTGCATATACATCCTGGAAATGCAGAAACCAGTCTTCACCTGTTACTGTATCTACCCAGGCTCCCTGATGAGGGCCATTCACTGGTGAATCTCCCTGTCTTAATACAACCTTATATTCATATGGTCCGAAAGGATTCTTTGAACGGAGAACTGTCTGCCATCCTGTCTTAACTCCACCTGCTGGTGCAAAAACGTAATAATATCCATTGCGTTTATACATCTTAGGACCTTCTATAGTTATCTGGTCATTCTCATTACCATCAAATATCTTAACTTCATCGCCAAATATTCCCATACCATCTGGCTGCATTCTGACTATATGAAGAACACTCTTATATCCTATACGGCTCTTTGCAACACCTGCAACAAGATAAGCTTTTCCATCATCATCCCAGAATGGACATGGATCTATCCATCCAGCTCCTGGTCTAATATTAACAGGTTTACTCCACTCTCCCCATGGATCCTTTGTTGTTGTCATATAGATACCTTCATCTGGCATAGGAAAACATACATAATATGTACCTTCATGATATCTTATAGATGGTGCCCATACACCACATCCATGAATCGGATTATTATACCTGAACTCAGGTACATGCTTTAAACAATAATTAATCACTTTCCAATTAACAAGATCTTTGGAATGAAGTACAGGGAGTGCCGGAGAATTAGAAAAGCTTGAAGCAATCATAAAATAATCTTCCCCAACTCTTATAGCATCCGGATCAGAATAATCTGCATAAAGAACCGGATTTCTGTAATTACCATTCTGTAAATCTGCTACCCACATAAAATACCTCCATAATCATAATATGTTTAATAAATCAGCTTAATCTTTACTATAACCAGTAATAATTATCCTGGTCTTTTCTAACTATAACCAGAAATAATAAACTCAGTCTTATTAGTAACATAATTAGTGTACAACATAAATCATCTTTTGCCAACACTTTTATAAAACATTTTTGTAAAAGAATTTTTGACACATACATCATAATATATAAAAAGGTACTCTATGTATTTAACTTAATAACCATATTAAATGATTATTAAGCAGCAATACACAAAGTACCATCTTATATCGCAGCTTTATCTGCTAAAATCTTTTTCTATTTTCTTAAGTGTTTCAAGCGGTATAAAATAACTTATTCCAAGTGGATTAAATATAGCTCCTGATGCACCTAATTCCTCAATAGCTGCTACAAGCTCCTTATATGAATAAAGCATATTTTCATACTGTCCCTTGTAGCACTTATCCATTTCAAAACCATCTGTAAATGCTGGAATAGCTATAACCTGCTCACCATCCTTATGACTTACCTGCTCTGTTACATCTATAAAATGATGTGCTATAGATACCTCTTCTTCTGTTTCTTCCTTTACGCATGGAACCATAAACTCTGAATTAACCATGACTCTTAACATCTGATTCTCTCTCTTATCAAGAATCTGGGCTATTGAAGTCTTATCTGTATTCTTTCTGAACTCC
>FR886193.1:8099-10189 GCA_000436475.1 Eubacterium sp. CAG:248
AACTCCTGAAAATATGCAATCATGGCGTTCTGAAGACCCGGATTAGACACATAATCTTCCCTGAAGAAATCTTCATATGTACCGAATTCTTCTCTTGGTATAACATATACGTTCTTATCGCCATCTGTAAGTCTGATATTCTTATAGCCATTTCTATACATATGACAAAGCTCTAAGCCGAACTGTTCTTTATTCTCAACACCAACTGATACTTCATAGCCTGAAAGCTTAAGCTTCTTTTCAAGTAGTGAAGCATTCTTGTTATTATAAAGCACCATTATATCGTCATCTATCATATAAGGATACGCTGTCGTATTGCAATATACAACCCATAGATGTTCCTCATTTCTTAACTTATCAGCCATAACCTTTGCATAAATATTCTCTATTCTGTTAAAATACGCAAGATCGTTGGAATTTCCCTGTTCCTTAGCTCTTTTTTTAAGAGTAGGAAGCATCTGTGTCATAACCTCAACAGCATCTGATAAAGTCAGATTCTCCATCATGCCAACTCCATAATCTTCGTCCTTAGTGATATGTCTTACGATATCCTGTATCTTTGTCTGATCCATAATTAACTGTTCCTTTCTGAAATGTGCAATGGATTGTTCAATACACTGCAACACATATTGTACATAATACCATAAAATCAAGCATTATTCAATCAACATATTGTATATATTTCCATGTATTTCACATATATTTCCAGCTATATTTTTATATATATTTACAGCTATATTTTTATATATATTTACAACTATATTTTGTATATATTTTTATAAATCCACCTGTGTAAAATGCGCTCTCCAGTCATTTATATTCTTTCCCTGCGTAAGACACAACATAGCCATAATACGTGCCTCTTCAGCACTCATGCCATATGAAGCTATACAGTTATTATGTGCCTCATTCACAGCCTGGGCTGCAGCGCTGCTACTACATATGATTATTACTGGTATTGATGATGAAATATCATTTATAAGCTGCGACATATCTGGCGAAAGACTTCCGTCGCTGCTTTCTGTAACAACAACAACTGCCTCACTTGTATTTACAGCCTTTTGTGCTGCATAAGCATCATTGCCTATATAGTCATATATGATATTAACATATGGAAGTGAATTAATGCCTGATATATCTATAACATCCATGTCACTAAGCTTTTCAATCACTTTATAGCTGCCATATGTTTTATTATCTTTGTTATTATCATCTTTGATAACATTGCCTTTGTTATTATCAACACCTGTCACAGTATCACCTGAAACATTATTTTCTGAATTACTATTACTTGCATTGTTAGTGCTTACCGCTGATGCACTAACATATGATTGCGGATTAACTGCTATCTTCAATGCTTCATCAAACACTTTATTGTAATCTGTATCTTTTCCATCCTCATTTATGACTATCAGACCTTTGGATGTACTTATAGTGTGCTGTAAAAGATATACTATCTGGTTATATACACGGCTTCTTACCGACACAATCACTGATTCAGCATCTGTATTGCAGCTCTCCTGCACTTTCTTTACAAGTGCAAGCATATCTGATATATCATCAAAATCTCTTGTTTCCTGAATACACTCTATATCTGCCTGCGATTTATAATCAGTTGTATTAACCATATCACTTATACTTCCATATGTGCCTATGGCTATAACTTTATTATCTGTCACTTCAACCTTGTTATCACTGCTATTACTGTTATTCTTGTTCTTACCAGAAGATGAATCAGTTGCACTGCCCGATGTATCATTATCTGTATTCTGATCTGCAGCTGCAAGCTCTTTGTCAGCATCCTTCATATACTGCATAGGATTTGCCACAAAACCACAACCTGATAATGCACTGCCAAATATGCACACTCCAAGCATAACCGCTATATATTTTTTCTTCTTTCTTAATATATTATTATATCTATCACTACGTTTCATATCCTTAACACCGCTCCTCATTTAATGCTGTATTAATATTACACGAAATTCTGATATAGTTCTACTGGTAAAATGAGTTTTCATAATTATTTAACATAATATTGTTGTTTAATTGAATTTCAGTTGGTGACGAACGGACGACAAATATAAGCT
>FR886194.1:0-15556 GCA_000436475.1 Eubacterium sp. CAG:248
TTTTTGTACAAAAAGTAACTAATGATGCATAGGCTATATTGTTTGCAGTAAAAAATACTGCATTTAACAACGTATATGCTATAAAGAACCATACATACTGTGCAGTTGTCCCAAGACTGTCTGGAATCGCAAAGTTTGCAACAAGTGTTACGGCACAACCTATATACGCATATAACATCCATGGTCTAGCTTTTCCAAGTCTACTTTTTGTTTTATCAATCATAGTTCCAAAGAACATATCGCTGATTCCATCAAACAGCTTTGATACCATAATCAGCGTTCCGATAATACCCGGATCTAAACCTACCGTATTTGTCAGATACAGCATTACAAATGATGAGAGAAATGCATACACAACATTTCCTGCAAAATCTCCTGATCCATAACCTACCTTGTTATACCATTTCAGGTACCTCTTTTCTTCCATGTGAAACTTCTCCTTTCAAAATATCAATTATTTATTCCCACAATTTTGTTATATCAAAGATATAATAAATATATGTAAAAAACAATTTCATAAATTGTACAAAGTATGCACTAAATGATACGACTGTAATAATTCACATATACAAGTAATCTGGAATTTTTACATTTCAATTAAAAAGTAGAAAAAATCTCATGTGCATTGCACACAGAGCTTTTTTCTACTTTTATCACAACATAACTATTCTCATATTTGCTGCTGATTATTTTCATAAATAATCTAATGTATTTCTGTTAAAATATTTATTTTCTTAGTTTTTATATAACAAAAAATCTTTAAGCAACTTTTGACTACTTATTTCTTTATTTTGGCAAGTATTTTTCCTTTTTGTATTCTATAACAAAAACATAATCAGAAAGGAGATGAAATTCTATGAAAACCAAATTACATAATTTTATTAATAAGTTACTTAGCTTTTATGCAATCTTCTTTACTCATCATTTTTATCCGATGTAATATACATAATCTACCAAATAGTTTTAATTTTTAATAATAACTTTATATCCTCTTAGATGCGGTGATGCATAACACTTTCCATCTTGCAATTTTTGTCTATTTATTTTTTAGTTTTGGCATGTATTATAATTTTTCGTATTATATAATGACATCGTAAAAAAGGAGATGAACTATTATGAGAATCAAATTCCACAACTTTATTGAAAATTTGCTTAGCTTCTATGAAACTTTCTTCACAAAAGGATATTATCGTTTTTAAATATCATATCATACTAAAACATCTGCTCAACAGGTAAATGCCACTCTTCTGAAGCAAGCCGGATTAGTCTTGTTTGCATGAAAGTAATCTCTGTTTTCTCAATCATCTCCATTGATACATACTGATTTTCACCCATCCGGGCAAGAATTAAACATATTTTAATTATATTACGATTTAGTTAGATTGAATACCTTTAATTCTAGCGTTAAAACCTAACGTAAAAACCTAATATAAATACAATCAATAGTCTGCTTTAGAAAAACAGGAAGATACAAGTGAAATTAACACTGTTATTTATTTCTAATGTGTCAATTTATCGTAATAGCATTCACTATACCATATTTTTTGTTTCCTTTCGTTTAGCTTGCTGTAAAGATACAACCTAAGAACTGGACTTTCAATTTAAAGAAGTGAAATCGTTTTCAGTTAGGTTTTTATATTCTCCATTACATTTCTCCTTAAAAGAATAAAGGGCTTCGCAAATATTACGAAACCCTTTAGAATATTTTTGCTTAGTTTAAAACCCAGTCAGGCTGTTAAAACTACATAACCTCCAGACTATTGTCACCATTTTCCAAGCCTAGTATTCCCTTTATTGAATTCTCAACCATATCGGACACCGCCTGCTCTGTATAAAATGCCATATGAGGTGAGAGTATTACATTAGGAAAGCTCTTTAAAACTGCCATATTGTCATTATCAAGCTTTTCAGTTTCCTTATTAAGATAGTATAAGCCTGCCTCTCCCTCAAAAGTATCAAGTGCGGCAAATCCTACCTTTCCACTCTTTAATGCAGCTATAAGTGCCTGTGTATCCACTATAAGGCCTCTGGCTGTATTGACTATTATTACTCCATCCTTCATTTTCTTAAATGCTGCCTCATCAATAAGATGTGTATTTTCAGCATTTCCAGGAACGTGTAATGTTATAATATCTGAATTCGTAAGAAGCTCATCAAAGCTTACATACTCTGCATACTTTTTCACTTCTTCATCCTCATAACATGAATATGCTAATATACGGCATCCAAAGCCAGATAAATGCTTAACCACCGTCTTACCTATATTACCCGTTCCTATTATTCCAACTGTTGATGTTGATAATTCTTTTCCGACTTTTCCCTTTAATGAGTAGTCCTGACAATCCGCTTTTTTCATTATCCAAGGCATATTGCGGCAGGCCATAAGCATAAGCATAAGCGCATAATTCGCAACACTATTTGGTGAATACACTACGTGGGCTGCTCTCATACCTATTGAATGTGCATACTTAATATCAATATGCTCATAGCCTATGCTTCTCGTTGATATATACTTAACGCCCTCATTGTGAAGTGCATCAAGTATTTCCGGATACATTGGATTGGTTATAATTGATATCGCATCATATCCTTTCGCCAGTCCGATATTATCCATTGACGGATAATCTGATGTAAATGCGTACTCAAATGAATACTGCTTTGCAAATTTTTCAACATATTTCTGCTCGTCATATTCTCTAAGGGCATAAAAAAATATTTTCATAATAATCCTCTTTTCTGCGTATATTTTTCATATTAAGTTTGTGGCAAGTGCGCTCATACACAAACTTTGCGTGTAAAAAATCTATTTTCACACTGCTGCACTTTTGTTTCTGTCTGCAAATGATTTTATTTTTAATCCTTTGTTTTTAGTATAGAACTATTTATTCTAGTATGCAATATATTGCATTTTTCAATCTTTTATTATTCTTTTACTTTCTGCCTCATATACTATCCATTATTAAATATCGTAAAATTTATAATAAACAGTATATAACAGTTGACAGCTGTTGTATACTGTTATATACTGTTTATTGTAAAGGAGAACAATAATATGCATATTATTTTAAATCACTCTTCAATGATTCCGATATATGAACAGCTAATGGAACAGATTAAAACTGGAATAATTAACTCTGATATAAAAGAGAATGAAGCACTTCCATCTGTAAGGACGCTTGCAGGTGAGCTTCGCATAAGCGCCCTTACTGTTAAAAAAGCCTATGATGGGCTTGAAGCAGACGGATTTGTAACAACAGTTCACGGAAAAGGAACATATGTAACAGCTACTGATAAACAGGTAGCTATTGAAGCAAGACGAAAGGCAGTAGAAGATGATTTCATAAAAGTAATTGATAAAGCTAAGTCAATAGGTATGAATGATACTGAAATAATTGAAATTGTTAATCTGCTGATAGGTAATAATTAAATGATTACATTTGAAAATGTCAAAAAAGCTTATAAAAATTATAATTTTGATATTCCATTTATGAATATTCCACAAGGTGTAATTACAGGACTTGTAGGTAAAAACGGAGCTGGTAAAAGCACAGCTATAGGATTAATAACAGGACTTATAAAACCTGACAGCGGTACTGTAAAAACTTTTGGAATTCCAGCAGAAAAACTGACTCCTTCAGATAAGTTAAATCTTGGAGTTTTCTTAGATAATTCGGGATTTAGTACACAGTTAAACGTGTCAGATATTGAACATATATTAAAACATATGTATCCGGAATTTGAAAGAGAATATTTCAATAAAAAATGTATTGAACTCAACATTCCTAAAAATAAAAAAATTGCAGAATTTTCATCGGGAATGAAAGTAAAACTAAAAATTCTTGTTGCAATAACACATAAAGCCAGACTTCTTATATTAGATGAACCAACAACTGGACTTGATGTAGAAGCCAGAAATGAAGTTTTAGATATGTTGCGGCAATATGTTTCATTTGATGATACACGCTCGATATTAATCACCTCCCATATATCATCTGATTTGGAAAATTTATGTGATGATATTTACCTTATCCATAATGGCAGGATTATATTACATGAGGATACCGATGCAATAGTAGAACAATATGGTGTACTTAAAGTAAATGAAGAGCAGTTTAAAGAGCTGGATAAAAGTTACATTTTAAATAGCCTGAAAGAAAATTATGGCTATGCATGTTTTGTAAAAAGCAAAGCATTTTATAAAGAAAATTATCCCGGAATTGTTGTCGAAAATGGCGGTATAGACGAATTAATTCTTATGATGACTGGAGGTTATAAATAATGGCAGGATTATTTGAAAAAGATATAAGAATATTAATGCAAAGAAAGAAAGCTCTTTTACTATTCCTTGCATTATCTATATTTATTGGATATTCACAGGATGGTACATTTATTCTGTCATATCTACCTATGCTTATGATAATTGTTATGATAGGAACCATATCATATGATGAATATGATAACGGCTACCGCTTTTTAATGACTCTTCCTATTGACTCGAGAGTATATGTGAGTGAAAAATATATATTCTGTATAGCTGGAACTCTTGTTTCATATATAGCTGCTACTTTGATATATCTGACATCACAAGCATTAAAAGGTATAAATGTTAATATTGAATCAAACATATCTGACATTCTTGCAGCACCACTGATAATGCTTTTATTTGTAGCTATAATACTTCCATTACAAATAAAATATGGAGCTGAAAAAAGCCGTGTAACATTGTTAGTTGTCGTTGGAATAATTGCTGCATTAATTTTTGTATTAAAAAAAATCGTCAACTTTGAAACTCTAATGAATATACTTCATTATTTTGACCAGATAGCTGATTGGATTATTATATTAATAGGGATTATGTCTGTATTAATTGCGCTTTTAGTATCGTATTTAATAAGTTACAATATTATGAAAAATAAAGAATTCTAGATTGAATTGTAAATTAACATAAAACTTACTTTTCGCATTTAATTATATATAATGATATCAGGGTCAAAAGCCCCCAACTATGATACCTATGGATTGTTCCGTACTACGCACTCCCACGTCTACGCTCCGCTTCGGTTCGTGATAAACATGCGCCACTGGCACATAGCACCCTGATATCATTATATTTCTGGAACTTTAAAATGCCAGCTCATCCATCGGAATTCTATCTTCCTCACGCACTTCGCGAAGTACTCTGCAAGGATTACCAACAGCCACCACATTGGCAGGAATACTCTTTGTGACAACACTTCCTGCACCTATCACGCTTCCCTCACCAATAGTAACGCCGCCACATATTACAGAATTGGCGCCAATCCACACATCTTTTTCAATCGTAACCGGCTTTGATGTACTAATTCCTTTTGCCCTCTGTTCATGGTCAATCGAATGTCCGGCACATGCAATACATACTCCTGGCGCAATAAAAGCATTTGACCCGATATGCACTGGAGAAGTATCCAATATCACACAGTTATAATTAATAACTGCCAGACCTTCCGTATATATATTAAAACCATAATCACAGCGGAAAGATGGTTCTATAAATGTCATATTCGAACATTTTCCAAATAATTTATGAAGAATTTCCTTACGTTTTTCTCCCTCATCTGCCATCGTCTGATTATATTCCCTGCATAACCTCTGCGCATTTGCTTTTAACTCTTTCGGAATGTTTAAGTTATTTCCCTTATAAGCTTCATTTTTTTGAATAATATCTTTAATCTGCATATCTTCATTTAACCTTTTCTTATATTTTATCTGTTCAAATTTATTCTTCTGACATCTGGATATTTTCTGGTTCATTTCATTAATAATCGCAGCTTTCTAATTTTCTATTCCAATAACTTTAATTATCTATCCCAAACTAAATCTTATCATCATTCCTACCACTGTTCAAACAAAACTTTTATGAATTGCAATAATTACATATCTGCATAGCCGTACCATTTTCCATAACTGAAAAACCATATTTCTCATAAAATGCCACATTCTTTTTCTCTGCTGGCATACAGTCAATATACAGAAAATTTTTATATTTTTCTTTAATATATTCTATCATTCTTCCTGCAATACCTTTTCCCTGATAGTCAGGATGAACAATTACATAATGTATCTGGGCAAGCATTGCTGTATCATCAAGAACCCTTATAAGCCCGACCAGCCTTTCGCCATCCCATACAGTAAGCACTGTAGATGAATTCATAAGTGCTCTATATAAACGCTCTGGATAGTTACCTGAAACCCAGTTTATAGATAAAAATAACTCCTGTACCTGTTCCTTTGTAAACTTCTTTTCCTCTGTGTATGTGTACATAATAATCCTCATTTCTGCGCACGTTTTTTCGCATATCAGGCTTGTGTCAAGTGCGCCAAGACACAACTCCTGTGTATAAAAAAATTTATTTTTACTATATCCTTACCTGTGATAATCACATTTCTGGCACTGTGTCATTTCATTTTCCGTATCTTCCTTATAAAAAATGTCTGACCACTGACAGATACTCTGTAAAATAGGCACAACAGAACGTCCTTTTTCTGTCAGGGAATATTCAACCCGCGGTGGAATTTCATCGTAAGATTTTCTGTCAATAATTCCAGCTTCTATCAAATCTTTTAATGTTGCCGCTAAAACTGCATCCGTAATATTATACATTTCCCTGCGGATTTCACTATAGCGAAGTCTTTCATTAGCAGATAAAACACATATAATGCGCGACTTCCACTTACCACCAAATAACATCAGTCCATATTCAAGAGGACACCGTATATCATCATCTAATTTCTTCTTATATTTAGCCATAAAAATACCCTCAAGCGATAATTATAATAAGTGTTCCAGCTAAGTAAAATATAATTCAGTCTGCATTTCTTATTGCATTTGTGATTCTGAATGGGATATTTACTTTACTTATTAATACATCTATGTTATAATACTTCAAATTTGAACTATTCATTTTTGTAGTTTTTAGTGTAAATGCTATAAAGGTTGCCTGTTTAATGTTAATACTACGAGAACCAACTATTCTATGAAATCTTAATATTAATACTATGACAACTGGTTATCTTATGAAATCTTAATATTACTATAAGGAGGACCAATAATCCTATGAACTCAGGAATTGAATTCGCGCAGAAAATCAACCTTGCATATAATTCTGTATGCAAGCCGTTTTTACACAAGCTTAATCTTCCACAGACTGCTTTCGATATTCTTATGTTTCTTGCAAATAATCCTGAATACACTACTGCAAGAGATATAGTTGAAGTAAGAAAGATTAAAGCAAATCTTGTTTCTGTCAATGTGGACAGACTTGTAGGAGATGGCTACATCATACGAAAAGAAACAGAGGGCGACCGCAGAAAAACCCAGCTTATATGCACACCTGCGGCACAAGAAATAATTAAAGAAGGACAGGCTTTACAAAAAGATTTTCTTGAACATCTTTTTGATAATATGGACACTGCCACGAAAGAAGTATTTTTTACGGGTATGAAACAGATTGAAAGTAATCTTGATAAGATACTTGAAAGAAATTAATTAGATATCAAGAGCAATCTATTTTAGAGGTTTCAACATTATACATATAAATTACACTACTATATTCGTGTCAGTGCGTACCTGACACGAAACTATTATTATCAAAATCGTGCGCAGAAAAGAGGATATTTTATGTCACTATTATTAATTATTGCTGTAACATTTTTTGCTGGTATGGGAGCCGGACTTGGTACCGGATTTGCTGGTATGAGCGCCGCTGCCGTAATCAGCCCTATGCTTATCACATTTTTAGGAATGGAGCCTTATATGGCTGTCGGTATCGCACTTTCTTCTGATGTGCTTGCCAGCGCCATATCAGCTTATACATATGGAAAAAATAAGAACCTTGACATTAAAAACGGACTTATTATGATGGTCAGTGTTCTTATATTTACAGTTGTTGGAAGCTATGTATCAAGCCTTGTTCCTTCAACAACAATGGGTAACTTCTCCGTATTTATGACATTTCTTCTTGGAATTAAATTCATCGTAAGACCTGTTATGACTACAAAGGAAGCTATGGAGAGCGTATCAGCTAAGAAACGTGCCATTCAGTCAGTTGTGTGTGGCGTATTAATTGGCTTTATATGCGGCTTCATCGGTGCTGGCGGCGGTATGATGATGTTACTTATTCTTACTTCCGTACTTGGATATGAACTTAAAACTGCTGTAGGAACAAGCGTATTTATTATGGCATTTACAGCATTTACAGGTGCTGTATCACACTTTGCGATTGGCGGAATTCCTGATATAACTGTGTGGATATTATGTATTGTATTTACATTTATATGGGCAAGAATTGCCGCTGTATTTGCAAATAAAGCCACTCCAAAGACACTCAACCGCGCAACTGGTGTTATCCTTGTCATACTTGGCATAGTTGTTATGCTTTTCTCCTACATAAGATAGTGAACAGCTTTTTCTTTTTATCTGTTTTAGCAGTTGCAGCTTATGACATACCACCAGAATTATATGTATTATTAGAACTTACTCCCGCTACTGACATACCTTATTCCTCCATATTCTTTTTTAATTATTATTAACTATAAAAATCAACTTACATCTCTAGCAACTTCTGCATTTAATAAATAAATGACACTATGTAGTAAATATTAATATATTTTAACAACCAGAACTATAGTTTTATAAAATAATATAAAATTAAAACATACAAAAACACAGCGTATAACAATCTGTCTAATACGCTGTGTCTACATAATATTTATATTAAATTGTTAATTAATTCCTAAGCTACTTCTATCTCTTCCTGTGTGCTGCCTTTTCTTACAAATATAGCTCTGAATATAAGTCTTACAAGTGGTCCACAGTAGAACATCTGGTAAAGTATTGCCATTGGGAAGTTCATAGCCCATGTCTTAATCCACATTCCAAAAGATGACTCTTTGAAAAGGATTGTTGCAACAAGGCTCATAATCGGACACATAATGCAGCATATACATATTGATATTGCATATGTGATAAACTGTGGTCTGTCTGTTGGCTTCATAACAGTAAATGCCAGCATCCTTGCCAGCCTTCCAACTATAAAGAACTCAAGAATGAAAGCAACTGGTACCATTATTGGTAACTCGTGTAATGCTGCAATAAAAGTTGTTCCATCAACTGTTCCTGTGTTAAGAGCTATATTATAAACAACCATTCCATAAACCATAATAGTTGCCATAATAATTGTGAATACTACGTCTTGAAATTTGTTTTTTGGCATAAAAAAATCCTCCTTAATGATAACTTAACTCAATGTGTTGTTCGTTATCATCCAGGAGGATGTTTCGTTTCCAATAAAACCATTTAAAGCCTGCATATTCTATCATATAGAAAGCTATACAGTCAAGTGTTTTTACTCTATTGTAATAATGCTATTGTAATAATGCGTAATAATGTATTTTTACTCTATCGTAATAATGTCCTTTAATATATAGTTAAACGATGGTGCCGAGCTGTC
Source organism: Eubacterium sp. CAG:248 (assembly GCA_000436475.1). GTDB lineage: Bacteria > Bacillota > Clostridia > Lachnospirales > Lachnospiraceae > Lachnospira. The sequence continues at coordinate 9,489 of FR886194.1, forward strand.
TTTATTTTCCACAAAGCCCTCTCTAAGGTCTATAATATCATTGGGATTATCAGTATTTACACCTATGTAGTCACCTTTAAACACAGTAAGTTTTCCCTTCTTAAACTGCTCGATAACATCTGCTACCATTTCCTTAGTTCCATCTGCAACAACAATATCATTAAACTCAAGCATTGAAACCCAGTCTTCATCGAAGCCTGCTCCCACATCATTACCATGTATATTACCTCTGATGTTCTTCTCAATCACCTTTCCATTAAGAACAGCATCAACTGCTGCCTTCATATATGGTTTCCAGTTAATCTTACAGCCCGTAAGATATGTAGTTGGTGCTACATCAAACATACTCTGGTTATAGCTTACATTAAAAACTGGTACATCTGAGGCTGTTTCCTCACAGGCAGTCGCTGGTCCTGCTGTATCTGAATGCTGTGATATAATAATGCATTTCTCATTTATAAGTTCTCTTGCATACTTCTTTTCAGTACGGTAATCATTCCACTTATATGTATACTTTACTGTCATGGTAGTATTACCCACAACCGATCTTGCGCCAAGCAAAAAAGCTGTATATCCTGATATAACCTCCGCATTAGGATACGCTGCAACATATCCTATCTTAGCCTCATTTTCTGTTATTATCCCTTCTGATATAAGCTCCCTCAGCTTTATACCCGCCGCAACTCCTGCTGCATATCTTCCTTCATATATGGCACCCATAAATGTATGATAATTAGCATAGTATGGCTCCTCATTAGCGTTAGAGCATGTTGCCATGCAAAACTGCACATCTGGATACCTGCCAGCCAGCTCCTTAGTTGTTTCACCATAGTTATAGCTTGTAGAAAATATCAGATTACAGCCTGCATTTACAAGTCTTTCAAGATATTCTCTTTCTGTTCCCTCGGCAACATTATACATATGCATAACTTCTACCTTATCGCCATACTCTTCCTTAATGTCAGCAAGTGCCTCTATGAAATTGTCTGTATATGCAGTACTTGCATCACCTACATATATTATCCCCACCTTGATTCTCTTGTCTTCATCTTTTCTTGAATAAACCATACAGGCACCTATGATGATACTTACTGCAACACATGTTATAAAAGTTATGATACTCTCCCTGCTTACTATATAAGACAGCATCCTACCGGATATTTTCTTAATATTACTTATCTTCATCTGCTTCACCACCCTTATACAGACTATCAATGTCTATCCTGCCACTATTAATAAGTCTAAGCATAATATCCACAAGCTCCGGGTCAAACTGTGTGCCGCTGCCTCTTCGTATTTCCCCTAAAACATAGTCCTTATCAAGTTTCTTTCTATACACTCTGTTAGCTGTCATGGCATCAAATGTATCTGCTATTCCGATAATTCTTGCATTAAGCGGTATCTCTTCCCCTTTAAGACCATACATATATCCTTTTCCATCGTATCTCTCATGATGATAAAGTGCTCCTTCCTCAACGTGATTTACAAGAGTAAAGCTTTTAAGTATTTCTGCTCCTTTTTCAACATGTGATTTCATAATGGCATACTCTTCATCTGTAAGTCTTTCCGGTTTGTTAAGTATTCTGTCTGGAATACCTATCTTTCCTATATCATGAAGCAATGCCGCTTTTCTAAGGTTTTCACATTCTTCATCAGTATATCCAAGCTCCTTTGCTATCATAACTGAATACTCAGATACTCTTAGTGAATGTTGGCTTGTATTAACATCCTTTGCATCAACAGTCCTTGCAATAGTAAGAACTGTTTCGTTTCCCATCTCAAGCTGTTTCTTTACGAATTCAAGCTCTTTTTTCTGAAAATCAAGGGTTCTTTTAATCTGTGTATGGAATATTATCCACGTAAGATATGCAACTATAAGTGCAAATATTCCGACCATATACACCTTAAACCACCAATAGTCATATATCTTAGCTTCCTTGATAATTGTATATGTGTTTTCAGATATTGGTACCTTGCCATTTTCATCAAGAACTGACAAATGAAATGTATATGTGCCTACAGGTATGTTCATATATATTATATTAGTCAGATCACTTTGTAATATTATCCTTGGTTCAGCATCATACCCTTCCAGATATATGCTTACATAAGGAGTATTAACAGAATAGTTTATAATCTCAGGGAACATCTCTATCATCTGTGCTTTACTATCAATATAAAGTTCTTCCCCTCTTTTTACCCTGAGACTTTCTCCATCTACCTTTACAGACTTCATCTGTATACGATATGATCTTATTCTGGCACTATAATCATTGAGATTGACTATCATTACACCATCATCTGTTGACATGTACATATTATTATTCACATCAATATAATCCCATGCATTAGGTGTTAGTGCTCTTTCAAGTCCACAATCCCCATTAAGAAGCTTATAATCAAGTTCTTTTCCAGAAAGTAAGGCATTCTTATCAACAACATATATTCCGGCTGAGCCCAGCACAAAAAGATTATCATTGTTTCCATTAACTACATTGTAATTATTATAGTAAGGAAAATTATCCAATATTCTTATAATGCCTGACTTATCCATATAACAAAGACTGTTACTTGTTACTATAAATATACCTTCACCAGAATCATTCTTTACCATTCTTAGTATAACCGCTGAGCTAAGACCATCATCCTTATCATAATTATCTATTACTCTTCCATCACTAATAACTTCTATTCCATTGCCATCTGTTCCTGCAAGTATTACTCTTCCATAATCTGGTATATCTGTTTCAAGAGTACATAAAACCTTACTATTTTTCATGGAATAACCCATATTGCCGGTGACAGCTTCATCTACAATATAACTAAGTCCTGTATCACCTGCTGCAAGCATTGTATTATCACTTAACTCTGTTATAGTCCTGTATCTGTTTCCACTTAGTCCATTATTCTCATCATATCTTATAATTTCACCACTATATGTAACCTCATATATTCCTTTGCCGGTTGTACATATCCACATATTATTTTTACTATCTGTTGTTATGCACCTTATTCTTACGTTATCAAGCTCTTTTACAAGTTTATTCACAAGCTCATTTAAATCGCTGTCCAACTTTTGAATATAATCACTATCAGCTGTAATACTGCCTGCAGCTGCATATGAAACGGCAATTCCACTATCTGTACCTATATAATAATTTCCATTCCACATTGTCACTGTGTTTACAACCAGATTTTCATCATTATATTCATAATTAAGCTGTGTAAATGCTGATCTGCTTAATCTTAACAGCCCAAGTCTTGATGATGTAAACCAGAGATTTCCCTGATAATCTGCTGTCATATGATCTATTGAATTATTAAAGCTGCCTGTATCAATGTTTATAAACTGATTCTTGCTGTCATAATATCCTATACCATTATCTGCACATACAAAAAGTGTGGCATTTTCGGTTAATGTGTTATCTACAAAATATATTTCTTTAATATTATTAAGTTCATTGCAGCTTATGCTTTCTGTAAGTACATAAGCATTATTATTTATATTATATTTATCTATATTTCCTTTTGATGTTCCCACATAAAGCATACCGGCATCATCAAATGAACACGTTGTATATCTTCCACCATCTGATGCACTATATTCTGAAATAACTGCTGCATTTTTTACAATACTAAGCTGTCCATTATCACTAACGACCGCTATGTTACCATTCTTATCAGAATCTGCACTTACAGCATATTTTATATCATCTATATAGCTTTTAACTGTTAATCCACCAGCCAGAGAAACTACTGACATAGCACCTGTCGTGCCAATATAGTAATCACCATCAGAACCCTGTGTTATACACTTTACGGAATCAGCTGATAAGCCTTCCTTTTCTGATACAACATTTATGATTGTTTCATCAATCATTATCGATACGCCGCCATCATTGGTTCCTATCCATAATCTGCCCTCTTCATCTTTATACAGACAGTTTACAGTCTTAACAGAGGCATATTCATCCACCCATTTAAACTCTGTACCATTATACCTGTATAAACCACCATAAGTTCCTATCCATAGTATTCCATCATTAGTCTGTGCTATATCATTGGCACGGCCGCCTGGTATTCCGTTTTCTCTTCCGTAAACTGTCTGCAGATAAGTATTATAATCCGGTGTTTCTTCTATATTATTCTGATTATTCCTGATGTTATCAGAAGCTGCATACACGCACTTAGATGTACCTGCTTCTATAAGCTGTACTGCTGCCATAGCAGCTATCCCGATATATATACAGACTGTCATTATCCTTTTATCAAATCTGTTCTTTCCCTTGTCATACCTTACAAATATATAGAGTGCAAGCACAGTTATGATCTTATCAGGAAAATCAATATAAAATTGTCCTGCAATGTGGCTTAATAAATCATTAAAGCCTATTCCTAAAAGTGACTCAACAACTCCATCACCCCATATATTGTTGGTATAACCATTAAAAAACATATAATTAAAAATCATGGAAATAACACACGAAACAAGTGCAATATAAAAGCTTGATGTCAGTGCACCAAGCAGTGTTTTCATATAATCCTTACTTATGCAGATGCCCGCAATAACTGCTATAGAAACACTTACTATGGCATAACAGGCATACGTCCACGAATATATTATAGAATAAAGAATATTAAGAGTAACTCCAACGATAACACCGCATACAGGTCCGCATACATAAGTGGCTGCAACTGTCCCCAGTGAATCAAGCCATAATGGAAGCCTGAGCTGTCCAGCAACACACTTACCTGCCAGATTTAACAACACACACATTATTATAAACACGCTTATTGTATACCATTTATTTTTCTTCATAGGCTTTTCTCCGTTCCGTATGCTGTATTATCCTTTGGCTGTTGTGTTTAATGCATCCTGACTGCTATATATGTTTTCAATGCATAATTTATGCATATCAGTAATGATTCAACTTTTATACTCTACCATAATAAAGTTATAATTATTATATCAAAAAAATAAATAACTGACAATGTATAAACGATTATTCTTTTGTATTATACCTTGTCTAATCTTTTCCAACAATTAAAGATAGAAAGTATAATCGGAGCTTTTCCTCCAATATACAACTTTCTATTCTCTGTTTTTATAATGATTTTTATAATAATTTTTATAATAATATTATATGTAAGAATATCCTATACATTTATATTTTCTTATGTCTTATGACATCCGCAATTCTTAGTACTATAACAGCTACGATAACAACGGCTGCGACAATCCATACCCAGACTGGTACATTATGAATATTAAAACACCTTACATTTATCCACATCTGATTAATTCTCGCTGTTTCGTCATTATCAAAATACTGCATAATAGCACTTCTATGCATTACTTCTTCCGTTGGATACTGTGCTGACAACATTCCTTCTGTCTGTGCCTTAGATGTTCTTAATATATATCTTGAATCATTAGATACTCCTGAGAAGAAATATCCTAAAGAATAATCTATTGCATCATCCTCACTTATTGTATCATCCTCTTCCATAAGTGACTCAAGACCATAATTCCATTTTAAATAATCATATATAACAGGACTCTGACCACCTGATATAACTGATGTATAGCCAATATAGTACATATTTCTTACTGCATTTTCTGGCATAGATACGAAATTAACAAATGCTTCTGCTGCCTTCTTCTTTTCTGAATTACCATTAATTCCTGATTTTAACATTGCCCAGCCATCAAAATACATATTAGTACATTCTTCTGGAATAGCAAAATTAAGCTCGACATCATTAGCTTCTGCCTGCTGCATTATGTATACAGCATCACCTGACCACTGATAGCCAGCACTGATCTTACCTGTAATAGCATCAATCTTACCACTGTCAGTTTCAAATGAATATACATTATCTTTAACCTGCTGAAGATATTCTAATACTTCATCAACTGTATCCTTTGATGTGTCATTCATCTCCTCTGACAGCTTATCAGTATAATCTGCCTGATTGATAAAATCCTGTGACCTTAACTTATCAGACTTGATTGCACCAATTGCCGCAAACATAGTATCTCTTACATTATCCTTAACAGTAATCAT
>FR886194.1:15585-19539 GCA_000436475.1 Eubacterium sp. CAG:248
CTGAACTTATCATTATTAATAATCTTCCATGTCGATGCCTCTTGCTTTGTAACATCTTCTGGATTATATATAATACCTGTAACACCCCACATATATCCGGCAGCATATTTACTCCAGGGTTCACCATTGATTGTATTATTATCAAAAGTCTGCTTTATAAATGGTGAAACACCTTTTGCATAATAATTCTCTTTGATTCCTGTGTCGTAGAATTCATCAGAAAATGGTTCAAGCCAGCCCTCAGTCATAAGCTTCATAAACATATATTCTGAAGGACATATTAAATCGTACTCATCACCTAATGTAAGCATATTGTAAAGTTCTTCATTAGTTCCAAGACAGCTATATTCGACATTAACCTTCTTGCCATATGTCTTATAATACCATTGAACAAAATCATCAACCATAGAATTATCGCCCCTGATATCTGTGCTCTCAAGGTCTATTGTTTCATCAGCGTTCCAGCCGCCTTCATCTATATACTCTTCCCAGTTACATATTCTAAGTGTAATTGTATCGTTATCTGCCGCCTCTGCTTTAGTAGAATTAAATCCTTTCCACACTCCTGTTATACTTCCAGACAGCATTTCAACAGCCAAAATCATAGCAAGCGAAACTTTTATAACCTTTTTCGTCAAATGTCTGATATAAGATGTAATATCTATAATCACATTTTTATTCATTAATGTTTCTCCTTCTGGGCTTCATTCTTTATAGGTGCAAAATTCATAACAACTTCAACTATAACTACAATCAGGAATATAATTGTCGATAATGCCCATAATGCAGTCCTAATATTAGTCTGCGAACCCTTTGTTGCATTAACAACATATGTACTTATTGTATCAAATGTTGCCGGTTTCGTATAAGTTGCCACAAAATAATCATCAAGTGATAAAGTAACTGCCATAACGAATCCTGAAACAATACCTGATGCAATCTGAGGTATAATAATATGAATTAACGTATATCCCGGTGTTGCTCCAAGGTCAAGTGCAGCCTCATAAAGACTTGGGTCCATCTGCTTTAACTTGGGAACAACCGCAAGATATACAAATGGTGCACTAAGCACTGTATGTCCTATTATAAGTGGAATATAAGTATTCTTGCTTACCCCGAATACAACAACCAGAAGAATACATAATGAAAAACCTGTCACGACATCGGCATTAACAACTGGTATCTGGTTAAGAACTGACATTGTACCATTAACATTTTTCTTAGAATAAAATGCTCCAATTGCACCTATTGTTCCAAGTATTGTAGCAAGCACCGCACTTCCAATTGCAAGTGCAATTGAACCTATAATCATATCTATAAGCTCTGGTGTTGTAAATAATGTCACATAATTATGGAACGAAAATGAATGAATAGCCCCAATATTAGGTGAATCTGTAAAACTATATACTGCTAATATAAGAATCGGAACATACATAAATATAAGTACAAGACCGATAATTGCATATTTAACACATTTTTTAAACATACCTGTCCTCTTTCCCATCACATATATCTACAGCTTGCGTCCTGAACCTTCATTATCGCTGTCTGCTGATATAAGACTGATTATACATATAATTATAAGAAGTATAAGTGCTATCATTGAACCATTATTCCAGTCGTATGCACTAAAGTAGCTTCCTATAAGACTACCCATAATATATGTACTGTTATAAAGCATATCAAGCACTACATAATTAGTCATCGCTGGCAGGAACACCATTGATATTCCACTTATAATTCCCGGTACAGATAATGGCAATATAATCCTTATAAATGTCTGGAAATTATTAGCTCCCAGATCATTTGCTGCTTCTATAATGCTGTTATCCATTTTCGATAATGTCGTATACAATGGGAGTATCATAAATGGAAGAAAATCATAAGTCATTCCAATAACTGTATTAATAAATGGATAAAATGCAAGATTACCTTCTATTAATGAAAGAACTTCCTTAAGTGCTGTAATTCTAAGTGTAAAGTTAATCCACATTGGAAGCACAAAAAGCATAAGAATAACTGCTTTTCTTTTAATCTCGCTCTGTGCAAGTATGTATGCAACTGGATACGCTATTAAAAGACACACCATAGTTACAACAAATGCCAGTGCAAAACTGTAACACAATGTTCCAAGTGTGTTAGGATCTGTAAAGAAATTACAGAGATTACTTACTGTAAACTGTCCCTGTCCATTGGTAAATGCATAATATATCAATACAAGCAAAGGGGCTGCAACAAATAATAAAAGGAATGTTCCATAAGGAATTCCAAGCTGCTTACGCGATAATACATTATTCATCTTTATTAATTCCTTTCCCTTTACTTACTTTTTTAACTGGAACTTCATCTTGTCTTCTGGCATAACAAGTCCTACAGCATCGTCCATATTCCACAGATACTCATCATCTACAATAAGGTCGTGTCCATATTCTGTTCTTACAACGTAACTGTAATGGTCACCCTTATAGATAAGGTTGATAATATGTCCTGATACAAGACCTTCATCCACATTATCGCTCATTCTTATATCATATGGCTGGATTGAAACCATAACCTTTAACTTAGCTGTATCAACAGCCTCGTTATTCTCATCAACTAAAACATTGTCCTTCATACTTGATTTGGGAATAACTTTTGTTAAATCGCAATTAATAACCTTGCCATTAAAATCAAGTGTATAATCACTATTAATATTAGTAACAAAGCTTGTTGTATGGTCCTCAGCAAGCATAATATGAATTCCGTCCGGCTCAAGCTTCATACCAATTCTTTCACCGACAGAATAACATTTGGTCGTTCTTATAACCATTTCGTACTTGCCCGATTCAACAGTAACCTCATAGTGCATACCTTTGAATATAACCGACACAACTTCGCCCTCAATAATTCCGTCCTCTGGCTTAGTTATAATTACATCTTCCGGTCTTACAACAACATCGACAAGCGTACCCTCTGGAACATCGTCCATTCCTATGAATTCACCACCGCAAAATCTTACTTTCATATGTCCTGTCATAATACCTTTGAAAATGTTACTTTCACCGATAAAGTCAGCTACAAATGCATTCTGCGGCTCATTATATATATCCTCAGGCGTACCAATCTGCTGTATCCTGCCTTCTGAAAGAACAACAATCTTATCAGACATTGTAAGTGCTTCTTCCTGATCGTGTGTTACATATATAAATGTAATTCCAAGTTCATCGTGCATATGCTTCAATTCAATCTGCATTTCCTGACGCATTTTCAAATCGAGTGCACCTAACGGCTCATCAAGCATAAGAATTTCCGGCTCATTAACCAAGGCTCTTGCAATTGCAATTCTTTGCTGCTGTCCACCTGATAAGGTAGATATCTTTCTATTCTCAAACCCCTCAAGGTCAACTATATCAAGAACTCTCTTTACTTTCTTTCTAATCTCCTCTTTTGGCAGCTTTTTAAGTTTAAGTCCAAATGCTATATTATCATATATATTCATATGTGGAAATAAAGCATATCGCTGGAACACCGTATTAATTGGTCTTTTGTTAGCTGGAAGCTGTGATATATCTTCTCCATTAAGAAGTATCTCTCCGCTTGTTGGCATCTCAAATCCTGCTATCATTCTTAATGTAGTAGTCTTACCACATCCGGATGGTCCAAGAAAAGTGACGAACTCTCCTCTTTTTACTTCAAGATTAAAATCGTCTACAGCCTTAAATCCATTATCACTATATACTTTACTAATATGTCTTAATTCTATTATATTATCTGCCATCGTTCTCCTTTTGCACCTCGTGGTTAATTTATTAATTCAGCATATATGCCTTATTACTTCTATCTGTTATTTTAATAATTATACATAGATTTATCAATAATAATCTTCAATATCTCATTATATTGTTACTTTATTGCCTTATTATTCTATTACTTTATTATTTAGTCTGCCTGTCAGGTACGTTGACTATACTATCT
>FR886195.1 GCA_000436475.1 Eubacterium sp. CAG:248
ATCTAAAATCCCAGATTTACCATACTACTCGATAACAAGAGCGCACTTTAACAGTAAACGCTCCAACCCATGTACCTTGACTTTTAAAAGACCGCTAACCACGGTCTTTTTGTTTTCTGATGTATTCTGGCAGCTTTGGTGACCATGGAAGAAGATCTTCCAGAAATGAGCGGTCTGTATCATCCATATGTGCCGGTATCTGGGTCAGCAGATATTCAAAGTACTCATAAGGCTTTAAGTTATTAGCTTTAGCTGTCTCTGCTATGCTGTATATTATTGCTGAGGATGTAGCTCCATTGATTGTATCTATCATTTCCCAGTTCTTCTTGCCTATACAAAAGCCTCTTATTGCACGTTCCGATGCATTGTTATCCATTGGGACTTCACCATCTTCAAGAAATACTCTCAGATATTTTTCCTGATTGAGTGCATAAGTGACAGCCTGTTTCAGTTTAGCCGTGCTGGCTTTTCTTTCATTTGATTTAAGGTACGCAAATAAAGCATCAACCAGTGGCTTTATTACCACCTGACGCTGTCTGAGTCTGTCTTTTGGCTTAAGCTCTTTCAGCTTATCCTCTTCACGGTAGACTGCCTGTATCTGTTTTATTACCAGATATGAAAGGCTTTCTTTCTGGGCAGCCTTTGGAACTGCCTTTAATGCCTCATCAAATTTTCGCCTGCAGTGTACCCAGCATCCGGCTATCTTAAGATCTTCCAGTTCCTTTTCTACTGTATGGTATACCTGATAACCATCGGTTACACATACCCCGGAATAATCTTTAAGAAACTGCCTTGGATGTGAAGCATTTCTTGTCCGCTGGTATTCATACAGGACTATCTGCTCATCTGAATACATATATCCTGAACGGTATACCCACATAAAGCTCTTGGAACCGGCTGGTCTGCCGTCTTTGTTTACAAGCACAGGAGTCTCATCTGCCTGGATTACATGAAATCCATAAAGCTTCATATGAAGATAATCATACATTACTCCTAGATATTCATCTGC
>FR886196.1 GCA_000436475.1 Eubacterium sp. CAG:248
ACCGCCACAGCCATCACGTCCTGTACGTCCACCAAGAAGAATAATAATATCTCCTGGGTCTGAATTCTCTCTCTTAACTGCACTTCTTGGAGCTGCTGCTATAACAGCACCTATCTCCATACGTTTTGCAACATAGTCAGGGTGATATATTTCCTTGACATAACCTGTTGCAAGACCTATCTGGTTACCATATGAGCTGTATCCATGAGCTGCCTCTGTAACTATCTTTCTTTGTGGAAGCTTGCCATGTAGTGTGTCTGCTACTGGAACTGTAGGATCAGCTGCACCTGTTATACGCATAGCCTGATATACATATGTTCGTCCTGAAAGTGGATCTCTTATAGCTCCACCAAGACATGTAGCAGCACCACCAAATGGCTCTATCTCTGTTGGGTGGTTGTGAGTTTCATTCTTGAAGTTAACAAGCCATTCTTCTGTCTTTCCATCTATTTCAACTGGAACTACTATAGAGCAGGCATTTATCTCATCAGATTCTTCCTGATCATCTAACTTTCCCTCTGCCTTTAACTTCTTCATACCCATAAGCGCAAGATCCATAAGACATACGAACTTGTCTTTTCTATCCTTATAGATAACTGCTCTATCAGAAAGATACTTATTGTAAGTTTCTTCCATAGGAGCTCTATAAAAACCGTCCTTGAATGTAACATTCTTTAACTCTGTTGCAAATGTTGTATGACGGCAGTGATCTGACCAGTATGTATCAAGCACTCTGATCTCTGTCATAGATGGATCTCTCTTCTCTTCGTTCTTAAAATAATCCTTAATAAACTGGAAATCCTTAAATGTCATAGCAAGACCAAGTGAGTCATATAAAGCCTTAAGTTTATCCTCATCCATGTCCTTGAATCCATCAAATATAATAACATCAGCTGGCGTATCGAACTTAGTAACAAGTGTCTGTGGAATATTCTCATCTGCTACTCTTGAGTCAACTGGATTAATACAATGGTTTTTAATCTTATCCTTATCTTCCTCTGTAAGCTTTCCAGAGATAATATAAGTAGTTGCTGTCTTAATTACCGGAGTTTCATTCTCGTTAAGAAACTTAACGCACTGTTCAGCTGAATCTGCTCTCTGGTCAAACTGTCCTGGAAGATATTCCACAGAGAATACATAGTCATCATCAGCAGCTGCAAATTCTGTTTCATAAACATCATCTACAGGTGGTTCTGAAAATACAGTAGTAAGTGCTTTATTGTATGTATCATCAGAAAGATTCTCAATATCATATCTTATAAGCACTCTTACATCTGTGATATCCTTTATTCCTAGATATCCTGTGATTTCATCGTGAAGTTCCTTGGCATTAACTGCAAAAGGTTTCTTCTTTTCAACAAAAACTCTTCTTACGCCACTCATTTTTATTAATTCCTTTCTTAATCAGCTGTAATTCTCTCACTATTATTGAAAGAATGTAAAATATTGTAACATATTAAAATTAAATAAACAAGCTTGATTATTCATGCATACGTCTTATAATCTTATAAACAACCTCGTTACTCATAACCATAGGTGCTGTATGGGCAAAGAATACTATTCCATCTGTCGGCGATATTATCTCACTTTTTACAAAGCCTTCGCACGGATCTATGACCTGTCCTATAACCTCGTTATGTACTACCGGATCACCCGGTTCTTTTAATCTTTTATAGAAGCCTGCATCGTAGGTCTTAACTGCTGAAAGATCATATTCGTTTATAACGCTGGCTATATATCCACTATGATTATTATACTTTAAGATACCCATTCTTGTAAGGAATCTTAGCACCGAAGATACAGCCTGTCTTGCCGATTTTTCATCAACCATATCTGTACTGTTTGTGTATATAGAAAATGCATTCGTTCCATTCATCTGCCAGTTATAATTAAGTGTTGCAGTATCCATAGGCTTTGGCTTTCTTATAACTACATACTGAAGACCGAACAGATTTGCAAGGCTTGCACTCTGATAACCAGTTTCCATCATACGGACATGTGGGATAAAATCACCAGGCATATAAAAGCTTGCAAACTGTATCCCATAACTATATCCCCTACAGCTTTCAAATATAGCTGCTGCTATCTGCTTTGTTGTATCTCCTGCTGCATCACCAGGAAACATTCTGTTGATATCAAGATTATCTATAGGCCAGAATCTCTTTTCAACATTCATGGAGAATCTGTTTGCGGATGGTATAACAAGTATCTCATGGTTATGCGATATCGCTCCATGCGTCTCAAGCTCCTTAAGTACCTTAATAAGCTGTGAGCATATATACAGCTGCTGTATTTCGTTGCCTCTTAATGCTCCGACTATACATGCAGACTTTTCACCACCTCCAAAGCTATAACCTTCTATCTCAAAATTCTCCCTATATATACCCTTTAAACTATATAATATTTCTTTTTTCATGACTTTCTGCCTCCATGCACTCTGGCAAGAAGTGCTCCTTTATACACAACAGGATTTTCCCTTAGTGTAAACACTATTCCATCCATAGGGGATTCTACATGCTGTATAATCCTTCCTTCTATAGGTTCTATTATGTCACCTATAGGATCACCCATATGTATTACTCCACATGAATTAATAGCTGGAACAAATATACCACTTTCCCTGGCTGTAAGAAAGTTAACCTCCCCCTCTGTTGATATGATAGGCTCCCTTACACTTACCGGCTCATCATCCCATATACCAAGGTTAATACAAAGATTAAATATGCCATCAAGAAGCTGCATACTGTATTCTTTGTTTATTCTGTTTCCAACACCCATCTCTGCTACAAGTGTTGGAACACCCATATGGTTAAGACTATATGCAAGTGTAGCATCAAGCACAGTTATTGATGAAAATATCCATACAAAGTCAGCATTAAGCATCTTTGCATATGGAAGAAGCCTGTCTACGTTATCATCGTTAAGTCTTACCTGTGGCATTTCTCTTACAAATATATTACTTGAGTGAATATCAAGGCAGAAATCACTTCCTATAATATCATTCACTATACCTGCAGCAACACTTTCTGCTACTGCACCATTATTATCACCTGGAAATACTCTGTTCATATCAAGCTCAAACATAGGAATTCCCCTTGTACCTATATCTATTCCAAGTGGATTGATATCCGGATATATGTCTATTATTCCCTTTAGCTTTTCCGGATATTGGTTAATCCGCCTTATAACCTCATAACATATGTATTGTCCATCAAGTTCATCACCATGAATCCCAGTAACTATGGATATTCTTGGAACGTTATCCCCATCTTTATAATTCTTTGGCATAAGTCTGTTTTTCCTTACAACCATACTCTCGTGTACTGGAAGCTCTATTGATGCTACCTCTTTAATCATATATTTATACTACCTCTTGTTTTCCTTATTACATTGAATCGAAATTCCTTATAATTATTCCTGATGATGTTTTCTTAAGTGCAATATGTGTGAATACCGAGCTTGTTACATATTTCTTGTCACCCATAAACACACGGCTACCCGGATATATGTTCTTATCTACCTTTACAACCGCTCTTTCTGATTCTTTTATAAGTGAATAAAGATATCTGCCCTGTTCCTCGTAGCTTGCCTTTTCAGCCTTCTTTACTATCTTTGTCTGGAACACCTTTCTATGCAGCACTTCATCAAACTTATCTGATTTCGCATTTTTTAATATGTCTAGCTTATATAATGCCTGATCATATCGTTCTATTTCCGAATCTATTTCCTTAATCTTCATAATAATCTGTGCATACTCTGTATTGATATTTTGAGTTGCACCTACTCTTATAATCGTCTTGGCAAATGCATCACTGCCACAACTTTTTACAGTAATGCCTCGTACTCCTGTAACATCACCACCTATAACAGATCCGAGCTTGCCTTCAAGGTATACATTTCCATATGCCGTAGCATTTGTATTAAGCATATAATCACACTTAATATCACCATGGCTTATGACTCTTGCATTCTCGAAAAATCTTGCTGATATATTACCTCCAGCTTCGATATATCCATTGGTCTTTGCATTGACACCATCCTTAATGATTATATCCTTCCCAGCCTTAAGCACTGCATCTTCAACATAACCACCTATAAATATGTTACCCATGGCATTAACTGTAACTCCACTGTATACACCACCATCTATAGTAACATCTCCATTAAAATCTATATTACTTCCATCAAGATCCCCTGAAACACTGTATACACTGCTTACATTAAGATCGTAATTACGGTATTCAACCTTTCCATCAACCTGTGCATAATATGTGTTACCATCATCAGATACCGTAAAGCCTTTACCGCGTAATCTTGGACTAGGTCTTCCTGGCTTAGGTACAAGAAGCTTACCACACACATCATAGCCAAACTCTCCTTTAGTAGGTTCAATATACTCTGCAAGCATATCTCCTGAGCTTACCTTTTCGAAAAGCTTTACATTAAAGTAGTCAACCGAGCCATCTTCTCTTAAGGTCGGCTTGTTATCTCTTTCATAGTTCTCATCAAAATGAAATATATAGTGTCCATTCTCGCCGTTAACTGCTGGCTTCCCCTCTGCTACTGTAACATCTATTTCATATATCTTTTTTAAAATGACATCACGTATTTTCCCCGCATCTATACCTGTTCGCACACCTGCTGCTGACAGTTTTTCTATAACCTCTTCATATGTATATGAGCCATCCTGTCCTATTGAACCAAGGACAATACTCGCACTCATATGATCTTCGGAAACACTGACAACTACATTCTTGGTATTCAATTCTGTTTGTTTTTCATATACATTACTCAAATCTGAATCCTCCAATCATCTATAGTTCTCTGTTTTACTCATACTTTGCTCTTAATTATCCTTATATATCAACAGTTCCGATGGATCTACACCTTTTTCAAGTCTGATTCTTATCTGTTCCATCTGTCTGAATGTATATCTTGGATCTGCATAAAGGCTTACATCTACACCACTTTCAAGTCCTAGCAGTATCTCCTGGCTCTGTAGTTCATTCAGCTGTTCTGATTCATCTGTATTCTTATTCCCAGCTTTCAGCCTTTCCTCCTTCATCCTTACTGCATCGATAAAAGGATCTGCATATGAACTAACATCAATGCCTTCTTCCAATCCCAGT
This sequence comes from Eubacterium sp. CAG:248, assembly GCA_000436475.1. Lineage (GTDB taxonomy): Bacteria > Bacillota > Clostridia > Lachnospirales > Lachnospiraceae > Lachnospira. Next base: position 5,130 of record FR886196.1, read on the forward strand.
CTTATCTGTTCCATCTGCCCGGAAGAAAAACCTATCATATCATACTTTGATACATCAACATTATTCTCAAGTCCAAGCCTTATCTGCTTCATCTGTTCAGATGTATACTCGTGCAGCATGTATTTTGATATATCAACGCATTTTATAAGTCCAAGCCTTATCTCGTTTAGCTGGCTTGCATTGTAATTTTTTTTGACAAAAAATGAAATATCTATATCATCTTTTTTAGAAAGCCTTATCTGCCTTAATACATCTCCAGGATAACCCTGATTAGCATATCTGCTAAGATCATATCTGTACTTAAGTGCAAGCCTTATTTCCCTCATAACAGAATAATCATACTTTGGATTGCATATAAGTGAAATATCTATACCTTCTTTTATGCCTTCCTTTATCTGCTCCATCTGCATATAATCATACTCTGTGCTGGCAAAAGGTGTTACATCCACACCTTCCTCAAGTGCATTCCTTATGGTTTTCATCTGTCTTTCGTTATACTCTTTTACAGCGTATATGGATACATCAACACCACTGCTCATTCCCATTGTAATCTCTAATGCCTGCAAATCGTTAAACCCGGCTTTCTTCCACTCCTCTATACCAGCATTAGAATTAATCATTTCTTTTAAATTTTTTTCTTCCATACTGTATTCTCCAACCAAAATAATCTCATAATTAACAATTCACGTTTATATTATATTACTAATAATATCATATGTCTGACAATTTATCAATCATCAGCTGTCATACCTTTCCAGAAATCATCAATATATTCTGAAACACAACTGGCATCACACGGATATATCTTATCCCATTCTCTTGGATATTGTAATTCATATTCTTTCGTTAAGAATCTGTCATCAAGAAGTAATATAATCCCTTTATCACTATCTGTTCTTATAACCCTTCCTGCCGCCTGAAGCACCTTATTCATGCCAGGATAAACATATGCATACTGATATCCATTCTTGCCATGTGAATCAAAATAGTCCCTTAATATGTTGCGCTGCCTGCATACCATTGGAATACCTGTTCCAACTACAGCCACACCTATAAGTGCATCCCCTCTTAAATCAATACCCTCTGAAAATATACCTCCAAGCACACAAAATCCTGCTATATCAGTCTTTTCATTTTCTACAAAAAGTGAAAGAAAGCTCTCTTTATCTGCTTCTTTCATATTAGATGGCTGTTTTATTATATTGTAAACAGTCTTACCTTCATATTCTTTTTGTTGTTCCTTTTCTTCTTGTTTTTCTGGTTGCTCTTTTTGTTGTTCTCTTTGTTGTTCTTGTCCTTTTTTTGCTGTGTTTTCATCATTTAAATTTTCATCATTTAAAGCAGCTGATAACTCCAATATCGTATTTTCATATTTCTTAATATATATATCATACACTGACTGCATATAACTGTATGATGGAAAAAATATCATATAACGTCCATGCCTTGATGTAACCATTTTTCTTATATAATCAGCTATCTTTGTATATTCGTTTATATTTCTTCTTGTATATCTGCTGCTTACATCCCTGCCTACTATGATTCTTTTATTCGATGTATCAAAAGGTGAATGTGCATAAACTGCATAATCACTTATATCACCTGATATCATCTCCTTAAAATAATTGACTGGCAGAAATGTTGCAGAAAACATAACAGAAGCCTTTCCCTGGCTCAGCCTTAAAGATATATTTTCTGATGGATCAACACAATACAGATGCAATAACATATCACCATCTTTATCAAGCTCTGCATATGTTACGTATTTATCATCTGCACAATCATACATGTTAAGAAAATGTCTCACTTTAAAGAAAAAATCCATCATCTCATCACATACCGGATTCTTCTTATGCTTATCAAGAAACTTCTGCATGTAAGAAAAGCATGCCGAAAGACTTGCTGGAAATGTTCCACAATTATCTACGATTATATATTCTTTATCACACATACGCTTAAGTGAAAGCATATATTTATTACACTTTTCAAGAGAAGATGCAAGTCTTTTATCAATATCTTTCACAAGATTTTTACACTTAAGGAAGTCTTCTTTAACAAGTGTTGCACTATACATCTGCCTTGCTCTGTCAACAAGATTATGCGCCTCATCAACAAGAAATATATAATCACCTTTAGCACCATCTGAAAAATATCTCTTAAGTGATGCATCCGGATCAAACAGATAATTATAGTCACATATAATTCCATCACACCAGTATGATACGTCAAGTGACATCTCAAAAGGGCATACCTTATGTTTGACGGAATACTCAAGCACCTTTTCCCTGTCTATCACACTTTCATGGGTGATAATGTCATATACAGCATCATTAATTCTGTCAAAATGTCCCTTAGCATATTCACACACATCAGGGTTGCAGTTTCTTTCGTCCATATGACATATTTTGTCTTTCGCTGTAAGAGTCACTGTTGTAAAATGCAGTCCTTTATCTCTTAATATAGAATACGTTTCTTCTGCAACTGTGCGTGTTATAGTCTTTGATGTAAGATAAAATATCTTGTCTGCAAGTCCTCTTCCACATGCCTGAACTGATGGATATACTGTGGATATAGTCTTTCCAACACCAGTTGGTGCCTGTATATAAAGCTTTTGTCCAGATTCAATAGTCTTGTATACACTTGCAACAAGATTTTTTTGTCCTGCTCTGTATTTAAACGGAAAGCTGAGCTTATGTATTGACTCATTTCTTATGATCCTTTCGTCAAATACATAATCCATCCATCTTTTAAAACCGCCAACAAGCTTTTCAAACCAGCTGTTTATTCTGTTTTTATCATATTCCTCTGTGAATCTTACTATTTTTTCTGTTTCAGGGTTACAGTATGTCATCTGAATATTTATATGTTCAAGCTTATATCTGTTAAGGTATATGTACCCATACACAAGTGCCTGGGCTTTATGGACATAAACTGGTTCCTTAAGCTTCGTGACATCTGCCTGCATAGTTTTAATCTCGTCTATAGTCACATCACTTACAGGTATCCTGTTTCCATCATCGTCTTCATCAATATCAGCAATAATGCCATCTGCCCTGCCTTCAAGCTTAAGCACGTAATCAAAACCCTTATCAGAGGTCAGCGGTATCTCTTGTCTTAAAAGCACTTCGGCATGGTATGATGAACCCATGGAATGTTGTATCTTTCTATGAATTCTTGCCCCCTCCTGCATAACTCTTACATCTGGAACAGATACATCCCTGTTATCTATATCCCCTGATGCACACATGAATTCAACAAGATTTCTGACTGATATCCTGAATGTATCATCAACAGCTGTATACATATGCGTTACCTTTCTTTCCTACGCGTCTTACAACCCCAAGGTAGTTAAGTATATTAAGGCTTAGCCTTGCCGTATCTTCATGTACCATGGCAGCTTTTGCGAAATCCTTTACTATAAACTCATCCTCAAGGTCTATTGGAACAAACTGCATGTAATCCTCTGGTCTGTCAAGCTCTACTATTTTTCTTACACCTAACGGAACTCTGTCATATCTTGTTGCTCCTCTTTTTCTTGTATAATTCCATCCGTTAAGAAGCTTGTATTCTTCTATATCCATGAGCACCAGATGAACCGAAAGATTCGGATGTTTCAGAAGATTCTTTATCTTATAAAGTTCAAAAAATGCATCATATTCTGTATAGTGCCTTGGAGATTTTCTTTTCGCACTTATATCACCACTTTCTGGATCTATCCAGCTTATCCACTTGTTATATGCACATGGATAAACAACCGTAACATGATATTCTTCAAGAAACACAGCAAGCTTATCTCTTAGCTTGTTAAGCTGTCTTGTCTGTATCTCTATGATACCACTGTCATTAAATATGTCTGCATAATATCCATCTATAGCCACTTCATGTTTATTCTCATCCGGCTCATAATAGTTCTTAAGCACTGCATGCAATGTCTTTTCCGACAATGTACCTATACCCTTATCATTATGTGCTGTTCCTAATATCTTCTTTCTGGCTATATTAAATTCATCATAATCTATATACTCATCTGCGGATATTTTTCCTTGCTTAGCTTTACCACTACAATCGTTACACTTTTTCCTCATAATATCAGCACCATATACCAAACGTATGTTTTAATATAATTAACAGTATACACCAGAGGGCATACAATGACAATATTGTTGTTTAATTGAATATTAGTTGGTG
>FR886197.1:0-6053 GCA_000436475.1 Eubacterium sp. CAG:248
GCAGTTAATAGAACACCTGTGCTCAAGAGATGCAGATCTCTTGATTTAGATCCTTTATATTTAGGAATAGATAAAAAGTCTAACAGAAAGGCTAAGAATGCTGGTAGAAAGATTAGCGAGTATGGTATGCAGCTTCGCGAAAAGCAGAAGGCTAAGTTTATCTACGGCGTATTAGAGAAGCCTTTCCTTAATTACTATAAGAAGGCTGAGAAGCAGAAGGGTATGACTGGTGAAAACCTTATGGTTACTCTTGAACTCAGACTTGATAATGTTATCTTCAGATTAGGTTTTGCAAGAACAAGAAAAGAAGCAAGACAGATCGTAGATCACAAGCATGTACTTGTTAACGGCAAGCGCGTAAACATCCCTTCATACTTAGTTAAGGCTGGAGATGTTATTGAAATCAGAGAAAAGTCAAAGTCTTGTGCAAGATATAAGGAAGTACTTGAAGCTACTAACGGAAGATTAGTTCCAGAGTGGTTAGAGTCAGACAGAGAGGCTCTTAAGGGTACAGTTAAGTCTTTACCTACAAGAGAAGCAATTGATGTTCCTGTAAATGAGATGCTTATCGTCGAGTTATATTCTAAGTAATCCATTAATAAGATTTTTGGACGCTGCATTTTACATGTCGTATGTGAATACAGTCGTTTGTTTAAGACAACAGAATGCTGTATATATGCGTTCTGTTGTCTTATGGATAGAAGGAATAAACTTATTAAAACCCATAAAAGGAGGGGCTATACATGGTTGATGCAGATTTTAATTTCAAGATGCCAAAGATTGAGATGACTGAACAGTCAGAAGATGGAAAGTATGGAAGATTTGTCGTTGAACCTCTCGAAAGAGGTTATGGACTTACGCTTGGTAATTCTTTGAGAAGAATTATGCTTTCATCATTAGTTGGTACAGCAGTAAGCAGTATCAAGATTGATGGTGTACTTCATGAATTCAGCTCAATTCCTGGTGTTAAGGAAGATGTTACTGAGATAGTGATGAACATCAAGCAGTTATCAATCAAGAACAATGGTAATTCCGTTGAGCCTAAGGAAGCACATATCGATTTCGTGGGCGAGGGTGTAGTAAGAGCATCTGATATTCAGGTTGATCCTGATATAGAAATTATTAACCCAGATCTTGTTATAGCACATCTTAACAGTGCTGATAGCAAGTTAGTTATGGAACTTACAATTACTAACGGACGTGGTTATGTAAGTTCAGAGAAGAATAAGAAGGAAGACCAGCCAGTTGGCGTTATCGCAGTAGATTCTATCTACACTCCTGTAGAAAGAGTAAATATGGCTGTTCAGAATACACGAGTTGGTCAGGATACAGATTTTGACAAACTTACACTTGATATATTCACTAACGGAACAACAGCTCCAGATGAGGCTTTAAGCCTTGCAGCTAAGGTTCTTAGTGAACATCTTAAAGGATTCATCAATCTTTCAGAAAATGCTGCTAATGCAGAGATTATGGCAGAACAGCCAGTTGATGAATCAACAAAGGCTCTTTCAATGAGCATTGAAGACCTTGAATTATCAGTTCGTTCATCTAACTGTCTTAGAAGAGCAGGTATCAATACAGTTGAAGAACTCTGCAACAAGACTCCAGATGATATGATAAAGGTTAGAAATCTTGGTAAGAAGTCATTAGATGAGGTTCTTTTAAAGCTTAAGCAGTTAAATCTTCATCTTAGATCAAGCGAAGATTAATATATAGAAACAATTAAAGCGTAATATTAGAATTTGTAGAAAAAACATTTATACAGTAAGACCATATGCGCATGTATAAACGTTACAAATGGAGGTTAAATCAATGGCAAAGTATAGAAAGCTTGGTAGAACATCAAGCCAGAGAAAGGCTTTATTAAGAAGCCAGGTAACAGCTTTAATCGAGAATGGTAAGATTGTTACAACAGAAGCAAGAGCTAAGGAAGTTCGTAAGCAGGCAGAAAAGCTTATCACACTTGCAGTTAAGGAAAAGGACAACTACGAAACAGTTACAGTATCTGCTAAGGTTGCAAAGAAGGATGCTGAAGGTAAGAGAGTTAAGGAAGTTGTAGATGGCAAGAAGGTTACTGTATATGAAACAGTAGAAAAGGAAATCAAGAAGGATCTTCCTTCAAAGCTTCATGCTAGAAAGCAGATGGACAAGGTTCTTTACAAGGTAACTGAGGTTCCTGCAGATGCTGCTGGAAAGAAGAAGAACACAAAGACTGTTGACCTTACAAACAAGTTATTCGACGAAATCGCTCCAAAGTATGCTGACCGTAAGGGTGGCTATACAAGAATCGTTAAGATTGGCTTAAGAAAAGGTGATGCAGCAATGGAAGTACTTCTTGAATTAGTTTAATCAAGTGCTTTTAAGGCGGGTAAGAAGTAATTCTTATCCGCTGTTTTGTTATATAAAGATATTGTATGGATTAACAGAATGTATGAATCAGGAATTGGAGAAAATAGTGGGAATAGTACAAGCTAAGGATTTAACATTTGAATATATAAGACGTGATGAAGAAGGAAACGTTGAAGGCATTACAACAGCAGTTGACAACGTTAATATAGATATCAAAGCAGGAGATTTTGTGGCAGTATTAGGACATAATGGTTCTGGTAAATCAACATTTGCAAAGCATCTTAATGCACTTGTTATGCCAACAGAGGGCACTGTATATGTGGATGGAATGGATACAAAGGATGCAGATAATACACTTAAGGTCAGACAGACTGCTGGCATGGTATTTCAGAATCCGGACAACCAGATAGTAGGTACACTTGTAGATGAGGAGGTAGGTTTCGGTCCAGAAAATATAGGTGTTCCAACGGAGGAAATCTGGGAAAGAGTAGAAAAGAGCCTTAAAGCAGTAGGTATGTATAAGTTCAGGAATGCATCGCCTAACAAGCTGTCAGGTGGTCAGAAGCAGAGGGTAGCTATAGCTGGAATAGTTGCTATGAAACCTAAGTGCATAGTGCTTGATGAGCCAACAGCCATGCTTGATCCGCTTGGAAGAAAAGAAGTAATACATGTTCTGCACGAGCTCAATAAAAAAGAAGGTGTAACCATAATTCTTATAACACATTATATGGAAGAGGTTATAGACGCAGACCATGTTTTTGTTATGGATAATGGAAAGGTTGTTATGGAAGGAACACCTAGACAGATATTTTCGCAGGTTGATAAACTAAAGGAATTAAGACTTGATGTTCCACAGGTAACAGAGCTTGCATATGAATTAAAAAAAGAGGGACTTCCTGTTAAAGATGGTATTATAAGAAACGAAGAGCTTGTTGAAGAGATAAAAAGACTCGATTTATTAAAGACAGATAAATGATGAAACATCTGACGAATATAGGTTGGTTATTATTACGGTTTGATTTTAGGTAGATTTAAACATATTTAGTTAGATAATAAATTCAAGTGGCGTGACTGTATTATATACAGCATACACACAGAAATGAGGAAGTAGAATGTCAATAATAGTTGATAAAATTAGCCATGTATATGAGGCGGGAACAGGCTTTGAAAGAAAAGCTCTGGACAATGTATCATTTGCAATAGAGGATGGAGAGTTTATAGGTCTTATAGGACATACCGGCTCAGGTAAATCGACATTGATTCAGCATCTGAACGGTCTTTTAAAGGCTACATCAGGACATATATATTACAATGGTAAGGATATATATGAAGCAGGGTATGATATGCGTGAATTAAGAAAAAATGTTGGGCTGGTATTCCAGTATCCAGAGCATCAGTTATTCGAAACAGATATATTTAAGGATGTATGCTTTGGACCTAAGAATCTGGGCTTATCCAGACAGGAATATGAGATAAGGGCTTTCGAGAGCCTGAAACAGGTGGGATTGGACGAAAATCTGTATTACCAGTCTCCATTTGACTTATCAGGCGGTCAGAAAAGAAGAGTTGCAATAGCAGGCGTACTTGCCATGAAACCACAGGTGCTTATACTTGATGAACCAACGGCAGGACTAGATCCAAAGGGCAGAGATGACATTCTTGAATGTATAAAGCAGCTGAGGGAGGAAACTGGAATTACAGTAATTCTGGTTTCGCATAGTATGGAAGATGTTGCAAGATATGTAAGCAGAATCATGGTTATGGATGATGGAGTGCTTAAATATGATGATACACCAAGGAATGTGTTTGCACATCATAAAGAGCTTGAACATATAGGACTTGCAGCTCCACAGGTTACTTATATTATGAATGACCTTATTGCGGCTGGGATAGATGTTAATCCTGATGCGATTACAGTTGAAGAAGCAAGGGATAATATATTGAAGCATTTTAATGTTATTAATAGCAGATAAACAGATACAAGCATAACCTGTATAATGTACAGGAGTGAAATGTAGAAAATGTGCACAGGCACAGGATTGGAAAGATATGATTAAAGATATTACAATAGGACAATATTATCAGGCAGAATCAATTATTCACAGACTTGACCCAAGAGTAAAGCTTATGGGTACATTAGTTTTTATAATTTCATTATTTTTAGGAATGAATATATGGATATATGCATTTGTAACAGTTGCACTTGCAGCGGTTATAGCTATATCAAAGATACCTCTTAAATTCATGGTAAGAGGACTTAAGTCAATAGTGATTCTAATTATAATCAGTGCGGTATTTAACCTGTTTTTAACACCAGGCGAAACACTTATCCAGATATGGAAGCTGACTATAACATACGAAGGTCTTAAGACCGCTATATTTATGGTCGTACGTCTTGTGTACCTTATATTAGGCACATCACTTATGACCCTGACAACAACACCTAATAATCTGACTGACGGCCTTGAAAAGGGCTTAGGATTTCTTAAATATATAAAAGTTCCAGTACACGAGATAGCGATGATGATGTCAATAGCATTAAGATTTATTCCTATTCTTGTGGAAGAAACGGATAAAATAATGAAGGCACAGATGGCAAGAGGCGCAGACTTTGAAAATGGAAATATTATAAAAAGAGCTAAAGCTATGGTGCCGATTCTTGTTCCACTTTTTGTTTCAGCATTCAGAAGGGCAAATGAGCTTGCTATGGCGATGGAAGCAAGATGCTACCATGGTTCAGAGGGCAGGACTAAAATGAAGCCGCTTAAGTATGCTAAAAGGGATAAGATAGCATATTTGTGTATGTTTGCATACCTTGGAGTGTTAATTCTTATTAAAATATTTGTTTAATGGTTTGTTTTATCATTTATACAAGCATGATGTATTAATAGATGTTAGAAATCGCTTAGAATTAACCTCAACAGCATATCAACGGAATTAAGGATGCGTATTAATAAGTGCTGGAAATCGCTTTAGACATTCATATAAGGTTATAGCAGAAATGAGGATTAGAATGAGAAGAATAAGGCTGAGGGTAGCATATGACGGAACGAATTATTCAGGCTGGCAGATACAGCCATCTGCCATAACTATAGAGAAGGTCTTAGATGACGCAATACATCAGCTTACAGGAGAACATATACATGTAATAGGTGCAAGCCGTACAGATGCCGGGGTTCATGCTATGGGAAATGTAGCAGTGTTCGATACAGCTTCAAGTATACCGGCAGACAGATTCACGTATGCACTTAACAGGTACCTTCCTGATGATGTTATTGTGCAAGAATCCGATGAAGTTAATGCAGACTTTCATCCAAGACATTGTGACACAAAGAAAACATATTGCTACAGGATATTAAATACCGAATTCGGAATACCACAGAAAAGAAATTATACCTGGAATGTAGCGGGTAATATAGATATAGACAGAATGAAGAAAGCTGCCGGATATCTTATAGGAGAGCATGACTTTAAGAGCTTCTGCTGTGTCAGAACGCAGGCAGAATCAACAGTAAGGAAGGTATATTCACTTGATGTAGACAAAAAGGATGATGAAATACATATAACAATAACTGGTAATGGATTCCTTTATAATATGGTCAGGATAATAGCAGGAACGCTTATACAGGTTGGAAAGGGCAGGTTCGAACCAGAATATGTCCAATATATGCTTAACGCCTGTGATAGGACACAGGCGGGCC
>FR886197.1:6075-7422 GCA_000436475.1 Eubacterium sp. CAG:248
GGCGGGCCAGACGGCACCACCACAGGGCTTGACACTTATGAAGATAGATTATCTTGAGGAAGAAGGCTGATAAGGAGACATAATCAGCACATGGGAAAAATGTTGAATGATGTATTAACTGATTTAATGAAAAAATAAACATAATCAACATATAAAAAAGAAAATGTTAGATGATATATTAAGTGATTTAATGAAAAGTAGACGTAATCAGCATATAAAAAAAGTAAATGGTTTAGAAGCAGAAATAAATAGTTACTTAATGTGGATACGATAACCTTATGTGTGAATAAAAGAAACCCCCAATAGATAAGTTGTGGATAACCAGTTGAAATTACAGGCTAAAATTATACAATAAAAATAGATTTTATCATTGACACACGCGGTTCAGTGTTATATAATTCTTAAATGTGGCGTGATAAGTGCGCCCTGTTTGGTTAATTCGAATTAGGTGTTTCACCATATGCCCCGGAGAAGCATTTAATATATATTAACATTAATTATATTCAGAACAATTAATTATGCATTTAAGCAATATTTAGGAGGAAAACTAATGAGTACTTATATGGCTAGTGCATCTAACATCGAAAGAAAATGGTATGTTGTAGATGCTGCAGATTATACATTAGGTCGTTTAGCATCACATGTTGCTGCTGTATTAAGAGGTAAGAACAAGCCTACTTATACACCATTCCTTGACTGTGGTGATAATGTTATCGTAATCAACGCTTCTAAGGTTAAGGTTACAGGTAAGAAGTTAGATCAGAAGGTTTACTACAATCACTCAGAGTATGTTGGTGGTATGAAAGAAACAACTCTTAAGGAAATGATGGAAAAGCATCCTGAAAGAGTTATCGAACTTGCTGTTAAGGGTATGCTTCCAAAGGGACCTTTAGGAAGACAGATGTACACAAAGCTTCACGTATATGCTGGTCCAGATCATGAACAGGCAGCTCAGAAGCCAGAAGTTTTAAAGTTTTAGTTAAAGGACATATCATAAGGAGGAATTAACAGTGGCTAAGAAAGCAAACGGAAAGTTCTACGGAACAGGTAGAAGAAAAAGCAGTATTGCTAGAGTATATTTAGTACCAGGTAATGGTAATATTACAATAAATAAGAGATCACTTGATGAGTATTTCGGTCTTGAAACACTTAAGGTTGTAGTTAAGCAGCCATTAGTACTTACAGAAACAGCTGATAAGTATGATGTAATCGTTAACGTACACGGTGGCGGATACACAGGTCAGGCTGGTGCTATCAGACACGGTATCTCAAGAGCTCTTCTTCAGGTTGATTCAGACGAATATCGTCCATCACTTAAGAAGGCTGGTTTCTTAACAAGAGATCCAA
>FR886198.1:0-4159 GCA_000436475.1 Eubacterium sp. CAG:248
ACTATGATTTGTTATTTATCTAAGTCAAATTCCTTTATTATTGCTTGTTTTTCCTCGTCTGTTATCCCTCTGGCACGTACGAAAGCTGCTACGAACTCTGGCAGTGAACCATCGAATCTTGCATCCACCATATTGACACTTTCTATAGTCTGTGCATCTTCCTTCTTAACGAGTGATGTAACTATTGCATTTTCCGACTTTATGATTCCTCTTTCACTAAGTCGTTTTATTACTGTGTATGTTGTTGATTTCTTCCACTCAAGCTTTTCCTTGCACAGCTTTACAAGCTCTGTACTTTTGACTGGCTCATTTTCCCATAATATTTTACAGAAATTATACTCACTTTCATATATTACTGGCTGCATATTAAAACCTCTTTTCAGAATCATCTTATGGCTTAAGTCTAACACGTTAGACCTTGCATGTCAACCAGTTAAATTGTATTTAGTTCCATTCCTCTGCTAAGAGGAAATCGCAGATATTTCGGTGTTTAATACCATTTCGACTCATATCAAGTTCATCAAGAGAAACAACGTACTTTGGATAATTGTCATGGATATTATCATATACAAAATCAATTTCCTTATCACCTGATCTGCCAACAGTTACTACATAACCACGGCGTAACAATTCCAGATAAACGATATTTTCTAAAATGAGATTGATATCTCGCATATTACCACCAAAAATGGCTTCACGAATACCATGATCAGCAATATAATACTTCTCATTGGAAGCAAGAATCCGTTTACCTTGCAGGTCTTCACGCTTCACCTGATAAAACAGGTATGCCTCACAACAGTATTTGATATAGTTCAGAATTGTTTCCGGAGCAACTCTACGCTGCTCACTTTTTAAAAACTTTGCAAGAGAGCTTGCGGAGAAAGTCGTTCCTACATTGGCTGTAACATATGAAATGATTCGTTCCAACAAGTCAACATCCCGGATTTTATTCCTTTTCACAATGTCCTTGAGCTGTACAGAGTTAAATAAGTCGTGAAGATATTGCTTGGATGGATCCTCTGCATAACAAAGATTAGCAAGATACGGCATACCACCGACAGTCAAATACTTCTGGAAGCACTTTCGGGTTGGCTCGTCTAGTTCTATAGAACGATACAACTCCATAAACTCTCCAAATGAAAATGGATAGATTACAAATTCCACATAACGTCCACCCAGATAAGTTGCAAGTTCACCAGACAGCAGCTTTGCGTTTGAGCCGGTGATATAGATATCGCAGTCCAATGAAACACGGAAAGAATTTATACACTTCTCCCAGTCTTTGACCTCTTGTATTTCATCAAAAAACAAATATACTTTACCTTCAATCTCTGTAGCTTTTTTTGTAATCTCATCATGTAAAGCCTGTGCATTTTGCAGATGGGAATAATTCATATCTTATTATGAATTGCAAAATATTATTTTTATAAGTTATAGCTTATAAAATTGTTGTTTTACTCGAAAATACCAGTTATAACTTATAACTTTTTAGTTCTTACTTCACTATATTTTAAGTATTGGCAAATAATCTCATTATAGAATTCCTTTTTTAATTATGATAAGATAATAGCTGCATGAATTAATCATTATATAAACCACATGCTTGAGGTGTACCAAAAGCATTGTATAAATACGAGGACTGATTATAATATGAATAACAATGATAACTGCAATGGCAGCTGTGACAATAACCAGAGCATCAATAATAATATTAATATGAATACTACATTTTCCAGTGAAGACATACACTATATGAAGCTTGCCATCAAACAGGCTAAAAAGGCTGCTTTGCTTGATGAAGTTCCTATAGGATGTATAATCGTCTATGATGGAAAAATCATAGGACGTGGGTACAACAGAAGAAACACCGATAAAACAACGCTCGGTCATGCTGAGATTACTGCTATTAAAAAAGCCAGCCGTTATATGAACGACTGGAGGCTTGAAGACTGTACTATATACGTTACTTTAGAGCCCTGCCAGATGTGTGCGGGTGCCATCGTACAGGCACGTATTCCACGAGTTGTCATAGGCTCTATGAATTCCAAAGCTGGGTGTGCAGGTTCTATAATAAATCTTCTTAATATGCCACAATTCAACCATCAGGCTGAAGTTGTACGCGGAGTATGTGATGAAGAATGTTCTACTATGTTAAGCACATTTTTCAAGGAATTACGCCAGAAAAAGAAAGCTGAAAAAGCCAGCATAAAAGGAGCTCTGAAAACTAACGAATAATTTCATTATAAAGCTGATTTAGATTTACACACCAATATAATTATTGAAATAATCGGACATGATAAAACACAGCCATTTAACATAGATATATACAGAAATGAGGATTAGCATGAAACTCGAATACAACCTTGGCAGATACTCTCTCAAAGTTCTTAACAAAAGTCATTCTATAGATGTTCTTGACTTCTACTATCGTAACCGAAAGGACTTTGATAAGTATGAATCAGATAAGCCGGCTTCCTTCTATACTGAAAACTTTATCAACCGCATGCTTGATGCTGAGATGAAAGGCCTGCTTTCTATGACATTTGTAAGATTCTTTCTGATGGACAGACACGAACCTGATTATATTCTTGGCTCTCTGTCCTTCTCCCATATAAGCAGAGGCTCATCCCCTTCTGCCAATATGGGATATAAGATAGACGAATATCATCGCAACGAAGGACTGGCATCCCTTATGATAGCCACAGCCCTTGAAGATATCGTTCCTGATATCGGGCTTCACCGCACTGAATGTTATATCCATCCGGATAATTCTACATCGCTTCATCTCATGGAGAAATTCGGCTTTATCGATGAAGGCATAGCCCACTCATATGTCAGACTAAATGGTGTATGGCAGGATCACAGGCGCTTTGTCTATATTTCCTGATACCAGTATCCAAAGTATGGATTATTGTAGTCACTCCTGTGGCTCTTCTTAAAGTTACAGAATCCAAACATGGATGCCATATAGCGCTCCCTGTTGCAGTACATACCTGGAACCCCTATAAAATAATTCGTATTGTTCTCATTATCACACACTCTTCCAAACAAAAGATGGTGGAAATTATAATACCCATGTATCAGAAAGCTGTTGTTTATAATCTCCTTATCCTTAAGTGGCAGCTTTGATAACATCTGCGGTGTCACTTCTATACAATCATAAAAGTAATCATCATCAAATGCATCCACATAATCAGCCTTTGAGTACAGCTTTTTATATAAGTGCTCATTGCTATCCGCATATTTCTTCTTTGCAGAAGTATTCACTACTGCTGTTTTATCTGCATTGTATGTGTTGTATGTGTTGTATGCATTATATTCATTGTCAATGTTGTCTGTCTTGTATGTATTATCTATATTGTCTGCATTGTCTGCATTGTCTGCATTGTCTGTGTTGTCCATACATTCCATAGCATGTAATTCTTCCATCTTTTCCATACTTTCTCTTACGTTAATATCCGCTGCAGCTTCGTTATGTCTGTTTTTTTCATCTTTGTATGCAGCAGCTTTAATTCTGCCATTCTGGCTTTCACTGTATTTGCTTTCCGTATCCTTATATTCAGTATCTATGCCTTCTTTACTCACACATCCAGCATTTTCTTCAGAGGCTTTTTTAACATTCTCCTTAGTGTCACTTATCCTGTACTTTCTTACATCACTTCCCGCGAATTCTATAACGTCAGGATTAACATCATAATCCTCCCACATAGAAAACATCATATAATATCTGTCACCCTTGTTTGCAACAGCTATTCCACATATATCTGATGATGCATAGCCAGTATTATCTATATTACTGGCATTAAATATTCCAGCATATGATGCCATTCCATTGTTTACTATACAATCCCCCACTTTCATAAGCCTGTATCTTCCAGGAATAGATGCATCCCTGTCTATAAGCATATGTACTCCAAACATCTGCGGTGTGTCTGTATACACACCCCTAAGATTAATATTAAGCCTCATCTCACCTGCCCTGACCTCTACCTTTGCAAACCCTACATTCTTATCCTTTACACCTCCCGGATAAGAATAAATGTATGAAACAAACCGCTGATAGTCAGCCATAAAAAACCTCCTGACAATATAAGATTGATATGTAATCTTATGACTGCCAGGAGCTAAATATGTATATTAATATAATATTATTCCA
>FR886198.1:4190-10409 GCA_000436475.1 Eubacterium sp. CAG:248
TTCCACTATCGCATTCGCAACCTGTGCAAACTGCTCCAGTGTAAGCGCCTCACCTCTTATAGTCAGAGACAGTCCACATTTTTCAAGTGCCGCAGCAAGCTTTTCCTTGGAAACATTAACATCACCGCTGTTGCCAACACTGTTCATCATAGTTTTTCTACGCTGATTGAAGGATGCCCTTATTATTCTGAACATAAGATGTTCATCAGCTACATCTACCGGTGGTTTCTCATATCTTTCAAGCTTGATTACCGCCGAATCCACGTTTGGTCTTGGCATAAAACAGCTTGCTGGAACATTAAGCACGATTCTAGGTCTGGCATAGTACTGTACCGCCAGTGAAAGTGCACCATAATCCTTGGTTCCAGGGCCCACCTGCATCCTGTCAGCCACTTCCTTCTGAACCATGATAGTTATGCTGTCAAGAGGAACTCCACTCTCGAAAAGTCCCATAATAATAGGTGTCGTTATATAGTATGGAAGATTAGCAACCACCTTTATAGGCTTTCCTCCATTCTTCTGCTCTGCAAGCTTTTTTATATCAAGCTTTAATATATCTTCGTTGATAACTGTTACGTTGTCATACCACGAAAGCGTATCTTCTGTAAGTATCGGTATAAGCTTCTTATCTATCTCAACAGCTACGACCTCTCTTGCATTCTCGCACAGAATCTGTGTCATAGTTCCGATTCCAGGGCCTACCTCAAGCACGAAATCATCCTCTGTAACGCCAGCCTCTCTTACTATTTTCTGAACAACATTCTCATCTATAAGAAAGTTCTGTCCGAATTTCTTCTGGAAATTAAAGCCATACCTGTTAAGAACAGCTATCGTATTAGTCGGATTTCCAAGATGCATGACGTTATCATAATTCTTATTATTCATATATATATTTATCTCCATTCCTGTATCACACATAACATAGACTGTTTATGTTTATTAACACAGCCTGCACTGTTTTATAACAAACCTTAACAACAAATATACATTTTCTGAATAAGTATGTCAATCGGATAACAAAATACTAAAATCACAGATGCAGTCCATATACTCTGCATGCATTCTGGTATGTCACATCTGCTATCTGCTCCTTCGTAACACCCTTTATATCAGCAAGTTTTTCTATAACATACTGTATGTTACTGCTGTCATTTCTTTTTCCTCTGTTAGGGACTGGTGCAAGATATGGACAGTCTGTTTCAAGCACTATCCTCTCAAGCGGTATGACATTTGCTGCTTCTATAAGCTTTTTCGCGTTCTTAAAGGTAAGCACTCCACCTATACCGAAGTAGAAGTTCATATCATAAAATGTCTTAACTGTTTCTTTAGAATATGAATAGCAGTGGATTATGCCTCCAACCTCACTAGCATGTCCGCTTTTTAATATATCTATGGTATCAGCACATGCATCTCTTGAATGGATAATAACCGGCTTGCTGACCTCTCTTGCCAGCTCTAACTGTCTTGCAAACCACTTTTTCTGAAGTTCTCTTCCCGGCTCATCATAATAATAATCAAGTCCGATTTCTCCAATCGCAACAACCTTGTTGTTCGTAAGTGCTTCCTTTTTCAGCCAGTCCATGAAGCTTCCAGCTATATATGAATTATCATTTATAGCTGAGCTCCATGGGGTTTCCCCTCGCTCCAGCCTCTCATAGTCGTCCGGATGAACACCTATAGCTGCATATATATTATCATATTTTTCTGCAAGCCTGACACTTTCTATACATCCTTCAAGGCTTGCACCTACATTTACAACTGCTCCTATATCACCGCTGAAAAGACTTGTTAATAATTCATCGCGGTCTTTATCAAATGCTTCATCATCATAATGAGCATGTGTATCAAATATCTTCATTTACAACCTCTCTTATTTCCTGTGTCTGGTGCTTTTTATTAAATCCTGCAAGAACAGCCACCCATGCAACTGATAATATAAGACCTGCCACTGACACACACAAACCCTGCCATAAGTATGGTACCTTAAACGTTATCTTAGTCACTCCTGCTCTTACATATGTAAGATTATTCTTCTTTCCAAGCCACTCATCTGATACGAATATATCATGATAAGCAAGGCTTGTATTTACATTATCATAATCTGATGTGATAGTTATTCCGTTCACGTCATGCTCTACTTTAAGCTCTATGTTAGTTCTTTCAGGCAGCTGTGCAGATGTTATATCCATCATATCACTAAGAAGTCTTCCAACAGACTTATCAGCTGACACTCCATAGTAGTATGCCAGATTAAGACCGCATACTATTATGTTATCGTTCTTAACTGTACCATAAAAATCAAGCTTAAGACCGTTGTCCATGACACTTCCCCATGTATTATCAAGACCTGTAACATATACTGTCTGCCATGTTGCATATCCTTTAGGGAAAAGATCAGGATAAAGCACTCCAAGCTTAGTATCCATATCCGGATAGCCATTCTTAAATACAATATCGCTGCACGTAACGCCAAGGAACTCCTGACTCTGTGTCTTCTTTTCCTGTGGAATTCCATCTGCATATATAACAACCTTCACGCCAGCTTCACTAAGCCTTAAGACAAGCTGTTCTGCTGCCGTTTTATCATCATATGTAAATCCATCAAGGATAACTTGCTTATACTGCGATAACTGTTCATAAGAATAATCATTAAGATTGTCTGAATCAGTCTCTTCAACTGCCGGAAATGACTGTGATATAAGAGGTGTACCACTTCCTATGCCTATCACCTCATACTTACTGATTGTTCCCCAGTTATCATAAGTATCCATATGGTATAACCTGTATGCTGCATTTTCTCCTGCAACGCTATATCCTGAGGCACCTGCTGCCATATTCATATCTTTTACAGATACACCATACTTTTCAAGCGATGACAATCTTACAAGAACTGTATCATTTCCCAGTTCACGGCATCTGTCAAACACATAATAATAATTGCCATCAGCTAATGCCCTGTTTATTCTTACTATGTTAGTGGATGTATTAGCAGCCTCACGTCCTGCACCATATGCGGCAGGTATTGCATTGTTCCAGTCTGATACTAAAAATGCTCCCATAGACCCTAAGCTGCTGTCATCAAGAAGTGCTATTCTCTGCTTTGTTATGGACTGCGCCTTTGATATAAGTGTATTATCCTGCTGCATATCCAGTCTGTCCCACACACTGTCGTTATCTGTGTTAATGCTCACTCCATTCTTAGTTATGGATAGAGTACCTAATCCACCTGTTATCAGCGGTATAGATGGCACTATATCTAAAACAAGCAGAACACAGAAAAACACTATCAGCGGCTTTTTGAGTGTATCCCATTTAAGAAAGCTGTACAATATCATACATAGTGCTATGGATATGAATCTTAACATCCACAGATACTGGCTTCCCGGAAGTATCTTTAACACCGGATACATGGCTGTCGCTGTACATATAAGTGTTATTATAGCTGTGACAAAGCCGGCTCTTGACTTCTTATATCCAAAAAACATTCCTCCAACCGCAAGTATTGCTGCTGCCAGTCCAAAGTAAAAATGAGCATAGTCTGTAGTTATTCTGTCTACCGGGTTAAGTGTATACACTATCTTCTGGAAAAAGTTAGCCATATTTTCTGAATTGTCAAGTGAGGTTATTCCTCCGTTAAGTGAGGCAACCAGCCATACACCTATAAGCATGAAGCTAAGCAGTATGGATATCACTATATCAGCGGCTGCTCTTTTAGAATACCCTTCAATCATATGGACTATACAGTATACTAGCACTGCAAGCGCAACCATACCTGCATATCCAAGATGACAAAGTGCTATGAGAATAAAGCTTATCATGGCAAAGGGAATTCTTATGACCTTTCTGTCCTTAAGATACTCCGATACCTCATATATGAACAACGGCAGAAATATCATGCTGAGTGATCTTGCCAGATTGCCTTCAACAAACAATGCACACAGGTTATTAGGCATAAAAAACCATATGAAGCCTATAAATGCTCCAAGCACTGGTCTTTTCATCCTTATACCTATATATAACCAGCTTAATGCACCAAGTACAGATATTATCCCTACAAATATAAGATAACCTATAAGCATATTGCCGCCCGCAAGCATTTCGCAGAACGCCATAAAATACGCTGCAAGCGGTGCCCAGTATCTCATAAGCTCAACGCCGTTATACCACATATAATCATATAGTGGATACCAGTTTCCATCCTTTATGGAGTTGTATACATAATCACCTCTGTATATATGATACATAGTATCTGAGCCAGCTGGATAGGTCCCATTCTGACTCACTATTTTAACCACCATAACCGATACGGATACTATCAGTGCCACATACACAATACAGCCTATTATCGACAAGGTGTAATATAAAACATGATTTTTTCCCTGCTTATTCATATAACCTGCCTCTTAATATGTTAAACATCTTTTGACACTCACATCATTATACGTTAAGACCTTTAACCTTTTTAACTTAACTTCATTTATTATTTTTTTTCGTTGCTGTCAGGTCATCAATCACTGTGTCTATAACCTCTGACATTATTTTGTTCTCTATCTCTTTATCGTTAGCAGCATTTTCTTCCTGCTCTGACATGTTGATTATATAACTTCTTGTAGGTGTCTCACTCGCTTCAACAGATGTAAGTATCCCGCCTATATTATGTATTATGCGATAGAATTCTTCTGAAAAATAATCTGTTACATTTTCAAGTGTTGGAAGTATTGCATCAAAAGGCTCTTCTTCGTTTAACACCTTATTCTGGTATTTTTCAAGGAAATCGTTGATTCCTTTTTCAAATATATTAAACTCCACAAATGAACTTCTTCCAAACCTTATATCAAGTGCAAACTCCCATGTATGCGGATGAGTTTCTCCCTTGTTATCATTAATAATGATATAATGACGCATATTAAGATAAAACTTAATCTTATATTCTCTGTACAACTTAACTGCCATATGCTCTTCCTTCCTGCTGATATCCTACAGATATCTTTCTCTTAGTTTTTCCATATCTGTATCATTATCTATAAGCTCTACTCTCTGGACTGTTACCTCTTTATCTTCAAGTATGCTTATTCCATGCTTCAACTGGTCTGTCGTTATATTGACGGCGATAAGAACTATATCACATGCCCCATACTCGAACCTGAGTACATGCTTATCAAGAATATATACTGCTCGTTCAAAAAACTTCCTGCGGCTTTCCTTTGTCTCACATTCTATGCGTGCAAATGTGACAGGATGAACATTTCTTTCCATAAGCTTTTCTACAAATGGCACTATAGCCTTCTGTTTCCATACGTTATTATGCGTATCGTGAAGATCCTTATCTGCCAGCATTTTATTTACCTTTGCAAGCCCCATGCTAAGTACTTTAACATCAGCTTCCCTCTCATCAAGCCTTATTGCTGACCTTCTTATGATAAATGCATATATAACAGCTATCAGAACAAGCGCCATAAGAATAACTATGACAAATGTTTCCATCTCTACTTTGATTCCCAGATATGTATTGTTATCTAATAATACACTTTTCTCTGTCATAAGGCACAGCTTGTAATTCTGGTCTGCATACTTAAAAAGCACACCAGACATAAGATATGTTTTATTGTCCACATTGACTATACTGTGCTGTATATGGTTAACCTGAAGCGAATCCATAAACTCCTTTGATGCTTTTGAGTTATAATATGTGTCTGCAGAAACCTCCTTATACCTGTTAGTTTCCATGACATCCTTTACATAAAGCATGGACTGGTTCCTTGAAAACACCCAGTACTTGTTAGATGATGCATCCATAGTTTTAAGAATATCATTAATAATATCCTGGTCATCCCTGTTTTCTTTTAAGTTAATCTGATCAAGGACAAGCTGTACATATGAATCCTGCTGTGTCGCGCAAACCTCCAGAATCCCCTTTTCATATCTGTTAATCTGAATATATGAAAGCCACCCACATGCTGCTGCCGCTATCACTACACATATTGTTGTTATTAGTAGAATCGGATGTTTTCCAGGCTTTTTCTTACTGCTATTGCCAGACTTCTGCTCTTCCATAATTACTCCATTTCCTGATTTGCCATGCAAATTTAACTATTTAGCTTTTAATGTTTATCACTTTAAAATTTAACGCTTTCAACATTTATCATTTTTAACATTTATTACTTTCAACATTTACCACTTTTAACATTTATCGCTTTCAACATTTAACATTTTCAAAAT
>FR886198.1:10423-14730 GCA_000436475.1 Eubacterium sp. CAG:248
ACATTTAACATTTTCAAAATTTACTGCTTTTAACTCTCTGGCATTATTACCCTTATTAAGTTTTCTGACTATCTACATTAACTTTATGTCTGATTTTTTCAATTTTTTCATTTATTATCTTCATATCACCTTTTACAACATCTGTAAATGCTTTACATTCCTGTGATAAGGTCTTAGTTTTCCATGAGCTGTCAGTCTGTATGCTGTTAATTATTCCT
Organism: Eubacterium sp. CAG:248; assembly: GCA_000436475.1. Taxonomy (GTDB): domain Bacteria; phylum Bacillota; class Clostridia; order Lachnospirales; family Lachnospiraceae; genus Lachnospira. The sequence goes on from FR886198.1 coordinate 10,642, forward strand.
GCTATTCTTATGAAAAATACGATAAGATTAAAAAACGGAAGTAATAATATACACCACCAGTGCCTTATATAGTAGCTTCTCACATTTTTATTAATCTTCAGATAATGTGCCGCTGTTATAAAATATAAGAAACCAGTTAATATATACAACGCAAATATGATTCCTGTTGAAAGCAATATAACTTTTCCAGAATATCCTACAACCATAAGACATATAAGCGCCAGATACCATATCATTCTTGGAAATGCAAATGTGTGGTCATACAGCAATGTCTTTACACTTATGTCAGACATAAACTTTCTTAGCTTGAAGTTCTTATCCATAAACATTTTTGCTACTTCAAGACTTCCTCTCTGCCACCTCTGTCTCTGTGTATACAGCTTGTTGACATTCTCTATCGGGTCAACGAAAAACAGTGCATCCTCACACACCTCTACTCGTTCATCCTGTCTGTAACGCATCTGGAATGTTATATGTGTATCCTCACATATCGTATCTGTGTTATACATCCACGACTTAAGCACTGCTGACTTTCTGAATGCTGAAAATGCTCCCGAAAGTGTATACACCGAATTCAGTTCTGAAGCATAACTTCTTCCTGCCAGAAATGCCTGTGCATATTCCATGAACTCAAGATTACGAAGCAGTCTTGGTAAACCAGCCTTATACTTCCTAATCTGTTCCGGAACTGTAAGAATCGCACCAGTCATACAGTTAAGCTCTGTATCTGCCTCAAATCTGTTAATCATATTAACAAGTGCATTCTTCTCTAAAAGTCCATCACTATCAAGGTTGATTATATATTTACCCTCACTGTTGTAAAGTGCAAGATTAAGTGCCCTTGACTTTCCCTGCTCAGAATTCATCCACTGCATATGAAGTCCAGGAAACTTTTTCTGACATTCTGCATATACATCAAAGCTGTTATCCTGTCCTTTATTATTTACAAGGAATATTCTTATCTTATCATCTGGATATGAGCTTTTATCTATGGACTCTATGCACTGATACAACGTATCTGCCGAATTATATACAGGAATTATAAGAGATATTTCCGGATAAACCTTTATCTCTTTTCTGTTCTTTTTATATTTCATCCCTCTTCTTATGAGCAGTACCACACTACCTATCGCTGGTACTATCTCCATAATGAATGGGATAATAATCCATCCACCCCAGAAAAGAAAGGAATTAAGAATTGACTTTATCACTGCCATATGCAAAATTCCCCACTTTCATTTTAATAATCTGCGGTTTTGTGAACACATAAAAGTACAGAAGTACACTCAGTGCATAAAAGAATATCCTTCCTATAAATGTATGCACAACATAATACGCACCCATACCAAAGAAATGCACTGAAAGACATATAAGCACAATTCTTAGTGCATTACATACCATGATATAACAGAATCCACCGATTCCAACCATTATCTTTTCACTGATGTTATAGACGTTAAAGAACGCAAGCAGCGAAATAAATGCCATAATCTCTATTATTCCGGAACACTCAAAGTCTATAAGCAATGTAATGGATGACATACCTGTATGTACGAATATAATCCCGTATTTAAAATATGCCGTAAATGCCCCTGTAATGCTTCCAACAACGCCTGCAAGTGCCGATACACATCTTGCAAGAGGCATTGTAAGCACAGGCTGCACTGTCATCATCAATATTGTAAAAAGTCCAAGACTTCCTATGATAAACTCCCACGCATGAAGCTTCGCCCTGTGCGTAACTGATAGAACATATAGCCATACTGCTATAATAACCAATGCAACTATAGGATTAACTCTCATTATCAAGACACCTGCCTGTCACCTTTCTTTTTCTGATATACCAGCACACCTGCTGTTACACCTACGCATAATATAAGTCCTAACCATGCACCAGAAGATGCACCCGCTGTTGTTATCCACTGTTGTCCAAGTCGGCCAAACTGTGCATCAATACGCTTAAAATCACTGGCATCGCATCCAAATTTCTTTGCTACCTTTTCAAGGTCAAGATAGAATTCACATTCATCCTGTACACCATTTTTTACAGTGATGGTCATCTTGCCGTACCATTCACTATTTTCTCTATTTATACTATCCTCATATATATTTCCTACATTATTCCATGCATCATATGTTGAGAATATATAAAACTCATATGTACCATCCTCGTATCCGCCCTTAGGTGTATTCCAGTTGATATTTCCATCTTCATCAACTGACACCAATCTTGGATAAAATACCTGTTTCTCATTATTATTAAACTTAATGGTTACAGCATTCATGAACTCACCACCAGCTTCATCCAGATGTTCCGGCATAGTTGTTACAACATGTCCAAGAAGTGTAGAACCTCCATCACAATAAAGTGCTCCTTTGGAATCAACCATCTGATAATGTGTACCCGCTGTAGCATATTCTATGGTTGTATGTGGATACCTGTCCCAGTCACCATATAATCCTTTCAATCCATCATATGTTATATCTGTACTTATCTCTACACCCTTTGACTCATCAAGATTAGATACATTTTCTATAAATGGCTCTGTAAGATATAATCCGAAAGATATTGTGTTATTGTACACTGGTAATTCTGACTTAGGGATAGATATCTCCCACTGTTTTCCAACATGCTTACATTCGGCTTTATCTACACCATTTATACCACCACTCTGTGTTAACTGGAACACCATTTCATTGCCCATATCAGACTTTATCGTATACATACCATTAGAATGTGAACCAGCGCCATATGCACTACTAGTCTCACCGTCTTTTATATATATGTATACATAATCGCCATCAAACACCATGGCTGTTTTCTCAATACAATCCTTATGATCAGGATTAGGACATCCCGCATCATACTTCGTAACTGCATCCCAGTCACTGAATCTGCCATCTATCGTTATTCCTTTATATACTGCTTCTTTATCGTCTTCTTTGGTTTCATCCTTTGTATCATCTTTTTTTGTTTCATCATTCGTATCATCTTTTTTATCTTCCTTAGAATCTTCTTTTGTATCTTCCTTTTTGACATCGCCCCTCAGCACTTCCACATCACGTATATCTACTGTTGTTCCTGCAAATGTCAGTGTAAAATCAGAATCAGCAAAGAACTCCATGGGGATAACTGCTTCTACAACATATGGTCCAGGCGTATTAAGATGTGCTTCATTAACAACAGCTATATCTGAACCAGAAATATCGCCATTCCAGCCATTCTTAACCTTGTAACCATCCCATGCAGTGAATGATATATTGCTCTTTTCATTCTGTGTTCCATCGGGATAATCCATATGGACACGAACTATCTGATCATTTGCTCCCATAAAGTTATAATCCCACTGTGTTGATGCTGTTCCCTCGTAACATATATATAATTCAGAATAATCTGAGGCTATTGCCACTTTCCACGAATCTATCTTATCTGTTTTTGATTCTCTTTCTTTAATACCTTCCCAGTCAGATGTCTTACCATCTATTATGATTTTGGAACCATTAACTTTAGTATTACCATCAAATGCAGAGACATCTACTTTGGTATTAATCAGACTGCTATTTGCTGCAGCTGTACTGATATTACTGGTTGTACTATTAGCACTGATTGTACTTATATTAGAAATCTTTGGATGTCCGTTTCTTAAAGTTCCTGCCATAGCAGTAACAGGCATACTTGCCAGAACCAGTGCCATTCCTGCTGAAAGTGCCATTCTTTTATAATTGCGTTTCATAAATGACCACCCCTTTTAATATTAATTGCCATCTTATCCGGCTGTCATATGTATTTATTTTACCGGTATATGTAATAATGTTAATAATGCTGCTAATATGATGTATTTGTATTCTTTATATACTTTTAATACATACCATTTATTTTCATTGTAATGGCTGTAATATGTTAAGTCAATAATCTGATATTTATTGTCATGTTTTTTCAGCATTTTCTATTAATACACCAATAACAGAGCTTAACACATGGGGATTTTTATATATTTTGTCTACTACTTTTTGGGGGGAATTGTTGTTTAGCAAACATTCGGTTGGTGAACTGACGACATAATATAAGTGAAAATCAGTGCTACGCAT
>FR886199.1:0-12490 GCA_000436475.1 Eubacterium sp. CAG:248
GTTGCTCGCGTAAATTGAAGCTTCTGGCATCGCTGATGTGTGCACACCTGCTTTCCTCATATATACTGTCGTCCGTATGTTGAAAATGTATGCTCAACAACTATATAATTTTCTTCCCCGTCACCGGATCTGTTAATCCAAGAAGTGCCATTATAAGTGCCATTCTCACATATACACCATTCTGTACCTGTTCAAAATATGCAGCTCTTGGATCCTTATCAACATCCGCAGCTATTTCAGTTATTCTTGGGAGTGGGTGAAGTACTGGCATATCCTTAGGTGCTTTCTTTAACTTTTCCGCATTAAGTATATAGCAATCACGTAATCTTATATATTCATCCTCACTAAAGAATCTTTCTTTCTGTACTCTCGTCATATAAAGTACATCAAGCTCTGGCAGCACACTCTCTAACTGCCTTGATTCCTTATATACATCTGTGTTGTTATCAAGAACATCCTGTATCATATAATCAGGCATTTTAAGCTCTTGTGGAGATATGAATATATATTTGTTTCCTTCATATCTTGAAAGGCTTTTCACAAGTGAATGTACTGTTCTTCCGAACTTAAGGTCTCCACACAAACCTACTGTAAGGTTATCAAGTCTTCCTTTTCTTGATTTTATAGTCATAAGATCTATCATAGTCTGTGTTGGATGGCTATGTCCTCCATCTCCGGCGTTGATAACAGGTATTCTCGAATAAAGTGATGCCAACATAGGTGCACCTTCTTTAGGATGTCTCATAGCTACAATATCTGCGTAGCAGCTTATTACACGGATTGTATCTTCAACCGTTTCTCCCTTGTTAACACTTGATACATCAGCAGATGGAAAACCTATCACAGTACCACCAAGATTAAGCATGGCTGTCTCAAATGAAAGTCTCGTCCTTGTACTTGGTTCATAGAATAATGTAGCTATCTTCTTTCCCTTAGCCACTTCACTATATGCTGGCATATTATCACGTATTCTTTCTGCCAGTGCAAGTATATCCCCTGTTTCCTCCACTGATAAATCCTTTGGGTCAATCAAATGTCTCATGTCATATTCCTCTTCTTTCATGCAGTTTATATGGTCAATATATTTATTATCATTTCTTATTCCATTAATCTCGCAGCATTTTATTATAGATCCTGCATTAAGCATCAATCCCTTAAAAGATATTCTTCTCTCTCTGCCCCGGTCGATACAAGATGTATTTTATGACTGATAAGTTCCTCAAGCTTAAGAATATAATTTTTTGCATTTTCTGGAAGTTCATCCCAGCTTCTACAACCGGATATATCACACTTCCAGCCTGGAAGCTCTTCTATAACAGGCTCAGCCTTTTCTAACCTGCTGTCTGTTACGAAATCCTTAGTTATTGTTCCATCTATGCTATATGCTGTTATTATCGGTATTGTATCAAAATCACTCAATACATCTAACTTTGTAAGCGCGATATCATCAACATTCTGACACATTATTCCATATCTGCTTGCAACTGCATCAAATGGACCGACTCTTCTTGGTCTACCCGTTGCTGCGCCATATTCTCCACCAGCTTTTCTTAACTCTTCCATCCAGCTTTCAGGCATAGCTTTTTCTGCTACGAATCCACCTTCACCAACACATGTTGAATATGCTTTCATAACACCTACAACCTGTGAAACATTATATCCCATAAGGCCTGTACCCATAGGTATATATGCCGCAAGTGTATTAGAACTCGATGTATAAGGATATATGCCATAATCTATATCTCTCAATGCACCAAGCTGTGCCTCAAACAATATATTTTTTTTATCCTTTGCAGCATTTCTTAAAAGTGCTGAAGTATCGCATATATAATCCTTAAACATATGTGCCTGTGTCTTACACCACTCAAGAAGCTCATCATATGAAACTGGTGGCTGATGATATATATTTTCAAGAATAAGATTCTTGCTCTCGACTATAACGGAAAGGCGGTGTCGTACTGATGGCTGGTCTATGTTAAGCAAATCTCCTATCCTAAGTGTTTTTTTCATATATTTGTCACCATATGCATAAGCAATTCCTCTTCTTGTTGAACCATATGCAGAGCCTGACTGTGACAATCTTTCCTCCTCTAACACATCCTGACGTACATGCATAGGCATACATATAGTTGCTTTATCCGATATCTTAAGATTATCTGGTGTTATTTTCACATTCATCTGCTGCATTATAGATATTTCGTGACGAAGATGATCCAGGTCTATAACCATGCCATTTCCGAGTACACACACTACATCTGGATGAAGGATTCCTGATGGCAGAAGATTAAGCACATACTTTCCTTCCTGGGTAACTACCGTATGTCCTGCATTATTTCCTCCCTGATAACGTACAACATAATTCGCTTTCGCACTCATAAGGTCTACTATACGTCCCTTACCTTCATCTCCCCAATTAATACCAACTACTGCTTTTAACATACGTACTGCCTTCCTTTCATTTACATATTACCATTCAGAGCCATGTGGACTTCTTCCGGAAATACTCTTGATTTTTCTTATCAAAAGCATTATACTTTGCGTTGAATAAGATGTAAAACATATATTTGATATGTCTGTCATATCATAATCATATGTTATCATGTCACGACTGAAGGGCATTCTGTTATGACTTTTTATGACATCTGTTATGACATTTATCATGACATTACATAAATAATATGATGTGACTGTCAAAAGTAAATTTTGCCACTTACTGATGTATCATGATTGCTACATTGCTATGCAATTCACACAATCAATACATCATAATATTTCTAATACACATAATGAATCTATAATAAAACATTTAGAATAAGACATTTAGAATAAGACATTTAAAATAAGATATTAAGAAAAGAGGCATATATGATAAGCTATGATTATTACAGGATATTTTATTATGTTGCACAATATAAAAGCTTCACTAAGGCCGCAGAAATGCTTGATAATAACCAGCCTAATATAACACGCTGCATGAATAATCTTGAAAGTGAGATAGGCTGCAAGCTATTTGTACGTTCCAACAGGGGAATCACACTCACACCAGAAGGTGAACGATTATATGAACACGTTGCTGCCGGATGTGAGCAGTTTTCAGCTGGTGAATGTGAACTAGCCAAAGATAAAGGACTTGAACGTGGACTTATTAATATCGGTGCAAGTGAAACTGCACTCAGGCTTATATTATTAGACAGGCTTGAGACATTCCATGAAACTTATCCACACGTCAGATTAAAAATATCTAATCACTCATCTCCACAGGCTATAGCAGCCCTTGAAAACGGACTGGCTGATATTTCTGTTATCACTACGCCTGTAACTATACCTAAAAACTATCATAAGGAATCATTATATTCATTCAGGGAGCTTCTTATAGGTGGAACTAAATATGCAGACCTCGCATCAAAAATGCGAAGCCTGCACGACCTGAAAAATATTCCTTTTATATGTCTTGGAAATGATACCGCAACAAGAAACCTGTATATAGAATTCTTTCTTAACCATCATCTTCAGTTTGCACCTGATATGGAGGCTGCAACAACTGACCAGGTTCTTCCTATGGTTGAACACAACCTTGGAATAGGATTTTATCCAGAAGACCTGTGTGCTGCTTCTATCACCAGCGGTTCAATATGTCCTATAAGACTTGTGGAACCTCTTCCCGAGCGTGAAGTATGCCTTGTATGGGATAAAGGCAGACCATTAAGCATAGCTGCAAAGAAGCTGATTGATACATTAAAACATTCCATACTCTTTTAAGTTGACTTTTCCATTAATAACTTCTATACCATCTGCCTTAAGAAGTTCCTCCTGCCTTTCTGCACCACCAAAGGCAAATGCACCAGACAGTTCACCCTTAGAGTTAACGACCCTGTAGCATGGTATGTTATCAGGGTCTGGATTCTTATGAAGTGCATTACCTACTGCCCTTGCCATACCTTTATTTCCTGCCATCTGGGCTATCTGTCCATAAGTAGCAACACAGCCCTTTGGTATTTTTTTAACTGCCTCATATATCCTTTTAGATGAATTATAAGTAACAAGCTCATAGCTTTCCTTAATCATAGTCTTTATAGCATCATCTGGAACTGAACCATCAAGTATGATCGTATTCCAGTGTTCTTTATTCTGATGCCATCCTGGTATTACTGACTTAAATGCACTCCTCCAGTAATCTCTCCATTCAAGGTCTGCCTTTACATTTAAGTTTATATAACCATCCTTCTCATAAGTCCATAAAAATGCCTTTTTACTTCCTTTAACTCTGACAAGCTGCCAGTTAGCGTCGTGAAATGGTGCTTCTACATATGTATCTGGAAATGATAAACCATATTCAAGTGCTTCATCTCTGCTTTTCATAACCTGCCTCTTTTCATACACTTCTGCTTTTCTTCTTCACATTTAACACAAGAAGTCCTGCCCCACATATAACAAAGAAAATGGAAATAAACTGTGATGTCGATAAGAAGCCAATCTCCCCTCGATAATCATTTCTTAAAAACTCTATAAGAAAACGTCCTATTCCATAAAACATCATATATATATATCCTATACCGCCTGCTGGAAGTGACCTGCTCTTTCCCTTATTCTTTGCAACCGTATAACTGAAGCTGCCGGCTATTACAAGAAGAATAATCACATGGATAAAATCAGCACCTGCTGATATAAGCTGTGTTGGTATAAGCTTCACACCAGCTGGTGCCTGTGAACCTGCTGGAAACACAACACCAAAGAGGCTTTCTGTTTCTCTTCCATAACAGCAGCCTGCAAGAAAACATCCTATACGTCCAAAGCCCTGTGCCAGTGCTATTTCTGGCATAACCAGATCGAAATACTCAAGAAAATTAAGTTTCTTTATCCTGCAGTAAAACATACAGCACAACACACCAGCTATTATTCCACCATACACAACAAAACCTGCTGAACCAAGTACAGCTTTAGGATTCTTAATAAATGTATCAAATTCAACTATGATATATAAAAGCTTGGCACCTAAAAATCCACTTACGCCTGCTATTATAGTAATATCAATGATTGATTCTTCACGCAGACCAAGCTTCTTTGCCCTGTACTCTGCAAGCAGCATTGCCAGTATAAAGCCTATTCCTATCATAAGTCCATAACCATGTACCGTAAAGCTTCCTATACTAAATAAATCCGTCTTCACTCTTTTATTCCTCCTTATTTAAACAACAAAGCACTCTCTTTATTAAAATACCCTTTTCTAATAAACTTCTTACTTTCCTTTTCTTTTACAAGCCAAACATAGTTTCTGAGCTTTCTATCCTTTCTGCCACCTCATCATAAAATGTATCTTCCGACTTATAACCAGTTGTATAGAATGTTTTAAGATTATATATGTTAAGTGTTCTTATCTGTTCATCTGTTAAGCCTGCCATGGCTCTTTGTATTTTCTTAAGATACCTGTGCCACATTATTATATATTTGTTATACTTCTCTATATCTGATATTCCCAGCCATTTTTTCACCTTGATCTTTGTCAGATTATCCTTATTACACTCACCCTTCTGTAATATATAATGAAAATGCTCATCGTCCTCCCAGTATCTTCCAAGTGGGAACATGCGGCATATGCCGGGTCTGCAGCCATGTATACTGCATTTGTTATCCTCATTAAGAAAGGAACAGCCATCCGTGCTCTTTAACATTCTGATATTGGGAAGAATACATCCATCCACAACATTAAGCTCTATATTATTATCTGAAAGCTGCTCAAATGTTTTTCCTGTTCCAACTGATAACATAAAACAATCATATGGATCTAACACTATTGTCTTTCCCATACCTATACAACATATCTTCTTACAATCCTTACAGTTATTCGTATCCGTTTTTACAAGATCATTCTCCGAATACAATCTTCCATCTGATATATCTTCTAACCCTACATTTCTAATCATACTATATAAACCTATATAATCCTTTCTCTTCACGCAGACACAGAATGTCTTCACATCATTATACTTTAAATATCAAATAATGTCGATATACTCCAATCTTAAGTTTTCACAGTTTTATCCACAACCACATTATTACCCATTGTTATTATCAACAGCTTTCAAATAATCAGTATTTTCGTACCTGTTATTAACTATAGCCGTATATGGCTTAAATATAAAAGGCTATTACAAAATATAACAAAAAATACCAAACTTATTTTAAAAAGACATTACTTTTTTATCAAAATATGCTACAATACGTTACTGTATAGTATTATGATGCAAATGTATAAATAATGATTGGAGACAATGATGAAACACAAGATTATAACATTTGGTGAATTAATGTTAAGACTTTCACCTGATAACAATGAAAGATTTACCCAGGCACACTCTTATGAGGCTGTTTATGGCGGTGGTGAAGCTAATACTGCTGTATCACTTGCTAACTTTAATGTTGATACACGTTATGTAACCAAGCTTCCTAAGCATACTATAGGTCAGAGTGCTGTCAACTCCTTAAGACAGTATGGTGTTGATGTCAGCAGAATCGTCCGTGGTGGCGACCAGATTGGCATATATTTTCTTGAGAAAAAGACAAGCCAGCGACCAACCAATGTTATATATAATAGAAATGGTTCCGCATTCGCCCTTGCTACAAAGGAAGATTTTGACTGGGATTCTATATTCGATGGTGCAACATGGTTCCATTTTTCTGGTATAACTCCAGCTATAAGTGATAATATGGCTGAAATCACTATAGAAGCCTGTAAGGAAGCTAAGAAACGTGGCATCACAGTAAGCTGCGACCTTAACTACAGAAGTAAGCTCTGGTCAAGTGAAAAAGCTAATAAAGTCATGAGTGAAGTATGCAGATATGTAGATATATGCATAGCTAACGAAGATGATGCAGTTGGTATATTTGGCATGGATGCATCTAAGTCTGATAAAGAAAAGAATGCATATATTGCAGAAGAACTTACAAAGATGTTCCCTAACTTCAAGATGGTAGCTTCTGTATGGAGAACAGAAACCTCCATAACTACATTCAAGCTTCAGTCAATGATATACACAGAAGGAAAGGCTTACTACAGCCAGGAATTCTTTATGAATATACTTGATTACATCGGTGCTGGTGATGCATACTGTGCAGGTATAATCTACAGTCTTATAAACAACTTTGATCCTCAGAAGTCTGTCGAATTTTCTAATGCAGCAAGCTGCTTAAAGCACACTGTAAGCGGAGATTTCAACCTTGTATCAGTAGATGAGGTGATGAAGCTCGCATTTGCCAAAGCTGGCAACGAGGTTTCACGTTAATATTAACTACACAGCGGTCATGTATTGTTTTTATCGATATATGACCGCTGTTTTTTTATTTAAATATTTGAATATTAAAATATTTACTTTGCAAAATAACCGATATGTTCTTTATCCAAAACAACAATATGTACACTTTTAATAACATGTTACAACTTTTTTAAATAATTATAATGCATTTTTTCTTAAAGTATGTTATTATGTAAATGATTTTTTTCGTGATTATTTATTATACATAATATGAGTAAGGGGATGTAAATTATATGTTTGGTAAAAAAAAGGAGCATCATGTGTTATCTGACCATGATGCGCAGCTATTATTAGATTCTATTGATAATATTATTTCAGGAGGTTTTGACGATATTAATCCAGCAGATTTTGATAGTTCTGTTATCGGCGGTAAGCTTAACTCTATGCTTTTTTCCATGAAACAGATAAACAATCCTGTTGTTATGCGACTGAATGAAACTATGAGTATCATAGGTGATAACAGTCTTATGAAGGATACATTTGAACAGGTTGAATCGCAGACCATGTCTATAAAGCACATGCAAAATGCCAGTCTTAATCTTGAAGATTCTATTGACAATATCTCCTCTGCCATGGGAAATATCAGAGATAACACACATAATATCATTGAGGTATCACAAAATATAACTAACGATATGAATGACAGTATTACTGCCGTTAATCAATCATCCAAGCGCATAGAGGTTATTAACAATCGTGTACAGAATTTTAAAGGCAAGATTGGTAAGATTGAAGAAATCGTGGACCTTGTAAAAAAAGTTGCCAACCAGAGCAACCTTCTTGCACTTAATGCATCTATAGAGGCTGCAAGAGCTGGTGAAGCAGGAAAAGGCTTCGCTGTTGTTGCAGACCAGGTACGGCTTTTATCCAGTAATACATCTGAATCTGCTGAAGATATAGTAAAATATGTTACTGAACTTAAAGAGAATATAGATGAGCTGGCTCTTGCCATGGATGAAACAACTCTCAGCCTTGCAGAAGGGAATTCAAAGGTTGAAAAGTCTATTGTTTCCATGCAGCAGATGAATAATCAGATGATAAGCATACGTGAAGGTGTTGACAGTGTGTTTAACGATATAGATACACAGACTAAAGTAACCCGTTCTTTCTCCAAGCAGATTGAAAACATATCACAAAGCTATAACACTTTATCGAACGACTGCCTGCAGACTGGACGACGTGTATTTAAGATTGGACGATATCTAGATAAAACAAGAAGTGATCTTGTACGTGGATGCTCAAAAATAACTGAGCAGGACTGGGTACGTGTATTTGAAGTGGATCATTTCGTACTCACATGGCGTGTATATAACAACATTGTAGGCTTTGAGCATCTTCAGAAAAAACAGGTGGATGATCCTGGTAGATGTAAGCTTGGAAAGTGGCTTAAACAGGTATCAGATGAACGGCTTATACACAGCAAGGAATATATATCCCTTGCCAAATCACATGAAGACCTTCACAGGTATGCCACTCTGTCATGGCAGGCCAACGAAGATGGAGACCATAGCAAAGCTATTTCTTATTTTGATGATACATATCGTTCATATCAGGAATTCGATGAGGCATTGCATCGCTTCCAAAGCAAGATGCATTCTCTTGGCTACAACGATATAACCCAGATTGTTAAATTTGAACATTCTTAATAATAATTATTATTATATAATATATGTTGTATGATGTATATGAGTCATCTTTAACTTTATCAGGACCCAGAATAACACCTTTCATGATTTCATTTCAGGTATATGATTCTTGGTCCTGTTTTGTTATTTACTATTATATCTTTTAATTACCTACTATAACCTGCTATATTAAACCTGTTATACTTAACCCGCTATATCAAACCATTATATTTAACATGCTATATCGAACACGTTGGACACTGTGGCAGATTCTCTTCACATACTGGCTGGCATCCCTTATCACAGTCATTTTTAAGACTGCTCTCACAATGTGGTGGACTAAGATCAAGTGGTTTAATAGCAAGGTTTAACAGATTACCACATACGAACTTCATCTCATCTGAATTCTCCTGTGACACTATACTGCCCTTTGGAGTAACTATCTTTCCAGCACTTGCAACTCTGTAGCCCGCATAATAAAGGCTCTGCAATATAACTGAAAGACCTATAGTTACCTCATCTGACGCTATGTCGATATCTAATACCTTAGGTATGGCATAAAGATTAAGCCCCTGTGTAATTCCATTATCACCTGATAAGAAACCTGTATAATTCAAAGCTGGCTGGAAGCTTTCCCCTTCCCTGTTGTAAGATACGCCATACGGTGCAAATATTTCAAGCTCAACTGATGAAGGATTAACATCTTCATCATATGTTGCTGCCGTTGTATCTGATGGCAGATATTCAACTGTTGGATATATAGTCGCCACAAGTCTGCAATTTTCATCATACAGATTAAGTGCAAATGTTACTTGAAGATTAGAAAGCTTGACTGAATAGCAATTTGGTCTGCCCGGTATCTGATTTATCACAACGTTGCCTGCGCCATACTGGTATGATATTTCAACAACACTTGCTGCTGCGTTGGTAACAGTTGGATAATTAGCCGATATATCCACACCCGCAGCAGCTACAGCACAAAGGTTAATACCAATCTGATCATATATAAGCGGTGCAAATAAACTAAGCTCGGAAGGTGATCCACATATCGGATTCGTACAAACATCAAAACAGCCATTAGGCATATTAGATACAATATCACTTACAATCTTTGTACAGCACCCACTCTTTTTGCATTTACATCTCGCCATATCATATTCCTTTCTTTTTATTATTCTTACTACATTATATGTTCTAAAGCTCTTTATGCTACCATACATTTTAATAAGTATTATAAATGATGGAGGATTATTATGTCTAATGTATATTCTGTTGGAAACAACCGTCAGCTTATTATATATGCCGCAGGTTCTAATATATTCTTAAGAATCGCTCATTTTGGCGGACTTGAACGTCCCATAGTACTTGCTTCTGACTATAACCATGGACTTAATGAATGTGTTTATAACGACACTTTATACTATACATATATCTCAACCGACAATTCACTTCACATTAAAAACATAATGGAAAGCCAGAGTATATATACAGTAAGTGGCAATAATATTCCTGAGTTATATAATCCATCTATCTGTGTATGTAATCATTCTCTACTTCTTTTTTATCTTAAGAACAACCCTCTTTTAAAACACCTCTGCCTTCACTGTCTTTCTTTTGGCGATATACATAACTGCACGGAAGCTTTTCCTGTTCCACTGCCATCCTGTGTGACAGATATATCTGATTATCATATCTTCAAGGCTGGTAATACTCTTTTTCTATATGTAAATAACCGGATGTTTTTTATTGAAGAAATCGGACATATTAAAGAAATGAGACTTGTCTCTGAAATAAAAGAAAACGATAATAATAAGAATAAATTAGCTGCCTGTCAGGCAAAGATTAACGAACAGGCAGCTGTTATTAACAGTATCAGGCTTCAATACGATGAACTTATGAATGTAGCCTCCCAATACAGAGAGGAAGCACTGAAATGGCGTTCTAAATTCATGTAACGATAATAGTTATAACCGGTACAATTCATCATATTTATGATATTAAAGCTTCTTATTATCTGGCATAATGTACCTTTAACAAACTAAGTCCCTTTGCCGGTGCTGTTACACCAGCAAGGGCTCTGTTTTTTGCTTCTATTAACTCTATCATACTTTCTGGTGTTCTCTTATGGAATCCTACCTCCAGAAGTGTTCCAGACAAAATCCTTACCATATACTGTAAAAATCCTGTGCCATGATATGTCATATTGAGATATGCACCTTTTAGTGATATATCTATCGAATATATCTCCCTGACTGTTGACTTCTTCATCTTAGGATTACCACAGAAGCTTGCAAAGTCATGTACTCCAACAAGATATTCCGCTGCTTTTTTCATAGCCTCAACATCGGGCATCGCACCAGTTATATGTACGTATTTTCTGTTAAACACGGGTTTTTTATCCCCAACATAGCATGTATAACAATAAGTTTTCCCCATAGCATTGTATCTGCTGTGGAAACGTTCAGAAGCAATCCTGACTTCCTGCACACATATATCCTCTGGCAGATACTTATTCATATAATCACATATCTGGTTTTCTGACATATCAGTATCCATATGTACATTAGCAGCCATTCCCTTAGCATGTACTCCTGCATCCGTTCTTCCTGCACCTATAACTTCAACATCTGCACCTATCATCTGTGAAAGCACATTCTCAAGCTTTCCCTGAATCGTCATATCAGTATTCGGCTGATGCTCCCATCCATAATATCTTGTACCATCATAGGATATTATCATTTTATAGTTTTTGGTATTTCCCATATTAATCTCCATTTCTGCACATGCTTTTCACAGTATGTTAAACTCCTGCAAAACGATGCGGCTACAGCATTTTTTTACATATATCACAAAGACAGCACTT
This sequence comes from Eubacterium sp. CAG:248, assembly GCA_000436475.1. Classification (GTDB taxonomy): domain Bacteria; phylum Bacillota; class Clostridia; order Lachnospirales; family Lachnospiraceae; genus Lachnospira. The sequence goes on from FR886199.1 coordinate 11,799, forward strand.
ATCACAATGAGGCTTTGTTCTTGCCGTACAGACCTCTCTTCCATGTATAACAAATCTGTGGCATAAGTCACTTCCTTCTTCTTTAGGCACTATCTTCCACAATGCCATCTCTACCTTCTTAGGCTCTTTTTCATCCTTTACCAGTCCTATCCTGTTACACAGCCTTATACAATGTGTATCTGTGACTATAGCTGGCTTTCCGTATACGTCTCCCATAATAAGATTCGCACTTTTCCTTCCTACACCTGGAAGCTTTAAAAGCTCTTCCATTGTATCTGGAACCTTATCATTATACTTTTCATGAAGCAGCTTCATGCATGCACTTATATCACGTGACTTACTTTTACCAAGACCACATGGACGTACTATTTTCTCTATATCATCCACATCTGCATGTGCCAGTGCACTAACTGATGGATATTGGGAAAACAAGCCCTGTACAACTATATTCACTCTTTCATCTGTACACTGTGCTGCAAGTCTTACGCTTACCAGCAGCTTCCATGCCTCATCATAATCCAGTGTACATCCTGCATCAGGATATTGCTTTTTAAGCCGTTCTATAACCTCTATTGCCAGCTGTTTTTTTGTCATAACATCTCCATTCTTGCGCTGCTTCTTTGCGCATCTCAAGTTTGTGCGAAGCACAAATCTTGCGTGTGAAAAATCATATTTTTCACACTATTTCTCCT
>FR886199.1:12558-13228 GCA_000436475.1 Eubacterium sp. CAG:248
TGACCCCGACATCATTATATTAAAAATGACATATAAACTGTCATAATGATAATATCATATACATTATTTCAGATTATATGTCAGATTTTACTACTTATCAACTCCAATATCCGAGTTCTTTTCCTTTTTCATATATTCCCATGCCTTTTGCATAATATCCATAGGCATTAAAATGCGTCCAGTCATATCTTAACTGCTTTGATATATTACCACGCTTGAAGTTTTCAAGATCCTCTGTTGTCGTGTTCAATCCACATACATCCAGTCCATACTGTATTATATATGTTCTGGTATTAAAGAAATGAGCCCCATATGCTTCTCTTAATGCTGCCTCCCATGATGTATCACCTATACCAACATAAGAACCATCTTCATTATATTCACCCTGGTTATCATCACCTATGGATGTTCCTGGATCATCTGTATCACCAACTATTATATAATAATCACAGCCTGAATTGATAATAATATTGTCATACTGAAGTATGAGTGTCTGATAATCGCTTCCCCAGCCTCCATTACTTCCTATCTCTAGTATGAGAATATCCTTCTGGCTATGGTCTTTTGCTGCCTTTGGTTCAGCCAATGAGCCTTCTGGAATATCTACAAGACCTATAGCAGGACTTGTTGATGGTTCTGTTGGTTTCTGCGTTGATGGTTCTGTTGGTTT
>FR886199.1:13237-17960 GCA_000436475.1 Eubacterium sp. CAG:248
GCGTTGATGGTTCTGTTGGTTTCTGCGTTGTTGCTTCTGTTGGTGCCTGTGTTGACGATTCTGTTGATGCTTCTGTTATATTTTCTGATGGTTTATTTCCTGTTGTTGTATTCTCTGTTGATTTTACACCTGATGGTGTTTCCGTTATGTCGTTATTTACCGGCTTTACATTGCTATCAGCATACTGCTGGGCCTGTATATATCTTACACCTGTATCAGCCATACTATCCATACTATATGCTGCATAACCTTTTACAAGCTGTATACTGACTTCGTTATAACCTGTATTCATAACCTTACACAGATATCCATTAATATACATCGTATCAGGATATGAATTACTTTCTACTCCATAACCGCTATAATCATTAAATGTGAATACATCCCCATCTTCATCTATAAGCCTGACAATCGCTGAAACATCTTCACTTATTGTCACGCTTCTGTCCGTATGAAGCTTTACTCCACCTGCCCTATAAGCTATCTCGTAAGATGTCTCACCAGGAACACCGAAATTATAAGTTTCAATGCCTGTAAGATATGATATAGTACGTGGAGATGTCCATCCTGTTATATTCATTCCATTAACCGATGCGTTGACCGAACCGCAGCCTACACCAGCTACCATACTATCTCCAAAATATGAAATATATCTTCTGGCACCATCATATGGACGATTCTCTACATTCAGCCTTCTTGATGGAAGCTCTAATGCTTCCTGGTCTTCTGTTGATATCTCATTCTCAAAGAATTCTTCAACAACATAGTCTTCTACAACCTCTGCTTCTGTTTCTTCCTCTGTTTCTTCTTCCGTTTCTTCTGTAGCTTCTGTTTCTTCATTCGTTGTACCAGTTGTTATGTCCACTACAACACTTGTATCTTCCTGCCTTTTGCTAAGCTTTTTCTTTTTAACAGCACCTACAGTTACTGTTGTTACCACTGTTGCTAAAACCACAAGAATTATTACCATTGTACATATGGAAGCCTTCTTATTGTTTTTTATAAACTCTTTTATAAGCTCTGCATAATTTTTATTTTTTTTACCTTTTCTGTTCATTTATATTTCTACTCCTTAAACTGATGCCCCTATACATCATTTCCAATATCCTAGTTCCACCCCCTTCGCATAGATTGCCAGCCCCTTCGCATAATACCCATACGAATTAAAATGTGTCCAGTCAGACCTTAGCTGTTTGGATATACGCCCCCGCCTGAATCCTCTGTAATCAGCTTTAGTCGCTCTTAAACCGACATCTGACAGACCATTTTCTATAAGATATGTTCTCATATTAATGAAATGCTCTCCATATGCTTCCCTTAGTGTTGCTTCCCATGCAGTATCACCAACTCCTACATATGTTCCATCATCATTCCTGAACCCCTGCGCAGTATCCGCTATTGACGTTCCAGGATCATCTGTATCACCCACTATGATAAAATAATCACAGCCAGCATTCTGAATCATGGCATCATACTGGCTTATAAGCTGCCTATAATTATCCCAGCCTCCATTACTTCCTATTTCAAGTATAAGAATATCATTCTTACGTTCATGGGCGGCTTTGGTTACAATCTGCGTACCCTCATATACAGTTGTAAATGCATCATAGACATCTTCTTCTTCTGAATACCGGCATATATACAGTCCGGTTTCTTCTGTTCCTGTTATCTTAAACATATCATCATTGATATATACTACATCTGATTCATGTGGTTCCACATATCCATATGCACTAAAATCAGCCATATATACAGGATTGCCATATTCATCTATTATACTGATTTCAACACTGTCGTCATAACCAACTTCAAATGTGTTATCAGCATACATTTTTATTCCACCTTGACGAAGTGCTATCTCATTCGATGTTTCCCCCGCAACACCGAGATTATACACTTTAATGCCAGTCAGATATTCTAACGTATATGGTGTAGTCCAGTCTGATATATCTAATACGTTATCTTCACCGAAAACATATGCTTCCCCGGCTCCTATACCAAACATCATGGAATCCCCCCAGCATGATACAGTCCTTTCTTTTCCATCATAAGGAATAACTGCTGTGTTTAGTGTTCTTGGTGGAAGCTCATATGCCTCTTCATCTTCTTCAGGAATAACACTACTGTCATCCTGCTTTGATTTTTCACTGCTTTTATAATTATTTATCCTGCTTTTCCCAGCAAGCGTTACTACATATATAACTGTAAAACATACAACAACCATAACAACAGCTCTTATAAGCTTTACATAGCTATTATAATCTTTAACCGATTTCATTCAACCATCTGCTTTCCATATTATGATGATGCCATGATCTAAAGATCTTATTCTGTAGGCATCAATTCGTATCTTACTGTAATTATAATATCCAGAACCCTCTTATACCATACTATTGTTCTACCACCATAATACAAAAAGAATGTTACCACCGGCTTACATTTTTATATTAACAGACATTATTCCGAATAATTTCTGTTAACATAGTTACCTATCTCTATGCTATCCTCTGGCATACGGCATCCTACTATGTAGCTGCCATCACTATCTGTACTTCTTATTGCAACACCCTCAAGATATCTTCCCTGTTCTATTGGGAAATCAGGAATGTTTACTATCATATTTTTGCCATTACATTCGGCAAATTCTGCTGCCTTAACCATAAACGCAAAACCATTAGCGCTTATATTAACCATCTCGCCTGCGAATGTTGTTCCGGTATCATCCGAAAAAATTATAGTACATTTGTTATGTATCGGCATTCTTATATACTTTCTTCTGTTAACAATGCTTGGAAGTGTTGATACAACAAGCTTGCATACATCTTCTTTATATTCAGATGCCCTTTTAGCTGATACATCACTCCAGCGATAAAGAACATTGCCTGCCACAATCTCTATTTCATATCTTAAAGCTGTATTATCAACATCAACATCTTCCTTATCGAATCTTACATATAAAGCTCCATCCTTCTGTGAAATTATCTCGCCACTATAATCTTTATCAGAAGGCTTTCCTGATATAAGCTGTCTGACTGTACATCTCATACCATGCTTTATATCCTGGATTCCCATGAAACCACCAACTCCGAGCTTTTCCATCATAGCTCCGACTACGCTTTCAATCTTATTGACATTACGTGCAGATTCCTCATACTTACTAAGCATAATTTTAGTACTTTCATCTGCATTAGTTATACAGTCATTGATAACCTGCATAACACTTTCTATCTGCTTCATATTATCGACCATATTGCGGTTAGAACTCTCAACCTCCTGCATGGCAGAATCGACAACTCCTATATGCTGTCCTATCTGGTTAGAGTCAGCTGCTATTCCGGAAACACTTTCGTTAACCTTTATAACCTTGCCCTGTGTCTCCTGTATGATTGATAACATACCTTTTACTGAATCAAGCATTTTACCTGATGTGTTACCAAGATGATTAAGTGCAGTCATAATTCTATCTGATGATTCCTGTGTTTCATCACTTAAGTTTCTTATCTCATCAGCTACAACTGCAAAGCCCTTGCCAGCTTCCCCAGCTCTTGCTGCTTCTATGGATGCATTAAGCGCTAGAAGATTCGTCTGTGAATTAATTTCTTCAATAGTTCCTGTTTCTGTCTTAACTTTTTCAAACTCCTGCTGGAATTCATGTAATATATTATCTACATCATCAGATAATCTTGCCATGGTATTAGTACTTTCAACTACATCAGAAAGCTCCTTTGTACTCATATCTGTATGTTCAACCGATTCACTTACAAGCTTTACTACATCATTAATAAGTGAAGCTACATTCTCTACCTGGTCATTAATCTTAGTCGTCATATCAGTTGATGAGTCTGTTCTGTCACGAAGTATAGCGTTATTCTGTGACAGTTCTTTCATACTTGATACTACGAAGTTAGCACCCTGTTTGTTTTCTTCTTCAAGTTCACGTACAACTGTGATTCCATCAACAATCATATTACTTGAATCCTTAACCTGTTCAACTGTCTTAACAACTCTTTCAAGATCATCCTTGATTGAATCTGTAAGTGCACCATCTGAAAGATTCAGGTGATTAATAGACATAACATAACAAACATAGCTTAATATTATACATGATATCTGTAACATATAGTTATCTACATCAGCGGTGGTATTCATGCCTAATATAGCAAAGCGGTATATTGATGCCAGTATTAACATAATGCAATTAAACACACCGCATCGTATCATAAACTTCCTATCCTTAAAAAGAATAAACATACTTGCAACAGGAAATATATATGCAAAAGAAAGCATAGTCTGGCTTGTACATACTATAAAGCCATAAAATATTCCATACCCAATAGTTATTGCAAGCTTATAAAACGGTGCATTCTTTCCCTTAATCTTAATATATATAGATCCTGATACATATGGCAACCAGCATAACAGTAAAAAGGGTACTATATATTTTGACTCATATGTTCCTTTTGTAACATTGGAACAATACTGTGCTGTCAATAACAGATTTAACAAAAACCATACATTCCTTGTCTTAATATTAGCCCTTGCTTTGAACTCTTCTGCATCATACGCTTTACTCATACGCAATACCTACCTTCTACACCTTAGTCACATTCTTACAGTCTTTATGACACATAAATATAGTATATATCTATAATCAACAAAATTCAACATAAAAGCAGTATTTAAGAAATGCGTATTTCAGAAATGCACATTTTTATAATCACAT
>FR886200.1:0-18537 GCA_000436475.1 Eubacterium sp. CAG:248
TCTGGCTCTCTTGCGCTCATTATATCATAATCCCACTACTTTCGCCGTGCAAGTTCAAGAAAGTTTTGCTTTCTACAGTATCATCTTGATTATTAGGTTGTTGTTGTATACAAACTCAAGAAAACTGTTGGCATGTATCTGTGCAAGCAGATCCGCTGCCCATGAACTGTTTCCTGCTGCTGTAACAACAGCGAATGCAAGCCATACTATTATAAGTCCCTCTATAAGACCTGCTGCCATACCACCTAATCTGTCTGCCTGATGTATGACTGGAAGTCTGCTTATAAGTCCTGTGACTGATGTAAGCAGCTTAAGTATGACGAATAATGCTATGAATACTATACAGTAGCTGACAGCATTCACTATAATACGTGTCATCTGTTCTGCAAATATTCTTGAGGCAATATCTTTAAGTGTATGTGATGCCGAATCACCTATGGTTTTATCCAGTCCGCTGACTGCTGCCGCTGATATACTCTTTGTCAGACTCTCCGGAAGATTCATACGTTTGCTTATAGCCCCGACTTTTTCCTCAATATTATCTATATATGTTGTTATGCCTGACTCTATAAGCTCATTATCATCATTACCATAACTCTTGCCATCTCTTGATACATTTTCATATATGCTTTTTTCTATCTTGTCATCCCATGTTGTATTGTTCCTTATGTATTCGCTAAGAACCGGTGATGCAACTGTTGTGACTGCTATAGTTATTACCATAGCTGCAAGTGAAACTGCTATCCTTATAACACCCTTCCTCATTCCTGCTAATGCAAATATGCATAAAACTGCCAATACTGCTATTAATACCATACTATCCATTCTCCGTTTCTTTACTTAAGCTTTATATTCTGTATATACTTTGCACTTATAAGCACATACTCACCTCTTGTACCTATCGGTATAACCTTGCTTGCCGGCATATCAAAGCTCATATTGGCTATATTTTTGCCACTCAGATTATATATAGACAATGCAGTTGAGTTATTCATAACAACACTTTTCTTATCAAATGATATGTTCTCAACCTGTGTTCCAAACTCAGCCTCACATACCTTTCCACCTGATGTATTGTATACAAGCATTTTATAAAGTTCACCTGACCCCGAGTTATCTACTATCACTCCTATATAATCCTCTGAGAAAAATACCCTGCTTATTGCACTGTCTATACTTATTTCTTTCTCAAGGCTTGGATATTCTTTTATCTTATATATGCTGATAACATTCTCCCCTACCGCTACTGCTATGTTGTTACTTAAAAACTGTACATCTCCTACAAGTGTGTCATTGTAATGATTGAAACCACCAACCACACGCTCTGTTTCATTCTGTCCGACTTCCGAGAAGTTGTAGAACACAACATTAGTCTTAATATCTTCACCACTCACATATACATATGATGCTATAAGCTTGGCTGCATCGTTGGATATACTCACATCAAGCGGATATCCATCACCTGACACTGTTGTTTTAATACTATATATCTTAGTACCTTCCTTAGAGTACATATTTATATAATTAGCCTCGTTGTCTTCAAGAACAGCCACCACAGCGCCGTTGGCAGCCACTTCTATCTGGGATATGACAAGTGAAGTATCTATCTTTCCAAGAAGTCCTGACTTGTTAAAAACATATACTGTATTTCCATTGATATCGCCTACAGCCACACATTCCTCACACATCTTTACCTGTGGCTTCTGCATGGAATATGTCTGGTTCCATATAGCCTTTCCCTTATCTGTATAGTATGATACACCATCATTGCTATACTTGATATATCCTCCCTGGTAGGCTATATATTGTGAAGTTGCCGTATCTTCCCTGTTTATTGAACCAGTCACGCTGTAAGATGTATATGAATAACCATCTAAAAGATGCATAGCAAGCACAACTGCTCCTGCTATAAGTGCTATAACAAATACTATAAGCAGTCCCATCCTTATCCTGTGTCTTACTATTCTTTGTCTTATTTCCTCATAATCAGCTTCTTTAGTTACCGCTGCCTGTCCTATATTTCTGTCATCATAGTTATTTATATTATTTCCTATATTACTGTCTGCATTTAACTTAATTACTTTTCTTACAGGAGCCTTCTTATCTCCTGTGAACCTTGAACCACCTGATATTATGTCAGCCATTATTTATCCCTCATTCTGCCATTTTCTGATATAGTTTAGTATCATTTTAATTATACATAATACCCATAAATATTCAAGAAAGTTTGTCTTAATGTTACTATCATAACAGCTTGTTTTTCTATATTTATTGCCGCTCTTTATGGTTGTTTTTCAGTTTTAATTATTCTGGCAGTTTTATCTGCTGTCCTATATACAACATATCTCTGTCATCAAGTCCGTTATACTGCATAACCTCCTGATATTTGGTTGTTGTCCCATAATACCGCTTACATATACCCATAAGTGTATCACCCTGCTTTACTGTATACATGCTGTAACTGTCAGTCTTAACACTACTGACTGATGCATCTGTTTCTGATACCGCCTGTGTAGTTTCAGAGGCTGCATTATTATCTGACATAGTTTCCATCTCTGTTTTATCTGATGTACTGTTTTCCTCCAAAGGATACACATCTCCCGACAGCCTGTTTACCTTTATAGCGTCACCATCAACACTTATATCCCCGGATGCTTCGGCATCATGAACATCCTTGTCATCTCCATCCTGTCCACCACGTTCATTTCCTTCAAGCTGATTCATAAGATTATCAACCGACTGATTCAGCCTTTTCATTTTCTCGTAGTTATTCATAAGATTAATCCCTATCACTATTATGACAACTACAAGGAACGCACTTACACCATACATAAAGCTGCCACTTTTTCTTTGTTCCTTTAGTTCTTCCTTTTCACGTATCACATTTCGTATATTCCTTATAACCCGGTCATCTGATGCATCCTCACACGATTTTTTTTCGCTTCGTTCAAGCATATATTCCTGCATCTCGTAGTTACGCTCATAAAAACATACATATCCTTTCTGTCTTTTTAATGTTCCATTCTCATACAGATAAAAATGCTCTTCTTTTTCTACCGTATCAACAAGATACAGTGTCTTCATATTCCCTGCAAAATTATCAAGATGCAGTTTTTTAAGTCTTGCCATGCGTTCATCCGTCACCTCTGGCATTACTGCAAACCATCCTACTACTGAAAGATCCGGGAAATATTTTTCCGTATCTGAATATATTTTATTCCATATATTTTCATTGAAATATATACCTGTATCCGATGTATCACCTAATGCTGCCTTTATAACACCTTTTACAAATACGCACCTTTCATTTCCTTCTTTGGCAAGCTCGCCTAAAAGAACACCAGCCTGTTCTTCCTGAGGACTGTTATATGCAATAGAGTTAATATATGTAAACGCGTAATCCTCTATGTATATCTTCTTATCTGAGCTGACATCACCTATCTGCTTGATATTCTTAGGTCTTCTTATACATGTGTTATTATCTTTAGGATTCTCTTCTGATTTATCTGAATCATCTTTGTTACATATTATCTCTATCATATCCTCCTCCATTCTGCTTTTACATATAAGTCACACTTGTAACATATCCTAAGCATCATTTATATTAAACTGTCAGGATATAAAAGCATTTTGCTCCTGACTGATGTATCCACCCCATCTAAACAGGGATGTCCACTTATAATGCTTGAATAATATCATTAAACAGTTGTGAATTTTATCAGAAAATGTCGGAGAAAATATATTTTTAAATATAGGAATATTTTTTATGATTTTGAATAAAATGATTATGTTTATGATTGATAAATTTATTATTATGAAATGAGGATTATTATGCACTATTATTACGATTCTACCAGTAACGATGCAGCTTTGCTATTAAGTGAAAAGCTAAAGTACATAATAAAGACTTCTAAAGATTCCCGGCAGGAAACTATCATTCTATGTGTAGGAAGTGACCGTTCCACGGGTGACAGCCTTGGACCTATAGTAGGGTACAAGCTTAAAAAACATATGCAGTGTAACTTCTATGTCTATGGCGACCTTACGCATCCTGTCCATGCCGCCAATCTGTCAAAATATATTGAATGCATCAACCAGACATTCATCAACCCTTATATTATTGCGGTTGATGCATCACTAGGACGCAAAGACCATGTTGGACTTATAACTCTTGGAGCTGGTCCGCTACGGCCAGGTCTTGGAGTTAAAAAAAAGCTGCCTGAGGTGGGAAATGTCCACATCACTGGTATCGTAAACGAATCCAGTAATGAAAGCCACTCCACACTCCAGACAACCCGTCTATGTGTTATTATGCAGATTGCAGATGTCATTACAAGTGCATTCGGAATGCTTCAATCAGATTAATCTCTTAATGCTGGTTTTTATATTCCGCTATTGCCTGTGCTATCGTTGTACAGGCTCCACTCTTCATGATATTACAAAGCTCCGCAAGCTTTTCTTTATCTACAAACTCCTTGCCAATATAAGCTTCATAATTGGATGATATATATATACGCTGCTGCTTTACAAGATCATCAAGCTTTGTATATTCATCCTTTTTCTTAGTAAGCTCCCTGTTCATAAGCTCAAGCTTATCAACATATCTGCCTTGTATTTCCTCAAGAATGTCAGGTTTTACTGTCTCTTCAAACTCCTTAAGAGCCCCCTGTTTTTCATTCTCTGTTTTTTCTATGCTGTCATGAAGATCATTAATCTTATGATCAAAGCTTTCAAGACCATATATTGCATCATTATCGTCCTTCTTTATAGAATGACGAATTTTCTTAATGATCTTTTTGTTGTTCCTTATTCTGTACTTAGTATCCCTTGCCGCTATTATAGTATTGTAATGCGGCATAATAAGATTAATGTATACACATCTGCTTATGATAAGAAAAAGTAAAGCAATCACTGCTGTATAAACAACGGGAACCCATACTGGTACAAACGGAAGCACATAAAGTACCGCCGGAATACCACCACACATTATAAGCATGAAAAGTATATATACCAATACATCCTTTAGCTTTCTTGACAAAAACAATGCAAGGAAAAATGTATTATTCGTAATCTTTGAAATATTTTCCTGTATAAAGGCTCGCTCTATCTGTGATGCAAGTTCTTTATTCTCCTGCCTTAAGGAAGCTGTTTCTGTCTGGATACGCTCCTTCATTCCCTGCTGCTTTGCTTTATCTCTGTCTGCCTGCACCTGCTTTATCTTATCTTTATCGCAGTCTATCACCTTATCATATCCTGCACAGATAGCATCAGTACTTTCCTTAATTCTGGCTGATATTTCATCCTGCATAGCTTTAGAAGTACTATCAGTCTCTTTTGTTATATCCTTAATGCTCGCAGATATGTATTCAAGTCTTTCCTGATTTTCTTCATATTCATTAATATCTGATAAAATCTGCTCTAAAACACTCTGGTCTGCACTTAATATATTCTGTTCTGCCATTGTCTACTCCTATGTTATCCTGATATATATAATCTCAGAATACAGACATCATAAAACCGTTTATTACTTAATTGTTTCTATAGTAGTTAATAAGGCATCCATCAAGAATAATCTGACGTTCATCATCTGTAAGTTCATCCATCTTAAGTGTGAATTCCTTCATGTCCTTGTTAACAACATATGCTTTCATAGATGTTGCCTTATTCTTAACTGCCTCTGTTATCTGAGGTATGAATATATAATCACCGTTAGCAAAAGGAAGTTCTCCCTTATCTACTATAAATGGAAGCATGCCCCAGTTAATAAGATTAGAACGATATCTCTTAGTTGCATATTCATTAGCTATATTAGCCCATCCACCAAGCACCTTCTGACATGAAGCTGCCTGCTCTCTGGCTGAACCATCACCTGGCTTAACTGCGAATATTGTGCTTCCAACACCAACATTTTCTTTGCTTACATCATAAGTTTCTTTAATCTTATGCATAATATCTCTTAACTCTGGAAGTGCTTCTCCCATACATTCTCCAGCTTCTCTTGCCTTTTCTGCCTTCTGTACTTCCTTTGCACGTCCAACATAAGCTGGATCCTTTCTTGAAAGTGCGAACTCTGCAAGTCCTAAAGGATTAGAACGGAATGATGATGTTTCACCTGAAGGTATCAGCTCATCTGTTGTTGTTACAGGATCATGTATCTCTGAAACAACCTTTATTATAAGATTCTCTGGAAGTGCTACCATCTCTGGCCAATCCTTGATATTAGGTCCAAACTGGATTTCCTGGTCAGGATCTGCTACTCCCTTGCTGTCAAATACTCTGTTGGCATATATGTTACTGTCAAAATGATATGTTGGGCCTGTAAACTCAACATCACAATCTGTAGCTGCTGTAAGGAAGCCCTTGTTAGCTGCTGTAGCTGCGATAGATCTTGCATCCATAAGTGCAACTGATGATATCTGACCGTTCTGTAACTTAGAACCTTCTCTGTTAGGGAAGTTTCTTGTTGAATGTCTGATTGAAAATGCATTGTTAGCAGGTGTGTCACCAGCACCGAAGCAAGGTCCGCAGAATGCTGTTTTTACTATAGCACCTGTTTCCATAAGGTCTGCAAGTCTTCCGTTTCTTGCAAGCTCCATATATATAGGTGTACTTGCAGGATATACGCTTAATGTGAATTCATCAGCACCGATAGAGTGTCCTCTTAATATATCAGCAGCTGCACATATATTCTCGAATCCACCACCTGCACATCCAGCGATGATACCCTGGTCTACATATAACTTACCATCTTTAATCTTGTTAGTAAGCTTAAAGTCTACCTGTCCGTCAAGACTTACAAGTGCCTTCTTTTCTACATCATGAAGAATATCAACAAGGTTTGCATTGAGTTCATCAATAGTATATGTGTTACTTGGATGGAATGGCATAGCTATCATAGGCTTAATCTTACTAAGGTCAACGTATACAACGCCGTCATAGTAAGCAACGCTGCCTGGATTCAGTTCTTTATAGCTTTCACTTCTTCCATGGATATCATAGAATTCCTTAACCTTGTCATCTGTTCTCCAGATAGATGAAAGACATGTAGTTTCTGTTGTCATAACATCTACGCCGATTCTAAAGTCAGCACTTAAGCTTGAAACACCTGGTCCTACGAACTCCATAACCTTATTCTTAACATAACCGTTGGCAAATACTTCACCGATAATGGCAAGTGCCACGTCCTGAGGACCTACACCCTTCATAGGTTCTCCTGTCATATATATAGCAACTACACCAGGCATATTGATATCATATGTCTTATTAAGAAGCTGCTTTACAAGCTCAGGTCCACCCTCACCCATAGCCATAGTACCAAGTGCACCATAACGTGTGTGGCTGTCTGAACCAAGAATCATCTTTCCACCCTCAGCAAGCATCTCTCTTGCAAACTGATGAATAACTGCCTGATGAGGTGGCACATAGATTCCACCATACTTCTTGGCGCATGTAAGTCCAAACATATGGTCATCCTCATTGATAGTTCCACCTACAGCACACAGGCTGTTATGACAGTTTGTAAGTACATAAGGAATAGGGAACTTTTCAAGTCCTGAAGCTCTTGCTGTCTGTATAATACCTACAAATGTAATATCATGGGAAGTCATCTTATCAAACTTAATCTTAAGCTTATCCATATTGCCAGAAGTATTATGCTTATCTAATATGCCATAAGCTATAGTATTCTTAGCTGCTTCTTCCTTAGTTATGTTCTTACCTGTCTTTGCAGCGACCTCCTGTGCTGCTGTCTGGCTATCCTCAATAACCTCTGTTCCGTTAATGAGATATGCTCCACCTTTGCTTAACTTAATCATTACAAACTCTTTTCCTTTCCCGTTTTTATAATGTGATTTCTGGTACATCGTTTCGTAAATAACTATACCAATCACGTTAGTATTCTGTTAATCTTTAAGATATTCAGAAACCTTACTCTTAATATCCTCTATAACCGAAGCATCTGCCTCATTCTGCTTCCACGTTACATTAACTGTATCATTCTTATATCTTGGAATAATATGCATATGGAAGTGGAATACTGTCTGACCTGCTGCCTCACCATTATTCTGGACTATGTTAAGCCCATCAAAATCCAGTGCCTTTCTATATGCCTTAGACAGTTTAACAGCAACCTTAAATACATGTGCAGCTGTTTCATCATCCATTGAGTATATATCGTCATAATGATTCTTAGGTAATATAAGTATGTGTCCTGGTGCTGCCGGACTTGCATCGAATATAACCTTAACTACTTCATCTTCATATATTGAATTGGTTGGTATGTCTCCATTAGCCAGTTTACAAAAAATGCAATCATCTTTTTTCATAAACTCTTTCTTCCTCCTTATACATCATTTACTTATTTTATATTTAAGTATATACTCGTATAATAACTTAAAGCAAGGTTGATTACAATATTTTTGCAGATAATTATTCAACAATTATTCTGATGTATGTATAATTTTAGAAATGAGGTTTTATATGTTTAATAAAGAGGAATATGATACTATCGTATCGGAATGTAAAAAAAACAGCAAATTATCATCTGCATTATCTGATTTAAGAAAAGACTCTCTGGAAGAGCTGTCGGTCGTTTCCCACGAAATAAAAAACTACGCAGCCTATCTTAAAACATCTTATCAGTTTATTTCCCATAAGAATTCTGAACTTAAAGATAATAAATTCTGGAACAACATGGGAACGACTATAGATGAGCTGGTTGGATATATGAACCGCACCTCTTTATACAGATACAGCTTTAAAGATAGCGAAATGATTGAATGTAATGTAAAAGAGCTGCTGGAGCGTATTAAGACATATATTGGAAAAAAATACAGCAATGAAGCACATAGTGAAAAGCTCCCATTAAACACTGAACTTATAAATGCAGACGAAAAAACAAGCTTCTATATATCCTCACATCTGCTTACACTTGGTATTAATGAACTTATAGATAACGCATATGAAGCATGCAGTAATAAACCCATCTGTCTGCAGATACAATGCGACAATCAGCTTATGCATCTGTCTATAATAAATGCATCAGACAGCGAACCAGACAAAAGCCTTTTAAAAGACATGATAGATGCAGCTGATAAGTCCGGTACACCAGACATCTACAGTTATGATTTATCCAGACTCTGCACCCCTTTCTTTACGACAAAGAAAAGCCACTCTGGTCTTGGATTACCTAGTGTCTATCAGATGTGTATACTTGGCGGAGCCTCACTTAGCATGACCTATAATAGCGCTTCGCATATTACAACAACCTGCATTACACTTGAAAGGTCATGACAAAGCATGACCTTTTCTCATACCATTCTATGCTCCGAAATCAAATATTTCATCTAACATCCTGAGTGTCCTGAAGTTACCTTTTGCAGTCATATCTCCTGTCATAAATGCCCTGTGAAAGGTGATTCTTCCCTGTACTATGTTATCAAAGGTCTCCTTAGACATTTTACCTATGACATCTGCTGTCATATCTTCACCAAACTCTGCGTTAAGCTGTCCACCTGCAACATTCACCACAATATTTTTATCCTTGTCACTTATCATGAACATATATCTGCCATTATAACTAAGTTCAGGTTTAAAATGGTTTCTGAATACACTTAAATAATAATCATCGCCTCCATTTGCCTGGTCATTCATAAGTTCCTTGTATATACTTGCAAGTGATTCAATGTCTTCTTTCTGTGTCTTTACAAACTCATCATCAGAAGCATACTTTGATAACTGCTCACTCTCCTGAGGTGTAAAGCTTACAACTTCCTTTATAACATTCTTTCTTATAGTCTGGCTGCTTGAAGGCAGGCTCTTAACCTTCTTTGATATAGTCCTGTATATATTCTCAGCATATTTTTCTATAATATCTTTATATTCCTGATTGAATTCAAAATCAGTCGTATCATCAACATATGCACTAAGTGAGCTTCCTATAACACCACCTATTATCTCCCACGAATTACAGAGTGCTGTCACAACCTCTCTTTCTCCATATGCCCTTGACATAACAACCGGAAACATATATGTAGATGCTGCCTTGCTTTTATCTGCATATAACCAGCAGGAATCAAGAAGCGTCTGCATATATCCGCCCATTCCAACCCACTCTACTGTTGTTGCAAATATAACACCATCTGCATCTGCTACCGACTGGGAAAGTGTCGTTATCGTGTTTTTCATCTCATAAAGGTTATATCTTGTTACCGTTACATTAAGCTCTTCTAACACTTCCTGTATTCTGTTTATCACAACTATTGTAGGATCATCGACCATACCACGTCCACCATAGTATATATTAACATTCATAAAATAGTCCTCCATATACTGATTTACCAGTAAACTAGATTGTATCATATGAAAAGGAATTTGGCGATATACTGGTACATATATTTATTTATTCTTTATACTATGATATGCACACCTTAAAATTATAAGCTGCTACTCTTAGTATATCTCCATCAGCTATACGTGTCTTGCTATGCATGGCTATTCTCTCATCATTTATATATGTTCCGTTAGTAGAATTCATATCTTCTATATAGAACTTATCATCCTCCTTAAGCAGACATGCATGCATCTTACTTATAACTGGTGAATCTATGAATATATCTGCACTTCCCTCAAGGCTTCCTATTGTGCATGGATATTTTACTGGTTCTATATTTTCCAATGGCTGCTCATATGAATCCTCATTTTTCATGTATAACCTGTTATCTTTGTTATCAAGAAGGCTTAGTGTAAGCTTATTATCCTTTAACATCTTAAGATAATCGCTTAGAAGCATTGTATGACTGACTTTTATTTCCTGCTTTTCTTCATCCTTCATCACCCTTGCTGTTACCATACTGCTATATGAAGTTTTTTCTGCATCCTCCATGTATTCATGTTCAGCTTCCGGCTTACGTTCATAAGATTTATCTGTATTGTTATGCATTCTATATGGTATAAGTTCATCCTCTGTCACCTTGTCTTCACTGGCAATTTCCCCTATAATATCAGCCACTTTTCCAGATACATAGAATATAAGCACGCCAGCTATTATGCATATTACAGATGCAGCTGTATTAAGCTTTACTACCGCATATGTTTTTAAAAACATGCTAAGAAATGCGTTTAATAAAATAACTGCACCCACTGCTTTCATGACAAATACTGCCTTTTTACTGCTTTTATTACTTTTGTTATCCTCTGCTGTTTCTGGAAGCACATCTTTTATTATATTCCCTTTATGCTGGCTATTTTCATCCGTCTTGCATGTGATATCTTTTGTTGTTCTGTCTTTTCGGTTACGGTCTTTTACTATGCCATCTTTGCGATTGTAATCTTTTACTGTGCTGTCTTTACGATTGTAATCTTTCACGATGCTGTCTTTTACTGTGCCGTCTTTTCCATAATCAACCGCTTCGCTTTCACTTTTCATTCTGTTGATTTCCCCATTCCAGGTCTGTACAGCATCGTGATACGTTTTACCAACATGCTCATTGTCATCATCCTCTATGTCTATCTGTGTATTATCATCGTTTTCAAAAAAAGACATGAGATTGCGTGGTGTATAATCTCTTACAAGAATTCTCTGATATATTTCATAAAAGCGGACAAGACTTGACTTCTCAACAGAATGATCGAATCTTTCCAATATATATTCAAATAACGAACGCATATTATCATAGAAATCAGAATTACCAGCTATGGGAGAATACATGAAACTGTATTTTTTATTGGCTAGTGAAACATATATATGCTGCGGCTTTAGTATAACTCTGTCAAGATCCAGCATATATTCATCAACCACACGTACCATCTCACTTATGTTGTTAAACATTGTCTTAACCTCTTCCATTGTAACCTTCCCATATTCAAACAGCTTACTAAGCTGCTGTTTTGAAGAAATATCATAATATATACAATTTCTTCCATCAATTTCATTCATTGTGATTGCAAGAAAATGCTCTGGCATGTTAAACATGAGCATCTTTACTTCATAGTCATCTTCACAGTTCCATTCCTTCTGCGCATCTATAACAGCATAGTTAATACTATTATCCCTTTCGTATCTTACATTCACTTCTCTTTCCAATGTATCTTCCATAAATACTCTCCATTCTCTTTTAACGTAATGAGCCACTATTTATGCAGCATTATATTAGTCTTTCTTATAATCTGTTCTGAATGGTTTCTATATACCTCCCTGCTCATACTTATATTTCCAATATTGATTCCGAAAAAATCCAGTTTAAATGGCCATTCTGCAGTACATGTAATATGATTTATACCGTCTGCTGTATTTTCTTTTCCTGCATATGAACCTGGCTTAACACTTACTTTTTTTACAAATATTGTTTTGTCTTTTATATATTCCTCACTTTTTACAAGCAGAGCTTTCTGTTCATTACTTGTTATATTCCTTGAATATTCTATTGATAACTGGTTAAGAATATTTCGCATAACAACTTTATCATGCATATATCCGCTGACACTTATAAGTGCTACTATAATAAGCGTAAATACAGGTACAATCACCGCATTCTCAACTGTATGCATACCATCATCATTCCCTTCTATATACAAAACAACGTTAACATATATGCTGATAGTAAAAATGGTATATATGGTACGGCTGTTTTAATCTTCATTTTTTTAGCAGCTACCCATATACCACCTGAAACTGCCAGCATAATAAATGATATCAACACTGTAAAAACTGCTATATACACATCCGAGAGCAGACAGACATAACCAATAATTATCCCGTCTGCTTCGCCGATCAGCGGTGTAAACACCGACAAGAGTATAAATATTATTGCTATAATTATTGACAGTACTATCTGGCTGTACTGTATTATTTCACCACCTGCTTTATAATCACACACATACATAACCGGTATTCCGGCTCCCATTAATATAAGCCACATAACAGGAACTGTACGGCTTCTTATATCTTTATATGAAAGTATAGCAAGACATATTATCAAATATATTATTTTAAACATGTGGCACCTCCTGTGACACCTCCTGTATTTACAATCTATAGTCATCCACTGCATTTTTCACACAATTTCCTGTCTTTTATGTCCGATTTTTTCACTTTCTGGATATTGCGTCTTAGCTCTGTGCACATACTGTTACTATGAAAACATGTTCCATATTCTGTATAATACACACTGTTTGTCTTTGTATCTCCTGTTTCTTTATCATCTGTTTCTTTGTCATCTGTATTTTTTTTGCACATTTTACACTCATAATATTTTGAACCAGAATTATTACGTATTTCTTTTATATCACCTTTATCACATTTTTTTATATAACGCAGCAAATGTGTACACTTTGAATCTGTATGATATACCTCCCCACCTGCTGTTATGTATACATATTCCTCTGACATTCCATCAGCTTTTTTATATCCATCCATGTCTTCACCAAGCCACGCATTAATCCTCTTCCTGTCTGCGATTTTTATACGTGTATTGCCAAATATATCAAAAGGATTTTTAATATAATATGAAACCTTTATATCTATAACTGAATTTCCCTGCAGTACTCTTGAACTTATAAATATGAAGCCCGCATCACCATTTTCAATGTTATTATTTTTTGCATAATCTTTACCAAGTTCTTTTATAAACATTCTCCTTATGGTCTCAACAACCATGCCTTTTTTTATCCCACCACCTGCGCTGTCTATTGTAGAATCATCAGCAATTCCATCTTCTATAGCTTTCTGTCCGGCATACTCATTAAAATTTTCGTATATATATGCGTAACCTGCACTTTTCTTTAAAGTTATATATAATGCATCATTCACATGTGAGCGCACTGCCATAACCTGTATAAAATACATTACTGCCATAACTGCATATATAAATAAAGGTATAACAAGTGCTGCCTCCACTGTGGATGATGCTCTTAATGCATTAAAAGCTGCCATTTTAATATATGCCTCTTTATTGAGATAAACTACATTATTGGCTTGTGCAGAGGATGTATTATGTTTATGTATTTCTGGCGTTATAAACATCATACCTGTTAATTTATAAGAATAAGTCTTATCTTTCTCCTTCCTTTAAATTTTCGTTTTTTCCTTTAGGTTTTATTATAATGTTTCTTTTTGTACTTTATGATTGACACAACGTAAAGTGCCGTATCCACATCATTTATTTTTAATATAAGTTTATCTGCACATAAAGAGGCAGCTGCTTATCCTGCATATTATCACTATATGTTTTAAAAAGCAGGCTCATGTGGGTTTAGACCTTTTGACCATGGTATCTTAAATATACGAATACTCCAGTTTCTGGCTGTATGTCTGTCCATTTTTTACATATATAAACACGGCCGTGCCAGATGCTTCGTATATGTATTCCTTCATTCTAAAATCCTCATGTCCTAGTGCGATCATTACCATTTCCATGGCTGACATAATACCTGCATTCCTCGCAGTTCTATCCTTTATAAGCAGTAGGATACGCATATAATCCATATAATCAAGGCTGTTATAACCAGCTGTACTGCCTGTTTCTTTCCCAGCTTTATTCTTATCCGAAAACAGACTTGTCTTTAAACCTGCGGCACCGCTGCTTATAACTGTGTTAATATCTGTTATCCAGTTGTCTGCATTTTTTACTGTGGCAATACTTTCACCCGCATACAGCTCTCTTAACTCCATAACTGATTCAGCATACGCCCATATAGACATAATAAAATACTGGGCTGCCTTAATGAGTACCATATTTCCCGTATATCCAAGAAGCTGTAGTGCTAATCCAAAACACTCATTCTTTTTCTGTACATCTGTTACAAGATATGAAAGATTAAGTCCCTCTCTTATCAGTACAAGCTTAAAAAGAACTTCATTCAGATTATCCTTATCTGACTGCCTTCCACACAGAATATATTCGATTTCATAATCAAGCAGTCTGCCAGCAGCACGGTCTTTCTTTTCAATATAACCAGTTTGTTGTCCGTTTTTTTCAATATAATCTGTATAGCCTGCATATCTTGATATTATATATTCACTGACAAGTGCCTGACGTATATCTATATTGGATATACCATCTCCTCCATAACTTCCTGATACACATGTATCTGCAAGGTCAGAATAATCCATGGACTTATCTGATATCTCACCATCAATCACCAGTCCTGCTGCTCCTTCCTTTAACATCTGATAGATTTTATTTAGTGAAGTTATGCTTGTGTTATAATCATCTGCTCTGAAAGTATATTGTTCATATTCCTGTACGATTGTTTTGATACTAAATCCGTTTATTTCTGATTCTATATCTTCGTATATTTTTTCTATCTTTGTGATATACTCCTGTTTTTCTACGTCAGGCTCTGATATTTTCATACAAATATCCTGAACAGCCTGCATATTACCGACGATATTTTCTATGATTGAGTTGTCATTATCCACACTATCCCTGATATATCCCTCCGATAATACATCAGCATCACCATATTCTGTGTACAGTCTGTCTATATCCTCTGATAATTCCTGATACAGCTCATCACTTATATCACTCCTGTTAAAGTTCAGCTTTTCATGACATTCCCTTATGCTTTGTTCTGACTTTGTTCTTAACTCTTCATAAGACGAAGCCTGATATAATATATCTTGTGAAATGTTATGTATTTCGTCTGATATTCTTTCGATTTTTCTGCTATACTGCGATAGTATATTTACATCATCTGCTTCATACATATAATGCAGTTCATCCATATTCTTTTTACATTCAGCCACCATACTGGATATTTCATTTTCCTTTTCATCCATATCCGAACATGTACTTATAAGCAGGCTCATCACGCTGCTGCTCTCACCGGCTGCAGCCTGTGTTGAACATATAGCTTCTGTAACCCTTCTGACAGCATCTGATTCTTTTATGCGGTTATTGACAGCATTATAGTTTTTAACAACATCAGCATACCCACCACTTTTCATATATTTTATTATCTGCTCTTCAACACCATATCCGCCATTGTCAGTCATGTACTTATAACCAGTATATGATGCTTCTGTAAGGCTTAAATCCTTAGAATATGTTTTTATATTTTCTTTGATGTACTGGGGGATTTTTTCATTGATTATGTCTGATTTTTTCAATGCAAATATATCGAATTGTTCTAATAAATCATTACTATATGCTGCAAATACTGATTCATCAGACAAGCTGCATGACTGTTTTATTATCGTGTTATATCCTGACATTGCTGCACTATCCACACATGTTGTAACAAATGAAACAACAATCATAAACACCATTGCCGCCATAACCGTAATCTGTGCCCTTAATGATATTGTCCTTATATATGATATTGTCTTTATATGTGATATTGTCTTTATATGTGATATTGCTGCCGTATTTATCATATCTTGTTTGCCTGGCTTGACATTTTTGATAACAGCTTATTAACCAATGCTGTTATCTGACTTTTAAATATGATGACAAGACCTATAAGCACAACGATAATAAGTACTATTTCCACGACTCCCATGCCATCTTCATCCTGCCAGAAATTTTTTATATTTTCTTTTACTTTTCTGCAAAATACTGCCATTTTGTTTTTCTTATTTTCTTTTACTGCTGTCTTTATAACATCTGTTTTCATAATAATCCTCCATTCTTGCGTGTGAAAAATCTTATTTTTCACACTATTCTTCCTTTCCTGTTTAGTCTTCATGTAACATAACAGAAGAAATCTCTGCTTTCTGTTATGTAAGATAAAAGTTCATAACTGCCGGAACCATGACTATAACCATAACTACCATAAGCAGCATAATCATTGGTATAAGCAGTCTTGTTGTAGCTTCTTCACCCTTCTGCCTTGCAATATTTTTTCTTTGTTCAAACGCATCATATGACTCCTGACAGAGTAATTCCCTTAGCCGGTTCGTTCCTCTTTTAAGATTAGTCTGAAGCAGCGATGCAAGCTTTAAGTATTCCCTTGTGTTACATCTGTATCCAAACTCCTCATAAGCTTCATATTCCGATATTCCGGATTTTATATTACAATCTGTTATATACATTTCTTCATATACTATCTTCACTCCACCACCAGCCTGCTTTTTCTTCATATAATCCTCAACCATCTTCTCCCATGCCTTCCTTATGGTCATACCGGCACCAAGAAGTAATGTAAGCTTGGCTATAAGCTCTGAATAATCGTATTTTAATTCCTTTATTCTTAGCTCCTGTTCTCTTTTTTTCTTCATTTTTCTTCTGTACAATATAAGTACCGCAACAGCTGCCGGCACAATAACATATGATAGCCATGATGTTTTTTCTTTTGTGTATCTGTAATATATATCTTTCTGCCCTATATTTGACGGCAGAGCTGCCTCCTTTTCGTCTATGTTTTTATTAACTGTATTATCTACGGCCTTCTGGATAGTATTCTGTGCTATTACCTTCTGTGATTCATCATCATACTCACCGGCTGCCCGTACATTCAACTCTATAACACCATGTCTTTCATATTCCTCGTATTGCATAACGTATGTTAGTGACACCTCTTTAACATCACCTTCACTTAACATCTCATTATGCACCGTACCATCATAATCAATTACTGAATAATCTGAGGGATACATGCTTACACTTATAAGACCTTCTGCAAGCTTATCTGTCATACATATATCCTGTGTAATATAATCTGCTGAAGCATTATTCTTTAACACAATCCTTAACAGCTCATCATAGGCTTCATCAAAGCATTGCTGTGTCTCTTCCTCTGACATTTTTCTTGGCTCAACATATGTATTTATTGTTGTCTGTTTATTTCCAGCTGCATCATAAACATCTAATGAAATGTTTTTAGAAGCTTCACCTGGTTCTGGTCTTTTTATATGACTTACTGATGATTTCTGTGAATCTTTTATAACAAGTGTCTTAACTAACACTATTCCAAGAACAAGTATTACAACAATAATATATTTAGTATTTATTTTATTTGTTATAGCATTTACTCTGATTTTCTTATTCATGACAACTCTCTTAGTCCTTTTATGTTACACCTTAATATCCACGATTCTGATTGAAATAACAGCTGCAGCTGCATATATGATCAGACATAGTGTCATAACTATTATTCCCAGCACATTACCATATAGCACATCGACAAACCCCTGTGCTGTCATCCTAAGATATATAAGTATCCCCAATGGAATACACACCATAATCTTCTGCTCCATTTTTCTTCCACTTATTATCGTGTCTATTTCCATCTGGACTTCTGACTTTTCCCTTATCATTTTTGTCGTTTGTTTAATAATCGCTGGAATATCACCACCACTTCTTTTGGCATATCTGAATATTTCCGAAAAATAGCTGACATCGTCTATATTTAATGTTTTTGCGTAATCATCCATAATATCTTCAAGGTTTTCGTTTCTTTTTATTCTGTTTACCATCATCCTGAACTCCCTGACTATAGATGATTCTTTTCCATATAGAAGTTCAAGCTCACCCACTGCTTCTGCAAACGCATTTTCAATCGAGTAACCCGTATTTAACGCAAATGAAACCGCCTGCA